>NZ_JBEYXM010000002.1:138456-584872 GCF_040704595.1 Streptomyces sp. NPDC046870
GCGCCGTGGGCGGGGCGGGCGCGCCGTGGGCGGGGCGGGCGCGCCGTGGGCGGGGCGGGCGCGCCGTGGGCGGGGCGGGCGCGCCGTGGGCGGGGCGAGCGCGCCGTGGGCGGGGCGAGCGCGCCGTGGGCGGGGCGAGCGCGCCGTGGGCGGGGCGAGCGCGCCGTGGGCGGGGCGGGCGCGCCGTGGGCGGGGCGGGCGCGCCGTGGGCGGGGCGCCGCGGGACGCCCGAGCCGAGCCGAACCGGTCACATCGGGCCCACGAGCCCGAGCTAAGCCGTCCGGTCACATCAGGCCTGCAAGCCCGAGCCAAGCCGCCCCGTCGCATCTGGCCCAAACGCCCGAGCCAGCCCGGCTCGCCGCACCAGGCCCACAGGCCCCAGCAGGACCCCTCACCACGCCGGGCCTCGCCCGAGCCGGGCCCTTCGCCGCACCCGGGCCACGCGCCCGAGCCGATCCCTTCCGCGGAGCCGGGTCCCGCGGTGCCGTTATTTCGCCATCACGCCGTTCAGCTCGTGCAGCAGCCGGGCCAGTTCGGCGACCTCGTGGCGGTCCCAGTGGGCGAGTTGGCGGACGTAGCGGGCGCGGCGGGCCTCGCGGACCGTGCCGACGCGGCGGCGGCCCTCGTCGGTGAGGGTGACGAGCCAGGCGCGGCCGTCGGCCGGGTCGGGTTCGCGCGCGATCAGGCCGAGGTCCTCCAGGGCGCGCAGCTGGCGGGACATGGTGGCCTTGCCGACCCCGATGTAGCCGGCGAGTTCCGTGGCCCGCTGGCCGCCCAGCTCGTCCAGCCGGATGAGCAGGCCGTACGCGGAGGACTCCAGGTCGGGGTGGACCTCCCGGGCCATCTCGCCCTGGTTGGCCCGGGCGCGCCGGAGCAGCACGGTCAACTCGCGCTCCAGCGCCAGGAATTCCTGGTCTGCACCACTGGGCGTCATCTGCCCGACGGCGCCGTGCGCGCCGCCGCTTCCGTCCTCGTGCACGTCAGCACCCCTGCTCGGTTTCGCGATCCTGAAAGTTTCCGTCAAAAGTCGTCATTGCCGCAGCTCTGCCAGTATTTCGCAGGCGTAGACCAACGGCGTCGTCCGGACCCCCTTCCCACGCCGTATCTACGTGCGTAGCTTCTTAGCACGTCGTTAATGGCATGCCCACGCCAGTGGGCCGACGGTCGGTGTCGCGGTCCCCACCTCGCTTCTCCCGCGTCACCCCCGCGTCACTCCCCCACTCCACTCCCCGGAGGCACGTCATGCCCGTGCTCAGACCCGGCTCCACCCGCTCCGTCTCCACCCGCCCCGTCTCCCCCCTCGCCGTCCTCCTCACGGCCCTGCTCGCGGCGCTCTCCCTCACGCTTCCGCTCACCTCCGCCCAGGCCGCGAGCACACCCAGCCGCGGCTCCGCCCACATGGGCATGGGCGTCCTCGCCCACGACGGCCAGGACGGCACGCCCAGCACCGGTGACGTCACCCAGACCGAGGGCGTGGACGTCTCCGGCTACCAGGGCAACGTCGCCTGGTCGACCCTGTGGAACAGCGGGGTCCGGTGGGCGTACACGAAGGCCACGGAAGGCACGTACTACACGAACCCGTACTTCGCCCAGCAGTACAACGGCTCCTACGACGTCGGCATGATCCGCGGCTCGTACCACTTCGCCACCCCGGACACCACCAGCGGCGCCACCCAGGCCAACTACTTCGTGGACCACGGCGGCGGCTGGTCCCGGGACGGCAAGACGCTGCCCGGCGCGCTCGACATCGAGTGGAACCCGTACGGCGCGGCCTGCTACGGCAAGACCGCGAGCCAGATGGTGAGCTGGATCGCCGACTTCATCAACACGTACAAGGCGCGCACCAGCCGCTACCCGGTCATCTACACCGCCACCAGCTGGTGGACCCAGTGCACCGGCAACTACGGCGGCTTCGCCGTGAACAACCCGCTGTGGATCGCCCGCTACGCCTCCGACCCGGGGACGCTGCCGGCGGGATGGTCGTACTACACGATGTGGCAGTACACCTCCTCCGGCCCCACGGTCGGCGACCACGACAAGTTCAACGGCGCCCTGGACCGGGTGCAGGCCCTGGCCCTCGGCTGACCGCCGGAGGCCGATGGCTCCGCGGTGGCCCCCGCCGGACGGCGGGGGTCGCCGTGTCCGCGTTGGTGCTCCGCGCCGCCCGGGATCAAGCTGGACAGGAGAGCCTGCCGAGCAAGGGCGAGATGAGCGGCGATGGAGCGACAGTCGACGTACACGGCCACGGCCACCATCGATGAGCGGGGCATCCTCACCGGCTGGAGCGAGGGCGCGCGACGGCTGCTCGGCTACGACTCCCCGGCGGTGCTCGGCCGGCCCGCCACCGCGCTGCTCGCCGCCGACGGCACGGCGGTGCGGCGGGCACTGGCCGGCCGTACCCGCTGGAACGGCACCGTCCCGCTGCGCCACCGGGACGGCGGGCTCCTGGAACTGGGTGTGCTCGCCCACCGCCGGACCTCGCGCACCGGCGCCGCCGACTGGCTCGTGGTGAGCGCGGTGACGGCCCGGACGCAGCCGCCGCGCGGCGAGCCGCTGGAGGAGTGGACGTTCCTGCAGTCCCCCTTTCCGCTGGCCATCTTCGACGCCGACCTGCGCCTGGTGCGCGCCAACCGCCGGATGGAACACGCCCTCGCGCTGCCCGAGGCGGCGGTCCGCGGACTGCGCCTCACCCACATCGTGCCGGGCGCCGTGAGCGAGGAGGCCGACCGGGCGATGCGGCGGGTGCTGGAGCGCGGCAAGGCGCAGGAGACGCGCGGCCGGCTCGGCCCGGAGCTCGGCCGGGTCATCGTCCTCACCCCGCTGAAGGACGCCGGCGGCCGGGTACGGGCCGTCTGCCTGTCCGTGCCGGAGCCGGCCCGGGAGACCGCGGGCGGGTCCGGCGCGCCCGTCGGCACGGCGGCGGACCAGACCCGCGCCGCGCGGGAACTG
Organism: Streptomyces sp. NPDC046870; assembly: GCF_040704595.1. NCBI lineage: Bacteria > Bacillati > Actinomycetota > Actinomycetes > Kitasatosporales > Streptomycetaceae > Streptomyces > Streptomyces sp. NPDC046870. The sequence goes on from NZ_JBEYXM010000002.1 coordinate 141,406, forward strand.
GGCGAGGTCACGGTCCCCCGGCTGGCCGACCTCATGGCGGTGGACCTGCTGGACTCCCCGTGGACCGCCGCCGAGGCCGCCGGCCGGGCGCCGGAGCGGGTGGTCCTGCGCCGCGCCGCCCTGCGCGCGGTCCCGGACGGCGGCGGGCCCGGCGGCGGCGTCCGCACCGGCCCCGGTGCCGGTGCCGGCGAGGTGATCGTCTGTCCGGCGGACTCGCCGCCCGCCCGGTGTCTGACGGCGGCCCGCCCGGTGCTGTACGACCTGGCGGACCCGGCCGTGGCCGAGTGGGCGGCGCTGGACCCGGGCGCCTCGTGGCTGCGCGCGTCCGGGACGCGCTCCCTGCTGGCGGTCCCGCTGCTCGTCGAGGGCAGCACGCTCGGCGTGGCGCTGTTCGGCCGGCACGGCGGGCGGGGCCCCTTCGGACCGGAGGACCTGCGGCTCGCGGAGGAGTTCACCGCCAAGGCGGCCGCCGGCATGGAGCAGGCCCGCGGCGGCCCCCGGCCCGGCACCACCGGCGAGGCCCCGCGACCCGGCCTGTTCCCGCACACGGTGCCCGACCAGGAGGCCCTGGAGATCGCCACCCGCTATCTGCCGGCCGCGACCCGGGCCGGCGTGGGCGGCGACTGGTTCGACGTGATCCCGCTGTCCGGGGCGCGGGTGGCGCTCGTCGTGGGGGACGTGGTGGGGCACGGCATGCGGGCCTCCGCCACCATGGGCCGGCTGCGCACGGCGGTGCGCACCCTGGCCGACGTCGATCTGCCCGCCGACGAGCTGCTCACCCACCTGGACGACCTGGTGCTGCGGCTGGCCGCCGAGGAGGGCAGCGCGGACCCGGGCGCCGACGCCGCCGGCGGCATCGGCACCACGTGTCTGTACGCCGTCTACGATCCCGTCGCCCGCCGCTGTTCCGTGGCCCGCGCCGGGCACCCGCCGCCCGCCGTGGTCACCCCGGACGGCACCGTCCGCTTCCTCGACGTGCCCGCGGGGCCGCCGCTCGGGCTCGGCGGGCTGCCCTTCGAGGCGCTGGAGACGGAACTGCCCGAGGGCAGCCTGCTCGCGCTCTACACCGACGGACTGCTGGAGGCCCGCGACCACGACATCGACGAGGCCCTGGACAAGATGTCCGTCGCGCTGGGCCGGCCCGCGCCCTCGCTGGAGTCGGTGTGCGACCGGATCCTCACCGACCTGCTCAGCCACCGCCCCGACGACGACATCGCCCTGCTGGTGGCGCGCACCCGGGCCCTGCACGAGGACCTGGTCGCCTCCTGGGAGCTGTCGGACGAGCCCAGCGTCGTCTCCCTGGCCCGCCGGTACGCCACCGACCAGCTGTCCGCGTGGGGCCTGGACGAGGCCGCGTTCACCACGGAGCTGATGGTCAGCGAGCTGGTCACCAACGCCATCCGCTACGGCGGGCCGCCCATCCGGCTGCGGCTGATCCGCCAGGGCAGGACGCTGATCAGCGAGGTCTACGACGCCAGCGACACCACCCCGCACATGCGCCGGGCCCGGATCTTCGACGAGGGCGGCCGGGGACTGCTGATGGTCGCCCAGCTCGCCGAGCGCTGGGGCACCCGGCACGACCGGATCGGCAAGACGGTCTGGGCGGAGCAGTCGCTGAGCGCGCCGTGACCGGCACGCGCACAGGGCGAAGGCCCGGGCCTCCCTCACGGGACCCGGGCCTTCCCTCATCCGGTGGCGTCCGTCACGCCGCCACCGGAACCTCCGGCGCCGCGTCGCTCGTGGCGGGCGCGAGCGCCAGTTCCAGCACCTGGCGGACGTCGGTCACGGCGTGGACGTCGAGCTTGTCCAGCACCTCGGCCGGGACGTCGTCCAGGTCGGGCTCGTTGCGCTTGGGGATGATGACGGTGGTCACCCCGGCGCGCTGGGCGGCGAGCAGCTTCTGCTTCACGCCGCCGATGGGCAGCACCCGGCCGGTCAGCGAGACCTCGCCGGTCATGGCGACGTCCGTGCGGACCAGGCGGCCGGAGAGCAGCGAGGCGAGGGCCGTCGTCATCGTGATGCCCGCGCTCGGGCCGTCCTTGGGCACCGCGCCCGCCGGGAAGTGGATGTGCACGCCCCGGTCCTTCAGGTCGGCCACCGGCAGCTCCAGCTCGGCGCCGTGGCTGCGCAGGAAGCTCAGCGCGATCTGCGCCGACTCCTTCATCACGTCGCCCAGCTGGCCGGTCAGGGTCAGCCCCGCCCCGCCCGTCTCCGGGTCGGCCAGCGACGCCTCCACGAAGAGCACGTCGCCGCCGGCGCCGGTGACCGCGAGGCCGGTCGCCACGCCGGGGACGGCCGTACGGCGCTCGGCCGGGTCCTGGGCGGACTCGGGAACGTGGTGCGGACGGCCGATCAGCCCGCGCAGATCTCCGTCGGTGACGGTGAACGGCAGCTCGCGCTGGCCCAGTTCGTGCTGGGCCGCGATCTTCCGCAGCAGCCGTGCGATGGACCGCTCCAGGGTCCGCACGCCCGCTTCGCGCGTGTACTCGCCGGCGAGCTTGCGCAGCGCGCTCTCGTCCAGCGTGACCTCGGCCTTGTCCAGGCCGGCCCGCTCCAGCTGGCGCGGGAGCAGGTGGTCCCGGGCGATGACGACCTTCTCGTCCTCGGTGTAGCCGTCCAGGCGGACGATCTCCATACGGTCGGCGAGCGCCTCCGGGATGGCCTCCAGGACGTTGGCGGTGGCGAGGAAGACCACGTCGGACAGGTCCAGCTCGACCTCCAGGTAGTGGTCCCGGAAGGTGTGGTTCTGCGCCGGGTCGAGCACTTCGAGGAGGGCGGCGGCCGGGTCGCCCCGGAAGTCGGAGCCCACCTTGTCGATCTCGTCCAGCAGGACCACCGGGTTCATGGAACCGGCTTCCTTGATCGCGCGCACGATCCGGCCGGGCAGCGCGCCGACGTACGTGCGGCGGTGACCGCGGATCTCGGCCTCGTCCCGGACGCCGCCGAGGGCGACGCGGACGAACGTGCGGCCCATGGCGTGCGCGACGGACTCGCCCAGCGAGGTCTTGCCGACACCGGGCGGGCCGACGAGCGCGAGCACGGCACCGCCGCGCCGGCCGCCGATGACGCCCAGGCCCCGTTCGCCGCGCCGCTTGCGCACGGCCAGGTACTCGGTGATGCGTTCCTTCACGTCGTCCAGGCCCGCGTGCTCGGCGTCCAGCACGGCCTTCGCGCCCTGGATGTCGTACGCGTCCTCGGTCCGCTCGTTCCAGGGCATCTCCAGGACGGTGTCCAGCCAGGTGCGGATCCAGGAGCCCTCGGGCGACTGGTCGGAGGCGCGCTCCAGCTTGTCGACCTCCTTGAGGGCGGCCTCGCGGACCTTCTCCGGCAGGTCGGCGGCCTCGACGCGGGCGCGGTAGTCGTCGGACTCCTCGCCCTCCTTCTCGCCGTTGAGCTCGCGCAGTTCCTTGCGGACGGCCTCCAGCTGACGGCGCAGCAGGAACTCGCGCTGCTGCTTGTCGACGCCCTCCTGGACGTCCTTGGCGATGGTCTCGGCCACGTCCTGCTCCGCGAGGTGGTCGCGCAGCTGCTGGGTGGCGAGCTTGAGCCGGGCCACCGGGTCGGCGGTCTCCAGCAGTTCGACCTTCTGCTCGGTCGTCAGGAACGGCGAGTAGCCGGAGTTGTCGGCCAGCGCCGACACGTCGTCGATGGCCTGGACGCGGTCCACGACCTGCCAGGCGCCGCGCTTCTTCAGCCAGGTGGTGGCGAGCGCCTTGTACTCCTTGACCAGTTCCGCGACCTGGCCCGGCAGCGGCTCGGGAACGGTCTCCTCGACACGGGCGCCCTCGACCCAGAGCGCGGCGCCCGGTCCGGTGGTGCCGGCGCCGATGCGGACGCGGCTGCGACCGCGGATCAGGGCCCCCGGGTCACCGTCGGCGAGCCGGCCGACCTGTTCCACCGTGCCGAGGACGCCGGTCTTGGCGTACGTGCCGTCGATGCGCGGCACCAGCAGCACCTTGGGCTTTCCGGGTTCGGAGCGGGCGGCGGCCTGGGCGGCCTCCACCGCGGCCCGCACCTCGGCGTCGCTCAGGTCCAGCGGGACCACCATGCCGGGCAGCACGACCTCGTCGTCGAGCGGCAGCACGGGCAGGTTCAGCGTGAACGCCGGTGACTCAGCAGCCATGATCTCCCCTTCGGCAGTCAACTTGAGCTATGCCGACTCAATGTTCTGGCGGGGTCTATTGTTCCCGGGGCTCTGTTCGCTCTGAGCGATCACCTGGGCCGACGGGCTTGAGCTGCGGAAACGCAAGCGGCCGCAGGCCGTTGGGGGGACGCGGCCGCCTGGGGCCGACCGCTGCCACCGCCGGACCAGCGGCCAGGTCGCCACACCCGTCGTCAGGGCGATGACGTGGCCCCAGTTCGTCAGCGGGTCCGCGTAGGCCAGCAGGTCGCTGAGCAGCCCGCCGGCCGCCAGGGTCAGCAACGGCCAGCGCAGCCAGGGGCGCAGGAGGCCCGTCAGGGCGCCGGTGCTCGCGGCCACGCCGAAGCTGATGCCGTAGTCGAGGCGGTGCAGCGAGGTGTCGGGCAGGTGGCCCAGCAGGACGGCGAGGCCCACCGGGACCTCCGTGGCGAGGGTGGCCAGGACATGGCCGGCCAGGAAGACGCAGGCGGCCCGCGCTCCCCCTATCCGCCGCTCCAGCGCCGTGAGCACGAGCAGGAACGCAACCGTGTACGGCGTGAGGACGCCGCCCGCGATCCACAGCGCGCTGGCCAGCAGCACGAGCACGGGGGTGCGCACCAGGTGGGCCACGTCGGTGCTGGAGCCCTGGTGGAGCGTGTGCACCAGGCCGGGGTCGGCGTGGGCCGCGATCAGGGAGGTGACGGCCAGGAGGGCCGCGTAGCCGAGGGTGAACGGGGTGCCGGCGGGGGTCGGCAGCAGGTGCCAGGGGCGGGGCGGGGGCCGGTGGGTCCGCGGGGCGGGCAGCGCCGCGGTGGCGGCGCGCTGGCGGGGCATGCCGTCCAGCAGGCCCGCGAGGACCGGGGCCGGGACGGCCGCCGCGCCGTCCGGAAGGGGCGTGCCCGGCGCGGGCGGGTACGCGTCCGGCGTGGGGCCCGTCGTGCTCCGTTCCACGGTGAGGCGCTCCTTCCGTCGCGCCCCACCCTTCGTGCTCGCCGCGGCGCTGTCCATGACCGACGCCACACCGGAGCGGATTCACGGCGACCTCTCACCCGCCGGGCGCTCGCGGCCCCGGCACGGACCACCCGTCCGTGGGTGTCCTGCGCAATTCCCGTGAACACCGGGCCCCGTTCCAGCAGGATGGGGTCATGACTGCCGTGTACGACACTCCCGTGGTCCTGGACCGGCGCGACGGCCCGTACGGCGAGGTGGTGCTGCGCAGACACGGTGCGCTGCTGCAGATCATCGCCAACGGCTGCTTCCTGATGGACACCTCGGACGGCCGCTCGGAGCGGCTGCTGGTCGACGCGGCCCGTGCCGCGCTGGACGGGCGGCCGGCGCCCGAGGTGCTGATCGGCGGGCTGGGCGTGGGGTTCTCGCTCGCCCATGCCGCCGCCGACCCGCGGTGGGGGCGGATCACCGTGGTGGAGCGGGAACCCGCCGTCATCGGCTGGCACCGGGACGGACCGCTGGCCGAGGTGTCCGCCGGCGCGCTCGCCGATCCGCGCACCGCGATCGTGGAAGCGGATCTCGTGCGGTACGTCAATGAGACATCCGACACGTTCGACGCGCTGTGCCTCGACATCGACAACGGGCCCGGATGGACCGTCACCGAGGACAACGACAGCCTCTACTCGCCGGCCGGACTCGCCGCCTGCGCACGGGTGTTGAAACCCGGCGGGGTGCTCGCGGTGTGGTCGGCCGAGCCCTCTCCGGAATTTGAAGGAAGCTTGCGGAATGCCGGGTTCCAGCAGGTGCGTACCGAAGAGGTGCCGGTTGCCCGGGGCGTTCCGGACGCCGTCCACCTCGCCGTCCGACCTGGATAGCGACAGCACGGTCGGTCACCGTAATGTGCTGCCCTGACGCCGATCATTCAAGCGTCAAACGCAGACATGGGATCACCCCACTGATTCCGGAAAGCAACAACAGGGGCGGGCGATGGAGCAGACACATACCTCCCAGAGCGGCGCGGCGACGACCACCCCGGGCGCACAGCGCCGGGTGCTGGTCGTCGAGGACGACCCCACGATCGTCGACGCCATCGCGGCCCGGCTCCGCGCCGAGGGATTTCTCGTGCAAACGGCGGCCGACGGTCCGGCCGCGGTCGACACCGCCGAGGCATGGCAGCCCGATCTGCTGATCCTCGACATCATGCTGCCGGGCTTCGACGGGCTCGAAGTGTGCCGGCGGGTGCAGGCGCAGCGGCCGGTGCCGGTGCTGATGCTGACCGCGCGGGACGACGAGACGGACATGCTGGTCGGGCTCGGCGTGGGCGCCGACGACTACATGACCAAGCCGTTCTCGATGCGGGAGCTGGCCGCACGCGTGCACGTGCTGCTGCGCCGGGTGGAGCGGGCCGCGCTGGCCGCCACCACCCCGCGCTCCGGCATCCTGCGGCTCGGCGAGCTGGAGATCGACCACGCGCAGCGCCGGGTGCGGGTGAAGTCCGAGGACGTCCACCTGACGCCCACCGAGTTCGACCTGCTGGTGTGCCTGGCGAACACCCCGCGCGCGGTGCTCTCCCGGGAGCAGCTGCTGGCCGAGGTGTGGGACTGGGCGGACGCCTCCGGCACGCGCACGGTCGACAGCCACATCAAGGCGCTGCGGCGGAAGATCGGCGCGGAGCGGATCCGCACGGTGCACGGCGTGGGCTACGCGCTGGAGACGCCGACCTCATGAGCGGCGGCGGGCGCCAGACCGCACGGAGGAGCCCCGGGACCCTCGGCGAGGATCCCTGGGGCGGCGTGCGCCCGTTCTCGATCAAGACCAAGCTGGGTGTGCTGGTCGTCATCTCGGTGCTGATCACCACGGGTCTGTCGATCGTGGCGGTGCACACCAAGACGGAGCTGCGCTTCATCACGGTCTTCTCGATGATCGCCACCCTGCTGATCACCCAGTTCGTGGCGCACTCGCTCACCATGCCGCTGGACGAGATGAACGCGGTGGCGCGCTCCATCTCCCAGGGCGACTACACCCGCCGGGTGCGCGAGAACCGCCGGGACGAGCTGGGCGACCTGGCCCAGACGATCAACGTCATGGCCGACGAGCTGGAAGCCCAGGACAACCAGCGCAAGGAGCTCGTCGCGAACGTCTCGCACGAGCTGCGCACCCCGATCGCCGGGCTGCGTGCGGTGCTGGAGAACATCGTCGACGGGGTCACGCAGGCCGATCCGGAGACGATGCGGACGGCCCTGAAGCAGACCGAGCGGCTCGGCCGGCTGGTGGAGACCCTGCTGGACCTGTCCCGGCTCGACAACGGTGTCGTACCGCTGAAGCTGCGGCGGTTCGAGGTGTGGCCGTACCTGTCCGGCGTGCTGAAGGAGGCCAACATGGTCGCCTCGGCGCGCGCGGGCATGGCCACCGGCTCCGGCAGCCACACGCGCACGGACGTCCACCTGCACCTCGACGTCTCCCCGCCGGAGCTGACCGCGCACGCGGACCCCGAGCGCATCCACCAGGTCGTCGCGAACCTGATCGACAACGCGGTCAAGCACAGCCCGCCGCACGGCCGGGTGACGGTGCGGGCGCGGCGCGGGGCGCAGCCGGAGTCGCTGGAGCTGGAGGTCCTGGACGAGGGCCCCGGCATCCCCCGGTCGGAGTGGCACCGGGTGTTCGAGCGGTTCAACCGCGGCGCGGTGACCCGGCCGCACGGTCCGGGCAGCGACGGCGGTACGGGGCTGGGCCTGGCGATCGCCCGGTGGGCGGTGGACCTGCACGGCGGCCGGATCGGTGTGGCCGAATCCGAGCGGGGCTGCCGGATCATCGTCACTCTTCCGGGACTGACTTCCGTTCCAAGTTGACGTAAAGTCCGAGCGGAACCTCAAGATCCACCTCGTCCGCCGCCGGTCGGCGCGGCCGGACACGTGTGATCAGGGCAGGCCCGGGCACCCGTCGAACGAAGACGCGCAGGGTCCGTGCCCGCGCACCCTCCCGCATGCGGAACCACGCTTGTTTCCCGCCATTTCAAGCCCTGAAACAAGATTCTTGATGTGACTTACGCGACGATGACCTTGCTCGACCTGACCTTCCCGGCCAGGGAGGCGTAGCCTTTATTCCCGCTGTCCATCACCTTGTGAAGCGGAAGAGGGCGGTTGCCGCCGTGTCGCCACAGTCCCCCAGTAACTCGAGCATCTCCACCGACGACCAAGCCGGGAAGAACCCCGCAGCAGCGTTCGGTGCGAACGAGTGGCTCGTCGACGAGATCTATCAGCAGTACCTCCAGGACCCGAATTCGGTAGACCGTGCCTGGTGGGACTTCTTCGCCGATTACAAGCCGGGTGCACCTGCCACCCCGGCTCCGGCGGGTACTGCGGCCACGGGGGCCGCAGAGACCCCCACCACGGCCCCGCAGGCCCGGCCCGCGGCCCCGGCCCCCCAGGCCGCCGCCCCGGCCGCCCCCGCGGCTCCGAAGCCCGCCGCCGCTCCCGCCCAGGCCCCGGCTGCGGCCCCGGCCCCCGCGGCGAAGGCCCCCGCCCCGGCCAAGCCGGCGCAGCCCGCACAGGCGCCCGCTCAGCCCAAGGCGAAGCCCGCCGAGGCCCCCGAGGGTCCGGAGCTGATCACGCTGCGCGGCCCGGCCGCCGCCGTCGCCAAGAACATGAACGCCTCCCTGGAGCTGCCGACCGCCACCTCGGTCCGCGCCGTCCCGGTGAAGCTGCTGTTCGACAACCGCATCGTCATCAACAACCACCTCAAGCGCGCCCGGGGCGGGAAGATCTCCTTCACGCACCTGATCGGCTTCGCGATGGTGCAGGCCATCAAGGCCATGCCGTCGATGAACTGGTCGTTCGGCGAGAAGGACGGCAAGCCGACCCTCGTCAAGCCGCCGCACGTCAACCTCGGCCTGGCCATCGACCTGGTCAAGCCGAACGGTGACCGCCAGCTCGTCGTGGCCGCCATCAAGAAGGCCGAGACGCTGAACTTCTTCGAGTTCTGGCAGGCCTACGAGGACATCGTCCGCCGTGCCCGCGACGGCAAGCTGACGATGGACGACTTCACCGGTGTCACGGTCTCCCTGACCAACCCCGGCGGCCTCGGCACCGTCCACTCCGTGCCGCGCCTGATGCCCGGCCAGTCCGTGATCATGGGCGTCGGCTCCATGGACTACCCGGCGGAGTTCCAGGGCACCAGCCAGGACACCCTGAACAAGCTCGGCATCTCGAAGGTCATGACGCTCACGTCGACCTACGACCACCGGGTCATCCAGGGCGCCGCCTCCGGCGAGTTCCTCCGCCAGGTGGCCAACCTGCTGCTCGGCGAGAACGGCTTCTACGACGGCATCTTCGAGGCGCTGCGCATCCCCTACGAGCCGGTCCGCTGGCTCAAGGACATCGACGCCAGCCACGACGACGACGTCACCAAGGCCGCCCGCGTCTTCGAGCTGATCCACTCCTACCGGGTCCGCGGCCACGTCATGGCCGACACCGACCCGCTGGAGTACAAGCAGCGCAAGCACCCCGACCTGGACATCACCGAGCACGGCCTCACCCTGTGGGACCTGGAGCGCGACTTCGCGGTCGGCGGCTTCGCCGGCAAGTCGATGATGAAGCTGCGTGACATCCTCGGTGTGCTGCGCGACTCGTACTGCCGCACCACCGGCATCGAGTTCATGCACATCCAGGACCCCAAGCAGCGCAAGTGGATCCAGGACCGCGTCGAGCGCCCCCACGCCAAGATGGAGCGTGAGGAGCAGCTGCGGATCCTGCGCCGGCTGAACGCCGCGGAGGCCTTCGAGACGTTCCTGCAGACGAAGTACGTCGGCCAGAAGCGCTTCTCGCTGGAGGGCGGCGAGTCCGTCATCCCGCTGCTCGACGCGGTGATCGACTCCGCCGCCGAGTCCCGCCTGGACGAGGTCGTCATCGGCATGGCGCACCGCGGCCGCCTGAACGTCCTCGCCAACATCGTCGGCAAGTCCTACGCGCAGATCTTCCGCGAGTTCGAGGGCAACCTCGACCCGAAGTCGATGCACGGCTCCGGCGACGTCAAGTACCACCTGGGCGCCGAGGGCACCTTCACCGGCCTGGACGGCGAGCAGATCAAGGTCTCGCTGGCCGCCAACCCGTCCCACCTGGAGACGGTCGACCCGGTCATCGAGGGCATCGCCCGCGCCAAGCAGGACATCATCAACAAGGGCGGGACGGACTTCACCGTGCTGCCCGTCGCGCTGCACGGCGACGCGGCCTTCGCGGGCCAGGGCGTGGTGGCCGAGACCCTGAACATGTCGCAGCTGCGCGGTTACCGCACCGGCGGCACGGTCCACATCGTCATCAACAACCAGGTCGGCTTCACCGCGGCCCCCGAGTCCTCGCGTTCCTCCATGTACGCGACGGACGTGGCCCGCATGATCGAGGCCCCGATCTTCCACGTGAACGGCGACGACCCGGAGGCCGTGGTCCGCGTCGCGCGTCTGGCCTTCGAGTTCCGCCAGGCGTTCAACAAGGACGTGGTGATCGACCTCATCTGCTACCGCCGCCGCGGTCACAACGAGTCGGACAACCCGGCCTTCACCCAGCCGCTGATGTACGACCTGATCGACAAGAAGCGCTCGGTGCGCAAGCTGTACACCGAGTCCCTGATCGGTCGCGGCGACATCACCCTGGAAGAGGCCGAGCAGGCCCTCCAGGACTACCAGGGTCAGCTGGAGAAGGTCTTCACGGAGGTCCGCGAGGCCGTCACGACCCAGCAGGCCACCGGCCCTGCTCCGGACCCGCAGGCGGACTTCCCGGTGGCGGTGAACACCGCGATCTCCTCGGAGGTCGTCAAGCGCATCGCCGAGTCCCAGGTCAACATCCCGGACTCCTTCCACGTCCACCCGCGTCTGCTGCCCCAGCTGCAGCGCCGCGCGGCGATGGTCGAGGACGGCACCATCGACTGGGGCATGGGCGAGACCCTCGCGGTCGGCTCCCTGCTGCTGGAGGGCACCCCGGTCCGGCTGTCCGGCCAGGACTCCCAGCGCGGCACCTTCGGCCAGCGCCACGCGGTCCTCATCGACCGCGAGACGGGCGAGGAGTACACCCCGCTGCAGTACCTCGCCGAGGACCAGGCGCGCTACAACGTCTACAACTCCCTGCTGTCCGAGTACGCGGTCATGGGCTTCGAGTACGGCTACTCGCTGGCCCGCCCCGACGCGCTCGTGATGTGGGAGGCGCAGTTCGGTGACTTCGTCAACGGCGCCCAGACGGTGGTCGACGAGTACATCTCGGCAGCGGAGCAGAAGTGGGGCCAGACGTCCGGCGTCACCCTGCTCCTGCCGCACGGCTACGAGGGCCAGGGCCCGGACCACTCCTCGGCCCGGGTCGAGCGGTTCCTCCAGCTCTGCGCGCAGAACAACATGACGGTCGCCATGCCGACCCTGCCGTCGAACTACTTCCACCTCCTGCGGTGGCAGGTGCACAACCCGCACCACAAGCCGCTGGTGGTGTTCACCCCGAAGTCGATGCTGCGCCTGAAGGCCGCCGCGTCGAAGACGGAGGAGTTCACGTCGGGTCAGTTCCGTCCCGTCATCGGGGACACGGCGGCGGACCCGGCCGCGGTCCGCAAGGTCGTGTTCGTGGCCGGCAAGCTGTACTACGACCTCGAGGCCGAGCGGCAGAAGCGGGGCGTGACGGACACCGCGATCATCCGCATCGAGCGGCTCTACCCGCTGCCGGGTGCGGAGATCCAGGCGGAGGTCAACAAGTACCCGAACGCCGAGAAGTACCTGTGGGCGCAGGAGGAGCCGGCGAACCAGGGTGCGTGGCCGTTCATCGCGCTCAACCTGATCGACCACCTGGACCTGGCGGTCGGCGCGGACGTCCCGCACGGCGAGCGCCTGCGGCGCATCTCGCGTCCGCACTCCTCGTCCCCGGCGGTCGGCTCCGCGAAGCGGCACCAGGCGGAGCAGGAGCAGCTGGTGCGGGAGGTCTTCGAGGCGTAGTGCCTCCGGCGGTCGGCCGAAGCCGAGAGCCCGGTGCCGAGTTCCGACTCGGCACCGGGCTCTTCGCCTGCCCGGCGGGGGGCGCTTTCAGCCCAGGTACGCCTCGAAGTCCCAGTAGGGTCTGGTCCGTTGGCGGGCCGAGATCGTGTGGGGGTGCTGGGCGCCCAGGGTGCGGGTGAGGGACAGCAGGGCGTCCTCCTCCAGCTTTCCGGCCTCCTCCTGCTCGTGTGCCGCCCGCAGGTCCGCGGCCAGGGCCACTTGGCAGGACAGGGTCAGCGGGTGGTCGTGGTCCAGCGTGTGGCGTGCCCGGCGCAGGGTGTCGCGGCTCAGTTCCACGGCGTCCTCGATGCGGCCGTTGAAGTTGCGCGCGCCGGCCGCGTTCAGGGCGCAGCCCAGCACCCAGGGGTGGTCCGGGCCGAGCGTGGCGCCGAGGCCGGCGAGGGCGGACTCGAACATGGACAGGGCCTCGCCCCGCTCGCCGGCGGCCTGCATCACCAGCCCGGTGTTGGACAGCATGCCGGTGGCCACGGGGTGCGCGGGGCCGAGCAGCGACCGGTAGCCGGCCTCCGCCTCGTCGATGAGGTCGCGGGCCTGGCTGAGGTCGCCGTGCTCCCGCAGGAAGTTGCCGTAGTTGGTGAGGAACGCCAGTGTGCGGTAGTGCCCGCGGCCGTGCAGCTGGATCAGCTGGTCCAGCAGGCTGGCCATCCCGGGGCCGACGTCCGGCGCGTGCCCGCCCTCCCGGCGCCGGCACATGGCCAGCTGGGAGCGGGCTTCGAGGGTCTGCGGATGCTGCGGGCCGAGCACCTGCACATGGAGCCGTACGACGGGTTCCTGACGGGCCAGCGCCTCGCGGTAGCGGCCGAGCAGGCGGAGGCTGTGGGTGACCGCGTTGCCGGAGTGCAGGGTGTTGATGTGCCGGGCGCGCAGGACGCTCTCGCGCCGGGCCAGGGTCTCCAGGTCGAGGTCCAGTGCCTCGGCGTACCGGCCCAGCATGCGCAGGGTGACGCCGAGGTTGTGCCGGGCGACCAGGGTGGGCGGCTCGTCCGGGCCGAGGAGCCGCTCGTTGCCCTCGAGGACCTCGCGCTGGAGGTCGTACGCCTCCTGGTAGCGGCCCAGGGAGCGCAGGCCGGAGGCGATGGCGCTCTTGCTGACGAGTTCGCCGATCTCGTTGCGCCGGGGGGCGGCCTGGAGCTGTTTCAGCACGCCCCGGTGCAGCTCGTACAGCTCGCGGAACCGGCCGCTGTTGCGGAGCATGTTGCCCTCTTGGGTGGCCAGGTCGAGCATGGGCTGGTCGATCGGGTCCATGAACCGCGACCAGTGCTCGCGGACCTGCTGCGCCAGTTCCAGGCCGCCGCTGTACTCGCCGCTGCGGGTGCAGTACCGCAGGCAGTTCAGGACCAGCTCCTGCACGCGCGGCTGTCCGCTCTCCAGGGCGCCGGAGGGTTCGAGGTGGGGCAGCAGTTCGGCGTAGCGCGGCCAGTTGCGGCTGTCGGCCGGGTTGCCGGGGTCGGCCTCGGCCAGCAGGGTGCGCACCGCCCGCCGGTGCAGTTCGCGGCTGCCGTCGCTGGTCAGCTTGGAGACGATGTCGTGGACGAGGCGGTGCATGTGCACCGACTCCTGGTGCGGGCCCATCTCGGCGGCCAGCGGGCCGCGGGTCTCGCGGGTGAGCACCGAGTAGTTGACGAGGGTGTCCAGGGCCCGGGTCCAGGCGGGCAGGTCGGTGGACATCCAGCGCAGTTCCTCGGGCAGCTCGGCGCGCGGGTAGGCGCGGATGAGGCCGAGCGGGATGCGTCCGGGGGCGAAGGAGGTGCACAGGCCGAGCACCTCGATGGCCTGCGGCTGGGAGCGGCGCAGCCGGTTGAGCAGTATCGCCCAGGAGGTGAGGGAGGACTGCGGGAAGCCCTCGCCGGTGACGGGCTCGTCGACGGTGGACAGCCGCCGTTCGCGCACCATCCGCAGATACTCGGCGGCCTCCATGCCGGACTCGCCGAGCCAGGACGCGGCCTGCACCAGCGGCAGCGGCACGTCCCCGAACTCGGCGGCCACCTCGTCGGCCTCGCGGGCGGTGATGTGCGGGGCGCGGCGCATCAGGTAGGCGGTGGACTCGGGGCGCAGGAACGCGGGGATCTCCAGAACGTCGGTGTGCTCGTTCCAGCCCCGGTTGCGGGAGGTGATCAGCACGTGCCCGGTGCCCTGCGGGAGCAGCGAGGTCACACCGTCGATGTCGTCCCAGCCGTCGAAGACCACCAGCCAGTTCCCGTACGGCTCCCCGCGTCTGAGCGCGTTGCGGACCGCGCGGATGCGTTCGCCGGGCTCGCTGCCGATGCGCAGGCCGAGTTCGACGGCGAGTTCGCCGAGGCGGTCGCGCTGGATGGTGCGGTCGTCGCTGTTGACCCACCACACCAGGTCGTAGTCGGTGCTGAAGCGGTGGGCGTACTCGGCGGCCAGCTGGGTCTTGCCGATGCCGGACATGCCGACGAGCGTGCAGGCGGCGGCGCCGCGCTCGGCGTCGGCGAGCCGCTGGTGGAGTTCGCCCAGCAGGTCGTCGCGGCCGGTGAAGCGCGGGTTGCGGCGCGGCACCTCGCCCCAGATCTCGCAGCGCTCGTCCGGGTAGCGGATCCGGCCGGCGAGCGCGCGGGGGCGGGTGAGCGGTTCCAGGCCGAGGCGGCGCAGCAGGCGGTCCTCGGCGGCCTCCTCGCTGAGCGCCCACAGGCTGGCCGGTTCCAGGACGGCGGTGGCGGGCAGCAGCGGCCGGTTGGTGAGGTTGACGGCCGCGAACCGGTCGGCGTGGGCGGCGACGAAGCCGCGCAGCGCGTCGTTCCACTCGCCCGGCGGACGGGGGCCCAGTTCGAAGAACCAGTCGTTGAGGACCAGCAGCACCTTTCCGCTGGCCAGCAGCAGATCGCCGAGCGAGTCCTCCAGCGCGACCTCGCGCGGCGGGTCCCAGCGCTGCAGGGTGGCCCGGTGTCCGTGCCGCTCCAGGCACTGCGCGATCCACGCCGCCCACGAACGGTAGTACCCCGGGAAGACCACGAGCACGTGCTCGGGTGCCGCCGCGCCGTTCGCGCCCGGCCGCCGCTGTTCCGCCATCGCCGCTCCCTGCTTCCACCGCCGCCGCCGGTCTCCTGGGCGGCCGCACGCATAACGTAACGCAAGAGGTCGTCCACGGAGCGTCAGCCCGGCGCGTGGGCACTGCCCGCGAGGCGCGCGTGGTGGCTGCCCATGTGCCGGACGAACTCCCTTCCGCAGGAGGTCAGTTCATCGGACTCCGCCAGCACGGACAAGGCCTCGGCGACCTGCTCCCGGCACGCCTCGAACCGCTCGTCGGCGCGCCGCCGCCACACCCAGGCGGGTCCGGTGCGCGCCTTCCCCCACAGGTCCAGCAGCGCGAGGTGCGCGTACGCGCCCTGGAGGACCCCCGGCACCGGGCGCGGGTCGCGCCGCCAGCCCACCCGGTGCAGGCTGCCGCCGGGCCGCCACAGCGGGACCAGTTCGTCCAGCACCGCCAGTTTGGTGTGGTGCGTCTCGTGCACCAGCAGCTCGGCCAGCTCGCGCCGGTCGGCCGGCAGCTGGGCGAGGACGGCGCCGGGCGCGGTCCGCACGGTGGCGCTCAGCGGCGGTCCGCCGCCCGCCGACGGCGCCAGCGGGACGACGGCCCGCACCAGCGCCAGGGTCTCGGCGGCGCGGGCGGGGTGCGTCGCGGTCAGCAGGGCGTGCGCGTCGCGCCAGCGGGCGGCCCACGCGGCCGGGTCGGAGTACGGCCGCTCGGCCGCGGGCAGTGCCGCCGGACCGATCCCGCCCGGGGGCACCCGGTGGGGGTCCACGTCGTCGAGCACGGCGGTGCCGCCGGGCAGGGTGTGCAGCGCCGACCAGGCCAGGGCACCGTCGGCGGTCCACCGGGTGCCGGGTCCGGCCGGGGCGGGCCCGGACAGCAGCAGCGTCTGGCCCGCGCCGTCGGTGACGCGGAGGGTTCCGGACCGGCCGCTGAGCCGGGCCCGGCCGCGGGCGCAGCGCAGCAGCCCGGCACCGGGCAGCGGCAGGATGCCGGCGGGCAGCACGCGGGTGGTGGTGAAACGGCAGCCGGCGCGCAGGGCGGCGGCTACGGCGACGGCGCCCAGTCCGGCGAGCCCCTCGGCGAACTCCGGGCCGTCAGGCGCGGCGAGCGCGGTGGCCAGCCAGGCACCGGTCGTCGGATAGTCGAGGACGGCGCGGACGGCCCGGGAGTCGGACCGCTCGGCCCGCTCCAGCAGCGCCCAGTCGTCCTCGAAGCGCCGCCGTGCCGCCGCGGGCAGGGTGCCGCGCACGCGGTCGAAGCGGACCAGGAGGGACTTCAGCAGCAGCATCCGCCGGGCGTGCAGGGCGGCGCGCAGGGCCGTGGTGACGGCGGGCAGCGGCCGGGTGCGGGCCAGGGCGGCGAGGGTCTCGGGCGGGACCGGCCCCGCGGCGGGACCGGCCGGGCGTATGTCCCCCTCGGGTCCCACGGCTCCCCGGGTCATGCCACGGTGTCCTCGCCGCGTAAGGGCTGCCGCGCGGGACCGGCCGAAAACGCGCGCCCGGGCCGGCCCGGCGTGATCTCGTCGTCCCCGCCGGTGGTGTACCAGACCCGGCGCAGCCCGTCCGGGTCGGCGAGCACCCCGGCGACCGCCGCGAGCACCGCCGGATCGTCCATGGCACGCAGTGTCCGCAGGTCGACGTCGGTGAGGTCGGGCGGGAACACGGCCTCTTCGGCGTCCTCGCCGAGGCCGGCCCCCCGTGTCCTAAGCTCCCCCACCCTCGGCTCCTCCCTGCCCTACGGCCGCCCGCACAGCCGCAGTGGCTGCCCACTTCTTCCCGACAGGCCGGAACCAGAAACCCTGGACGGCTCAACTCCGGTCACGTTCGCGTGCGTCGGTCCAGTCCTGGGACCACGGCCACCACGGCGGGGCCGTTTCCCGCCAGTCCCGCTCGGGCAGCGACCGGGCGTCCGCGGACGGCGGTCGCCGCTCCGCCCGCCGGGTCAGCTCGACATCGGCCCAGTCGACCTCGCGCAGCGCCCCGACGAGCCGCTGCCACTGGTCCAGGGCGGCCCGGAAGGCGTCACGGGCCGCGCCGGGCCGTCCCATCAGCGCCAGCACCGCCCCGCAGCCGTGCCGGGCGCGTGCGGCCGTCACCGAACCGGGGTCGCCGCCGTGGGCCGCCTCCGCCTCCCGTTCGGCGTTCTCGTACGCCTGCAACGCCTCCATCAGCACCGGCGCGCCCGCGTGGTACCAGCCCTCCAGCCGCACCCGGCCCAGCTGGAGCCAGACCTCGGCCCGTACGGCCGCGTCGGTCGCCGCGCGCACCGCCTGGCCGAGCAGGTGCCGGCTCTCGAACAGGTCGGGCAGGAAGCCGACGTGGCGGAAGCGCTGGGCCAGGGCGCTGCCGACCAGGCCCTGGAGCCGGCCGCGGTGCGCGGACCGGGCGGGCAGCGACTTCAGCGCCTCGCGCAGCACGTACTCGGCGCGGTCCACCACACCGGCCCCGTCACCGGCGGAGGCCCGCCGCAGCAGCGACTCGCCCCAGGCGGTCAGGAGCCGGACGCGCAGCGGGCCGTCGGCGGGGGCGAGCAGCGCGGCCCGCTCGTACGCCGCGTCGGCCTGCCCGGTCTCCCCGGCCGCGTCGTGGAACGCGGCCAGCGCTTCCAGGCACGGCAGCAACAGGTCCGGGTCGTCCCCGGCGGCCTCCAGCGCCTCGCCGAGCGCCCGCCGCAGCTCGGCGGGCTCGACGTCGTCCCGGTGCAGTGCCCGCGCGAGGTCTAGCAGCGCGGGCCCCCGCACGGAGTCGGGCACCCGCTCCCGCGCCAGCACGGCGCAGGCCTCCCGCAGGACGGGCTCGGCGTCAGCGGGACGCCGCAGGTCGAGCAGGACCCGCCCGCGCAGCGACAGCCGCGCCCGGTGGGCGGTCACCTCCCAGGGCACGCCGTCCCGGCTCCCGGGGGACGGCTCCGGATCGGCGGCGGGTACGGCGGTGTCCGTGCCGCCGCGGCCGGGTCCGCGACCGCCGTCACCGGTACGGCCGTGCGTGCCCCCGGCGTCACCGGGGCCGGCGCGGCCGGCCTCCCGGTCACCGAAGCCGCCGTCGCCGCCCCCGGCGCGGCCGGCCTCCCGGTCACCGAAGCCGCCGTCGCCGCCCCCGGCGTGACCGGGCCCGCTGCCGCCGGACGCCCTGTCGGCGCGCCCGCCGTCGCCCGGACTCGTGCCCTCGGTGCCTCCGGGGCCGGGACGCCAGGCGCGGGCGACGGCGGTGATCCGCGGCCAGGGCGGGACCTCGCCGTCCAGGGCGCCGAGCGCTTCCGTCAGGTGGTCCTGTTCCGCCGTCAGCTCCCACAGCTCACGGCGGCACGACGCCAGTTCCAGGGCCGCCTCCGCCCGTTCCCGGCTGTCGGCGGGGGCCGCCCCGTACGCCCCGGCGAGTTCGGCCGCCGCCTCCCGCAGCAGCCCGGCGCGCCGCCCCTGCGCCCGCGCACCCGCCGTACCGGCCTCGGCGCGCAGCACGCGGCCGAGGACCAGGCGCGCCCGGGCCACGGGACCGGGGCCGTCGGCGCCGGTGCCCGCCGTGGCGACGCGGGCCTGTTCCCGGGCCCGGCGCAGCATCTCCGGGTCGGCCAGCTGCCGCCACCGGCCGAGCAGCCGCTCGGCCTCGGTCAACGGATCGGGGGTGACCAGGTCGGGCAGGTAGAAGCGCAGCACGCGCGCGGGGATGCGGGCGAACAGCTCGGCCTCCACGCTGCCGCCGGCGTCCCGCGCGCCGCCGTCCTCGGCGGGGCGCCCCGTACCGGCGTCCGGGTCGTGGTCGGCGAGCCGGGCGGCGGCCAGGGCGGAGAAGTTGCGGGTGCCCTTGCCGAAGTGCCGTTCCACGTAGGCCGAGCAGTGCTTGAGGACGAGTCCGGCGGTGTCCTGGTCGAGGGAGGACAGCAGCAGGTCCTGCATGCGCGGCGAGTACGCGAAGCACGGCTGTTCCTCGGTGCCGGGCAGTTGCCGCAGCAGTCCGCCGAGCAGCACCTCGGCCAGTTCCATGGGGCCGGTGTCGGGCAGCATGGCCCGCTGGACCAGCCGCATCACGGGCAGGGTGAGGGGCGCGGCGGCGAGGTAGACGGCGAGCCGGAGGGCGCCGGGTGAGGCTCCGGCGCGGAAGGACCGCAGCAGTTCCTCGTCGGTGCGCGCCGGAGCCTCGGCGGCGACGGCCCCCGGTGCGGTGGCGGGGTGGGCGAAGGCGGCCCAGGCGTGCTCGCGGGTCGGACCGGTGCCGGCGAGCAGCCGGGCGAAGGCCGCGAACGCCTCCGGGGTGGGCTGGAGCACCGGTACGGGCCGCGCGCCCGGCGGCCGTTCCTCCGCCTCCTCCCACGGCTCGTCCTCGGGCAGGAAGTCCAGGCGCCCGCCGGACTCGCCGGTGCGGACCAGCAGCCCCGGCTCGGCGGGCAGCGCGGTACGGCCCCACAGCCGGGGCGGCAGCGGCTGGACCACGGCCAGCGGGGCGGTGCGCGGCCAGCCGTGCAGCAGGCGCTGCGCGGTGCCGTTCTGCCACAGGGGGCCCACGCAGTCGCTGATGACGAAGGTGAGCCGGCGCCCGCTGGGGTCGTGCAGTTCGTCGGCGGGCCGCAGCCGGGTGCGCCGGCCGGGACCGGCGGTCGTACCGACGAGGGGGGTGCCGGTGTCGTCGGCGTACAGCTGGTGGACGCGGACGGAGGCGAACGCGCCGGACTGCTGGCAGGCCTGGCGGAGTTCCTCGACCATCTCGCCCCAGACGGCCATGGCGGGCCCGGTGTCCATGAGCAGCTGGACGTCGCAGCGCCGGTGGCGGCCGGGCCGGGTGACGGGGAGCAGGATGCCGCTGGCGGCGGCGCGGTCGGCGGTGGCCGCCTCGTCGATCCGCTCGTCCCGGCCGCGGGCGGAGGCGGTGCGGTAGCGGCCGAGGGCACGCAGTGCCTTCTGCAGACCGAGCAGTCCGGGCAGGGCGCCGGCGGCGGGGGCGCGGACCGGGAAGGCCGCGGGGTCGCCGTCGGTCCGGGCGTAGGGGGCGGGGCCCGGGGTGTGCAGGGGGACGGCTGGCGCGTTGACGCGCAGCGCCTGCGGGCCGCCGGGGCCGTCCGGTCCGGACCCGTCCGGCGGTTCGTCCCGCGCCCCCGGACCGGACGCGCCGCCGTCGCCCGGGGAACCGGCGGAACCGGAAGGGCCGGGCGGTCCTCCGGGGTCGGAGCCCGGCCCGCCGTCGGGGTCGCCGGGCACGGACGTGCCCAGCCGCCGGGCCAGCCAGAGCGCGTCGGCCACGTCCTCGGCGGTGGGCTGGAGCCCGCCCTGGCGCAGCTTGCCGATCAGCTCGTCCAGGCGCATCCCCGGCATCCGCCTCTCACCTCGTACGGTCGAGCGGTTGCATCAGCATCTCGGCGATCCGCTCCCGGGTGAGGCCCTGCGCGTGCGGATCGTGCTGGGTGAGGAACAGGGCGTTGAGGAGCTGGTCGGCGGCGAGCACCTCGCCCGGTTCCCGCTCCAGGAAGCGGCGGATGAGGTCACTGCCGGCGGCGACGCCGTCCGTGCCGAGGTGTGCCTCGACCATGGCCGTGAGCTGCTCCTCGCCGGGCGGGTCCAGTTCGAGCTGGACGCAGCGGCGCAGCAGCGGGGCGGGGAAGTCGCGTTCGCCGTTGGAGGTCATCACGATCACCGGGAACGCGGTGCACGCGACGCGCCCGCCGCGCACGGCCACCCGGTCGCCGTCGTGCGTGAGCACCTCGACGACCGGTTCCCGGTCGGCCAGCCGTTCCAGCTCGGGGACCGAGAACTCGCCTTCCTCCAGCGTGTTCAGCAGGTCGTTGGGCAGGTCGAGGTCGCTCTTGTCCAGCTCGTCGATGAGCAGGACGCGGGGCTGCTCGGCGGGCAGGAGCGCGGTGCCGAGCGGTCCGAGGCGGATGTAGGAGCCGATCCCGGTGGCGGCGGCACCGCGGTCGTCGCCGCCGGCGCGCTCCAGCTGGACGTCCTGGAGGCGGGCTATGGCGTCGTACCGGTACAGACCGTCCTGGAGGGTGGTCCGGCTGACGACGGGCCAGCGCAGCACCTTGCCCAGGCCGAGTTCGTGGGCGATCGCGTAGGCCAGGGTCGACTTGCCGGTCCCCGGGTTGCCGGTGACCAGCAGGGGCCGGCGCAGGTAGAGGGCCGCGTTGACCGCGTCGACCTCGGCCGGCCGGGGCGCGTAGTTCTCCACCAGCCGGCGGCGCACACCGAGCCGGCGGGCGCTGCTGCGATCCTCCGGGCCGCTGTCGGCGCCGTCCCGGGAGGCGGCGAAGTCACGCCAGGGCGGCGGCGCCGGCAACCGTCGCATGCCGTCGTGCGGCTGACCCACTCCGCGGTAGATCCGCCAGTCGTTCACCTTGGGCTCCTCCCGGCTCTGGTGATCATGCAGCGGGCCCGGCCGTCCGACGTACGAGGCTACCGCCCGCCGGCCGCGCCCGCCGAGGTTCGCGGCGTACGGCGCCCCCTCCCCCTTCCCGCGAACAGCCGTACGACTCGGGAGAGTTGACGGGATGTCCACCGGGATCGGCGGGCCGCCGGCGGGTCAGCCGCCGGGCGCGGCCAGCGGCGGCGGCCGCACGCTCCCCGTCCCGTACGGCGTCCGGTCCGGCGGCGGGTCGAGCAGGACGGCCACCTTGCCGCGCAGGCCGTGCGCCCGGGCGGTGTCCGGGTCGGCCAGGCGGATGCGCAGATCGCGGACCGGACCGTGCAGCCCGTCCGCGTGCCCGGCGAGGCCCAGCAGGTCGGCGGCCTGCCGGTGGAAGTCCCCGCACTCGTCGTGGTCGTGCAGGTCGCGGCGCCACAGCACCACCGCGTGCCCGGACCGCAGCGCGTCCCGCATCGCCGCGTAGCCCTCGCCGCTGCCGACGGGACCGCAGTAGACGGGCACGGACGCGTCGCTCATCGCCGACAGGGCGCCGTAGTACGGGAACCTGCCCCCGGCCCGGGCACCCGGCGGATGCCCCTCGCCGGCCGGCCGCCCGTGCAGCGTCCCGTGCGCGAGGGGACCGCGCGCGACGCCCTTCCAGCGGCGGCGCCACTCCGGTGAGGGCGGCAGGCCGTTGCGCCGGATGTCCCGGACGACGACGGTCCGCCGCATCCCGAGCGGCAGGGCCCGCTCGTCCACGAAGTCGTCGTCCTCGTCGTCCCCGGCGTCCTCCACCGCCTGGCCGGCCGTGCCGGCGCGCGGGTCGGGGAGCAACTGCCAGTCGTCCACCGGGAGGTCGAACAGCTTGCGGGGCAGGAAGACCTCGATCGCGGCGAGATGCTCTCCGTGGTCCCCCTGGTTCAGCGCCTTGGCCAACGGCTCACGCAGCACCCGCGCCAGTTCCTCGGCCCGCGCGCCCCGGTCGTCCCCGTCGACCGGGGTGACGTCCTGCCCGCCGTAGATCAGCTGCACGCTCCAGGGATGCCGGCCGTAGGTGGCCGGGCCGATCTTGACGAGGACGTCGGTACGGGTGTCCGGGGAGGGGGCGGCGACCAGCGGCCCGGGCGCACGGCTGCCCTCGGCCGCCTCGGCGGCCCCGACGGAGAGCGGCACGGTGCCGGGCTCGGTGGGTGACGGCGTACCGAGGCACTCGACGGCGGACGACGCCCCTGAGACGGACGGCGTTCCGACGGCGCCGACCGGGCTGGACACGTCGACGGCTCCGCTCTGCGCCGGTACGGCCTGCGCCGGAGTCACGACCGCCCCGTTCGACAGCGGCACTCCGTCGGACGCCCCGCCGAACAGGCCACCAGGCCGGCCACCGGACGTTTCGTTGATCGCGGCGGTGGGCGAACCGTCGCCCCGCGCCGCCCCATCGGCGCCCTCCAGCAGCGCGCCGATGGCCTTGCCGACCGCCCAGTGCCGGTGGCCGGCGGCCTGCCCGGCTATCCACTCGGTGAACGCCCGCAGCCGTCCCGCCTCCACGTCCCCGGCGTGTTCGCGCGCGGTCCGGCGGGCCACCCGGGCGGCGTACAGCAGTACGGCGTCCAGGTCGACCAGCGTTCCGCCGCCGCCGGGGTCGAGCATGCGCAGGCCGTACAGCAGCGCGGCGCCCTCGCGCCAGGTGCGGACGTTCCGCAGCATGAGCGACGGCAGCCGTTCGCCCCGCACCTGCTCCTTCACGTCCTCCACGAGGTGGACGACCTCACCCGCCCCGGCGGGCGGCGGCAGGTGCGCGAGGTGGCCGTAGAGCCGTGTGCGCAGTTCGGTGCCGACGCCCGAGACGGACGGCGCGTGCCCGGGCAGGGTGGCCTGGACGGCGGTCCAGTGCGGGTACGGCGAGGGGGCGCCGAGGAGGCCCGCGTGGTGGAGGTCGTGGGCGCGCAGCACCTCGCGCACCGCGCGCCCGGCCTCGCGCGAGTCCAGCAGTTCGTACAGCGCGGTGACCGGTACGGCGACGCCCTCCTCCCGCCGGCGCCCCTTGATCACGCCGATGACGGAGCCGTGCCGCAGGTCGAGCACCGGTCCGCCGGAGAGTCCGCCGACGGGGAGGACGCCGGTGAGCAGCAGCGCGCGGGCGTCGGACCCGGCGAGTTCGCCGCTGCCCTGCCGGATGCCCAGCTCGCCGGTCTGCACCGACCAGCCGTAGAGCCCGAGCGGGGTGATCGGGCCGGCCTCCCGGTCGCCGAGCCACAGGCAGCGCACCTCGTCGGCGCCGCTCACCCGGACGAGCGCGAGGTCGGGGAACGGCCAGGGGTCGGGCGCCGGCCGTCCGGGCTCGGGGCGGGGCGCGACGACGACGGCCGTCCCGGTGCCGCCGCGCGGCTCCCAGACGCCGTCGGCGGTGCGCTCCTGCCAGGTCACGCTCAGGGCGCTCTCCCCTCGGCACACCGCGGCTCCCCCCTTTCCCACGACGTGGGCGCAGGTCAACAGCCAGCCCGGGGCTATGAAGAACCCCGACCCCCAGTACGCGTCACGGTCCGTTGCATACCCGTCACCCGGTGCGCCGATGCGCGCGAGCGAGGGGCGCACCATCTCGTCGAAGGCGCTCATACGGCCCCGGGGGCCGGGGACTGCGGCGGTACGACCGTGCCGCCCGTCGTCGCGGGGTCCGCGCCGTCAGCCGTCGCGGCCGGTTCGGTCCAGGTCAGGGACACGGTGAGGGAGGACGTGCCGCCGCCTTCGGCGATGGCGCTCACGATCTTGCCGGACTGCGCCGTCAGTTCGATACCGAAGCTGACGGAGACCTCGACGGGGGCCGGTGTGTCCAGACCGGCGCGCAGGGAGCGCACGACGCCACCGACCGTGCCGGCCAGACCCCCCGCCATGTCGATGACCCGGTCGCCGAGCCCGGTGTCCCAGTAGCCGCCCTCGTCCAGCGCCTCCCCGGCGGCGGCGCCGATCCTGGCCCAGACGACGGTTCCGTCGTCCAGGCGCACGCGTTCGATTCCTCCAGCCATGACGCCCCCGTTCGCCGATGGGAGGAGAAGGCTAACTCCCGGGGAGGGAGAGGGGGAGGGGAAGAGGGCAGCCGGCGGGGGGCACGGCCGACGGACACCCCCTGCCCGTCCCGCCGGCCCCGCTCAGGCCCTCGTCCCGTTCGACCCCCTCCGCCCTACTCGTCCTCCTCGTCGTCGAGCCGGGCGAGCCAGGTGGCCAGACGCTCCACGGGCACCTCGAAGTCCGGGTTCAGATCCACGAACGTGCGCAACTGCTCCGCCAGCCACTCGAAGGTGACCTCTTCCTCGCCACGCCGCTTCTCCAACTCCTCGATACCGCGGTCGGTGAAGTACATCGGTGCCCATCTCCAGCAGATACATCGGCCTGACAACAACTCCCACCAGCCTATGCCGCCGCCGGGACGTCCCCCGGAAGAGCGCCTTGACTTCCGGCGGCCACGATATATCGTGAATATCGGAGAACGCGATATGGCGTGTCCTGACACGTGCCCTGCCCGGCCGAGGAGGCCCCATGCCCGAGTGGTCCGTCACCGAACCCCAGAAGCTGACCTTCGACGCCCCCCTGCACGACCTCCAGGTCCGCATCGTCAACGGCACGGTGAACGTGGTGGGCACGGACGAGGGCCCGGCCCGCCTGGAGGTCTCGGAACTGGAAGGTCCGCCCCTGATCGTCACCCGGAACGGCACCACCCTCACCGTGGCCTACGAGGACCTGCCCTGGAAGGGCTTCCTCAAGTGGCTCGACCGCAAGGGCTGGCGCCGCAGCGCCGTCGTCTCCCTCGCGGTGCCCGCCGACACGCGCGTGGAGGTGGGCGTGGTCGGTGCGGCGGCGGTCGTCTCCGGCATCCACGGCCCCGCGGTGATCAGGGGAGTGACCGGCGACACGACCCTGGTCGGCGTCTCGGGCCCGGTCCGCGCGGACACCGTCTCGGGGAACCTGGAGGCCCAGGCGGTCACCGGCGACCTGCGGTACAACTCGGTCTCCGGTGACCTGACCGTGGTCGAGGGCTCCGGCTCCTCCGTGCGCGCCGACACCGTCAGCGGCTCCATGATCGTGGACCTGGACCCGGACGGCCCCACGGACATCGGCCTCACCAGCGTCTCGGGCGAGATCGCCATCCGCCTGCCGCACCCGGCCGACGCCGAGGTGGAGGCGAACACCGCGAGCGGCACGATCTCCAACGCGTTCGACGGCCTGCGGGTGCGCGGCCAGTGGGGCGCGCACAAGATCACCGGCCGCCTCGGCGCCGGCACCGGCAAACTGCGCGCCACCACGGTCTCCGGCTCGATCGCCCTGCTGCGCCGCCCGCCCCGGGACGACGACGAGGGCGCCTTCTGGGGCCCCGAGCCCCACCCGGCCGACCACTCCCCCGGCACCCCGGGAGACAATTCCGTCTCCGGCCGGGACGCCACCGGGGACACCGACGGCACCTCCGGTGCCGGCCCTTCCACCGGCGACCCGGCCGACGGCACGACCGACAAGAAGGTGCTCTGACATGCCTCCCGTCTTCGCCCACGGCCGCCTGCGCCTGTACCTGCTCAAGCTGCTCGACGAGGCCCCGCGTCACGGCTACGAGGTGATCAGGCTGCTCGAGGAGCGCTTCCAGGGCCTCTACGCCCCCTCGGCGGGCACGGTCTACCCCCGCCTGGCCAAGCTGGAGGCCGAGGGCCTGGTCCGGCACACCACCGAGGGCGGCCGCAAGGTGTACGCCATCACGGACGCGGGCCGCGCCGAACTCGCCGACCGCAGCGGCGAGCTGGCCGACCTGGAGCTGGAGATCCGCGAGTCGGTCGCGGCACTCGCCGCCGAGATGAGGGCCGACGTGCGCGGCGCGGCCGGTGACCTGCGCCGCGAGGTGCGCGCCGCGGCCTCCGAGGCCCGCCGTGGCACCAAGACGTCCGGGGACGGGCACTCCTTCGGGGAGCCCGGGGAGATGAGCGAGAAGGAGGCATGGAAGACCGCCAAGGAGGAGATGCGGCGGGTCAAGCAGGAGTGGAGGGAGCAGGCGCGGCGCGCCAAGGACGAGAGCCGCCGGGCCCGTGAGGAGGCCGAGCGGGCCCGCCGTCAGGCCCAGGAGGCACAGGCGCGGGCGCGGGCCCAGGCACAGGAGGAGATGCAGCGCATCGCCCGCCGGGTCCAGGACCACTTCACGCGCGGCGACTGGCCGACCGGCGTCCGCGAGGGCCTGACGGAACTGGCCAAGGAGCTCGGGGACTTCGGGAAGGACTTCGGCAAGGGCTTCGGCAGGGACTGGACCTTCGGCCGCCCCGGTGAGGAACCGCATCACACCTCTCCCCGGGAGGACTTCCCCGCGGACTACGAGCCCGCCTGGGCCCACGAGGACACCACCGGCGACCCGGCCCGCGACCTGGACCGCCTCCTGGACCGCTTCCGCGACGACATCCGCGACGCGGCCCGCGACCACGGCGTCACCCCGGCCCAACTCCGCGAGGCCCGCCAGCACCTCTCCACGGCGGCGGCCCACATCACAGCCCTGCTCCACACCCCCAAACCCTGACCCCCGGGTGCGGGGCGAGGCCCCTGCGGGGGCCCACCTCCCAGCCGGCCGAGCCGGGTGGGCGGGTGGGACAGCCGCCGGGGCGGATCCGACACGCTCAGCCCGCAGCCGGCCGAGCCGCCGGGCACACCCTCGACACCCCCTCGAACGTCACCCCGTGATCGGCCAGCACCTCCCCCGCCACCCCTGGCAGCACGGTGAGCGCCAGCAGCAGGTGTTCGTCCCCGATCCCCCGGTCACGCCGAGCCAGGGCAACCCGCAACGCCCGCTCCAGCACGCCCCTGGCCCCACGGCCGAAGCCGGGCCGCCGCCCGCCAGGCGACCACCCCGCCCGGCCGGTGCCCCGCCCCCGGTCACCGGACATCGCTCCGACGCCGTGCACCTCCTCCACCCGCGCCACGATCTCCGACACGTCGATCCCCAGCCCGGCCAGCGCGTCCGCGTCGGCCCGGGTCAGCCCGGCCCGCCGCCGGGCCTCCCCCACGTCCCGTCGCACCCGCTCCCGTGCCTCCGGCTCCGCGAGTCCGAGGGCGGACAGCGCGAAGGACGCCCGGCTGCCCTCCCGGTCGAGGAGCGCGAGCAGCAGGTGCTCGGCGTCCACGGACCGCGCCCCGTCGTTGCCCGCGTACACGTACGCCCCCTCGACCACCGCCCGGGCGTCCTTGGTGAACCGCTCGAACATCAATGCCTCCCGTACTTCTTGTGCACGGCCTGCCTGCTGACACCCAGCTCCGCGGCGATCTCCTGCCACGACCAGCCCTGATTGCGCGCACTGCGCACCTGTACCGCCTCCAGCTGCTCCAGCAGCCGCCGCAGCGCGGCCACGGCCCGCAGTCCGACCCGTGGATCACGGTCACCGGCGCGCTCGGCGAGATCGGTTGCCTCACTCATACTGTCAATCTAGGTTGACATCCCGCAGGTGTCAACCACAGTTGACACTCACGCCATGAGAAAGGGCGGGCCCGGCACCCGGACCCGCCCTTCCACTCCTCGCCCCGGCAGACCGGCGGCCCGCCGAACCTCAGGAGTTGGTCAGCACGATCTTCCCGAACTGCTCCCCGGAGGCCAGCCGTTCGAAGCCCTCCCGGGCCCGGTCGAGCGGCAGCTGCTCGTCGATGACGGGCCGCACCCCGGTCGCGGCACAGAAGGCGAGCAGGTCCTCCAGCTCGTCCTTGGTGCCCATGGTGGAGCCGACGACCTTCAGTTCGAGGAAGAAGATCCGGGTCAGCTCGGCGTGGGAGGGCCGGTCCCCACTGGTGGCACCGGAGATGACGAGCGTCCCGCCGGGCCGCAGGGACTTCACGGAGTGGGACCAGGTGGCGGCGCCGACGGTCTCGATGACGGCGTCCACCCGCTGCGGCAGCCGCGCCCCGGGCTCCACGGCCTCCACCGCGCCCAGCTCCAGGGCCCGCTTCCGCTTGGCCTCGTCCCGACTGGTGGCGAAGACCCGCAGTCCGGCGGCCTTGCCGAGGACGATCGCGGCCGTGGCGACACCGCCGCCCGCGCCCTGCACGAGGACCGAGTCGCCGGGCCGTACCCCGGCGTTGGTAAACAGCATCCGGTACGCCGTCAGCCAGGCCGTCGGCAGACAGGCCGCCTCGGCGAACGACAGTTCCTTCGGCTTGGGCAGGACGTTCCAGGTCGGCACGGCGACCTGTTCGGCGAAGGTGCCCTGGTACCGCTCGGTGAGGATGGAGCGCGGCTCGTGGGGGCCGACGCCGTGGCCGGTCTGGCCGATGACGGAGTGCAGGACGACCTCGTTGCCGTCCGCGTCGACCCCGGCCGCGTCGCAGCCGAGGATCATGGGCAGCCGGTCCTCCGGGAGGCCGACGCCCCGCAGGGACCAGAGGTCGTGGTGATTGAGGGAAGCGGCCCGCACCGTGACGGTGCTCCAGCCGGGACGGGCCTCGGGAGCCGGGCGCTCCCCCAACTCGAGGCCGGTGAGCGGCTGGTCGCGGTCGATTCGGGCGGCGTAGACAGCGAACATGCTGCCGACGATAGGTGCGCGGTGCGGCCGGCGGAACCAGGACCCCCTGTGACACATGCCCTCTTGCGCGACAGCACCCGTGCGGCGCATGACCACCGGCACCCCGGACGGGCGGGCGCCGGACCGAAGGAACGACCCCGTCCGCACGGACGGGGCCGTTCAGCACTGCTCAGCGCCGCTCAGCGCGACGTCACCGGCGAGCCACACCCTCGGCCCGCGCGGCGGCGGCGACCGCCGCCGTGACGGCGGGAGCGACCCGCTCGTCGAACGGGGACGGGATCACGTAGTCGGCGGCGAGATCGTCACCGACCACCGAGGCCAGCGCCTCGGCGGCGGCGATCTTCATCCCCTCGGTGATCCGCGTGGCCCGCACCTGGAGCGCGCCCGCGAAGATCCCGGGGAAGGCCAGCACGTTGTTGATCTGGTTCGGGAAGTCCGAACGCCCGGTGGCGACGACCGCGGCGTACTTGTGCGCCACGTCCGGGTGGACCTCCGGGTCGGGGTTGGCCATCGCGAACACGAAGGCGCCCTCGGCCATGGAGGCGACGGCGTCCTCGGGCACCGTACCGCCGGAGACGCCGATGAAGACGTCGGCGCCCGCGAGGGCGTCCTCCAGCGAGCCGGTGACGCCGGCCTTGTTCGTGAAGCCGGCCAGTTCGCGCTTGACCGGGGTCAGGTCCTCCCGGCCGGCCGACACGACGCCCTTGCGGTCGGCCACCGCCACGTCGCCGATGCCGGCCTCGGCCAGCATCTTGGCGATGGCGACACCGGCCGCGCCGGCGCCGGAGATGACGGCCCGCAGCTGACCGATCTCGCGCCCGCTGAGCCGCGCCGCGTTGCGCAGCGCGGCGAGCGTCACGACGGCCGTACCGTGCTGGTCGTCGTGGAAGACCGGGATGTCCAGGCGCTCCTGGAGCCGGCGCTCGATCTCGAAGCACCGCGGCGCCGAGATGTCCTCCAGGTTCACTCCGCCGAAGGAGGGAGCGAGCCGGACGACGGTCTCGACGATGTCGTCCACGTCGGTGCAGTCGAGCGCGATGGGCACCGCGTCGACACCACCGAACTGCTTGAACAGGATCGCCTTGCCCTCCATCACGGGGAGGGAGGCCTGGGGACCGATGTCCCCGAGTCCGAGCACGGCCGTACCGTCGGTGACGACGGCGACCACGTTGGACTTCCACGTGTAGTCGTTGACCAGCTCCGGCGTTTCCGCGATCGCGGTGCACACGCGAGCGACGCCGGGCGTGTACGCGAGGGAAAGGTCGTCCTTGTCGCGGACCGGCACGGTGGCCTGCACGGCCATCTTGCCGCCGCGGTGCAGCGCGAACGCCGGATCGAAGGAATCGAGGGGCTCCGCCCCGCCGTCCTGGTCCGTTGTGCCGTCGCTGCGAGGATTGACGATCTCCGCTGCCACTTTGTTTTACCCCTTAGGTATGCATGGTTTGAGGGTCGACCACTCCTGGTGAGGGGTGGGCGGGCACCGCGTACGGCTCGATTGCGGATACGTACGAGCTCATACGCGACGGGCGCGCCGCACACGCGCCCTGAGCCCCGGATGAGGGGTGTAAAGAACCTTCTTACCGGACGGACGGCGCCCGCGACGAGTCCATTAGGTGCAAGGTCACATCGCGGAACCGGAAGACGACACGCAGATGACGCGCGACCGGCGGACCGGAATGGCCCGAAAACACCCAAGGCCGACCGACGGGGCGGGCGGGAGCGACCGCATCCTGAGACACGCTGAAGATTTTGCGGCCGGAGCGCTGGATTCCCGCAGATGGTTCGGTGGTGATGGACCAAGGATGTACCGACCTGATGCGGTTCGGGGGTCACCCGTTATCCGATTTTGACATAGCGACGCCCCTGAATGGCGCGGACCGAATGGCAAGATGCCGTAAACCCACGAGGTCGCGACACCCGAAGGTGTGTGTTTCCGTCGACCCATCGGCAACTCTTCCCATCCGCCGGAGGAACCACGATGACCGCAAGCTCCACCCGTCGTACGACCGCAGCGCGCTCCCGTCTGGCCGCGGCCGGTGCGATCGCGGTCGCAGGGGCCCTGCTGATCACCGGCTGCGGTGACCAGACCAAGGACAAGAACGAGAACTCCGGCAGCGCTTCGGCCGGCAGCGCCCCGCTCGCCGGCAAGCTCCCCCAGGACATCCGGACCAAGGGCAAGATCAGGGTCGGTTCGGACATCGCGTACGCCCCGGTGGAGTACAAGGACTCCGCCGGCAAGGTCGTCGGACTGGACCCCGACCTGGCGGCGGCCCTGGGCAAGCAGCTCGGGGTGACCTTCGACTTCCAGAACGGCACCTTCGACGCCCTGCTCACCGGTCTGCGCTCGGACCGCTACGACATCGCCATGTCGGCCATGACGGACAACAAGAACCG
The DNA here is from genome assembly GCF_040704595.1 of Streptomyces sp. NPDC046870. Classification (NCBI taxonomy): domain Bacteria; kingdom Bacillati; phylum Actinomycetota; class Actinomycetes; order Kitasatosporales; family Streptomycetaceae; genus Streptomyces; species Streptomyces sp. NPDC046870. Next base: position 172,742 of record NZ_JBEYXM010000002.1, read on the forward strand.
TCAGGAGGGCGTCGACCCGGACACCGGCAAGAAGGTCGGTGAGGGCGTCGACTTCGTCGACTACCTGACCGCCGGTGTCTCCATATACACCCGCAAGGGCGACACCAAGGGCATCACGTCCTGGGACGACCTGTGCGGCAAGAAGCTCGCCGTCCAGCGCGGCACCACCTCGGAGGACCTGGCCAAGCAGCAGGCCAAGAAGTGTCCGGGCGGCAAGAAGCTGGCCATCGAGGCCTTCGACGACAACCAGCAGGCCCAGACGCGGCTGCGCTCCGGCGGCGCGGACGCGGTGTCCGCGGACTTCCCGGTGGCGGCGTACGCGGTGAAGACCTCCGGCGGCGGCAAGGACTTCGAGATCGTCGGCGACCAGGTCGAGGCGGCCCCGTACGGCATCGCGGTCTCCAAGAAGGAGACCCAGCTGCGCGACGCGCTCCAGGCCGCGATGGACGCGATCATCAAGAACGGCGAGTACCAGAGGATCCTCGAGAAGTGGGGCGCGCAGGACGGCGCCGTCAAGAAGTCCGTCGTCAACGGCGGCAAGTGACCCGCGGCAGCAAGCGGCCACTGAGAGGCAATTCCCGTGACTGACATCGACAAGACGGCGGGGCCGGTGGACTCGCCCCCGGCCGGCGCGGAGGCCATCAGGGCCATCCCGGTCCGGCACTACGGACGCTATGTCTCCGCCGTCATCGCGATCGCGCTCCTCGTCGCGATCATCTACGCGTTCGGCCAGGGCCGGATCAACTGGCACGCGGTGCCGGACTACTTCTTCGACGACCGCATCCTCACCGGTGTCGGCAAGACCCTCCTGCTGACGGTGCTGTCGATGCTGATCGGCATCGTCGGCGGCATCGTCCTCGCGGTGATGCGGCTGTCGAAGAACCCGGTGACCTCGTCCATCTCCTGGTTCTACATCTGGTTCTTCCGCGGCACCCCGGTCCTGGTCCAGCTGTTCCTCTGGTTCAACCTGGGCCTGGTCTTCGAGTACATCAACCTGATGCCGTTCTACAAGGACTACTGGTCGAACTTCATGACGCCGCTGCTGACGGCGTTGCTCGGCCTGGGTCTGAACGAGGCGGCGTACATGGCCGAGATCTGCCGGGCGGGCCTGCTGGCGGTGGACGAGGGCCAGACCGAGGCGGCCCACGCGCTGGGCATGAGCCACGGCAAGACGCTGCGCCGGGTGGTGATCCCGCAGGCGATGCGCGTGATCGTGCCGCCCACGGGCAACGAAGTGATCAACATGCTGAAGACGACCTCGCTCGTGGCGGCCGTCCAGTATCCGGAGCTGTTCCGCTACGCCCAGGACATCGGCCAGAACTCCGGTGCCCCGGTGGAGATGTACTTCCTCGCCGCGGCCTGGTACCTGATCATGACCTCGGTGCTGAGCGTCGGCCAGTACTACATCGAGCGGTACTACGCCCGCGGCTCCAGCCGCCAGCTGCCGCCGACCCCGTGGCAGAAGGTGAGGACGAACATGCTCTCCCTGGGCCGGCCCAAGGGAGGCATGGCATGACCGACAAGCCGAGCAAGAACCAGGGCACCCCGGCCGAGGGCACCGTCCCGATGGTCAGGGCGCAGGACGTCCACAAGTCCTTCGGCCATGTCGAGGTGCTCAAGGGCATCGACCTGGAGGTCAAGCCGGGCGAGGTGTTCTGCCTCATCGGCCCCTCCGGTTCCGGCAAGTCGACCTTCCTGCGGTGCATCAACCACCTGGAGAAGATCAACGCCGGGCGGCTGTACGTCGACGGCGAGCTGGTCGGCTACCGCCAGCAGGGCGACAAGCTGTACGAGCTGCGCGACCGCGAGGTCGCGATGAAGCGCCGGGACATCGGCATGGTCTTCCAGCGCTTCAACCTGTTCCCGCACATGACGGCCGTGGAGAACGTCATGGAGGCGCCGGTGCAGGTCAAGGGCGCGAACCGGGCGCAGGCCAGGGAACGTGCCATGCAGCTGCTGGAGCGCGTCGGCCTGGCCGACCGGGCCGGGCACTACCCCTCGCAGCTCTCCGGCGGCCAGCAGCAGCGCGTGGCGATCGCCCGGGCGCTGGCGATGGACCCGAAGCTGATGCTGTTCGACGAGCCGACCTCGGCCCTGGACCCGGAGCTGGTCGGTGACGTCCTGGACGTCATGCGGGACCTCGCCGAGTCCGGCATGACCATGGTCGTCGTCACCCACGAGATGGGCTTCGCCCGCGAGGTGGGCGACAGCCTGGTGTTCATGGACGACGGTGTGGTGGTGGAATCCGGCCACCCGCGGGACGTCCTGACGAACCCTCAGCACGAGCGGACCCAGTCGTTCCTGTCCAAGGTGCTCTGAGGCTGCCGCTCCGGGCGTGCGGAGGAAGGGGCGGTACGAGTTCTCGTACCGCCCCTTGCGCGTGCCGCGCGCCGGCTACTTGAGGGCGAGGAGCAGCGTGTCCGAGGGCGAGCACCACACCGGCCGGGCCTCGGCGAAGCCCTGGGCGAGCAGGGTGCGCGCGTGCCATGCCGCCGACGGCACGTCGCCGTCCGCGTGTTCGCCGTAGATCTCGAAGCGGCGGGCGGTCGGCTCGGCGAGGACCGGGTCCTGGGCGGCCAGCCGCCACCAGTCGGCCCAGTCCAGGGCACCGTCCCGCTTGGCCTGATCCATGCGGGCGTGGCGCTGGGCGCGCTCGGCCGCGTTGATCCGGGGCGTGGTGTCGTCGATCATGTGGTCCGCGTTCATGAAGACACCGCCGTCGCGGACCAGCCCCGCGACCCGACCGTAGAGGGCCGCGAGGGGTTCGCTGTGCAGCCAGTGGAGGGCCGTGGCGGTCAGTACGGCGTCGTAGGAGTCGTACGGCAGCGCGGCCGGCCAGTCGGGGTCCTTCAGGTCGGCGGTCACGAGCGTGACCCGGTCGTCGCCGTCGAAGGTGCCGTGGGCGATGGCGAGCAGCGCGGGGTCGAGGTCGACGCCGGTGCTGGTGGCGTCGGGGAAGCGGCGCAGCAGCCGGGCGGTGATGCTGCCGGTTCCGCACGCGAGGTCCAGCACGCGGGGGGCCGTGCCCACGAGCGCCTCGACCATGTCGAGCATGATCCGGAACCGTTCCTCACGGTCCGGCATGTACCACTCCTGCTGCCGGTCCCAGCTCTCCTGCCAGGCCGCCCAGTCGGTCCCGGTACTCGTCGTCATGGAACCCCGACTCCCCTCGGTTCGCGTAATACCCTGGAAGCACGACCGGCTGTTACCCGACCGCAGACCCGACGATAAAGCGCCTCCGTAAGGACTACAAGTGGAACTGGCCTATTACTCGGATTACGCCGTACGTCTCGTCAACAGCGAGGAACCGGCCCGGGGCAGGGACACCCTGACCACGGTCGAGGCCGTCCGCGATCTCTTCGGCGACAACGCGTCCGCGGCCCGCCGCGCCACCGACGCCGACGTCACGCGCTTCCGCTCGGTACGGGCGCGGCTGCGCGGGGTCTTCGAGGCCGCCGACCAGGGCGACGAGACCCTGGCCGTGGACCTGCTGAACTCCCTGCTGCTGGAGTTCCCGGTCAGCCCGCAGATCTCCGGGCACGACCACCGCGACGAGGACGGCCGCCCGCTGTGGCACATGCACCTGGCCGACCACCCGTCCAACGCCACCGCCGGCTACGCGGCGATCGCGGCCATGGGCCTGGCCTTCCACCTCACCGAGTACGGGGTCGACCGGCTCGGCCTGTGCGAGGCCGCCCCCTGCCGCAACGCCTACCTGGACACCTCGACCAACCGCTCCCGCCGCTACTGCTCGGACCGCTGCGCCACCCGCGCCAACGTCGCCGCCTACCGCGCCCGCAAGCGCCTGGAGGCCGACCGGTCGGGCAGCAGCGGCCTCGCCGCCGAGAGCGCCCAGCGCAGCAGCGCGAGCGGCGAGCGCTGACCGGCCCGCAGCGGGCGGAACCGGAACCTGGCCGTGCCGAGGATCAGCTCCTCGGGCACGACCCCGTAGTCCGTGCTGTCCCCGCCCGCGTACGGGTTGTCGCCGAGCACCCACCAGCCGCCCTCGCGCCGCTCCACGGCCCGCTTGACGACCAGCAGGTCCTGCTGGAACGGATGACGCAGCACCACGACGTCCCCGGGCCTGACCACACCCGCGTACCGCACCAGCAACTGGTCCCCGTGGTGCAGCGTGGGCACCATGGACGGGCCGGTCACCTCGGCCAGTCCGAAGGGCGCCACGGCCCTCCCCCGTTCGGTCTCCTGCGACAGCTCCGGCATCCCGGCACCTCCCCGGTCCGTTCCTCCACCAGTCTCAGTCTCACCCTGGACTTTTGTCCTAAGCCCTAGGGGGCACCCGAGAAATCGCCTTCCACAGGGAGTAATGTCGCACCTGAGAAGACGATCACGAGGAAGGAATGCTCCATGCTTTCCCGCCTGTTTGCCCCCAAGGTCAAGGTCAGCGCCCACTGCGACCTGCCCTGCGGCGTGTACGACCCGGCCCAGGCCCGCATCGAGGCGGAGTCGGTGAAGGCCGTCCAGGAGAAGATGGCCGGTAACGACGACCCCCACTTCCAGGCGCGCGCCACCGTCATCAAGGAGCAGCGCGCGGAGCTGGCCAAGCACCACGTCTCCGTGCTCTGGAGCGACTACTTCAAGGCCCCGCACTTCGAGAAGTACCCGGAGCTGCACCAGCTGGTCAACGACACCCTGAAGGCCCTCTCGGCCGCCAAGGCGTCCACCGACCCGGCCACGGGCCAGAAGGCTCTGGACTACATCGCCCAGATCGACAAGATCTTCTGGGAGACCAAGAAGGCCTGAGCTCGTCCCGCGCCTTCTGACCCGCGGTTCCCGAACCGCGGCTCTTCCAGCCCGCACCCGGTCCCCAGCCCGCCGCCCACGGCGTCCTGACGGACCGGGTGCGGTCTTTTCCCGGCACTGCGCGGCGCGTCCGTGCGAAGCTGACCGGGTGACCGCCCTGGAGGACCTGAGACGGCTGCGGCGCGTGCGCGACCGCATGGACCGCGAGTACGCCGAGCCGCTCGACATGACCGAGCTGGCCCGTGACGCCCTCATGTCCCCGGGCCACTTCCAGCGCAGCTTCCGCAAGGCGTTCGGGGAGACGCCGTACGGCTACCTGATGACCCGGCGGATCGAGCGGGCCAAGGCCCTGCTGCGCCGGGGGGACCTCAGCGTGACCGAGGTGTGCCTCGCCGTCGGCTGCACCTCGCTCGGCTCCTTCAGCTCCCGGTTCACCGAGCTGGTCGGCGAGACGCCGAGCGCCTACCGCGCCCGCGACCACGAGGAGACCGCGGCGATCCCGCCCTGTGTGGCCCGCAGGCTGACCCGGCCGCGCCGCCGCCCGTACTGAGGCGCGATCCCGCACCCCGGTTCTAGGGTGGGTCCATGGACGTGAAACTCGCGCAGTGTTTCCTCGCCGTGGACGACCACGACAAGGCCATCGCCTTCTACCGCGATGTGCTCGGCCTGGAGATCCGCAACGACGTGGGCTTCGAGGGGATGCGCTGGGTGACCCTGGGCTCCCCGCTCCAGCCCGACGTGGAGATCGTCCTGGAGCCGCCGGACGCGAGCCCGGACGCCTCCCCCACGGACAAGCAGGCGCTCAACGAACTGCTCGCCAAGGGCCTGCTGCGCGGCGTCATCTTCACCACGCCCGACTGCGACGCGCTGTACGAGCGGGTCCGCGAGTCCGGCGCCGACGTCCTCCAGGAGCCGATGGACCAGCCGTACGGGGTGCGCGACTGCGCCTTCCGCGACCCGGCCGGCAACCAGCTCCGCTTCATCGAACGTCCCACGCGCTGAGCCCCGCCCGCCGGCTCCGCGCCGGCTCCGGCCGCTGAACTCCCGTCGCCCTGTCAGGTCATCGCCCGCCTAGACTCCCCGGATGACGATCCGCTGGACGTACGCCTTCGCCGACCGCCCGGCCGCGCGCCTCGCCGACGCGTGCGCCTTCTGGACGGCCGTCACCGGCACCCAGCTCTCCGCGTCCCGAGGCGAGCACGGTCAGTTCGTGACCCTGCTGCCCGAGGGCACGGACCCCGCCGTGAAGCTCCAGGGCGTCACCGAGGGCGACGGCGGCGCCCACATCGACCTGTGCGTCGAGGACGTACGGGAGTCGACGGCACTCGCCCGGCGGCTCGGCGCCGGTCTCGTGGCGGACCACGGCGACTGGGCCGTACTGCGCTCTCCGGCAGGGCAGGCGTTCTGCGCCGTGCCCTGGCACGGGGAGACGGTGCGGCCGCCGGTGGTGTCCGGCAGCCGTCTGGACCAGGTGTGCCTGGACGTCCCGCCGTCCCGGTACGACGCCGAGTCCGCGTTCTGGGCCGCGCTGACCGGATGGGAGCGGCAGGCGGGCTCCCGGCCGGAGTTCACCGTCCTGCTGCCGCCGCCGGGCCTTCCGGTTCGGCTGCTGCTCCAGCGGCTCGGCGAGGAGCGCCCTGCCTCGGCCCACCTCGACCTGGCCTGCGCGGACATCGCCGCCGTCCGGGCGCGGCACGAGCGGCTGGGCGCGGTCGCCGTACGCGACGGCTCCCACTGGACGGTGATGCGCGACCCGGCCGGCGGCACGTACTGCCTGACCGGCCGCGACCCGGAGACGGGCGGACTGCCGGCCGGCGGTGCTCACCGTGAGCAGGGCGCCGGCGCCGGCTGACCGCCACGCGGGACCGTCGGGGTGTCAGTGGTCCGCCTTTCCCACCTCCCGCTCCGGCCCCCCGTCCCGGTCCCACGGCTCCACGTCCACCACCGCCTCCGCCGGTACGGGCCCGTACACGTGCGGGAACTCCTCCCCGCCCGGCTCGGCGGACTCGTACTTCACCGGAGCGCCGACCCGTGCCGGGTCCACGACCAGCACGACCAGTTCGTCCGGGCCGTCGTAGCCGCCGTAGAGGAAGTCGGCGATGCGCGGGAGCTGCTCGCGGGTGGAGCAGTGGATGAAGCCCTCCTCCTGGAGGGTGCGGCCCCTGGTGGACATCTCGTAGGCGCCGCGCTCACGCGCCGCCTCCCACAGGGAGCGCTCGGTGATGTGGAGGATGTACGGCAGTTTCGGCATGCGCCCACGCTACGGGGCCCCCGCCTTCCGGGCGCTCAGCCGGCGCTGTCCCCGGTGCCCGCCGCCGTCGGGCGTTCCGGACCGCTGCCGCCGTCCGGCCTGGCCTGCGCACCGGCGGAACGCTGCTGCCCGGCGGACCGGGGACCGGTCTCGTCGTACGTCGCGCAGCCGGGGTTGCGGCAGGGCCCGGGGCCCCAGACCGGTACCCAGGCGCCCAGGGTCTTGTGCCGCTTGACGACCGTTTCCACGGGCTGTCCGCAGACGGGACAGGCGTGGCCCTCGCTGTCCATGCCACCAGGGTAGAGCGGTGGCGCCCTCGGCGCTCCTTCCCGCGGCGGCCCCGAGGTCCGTGGGGAGGGATCGGCGGCCCCCGCACACCGTCGGGGTGTGCGGGGGCCGCCTGGCCGGAGCCTCCCGATGACCGCACGGGGTCAGGAGCCGCACGGGCCCGGGGGCTCCGGGTTCTTCTCGGCCGCCGGGACGGGCGGCCCTCAGCTGGTGCGCCGGGTCACGAACTCGGCGAGCGCCAGCAGACCGCCCGCCGCCTCCGGATCGGGGACCGCGCGGGCCAGCTCCTGCATGGCCCGGGCCATCCGGTCGGCCGCCTCGGCCTGCGCCCAGTCCCGGCCACCGGCCCGTTCCACCGCCAGCGCCGTACGCGCGATCTCCCCGGCCTCCGCCTCCTCCTCGCGGTACGGCGTCCCGTACAGCGCGGCGAGCTCGGCCGCCGCCGGCGTGCCGGAGGTGAGCGCCGCCACCACCGGCAGGGACTTCTTGCGGGCGGCGAGATCCGCGCCGGCCGGTTTGCCGGTGTGCCGCGGGTCTCCCCATATGCCGATGACGTCGTCGATCAGCTGGAAGGCCAGCCCGGCCTGCCGGCCGAAGCCGTCCATCGCGGCCACCTCCTCCGCACCCGCGCCCGCGTACAGCGCGCCGAGCGCGCAGGCACAGCCCAGCAGGGCGCCGGTCTTGGCCTCGGCCATCACGAGCACCTCGTCCAGGGTGACCGCGTCCGGCGCGCACCGCTCCAGGTCGGTGTCGGCGTGCTGGCCCTCGCACAGCTCCACGACACAGGCCGCGAGCCGGGCCGCGGCCGGCATGGAGGCCGGGTGCGGATCCTCGGCGAGCAGCCGCAGGGCCAGCGCCTGCAGGGCGTCCCCGGCGAGGATCGCGTCGGCGTCGCCGAACACGGTCCACGCCGTTGGCCGGTGGCGGCGGGTGGTGTCCCGGTCCATCACGTCGTCGTGCAGCAGCGTGAAGTTGTGGACCAGTTCGACCGCCGCTGCCGCCCGCACGGCCGCCGCCCGGGCCGCCGGACCGCCGAGCGCGGCGGCGGCCGCCAGCACGAGCGCGGGTCTGATGGCCTTGCCCGCGTTGCCCGCCGCCGGGGTGCCGTCGGCGTGCTGCCAGCCGAAGTGGTAGCCGGCGATCCGGCACATGGAGCCGGGCAGCGACTCCACGGCCGCGCGCAGCTCCGGGTCGACCAGCTTCCGGGCGCGCTCCAGCTGGGCCGCCGCCTCGTGCCCTTCGAGCGGACCGGCGGCGCCGTCCCCGGCCCTGTCCGGTGGTTCCCCCGGGGTGCCGGGACGCGGCACCCCGGAGGAACGCTCTTCGGTCTCCGTCATGAACTCGGCCATGCCTCCCCCTCACCAGGACCGCGGAGTACGACGTCACCGGCCCGGCCGGACGCGTACCCCGAGGGCCTACCCGCCCCGGAGGGCGGGGACACGGCCGCGACGTGCGGAAACGTCACCTCCATCGGCCGATCTCGACGTTCTCCAGCACGCCGAGCGCGTCGGGCACCAGGACCGCGGCCGAGTAGTACGCCGTCACCAGGTACTGGATGATGGCCTGCTCGTTGATGCCCATGAACCGGACGGACAGGCTCGGCTCGATCTCGTCCGGGATGCCGGACTGCCTGAGGCCGATGACGCCCTGGTCGGCCTCGCCGGTACGCATGGCGATGATGGAGGTCGTACGCGCCTCGCTGATCGGGATCTTGTTGCACGGGTAGATCGGCACCCCGCGCCAGGTGGGGATGCGGTTGCCGGCGATGTCGATGGTCTCCGGGACCAGTCCCCGCTTGTTCAGCTCGCGCCCGATCGCGGCGATGGCGCGCGGGTGGGCCAGCAGGAGCTTGGTGCCGCGGCGGCGGCTGAGCAGCTCGTCCAGGTCGTCCGGGCTCGGCACGCCGTCGTGCGGCTGGATCCGCTGGTCGTACTCGCAGTTGCTGAGCAGACCGAACTCCGGGTTGTTCACCAGCTCGTGCTCCTGGCGCTCCTTCAGCGCCTCGACCGTGAGCCGCAGCTGCTGCTCGGTCTGGTTCATCGGCTGGTTGTAGAGGTCGGCCACGCGCGAGTGGATGCGCAGCACGGTCTGGGCGATGCTCAGTTCGTACTCGCGCGGCCGTGGCTCGTAGTCCACGAAGGTGTGCGGGATGTCGGGCTCGCCGGAGTGGCCGGCCGCCAGCTCGACCTCCTTCTCCCCGTACCTGTTGGTCCGCTGCGCGGGGATCGAACGCAGCCGTTCCAGGTGCGCGCGCAGCGAGTCGGAGCGCTCCGCGACCTGCTGGAAGTCCTGGCGGCTGAGGATCAGCACCGTGGTCGAGGTGTCCGCGCGGACGGTGTACTCCCAGATCGCCTCCGGGTCGATCAGCGCCTGGTCGCCGAAGTAGGCGCCGTCGGCGAGGACACCGAGGACGGCGTCGTCGCCGTAGGGACCCGTGCTGACCTTCTCCACCCGGCCGTGGGCGAGCAGGTAGACCTCGTCCGCCTGGTTGCCGAAGTCGGCGATCACCTCGCCGGGCGCGAAGTCGCGCTGCCGGCAGCGGCGGGCCAGCTCGGTCAGCACCTCCTCGTCCTCGTACGACCGCAGGGCCGGCAGCTCGCCCAGTTCGTTCGGGATGACCTCCACCTGGTTGCCGGTCTTCACGAAGGTGATCCGGCCGTCGCCGACGGCGTACGTCAGACGCCGGTTCACCCGGTACGTGCCGCCCTGGACGTCCACCCAGGGAAGCGTGCGCAGCAGCCAGCGGGAGCTGATCTCCTGCATCTGCGGAACGGACTTGGTGGTGGTGGCCAGGTTCCGCGCGGCCGCCGTCCCGAGGGACTGCTGCGGCCTGCCCTGATCCGTGCGGACCTCTTCGCCTACCGACATAGAGAAATGCCCTCCCATGTATGCCCGGTGCCGAAGTGCGCCGGGCACCGGTCTCGCATCGAGCGTCCCAGCACGGAGCGTGTGCGCGCCATTACCCGAAAGAGCGGGAATGGATCATCGGATTACCGGGCACGAGCGGCGATCCCGCCGCGGCCCGCGGGGCATGCCCCGTCTGTCCGGATCGGCTCGCACACCATACGAACGATGTGTCATGGGACGTCCGGTTTCGGTAGAAGCGGGCTGGACATCCGGTGGCCGCGACCGGCGGCCGCACGGGCACGGCACGAAGGAGTCGGGCATGGCCCCACCCATGTCGGCGAGCGGTTTCCTGGACGCGCTCAGGGCGGAGGGCGTCACGGTCGTCGAGGTCGGCGACTGGCGGCACCACAACCGCAATCACAAGGGCCCCTGGGGGCCGGTCCACGGCGTGATGATCCACCACACGGTGACCAAGGGCGGCGCGCGCACGGTGGAGCTGTGCCGGGACGGTCACCCGGAGCTGCCGGGGCCGCTGTGCCACGGCGTGATCACCAAGGACGGCACGGTCCACCTGGTCGGCTACGGCCGCGCCAACCACGCCGGGCTCGGGGACGACGAGGTGCTGCGCGCGGTGATCGCCGAGAAGGGGCTGCCGCCGGACAACGAGGCGAACACCGACGGCAACCGGCACTTCTACGGCTTCGAGTGCGAGAACCTCGGCGACGGGGAGGATCCGTGGCCGGACGAACAGCTGGAGGCGATCGAGCGGGTCGCCGCCGCGGTGTGCCGGCACCACGGATGGACGGAACGGTCGGTCATCGGCCACCGGGAGTGGCAGCCGGGGAAGGTGGACCCCCGGGGCTTCGCGATGTCCTGGCTGCGGGAGCGGGTGCGGGAACGGCTGAAGGACTAGGGCCTCTCGTTTGGATCATGCCGGGCTCGCGGGGTCCGGCCTGATCCAAACGAAAGACCCCAGGGCCGGGGCCGCCCTGGGTTCACGGGTCCGCCGTGGCCGGTCGCGCGGTTCCGCCCGTCCCCTCGGGCCGCCCGGCGGCACCCCTGCCGGCGCCGGTGGGCGACCCCGCCCCCGCCCGGCCCCCGTACCGGCGACAATGAAGCCGTGACCAGCCCCGGCCCGCTCAGCCCCCGTCTCCCCTCGCCCCTGCACGAGGTGCGGGACGCCCGGTTCGAGCGCCACGGGCTCCGGCTGCTGCTCAAGCGGGACGACCTCATCCACCCGCAACTGGTCGGCAACAAGTGGCGCAAGCTGGTGCCCAACATCGCGGCAGCCCGGGGGCGCGCCCTGGTCACCTTCGGCGGGGCCTACTCCAACCACCTGCGGGCCACCGCCGCCGCGGGCCGCCTGCTGGGCCTGCCGACCACGGGCGTGGTCCGCGGCCACGAGCTGGCCGGCCGCCCCCTCAACCCGTCCCTGGCCCGGTGCGCCGCCGACGGCATGCGGCTGCACTTCGTCGACAGATCGACATATCGCCGCAAGACCGAACCCGAGGTCCTGGCCGGGATCCTGCGCGCGGCCGGCGCCGAGGACGCGTACGTCGTACCCGAGGGCGGCAGCAACGCCGAGGCGGTACGCGGCTGCCGCGCCCTCGGCACGGAACTGCGCGGCCGGGCCGACGTCGTCGCGGTCGCCTGCGGCACCGGTGGCACCCTCGCCGGCCTCGCCGCCGGACTCGCGCCCGGCCAGCGCGCACTCGGCGTACCGGTCCTGAAGGGCGGCTTCCTGGAGGCCGACGTACAGGCGCTGCAGGAACGTGCCTTCGGCGCCCGCAGCGGCACCTGGTCCCTGGACGACCGTTTCCACTGCGGCGGTTACGCCCGTACGACACCGGACCTGGAGGCGTTCGCACAGGACTTCGAGCAACGGCACGGGCTGGCCGTGGAGCGTCTTTATGTCGCCAAGTTGCTGTTCGGACTGGCCGCCCTGGCGTCGGAGAACGCCTTCGCGCGCGGGACGACGATCGCCGCCGTCGTCACGGGGCGGCCATTCCCGGAACCCGCGCCGGCCGCTGCGGACGGCGCAGCGGCGGGCTAGGGTCTTTCGTTTGGATCAGGCCGGATCAGCCGCGAGGCGCGGTGCCAGGGCCCGCGAGCCCGGCATGATCCGGACGAGAGGCCCTAACCGGCCTCGCGGTAGGCCGCCGCCTCCTCCAGGTCCAGGCGTCTGAGCAGGGCGCGCAGCATCTCGTCGTCGATGTAGCGCAGGTCGCGGAGCCTGACGAAGACCTCGCGCTCGGCGCCGATCATCTCGCGCGACAGCCGCCGGTAGGTGTCGTCGACGGACTCGCCGGTGATCGGGTTGACCTGCCCGAGCCGTTCCCAGACGGCATTGCGGCGGCGCTCCAGGACCATGCGCAGCCGGTCGGCGAGCGGCTCGGGCAGGGTGTTGCGCTCGTCGGCGAGGAGTTCGTCGAGCCGCGCCTCGGCGGCCCGGGAGGCCTGGGCCTGGGCGTTGGCCTCGGCCAGCGTCTCGGCCTGCCGGTCGCGGCCGGGGAACTTCAGCAGCCGGATCAACGGCGGCAGCGTCACGCCCTGCACGACGAGGGTGCCGATGACGGTGGTGAAGGTCAGGAAGAGGATCAGGTTGCGCGGGCCGGCGGGCATGGTCGGCGGGATGGCGAAGGCGATGGCGAGGGAGACGACACCGCGCATTCCGGCCCACGAGGTGACCATCGCGCCCCGCCAGGTGGGGTTCTGTTCGCGCCGCGTGACACGCTTCGACAGGAGGCGGGGCAGGAAGGTGGCGGGGTAGACCCAGACGAACCGGGCCACCACCACGACCAGGAAGACGGCGACCGCGTACCAGGCGGCGGAGGCGCCCTCGTACTCCCCGAGCCGTTTCAGGACGATCGGCAGCTGCAGACCGATCAGGGCGAACACCGCGGACTCCAGTACGAAGGCGACCATCTTCCACACCGCGCCCTCCTGGAGGCGGGTGGCGAAGTCGACCTCCCAGGCGCGGTGGCCGAGGTAGAGGGCGACGACCACCACCGCGAGCACCCCGGAGGCGTGCGCCTGCTCCGCGACCCCGTAGGCGACGAACGGGATGAGCAGGGAGAGCGTGTTCTGCAGGAGGGGCTCGGTCAGGTGGGTGCGCAGCCAGTGCAGGGGCGCCATGAGGACGAGACCGATCCCGACACCGCCGACCGCGGCGAGCGCGAACTCGCGGATGCCGCCCGCCCAGGTGGCCCCTTCCCCGATGGCGGCGCCGAGCGCCACCTTGTAGGCGGTGATCGCCGTGGCGTCGTTCAGCAGGGACTCGCCCTGGAGGACGGTGGTGATCCGGGACGGCAGGCCCACCCGGCGTGCGACCGCCGTGGCGGCGACCGCGTCCGGCGGTGCCACCACCGCGCCCAGCACCAGCGCGGCGGTCAGCGGCAGCCCGGGGACGATCAGATACGCGACCCAGCCGACCACGACGGTCGCGAAGAGCACGTATCCCACCGAGAGCAGCGCCACCGGCCGTATCTGCGCCCGCAGACCGAGGTAGGAGCTGTCGCTCGCCGACGTGTACAGCAACGGGGGCAGCAGCAGCGGCAGGACGATGTGCGGATCGAGGGTGTAGGACGGCACGCCGGGGATGTAGGAGACCGCCAGACCGACCGCGACGAGCAGCAGGGGCGCCGGTGCGGGGGTACGCCGCGCCGCCGCGGCCACCGCGGCACTGCCCGCCACCAGCAACAGCAGCGGCATCACGTCCATGGTCCTCGCCCACCCTCGTCTTTCGCGCGGCAACCCGCACAACCGTCGTAATCTGGCAATCATGAAACAGTGCACGCACGCCGACGCGCTGCCGCACCCGGAACCGAAGCCGCTCGACGAGACCTGTCCGGAGTGCCTGCGGGACGGCACGAACCCGGTCCAGCTGCGACTCTGCCTCACCTGCGGCCACGTCGGCTGCTGCGACTCCTCGCCGGGACGGCACGCGACGGAGCACCACGCGCAGTCCGGTCATCCGGTGATGCGGACGTTCGAGCCCGGCGAGGACTGGCGGTGGTGCTTCGTGGACCACGTACTCGTCTGAGCGTTCTCCCCGAGAGCATCCCGTCCGACCGCGTTCTCGTGTGACACTGCATGCGGCGGCTGCCGCACGACGGTTCGAGCGTCTGACGTCTGGGTACGTCAACCCGGCGCGCGCTCTTCCCATTTGGGCCCGCGAACCCCCTAGACACGGAGCGTATCCACAGCTTTACTGTGAGTGACGCCAGGGGGTCGGGGTCCCGGGGACAGAAACGTTCGGAGCGCGATAGCGTCACCGCTTGAACCACTCACGCGTTACCCCGGGGGGCGACCCTCGGCCCCGTAAAGCTTGTACCACCATGGAGGTGAGGGTGTCCCAGATCGCAGGCGAGCCCGCGTCGAACCAGGACTTCGTGGAAGTCCGGCTGCCGGCTGCGGGTGCCTACCTGTCGGTGCTGCGGACGGCCACGGCCGGTCTCGCGGCCCGCTTGGACTTCACCCTGGACGAGATCGAGGACCTGCGCATCGCCGTGGACGAGGCCTGCGCGATCCTGCTCCAGCAGGCCGTGCCCGGGTCGGTGCTCAGCTGTGTCTTCCGGCTCGTCGACGACTCACTGGAAGTCACGGTGTCGGCGCCGACCACGGACGGCCACGCCCCCTCGCGGGACACCTTCGCCTGGACCGTGCTGTCGGCCCTCGCGGGCAAGGTCTCGTCCGCCGTGGACGAGGACAAGACGGTGTCGATCAGTCTCTACAAACAGCGTGGCGCCGGCCCCGGGCCGGCGTGAGGAACGGGGACGGGCCGGTGCGGGACGAAGAGCGCGGCACACGGGAGCTGCCGACCGGGGACGGGGGTGCCTCCTGGTCGGGCGACGCCGAGACCCCCGGGGCAGGCCCCCGGGACGGTTCCCGGCGCATGGCGGACGGCATCGACGGCATCCCCGAGCAGGCCAGACCGCACCCGGAGGACGACTCCGCGCGGGTCGTCGGTGACGGTGCCACGGGCACGCCACCGAAGGCACGCGGCGGCGCCGGACCCACCGTCCGCGCGGGGGCCAGGGCTCGGGGAAGGGCTACGGGCGGGACGATGAGCGAGCACGAGCGACACGCCGAGGACGACGCGCTGGGCGCGGAGGCCGTACAGGCCGTGCAGCACGACGCCCAGGACCGCAGCGGTGCGCGGGCGAAGTTCGTCGAGCTGCGCGCGCTGCCGGCGGGCAGCACGGAGTACGCGGAGCTGCGCAACCAGCTGGTCCGTATGCACCTGCCGCTCGTGGAGCACCTGGCACGCCGGTTCCGCAACCGCGGCGAGCCGCTGGACGACCTCACCCAGGTCGCCACCATCGGTCTCATCAAGTCCGTCGACCGGTTCGACCCCGAGCGTGGCGTGGAGTTCTCCACCTACGCCACACCGACCGTCGTCGGCGAGATCAAGCGGCACTTCCGCGACAAGGGCTGGGCGGTCCGCGTGCCGCGCCGGCTCCAGGAGCTGCGGCTCGCGCTGACCACCGCGACGGCCGAGCTGTCCCAGCTGCACGGCCGTTCCCCGACGGTCCACGAGCTGGCCGAGAAGCTCGCCATCTCCGAGGAGGAGGTCCTGGAGGGCCTGGAGTCCGCGAACGCGTACTCCACCCTGTCCCTGGACGTCCCCGACACCGACGACGAGTCACCGGCGGTCGCCGACACCCTGGGCGCCGAGGACGAGGCGCTGGAGGGTGTGGAGTACCGCGAGTCCCTCAAGCCGCTGCTGGAGGACCTCCCGCCGCGCGAGAAGCGGATCCTGCTGCTGCGCTTCTTCGGCAACATGACCCAGTCGCAGATCGCGCAGGAGGTGGGCATCTCCCAGATGCACGTCTCCCGCCTGCTGGCCCGCACGCTGGCGCAGCTCCGCGAGAAGCTCCTTGTGGAGGAGTGAGCGGGCGGTGAGTCCCCGCTCGGCAGGGCTCCGGGTGCGCAGCGGCCCCGCCCGGTGAGCCCTACTCGCCCCGGCCCGGTCCCTTGATCCCTAGGGCCCGGGTCGTCTCGCCGTTGACGAGCAGCACCAGCACCACCACGGCGACGACGCCGAGCGCGATACCGGCCGGAACGGCCATGCTGTCGGCCCGGAGCAGGTTGTAGGCCACGGGCAGGGCCATGAGCTGGGTGATGAGGGCGGGCCCCCGGCTCCAGCCGCGCCGCAGCAGCAGACCGCGCGCGGCGAGCAGCGGCAGCAGCGCGAGGACGACGAGGGTGATCCCCAGGGTCACGGCCTGCTGCCGGTCGTCCGGGTCACCGGTGAGCCCGAGCACCAGCACCCACAGGCCGCCGGCCACCAGCGCCGTGCCCTCCAGCGCGGCCAGCACCGCCGCGTACGTCAGCCGGCGCGGGCGCGGCCCGGCGGCCGGGTCGGCCGTGGCGGCGTCGGCGGTGTGCGGGGCGGGGTTCTGCTGACTGCTCACCCCAGCAGGGTAGCCCTCCCCCTCCGGCGCGCCGCCGCGCCCCGCGCCCTGCGCCCCGCGCCCCGCGCCTCGCGCCCCCGAGTGTCCAGGCTCACGCCCCGGTCTCTTACCGGATCCCTAACTCGGTCTGGGCCGAGTACCCCCCAGTAGGTACGCTGCCATCCATGCGTGCACTTCTCGTGGTCAATCCGGCGGCAACCACCACAAGCGCACGCAGACGTGACGTACTGATCCACGCGCTGGCGAGCGAGATGAAGCTGGAGGCGGTCACCACCGAGTACCGCGGCCACGCTCGCGACCTCGGGCGGCAGGCGGCGGAGAGCGACGACATCGACCTGGTGGTGGCGCTCGGCGGCGACGGCACGGTCAACGAGGTGGTCAACGGCCTCCTGCACGCAGGTCCCGCCCCGGACCGCCTCCCCGGTCTCGCCGTGGTCCCGGGAGGCTCCACCAACGTCTTCGCCCGCGCGCTCGGCCTGCCCAACGATCCCGTCGAGGCCACGGGGGCGCTGCTGGACGCGCTGCGCGACGGCACCGAGCGGGTCGTCGGCCTCGGCCTGACCTCGGGTACGCCGGGCACCGAGGACGAGGCGGTGCCGGCCCGCTGGTTCACCTTCAACGCCGGTCTCGGCTTCGACGCGGGGGTGGTGGGCCGGGTCGAGCAGCAGCGCGAGCGCGGGAAGAAGTCGACGCATGCGCTGTACGTCCGCCAGGTGGTCCGGCAGTTCCTCGGCGAGCCGAACCGCCGGCACGGCACGATCACGCTGGAACAGCCCGGCGCGGACCCGATCGAGGATCTGGTCGTCGCCATAGTCTCGAACACGTCCCCGTGGACGTATCTCGGCAATCGCCCGATGTACACGTCACCTAAGGCCTCGTTCGATACGGGCATCGACGTGCTCGGTCTCAGCCGGCTGTCGACAGCCGCGGTTGCCCGGTATGGCACCCAGTTGCTCACTTCGTCCCCCGAGCGGGGACCACAGGGGAAGCACGCCGTATCCCTGCACGACCTGGACCGGTTCACCTTGCATTCGAAGGTGCCCCTGCCCCTTCAGATGGACGGTGACCATCTCGGGCTGCGTACGAGCGTGACGTTCACAGGCGTACGCCGTGCACTGCGTGTGATTGTGTGAGCGGAACGGGCGAAAGTCCTTTCACTCGAACGTTTAGGCCAGGGTCCACCCCATGGAAGTACGGCTGTGACCTAGTCGACACCGAGGAATCAAAAAAAATCTTCCGGAAGGGGTTGTATCCGCCGCCGAGGTTTGCGAGTCTCTACGTGGCGATCGGGACGGCCCGCAACACCGGCCTCCACTGATCACCAGAACCCCTCTTCAAACACAGGACCACGCCGGGTGAAGACTCGGCGGTCGGCCCTTCACTTGTTGAGGGATTCGTGAAAGCGTTCACATTCACAAGCAACCTGCACGTAATACCAAGGAGAGGTAGCAGCCATGGACTGGCGTCACAACGCCGTTTGCCGCGAGGAAGACCCCGAGCTCTTCTTCCCCATCGGCAACACCGGTCCTGCGCTGCTGCAGATCGAGGAAGCCAAGGCCGTCTGCCGTCGCTGCCCGGTGATCGAGCAGTGTCTGCAGTGGGCGCTCGAGTCCGGTCAGGACTCCGGCGTCTGGGGTGGTCTCAGCGAGGACGAGCGCCGCGCCATGAAGCGCCGCGCCGCCCGCAACCGGGCTCGTCAGGCCTCCGCCTGACATACCCACCCCTGCTGACAGCCTGAGCTTGGCGGCGCGCACAGCACGTACGCATCTCCCGCCCCCGAGCCGCAGCGCGCAGTTCCCCCGATGCGCTTAGCAATGAGCAGAGCAGCAACGAGCATCAGCCTCGGACCGCCGGTCCGGGGCTTTTTGCTGCGCCCGGTCCGTCGGTTCACTTCTGGGCCCGGACCGGGATGTCGAGGATCACCCGCGTCCCGCGCTCCGGCGCCGGCACCATGTCGAACGAGCCGCCCAACTCGCCCTCCACCAGCGTCCGTACGATCTGCAGGCCGAGGTTGCCCGAGCGGTGCGGGTCGAAGCCCTCGGGCAGTCCGACCCCGTCGTCCTGGACGGTGACCAGCAGCCGGGCCTCCTTGGTGGTGCCGCCGCGCACCGCGGAGACCTCGACCGTGCCGGTGTCGCCCTCACGGAAACCGTGCTCCAGGGCGTTCTGCAGGACCTCGGTGAGGACCATGGACAGCGGGGTGGCGACCTCGGCGTCGAGTATGCCGAACCGTCCGCTGCGCCGGCCGGACACCTTGCCCGGCGAGATCTCGGCGACCATCGCCAGCACCCGGTCGGCGATGTCGTCGAACTCGACGCGCTCGTCCAGGTTCTGAGACAGCGTCTCATGGACGATCGCGATGGAACCGACCCGGCGGACCGCCTCCTCCAGGGCCTCCCGGCCGCGTTCGGACTCGATGCGCCGGGCCTGGAGCCGGAGCAGGGCGGCGACCGTCTGGAGGTTGTTCTTCACCCGGTGGTGGATCTCCCGGATGGTGGCGTCCTTGGTGATCAACTCACGCTCGCGGCGCCGCAGTTCGGTGACGTCCCGGAGCAGCACGAGCGAACCGATGCGCGTGCCCTTGGGTTTGAGCGGGATGGCCCGGAACTGGATGACCCCGTCGTGGGCCTCGATCTCGAACTCGCGCGGCGCCCAGCCGCTGGCCACCTTGGCCAGTGCCTCGTCCACCGGCCCCCGGGTCGGGGCGAGTTCGGCAGTCGTCTGTCCGAGGTGGTGGCCGACGAGGTCGGCGGCGAGGCCGAGCCGGTGGTAGGCGGACAGGGCGTTCGGGGAGGCGTACTGGACGATGCCGTCCGCGTCGAGCCGGATCAGGCCGTCGCCGACGCGCGGGGAGGCGTCCATGTCGACCTGCTGGTCCGGGAACGGGAAGGCACCGGCCGCGATCATCTGCGCGAGGTCGGAGGCGCTCTGGAGATAGGTCAGCTCCAGACGGCTCGGGGTGCGCACGGTGAGCAGGTTGGTGTTCCGGGCGATCACGCCGAGGACGCGGCCCTCACGCCGTACGGGGATGGACTCGACCCGTACGGGCACCTCTTCGCGCCACTCCGGGTCGCCCTCGCGCACGATCCGGCCCTCGTCCAGGGCCGCGTCCAGCATGGGCCGCCGGCCGCGCGGCACCAGGTGGCCGACCATGTCGTCCTGGTAGGAGGTCGGGCCGGTGTTGGGGCGCATCTGGGCGACCGAGACGTACCGGGTGCCGTCCCGGGTGGGGACCCACAGCACCAGGTCGGCGAAGGAGAGGTCGGAGAGCAGCTGCCACTCCGAGACCAGCAGGTGGAGCCACTCGAGGTCGGAGTCGTCGAGGGCGGTGTGCTGGCGTACGAGTTCGTTCATGGAGGGCACGTCTGCGAGCGTACCCGGGGCCTCGCGGGTGGCCGAAAAACACCCGCGGGCCGCGGCGCCTGGAAGGGACCCTCAACCCTCCCGGCACCGCAGCCCGGAGCATCATCGGCCGTGGGGTGTGCGGTCCCGGTCGGCCGAAGGCCGAGGAGCCGGGGCAGTCAGGGCAGAGAGCGCCGGTTCCTCGATCCGCCTTCCTGTGCGGGGAGGGCGGAAGCGTGCTGTTCTCGATTGTGGACTAGACCACGAGGGCGTGTCCATGGTGTGGAGGCGTCCGCGCCGCGAGGGGCACCGGCACGCGATGCCACGCAGCCTAGCCCGCCCGGGTCAGTCGTGGGGCCAGATGGTCATGGCAATTTCCGCGAGTGCTTCCAGTTCCTCCCGGCGTGCGCCGTCGCGGGCCTGCTGCGACATGCCCTGGATCATCGCGCCGGTGTGCCGGGCGAGGGCGGCGGCGTCGGTGCCGTCCGGCAGCAGCCCGGCCGCGATGTCCGCCCGGATCCGCGCTTCGATCGCGGCGATGTTGGCGTTGCGCATGTCCCGCAGCAGCGCCGCCACCTCGGGGCTGGTGCAGTTGGTGGCCGCGTGGACGATCAGGCAGCCGTGCGGGTGGGCGGGGTCGGTGTACTCGGCGGCGGCCTCGCGGAGCATGCGGGCGACTCCTGCCCGGGCCGTGGGTTCCTCGACGAGGGCGCGGTCGGTGAAGGCGCCGTGCGAGCCGGCGTAGACCCGCACGACCTCGTCGAAGAGGGTGCGCTTGTCGCCGAAGGCCGCGTACAGACTGGGCGCGCCGATGCCCATGAGCCGGGTGAGGTCGGAGACCGAGGTGGCCTCGTACCCGCGCTCCCAGAAGGCCATCAGTGCCTTCTCCAGTGCGGTGGCCCGGTCGAAGGAGCGCGGCCGGCCCCGCGTCCGGCCCGTGCCGCCCTGTGCCCGCGTGTCCTGACCCGTCGTCATGGGGACTATTTTATAGCGCCCCCTAGAAAACTGTCGGCGAGGCGGTGTACGGTTTTTCTGTAGCGACCGCTAGGTAAATGTAGAGGGGCGGACATGGGCGTGCTCACGGGGAAGACGGCACTGGTCACGGGCGCGAGCCGGGGCATCGGGCGAGGGATCGCCGAACGGCTGGGACGCGACGGGGCGCGAGTGGCGGTGCACTTCGGGCGCGACGAGACCGCCGCGAAGGAGACGGTCGCGGCGATCGAGGCGGCCGGCGGGTCGGCGTTCCCGCTCGGGGTGGAGCTGGGGGCGTCCGGGGACGCCGAGCGGCTGTGGACCGAGTTCGACCGGCACGCGGACGGACTGGACATCCTCGTGCACAACGCGGGCATCGGCACCGCCCGCCCGTTCACGGAGACGGACGAGGAGGAGTACGACCGGCTCTTCGCGGTGAACGTGAAGGCCCCGTTCTTCCTCACCCGGCTCGGGGCGGAGCGGCTGCGGGACGGCGGGCGGGTGGTGGCCATATCGTCCGGTCTCTCCCGGAGCGCGGCGATGCCCGACCTGATGGCGTACTCGATGACGAAGGCGGCCCTGGACGTCTTCACCCGGGACCTGTCCAAGGTGCTCGGCCCCCGCGGGATCACGGTGAACTCGGTGGCGCCCGGCATCGTGGACACCGACGTCAACGCCCCGTGGCTGCGCACGAGCGACGAGGCGTGGCAGCGGGCGGCCGGGTACTCGGCACTGGGCCGGGTGGGCACGCCGGCGGACATCGCCGACGTGGTCGC
Source organism: Streptomyces sp. NPDC046870 (assembly GCF_040704595.1). Taxonomy (NCBI): domain Bacteria; kingdom Bacillati; phylum Actinomycetota; class Actinomycetes; order Kitasatosporales; family Streptomycetaceae; genus Streptomyces; species Streptomyces sp. NPDC046870. The sequence continues at coordinate 194,395 of NZ_JBEYXM010000002.1, forward strand.
CTTCCTGGTCTCGGAGGACGGCCGCTGGGTGACCGGGCACTGGCTGGACGCGACGGGAGGCTCCCTCACCTGACACCCCGGGCGCCTCTTGGCCCCTCCCGTCTTTTCCGCGCTCCCGGACGCCGATACTGTTAGATTGGTCTAAACCACATAGAGACGCACAGAGCCCTCTTCAGAACGGCAGGCCCAGCGTGGAAGTTGTCATCGTTCCGGACGCCGCGGCGGGCGGCGAGCTGATCGCCGAGGCCATGGCACAGCTGCTGCGACGCAAGCCCGGCGCCCTGCTCGGCGTGGCCACCGGCTCCACCCCGCTGCCCGTCTACCAGGCACTGGCCGCCAAGGTGCGCTCCGGCGCCGTCGACGTCTCGCGGGCGCGGATCGCCCAGCTCGACGAGTACGTGGGGCTGCCCGCCGACCACCCCGAGTCCTACCGCTCGGTGCTGCGCCGTGAGGTGCTGGAGCCGCTGGGCATAGACATGGACGCGTTCATGGGACCGGACGGCACGGCCGAGGACGTCCAGGCGGCGTGCGAGGCGTACGACCGCGCGCTCGCCGGGGCCGGCGGCGTGGACCTGCAACTGCTCGGCATCGGCACCGACGGGCACATCGGCTTCAACGAGCCGTGCTCCTCGCTCGCCTCGCGGACCCGGATCAAGACGCTGACCGAGCAGACCCGCGTCGACAACGCCCGCTTCTTCGACGGCGACATCGAGCAGGTCCCGCACCACGTCATCACCCAGGGCATCGGGACGATCCTGGAGGCCCGCCACCTGGTGCTGCTGGCGACCGGCGAGGGCAAGGCGGACGCGGTCGCCGCGACCGTCGAGGGTCCCGTCGCGGCGGTCTGCCCGGCCTCGGCGCTCCAGCTCCACCCGCACGCGACGGTGGTCGCCGACGAGGCCGCCGCCTCCAAGCTGAAGCTGGCCGACTACTTCCGGCACACGTACGCCAACAAGCCGGACTGGCAGGGGATCTGACCCGCGGCGCCCGACGAGGGAACGGCCCCGGCACCACGGGCCCGCCGGGCCCACCCTCCCGTTGGACTAGACCAACAGCGGGCGCAACGGTATATAGAGGAGATCACGGAGCGTGCGGGTGGAGTGCTGACACGACAACCCGTGCCACGATGTGAGCCGTGGCCGATGGGGATGTCGGTCGCTTTCGGCATTCGGAGCCGGGAAGGCAGAGCATGAGCACCGACGTCAGCAGTGCGGAGAACGAGGCCGGCACCACCCGTACCGCGCGCGTGCCGAAGTACTACCGCTTGAAGAAGCACCTGCTCGACATGACGGAGACGCAGGCACCGGGCACCCCGGTCCCGCCCGAGCGCACGCTGGCCGCCGAGTTCGACACCTCCCGCACCACGGTGCGCCAGGCGCTTCAGGAGCTGGTCGTGGAGGGCCGGCTCGAGCGCATCCAGGGCAAGGGCACCTTCGTGGCCAAGCCCAAGGTCTCCCAGGCGCTGCAGCTCACCTCCTACACCGAGGACATGCGCGCCCAGGGCCTGGAGCCGACCTCGCAGCTGCTGGACATCGGGTACGTCACCGCCGACGACCGGCTCGCCGAGCTGCTCGACATCACGGCCGGCGGGCGCGTGCTGCGCATCGAGCGGCTGCGCATGGCCAACGGCGAGCCGATGGCCATCGAGACCACCCACCTGTCCGCCAAGCGCTTCCCCGCCCTCAGGCGGTCGCTGGTGAAGTACACCTCCCTGTACACCGCGCTCGCCGAGGTCTACGACGTCCACCTCGCCGAGGCCGAGGAGACCATCGAGACCTCCCTGGCCACACCGCGCGAGGCGGGGCTGCTCGGCACCGACGTGGGCCTGCCCATGCTGATGCTCTCCCGGCACTCGCTGGACCGCGAGGGCAAGCCGGTGGAGTGGGTGCGGTCGGTGTACCGGGGGGACCGGTACAAGTTCGTGGCGCGGCTCAAGCGGCCGGTGGAGTAGGCGCCGGCGGCCGGTGCCCGGGCATGTTCGCTGAATCGATATACCGATATGCGGACGAGGTCTTCCACTCCCGGGACACCGTCACCTAGATTGCCTGCGCATTACACAGGTGATCAGCGAGGAGACGGAGCCGTGGCATGTCCGAAACGCCTGAAGTGAGACCACCGGTGGTGACACCGGTCAGGGTGGTCATCGCCCTGTGTCTCGTCGCGCCCTTCGTGGCGATGCTGTGGGTCGGCTCGTACGCCAAGACGGATCCCGCGTTCATCGGGATCCCGTTCTTCTACTGGTACCAGATGCTCTGGGTGCTGATCTCCACCGCGCTCACCATGCTGGCGTACAAGCTGTGGCAGCGTGACCAGCGCGCCCGCAAGGACACGAACGGGGGTGCGGTGAAGTGAAGGACGGCGTCAACGGCGTCGCGCTCGGCGTCTTCATCTTCTTCTTCCTGGCCGTCACGGTCATGGGCTTCCTGGCCGCACGCTGGCGCAGGGCCGAGAACGAGCACTCCCTGGACGAGTGGGGTCTGGGCGGCCGGTCCTTCGGCACCTGGGTCACCTGGTTCCTGCTGGGCGGCGACCTGTACACGGCGTACACCTTCGTCGCCGTCCCGGCGGCGATCTACGCGGCGGGCGCGTCCGGCTTCTTCGCGGTGCCGTACACGATCCTGGTGTACCCGCTGATCTTCACGTTCCTGCCCCGTCTGTGGTCGGTCTCGCACCGCCACGGGTACGTCACCACCTCCGACTTCGTGCGCGGCCGGTTCGGCTCGAAGGGCCTGTCGCTGGCGGTGGCGGTGACCGGCATCCTGGCGACGATGCCGTACATCGCGCTCCAGCTCGTCGGCATCCAGGCGGTGCTGGACGTGATGGGCGTCGGCGGCGGCGAGAACACCAACTGGTTCGTGAAGGACCTGCCGCTGCTCATCGCCTTCGGCGTGCTGGCGGCCTACACCTACTCGTCCGGTCTGCGCGCCCCCGCGCTGATCGCGTTCGTCAAGGACGGCCTGATCTACCTCGTCATCGCGGTGGCGATCATCTACATCCCGATCAAGCTGGGCGGGTTCGACGACGTCTTCGCCAAGGCGGGCCAGGCGTTCAGCCAGGTGAATCCGGCCACCCACAAGCCGCGCGGGGCGCTGGCTCCGGGAGAGGCGAGCCAGTGGACGTACGCCACGCTGGCCCTCGGCTCCGCGCTGGCGCTGTTCATGTACCCGCACTCGATCACCGCGACGCTGTCGTCCCGCAGCCGTGAGGTGATCCGCCGCAACACCACGATCCTGCCGCTGTACTCCCTCATGCTGGGTCTGCTGGCGCTGCTGGGCTTCATGGCGATCGCTGCCGGCGTGAAGGTCACCAACGGCCAGCTGGCGATCCCTCAGCTGTTCGAGGACATGTTCCCGGACTGGTTCGCGGGCGTGGCGTTCGCGGCGATCGGCATCGGCGCGCTGGTCCCGGCGGCCATCATGTCCATCGCGGCGGCCAACCTCTTCACCCGCAACATCTACAAGGACTTCATCAAGCCCGACGCGACGGCGGAGCAGGAGACCAAGGTCTCCAAGCTGGTCTCGCTGCTGGTGAAGGTCGGTGCGCTGGTCTTCGTCCTCACCATGGACAAGACGGTCGCCATCAACTTCCAGCTCCTCGGCGGCATCTGGATCCTGCAGACCTTCCCGGCGCTGGTGGGCGGCCTGTTCACCCGCTGGTTCCACCGCTGGGCGCTGCTCGCCGGCTGGGCGGTCGGCATGATCTACGGCACGGCCGCGGCCTACGGCATCGCCTCGCCGACGCAGAAGCACTTCGGCGGCAACGCCAAGGAGATACCCGGCATCGGGGAGATCGGCTACATCGGTCTCACCGCGTTCGTCCTGAACGTCCTGGTCACCGTCGTCCTCACCTTCGTCCTGAAGGCCGTCAAGGCTCCCGAGGGCGTCGACGAGACCAAGCCGGAGGACTACACGGCGGACGCCGGCGACCCCGGTGTCCAGGTGGAGCTTCCCCCGGCCACCGCGGGCAGCGTTCACTAGTCCGCGTCCCGGCCGGGCGCTCAGTCACGCGTGCGCCCGGCCATCGCGTCCCAGAAGCCGTCCAGTTCGCGGACGCGCATGCTCACCCAGGGCGGTGTCTTCCGGTGCACGGTCCGGGGCAGCTTCCGGCGTATCGGACCGGGCAGCAGGACCTGCTGCTGGCGGCAGAACGGCTCGCGGATCTCGCCCCGGGGCACTCCGCCCCGGGGCGGGTACGGGCACAGCTGGAACTTGCAGTCGGGCAGACAGGCGCTGCCCGGCGGCGGCGGGGCGGAGGTGCCGGGCCGCAGATCGGGCCGCAGCGGTTCGCGGTCCGTGCCGATGCACGGCGGGAGCGGCGTGCCGGGGCGCTCGGCACGCGCGATGCGCTCCTCGACCTCGCTCGGATAGCCGTCCCGCTCGATCAGGTTCAGCATGATCAGCACGTCGGCGACGAGGCGCTGGGCGCGCCCGTCGAGGGTGCTCCAGCCGGCGGAGGGCGGGATCCACAGGTTGTGCTTGCGGTAGCCGCGGTTGTTCCCGGTGCGCGAGCCGATGTTGTCGGTGACGGTCTTCTCGTCGATCCAGAGGAACCGTTCGGGCTGCCCGGTCTCCAGTGCCATGGCCACCAGGTCGCCCGCCTCGGCCACGAACGGGTGCAGCACCCGCCGGGGCGCGTCGCCGTCGCCGCCGTTCCATCCGGGCGCGGGGTTCACCGTGCCCGCCATCGACAGCCAGCGCTGCACCGTCTGCACCGCGTTGCACCCGCCGATCGCCCGGGACGGCTCGCCGGAACCGTCGGCGGAGTCGTCCTGCCACACCGCGCTGTCGGCGTCCTGCTCATGGCGGCCGGCGCTGTCCGGCAGCTCCCACAGGCACAGCGCCTGAAGGAGCATCACCTGCGAGTACCAGCAGCGGGACTGCTGCAGCACGGTCTCCGCCTGCCGGATCAGATCAGCCCGGCTGCCCGGGTAGGAGTGCGGGTGGCGTTTGCGCCGGTTGGCCGCGAACTTGAAGCCCTGGGCCAGCGCGGCCTCCAGCAGGAGGGGCAGGTCAGGGCTGCCGTGGGTGTCCTTCGGATCGAGGTGGCGCAGCCATTTCATCAGGCGGTCCCGGGCCTCGTCGCGATGGGCGTCGTCGACCGAACCCAGGAGCATGGGGAGCATCCAGGCCCGCATCATGAACTCCCGGCACAGCTCGATGCGGGCCGTGCGGTACCGCCGCTTGATCTCCTTCCGCTCCTCCTGAAGCCGCTCGACCTCCTTCGACGACGCGTTCCGCGAGGGAGCGCGGTCGGCCAGCGCCTTCCGCATCCGCTCCGTCCAGTCGTTGTACCGGTCCCTCTTGTCGGCTCTCAGCCGGCCGACCGCCTTGTCGTACTCCGCGATGGGGTCGGTGTCCAGGCCGATTCTCTCCCGGATGAAGGCGAACGCGTCGTTGCCGCCGCTGCCGACCTCCTGGGCGACCGCCAGGCGTACGGAGTGCGAGGTCTCCACTTTGCCGATGTGGAAGAGGTGGTCGTACAGCGGCATGGTGTCGGTCTTCTCCGAGGCGGCGCGCAGTGCCGTGCCGAGCTGCTTGAGCAGGGCCAGCTTCGCGTCCTCGACGGTGCGGCGGTCGCCCTGGATGTCGGGCCAGCGGCTGTGCACCCGCTCGACGATGTCGTACAGCAGCCGTGACCGGCGTTCCACGCTGTCGACCTCCAGGGCCGCCGCGTACAGGTCGAGGGCCTTGGGATCGTTAGCACGGTGGTTCGCGGCCACGAAGAGCCGCTCGGCCAGGGGGTGGCCGTACAGGGGGGCGCGCCGCACCAGTTCGGTCCGGGTCTTCTGCCACTCGGCCCCGAGACAGCCTCCCCTGGCCGAGAGCCTCGCCACCCGGTGACGGGAGTGCAGCACCGCGGCGATGAGCAGCTCACGGCTGGGGCCCGGCGGCCGCAGCGCCTGTTCGATCAGCTCGCCGGCGTCGCGCTCGTCGAGGTGCCGCAGCAGGCGGAAGCCGAAGTAGGCCTGCATGATGCTGTGGGGGAAGCGCACCCTCTTCTCGAAGCTCTCCACCAACTGGAGCCTGTCCGCGTTGGCCGCCAGGTGGGCGAGCGCGGACTGGCACTGGTACATGTCGCCCTGGGTCAGACGCTCTCTCTGTTCCTGGCTCAGATGGCCGCAGAGCGTGTCCCAGATCCGCTCCCGGTGCCACTCCGAGAAGGCGTTCCCTCGCTTGTCGTAGTGGTGGGAACCGGGTCTGCCGGCCCACACGTGCCCCGCCCGGGCCCGGGTCCGCAGCGCCGGACCGGGGTGTACGCCGTCGCCCAGCAGCTCGGCGAAGCCGACCTCCAGCTTGTCCTGGAGCAGTCCGATGCAGGCGAGCGCCGAGACCACCTCCAGGGTGTCACCGCGCTCCTGCGGGTTCAGCTCGACGTCCCCGCGCAGCCGGCCCTCCCGCACCGCGAGGTCCCAGGTCTCGAGCAGCCACAGCCGCAGTGTGCTGCGGTCCCAGCTCCGGGTGTCCAGCCGGTCCCTGTCCCCGCGCGGGCGGTCGCGTTCCAGGCCGCCGTGGTGGTGCAGTTCGCGCGCGATCTGAAGGTAGATGGGCGACTCCGTGACCTCCGCGGTCTCCACGATCCAGTCCACCCGGCGCTCGTCCGTCTCCGGGATCCGGGCCTCGACGAAGTAGAGCGCCTCCTCCTCGCTGAGCGGTTCCAGCTCCACGATCGCGGCGGGGGTGCTCTCCAGCGGACTGTGCGGCCGTGACGCGATGACCAGCGGCAGCTTCTCCTCGTGGGCGCACTCGATGGCCCGGCGGATGATGTTGTCCCTGTCCTCCTGGAGGCGCTCGTCGAGGACCGCCTCCTCCAGGCCGTCGGCGAGGACGACCACCTTGTCGTCGGCGAGCAGTTGCTGCCAGACCCGGTCGTTCTTGGTGCGTGCGAGGATGCCGCGGGGTGCTTCCTCGGCGAACCGTTCCCTGGCCATGCGCTCGAAGTTCAGCTCGGCGCCGGTGGCGTCCCGCAGCCGGATCGGCACGGGCACGGCGTGCTGGCGGGCGAGCAGTTCCGTGAGCCGCACCAGGACGGCCGTCTTGCCCGTGCCCACACCACCGACCAGCACATAGGGCCTGCGGGTCTCACGCTGCCGCAGCCGCTGGGCGATGACCCGGACGATCTCCTCGCGGCCCACGATCTCGGCGATGTCGGGGCCGGCGGTGGGTACCAGAGCGCGGGGATGCCTGCGTGCCTTCGCGAGGTAGCGCCGCTTGGTCCACCAGTACCAGAAGAACAGGAAGAGGGCGGCGGCGATCGAGGCGGAGAGCACAGGACCGACGAAGCGGAGGAGGGCGTCGAAGCCCGCGTTGTCCTTCCGCCACGTCTCGAACCGCGTCGTGTGGTGCGAGACCAGGATGTACACGCCCTCCGCGAGCCACGCCAGGACGGCGAGGGCGGCGAGGGCCCAGACGACCCGGTTCGCGTTGGTGTACGAGGCCCATCTGCGCCACTTGCGGGGGCGGGTGGTGTCGAGCCGGGCTTCCGAACTGATGGTCAGGTGGTGCCAGTAGGCCAGGAGGAACCGTCTGATCCGGCGCCACGCCCGTCGCACGTACAGCGTCGCCATCGGCGCGTTGCGTGGTCGTTCCTTGCCCGGTGGGTGGCGGACGATTCTCGTCATGGTGCGTTCTCCTTCCGAGACCAGCTTTCGGCACGGAGGACCCCACACAGCACCTCTTTCCATGAAAACATGGGCATTCCGCCCCGCAACCCGGCAAGCCGCTCCCGGCGAGTGAGACCTGGGCGAGATCACCGCCGGGGCCTGTCTCCGTGACGGCCTCCTCGCCTTCGACGAGAGCGACCGGTACCGGGGCGAGCCGAGGGACGCGGCGAAGCGGGCCGCCGCCGCGGACGTCCTCGTGGCCGCCCGCGACGGCGTGCTCCTCGGTGGGGTCACCTCCGGCTGCCCCATGTCCGACATCGCCGGTCCGGGAGAGGCGGGGGATCAGGATGCCCGCGGTCCTCCCGGGCCGGGACGACCTCACGCTCCTCGCGTGCGAGTTGACCCTCTGAGGCCGCGTCGACACAACATCTGGGGGTGACATGGCAGCCCGGCACTAGATGTATGCTCGTCCTCGCTGTCGTCGCAGGGGAATCCGGTGTGAATCCGGAACTGTCCCGCAACGGTGTACCCGTGTGCCCCCGCACGCGTGTCGAGTCCGAAGACCTGCCGGCGGTGCACCCGGCCGTCCAGGCCCGGGTGGTTCCGACGTCCGGGCCTCGTGGAATGGGCCGGTGGACGCGACGCCGTGCGCGCTCGTGACCGCCCCTGCCTCCGCCAGGCCCCGTGCCGAGCGAGGGAGAGCCCCACGTGACCATCGCGCCAGCCGACCCGGCTTCAGTCAGCGAGCCGGAGACCGACGGTCCCGGTGCCGCGCTGCTGCGGACCCTGACCGAGCTGACCGCCGACCTGCCCGACGCCGACCCGGGCCGGGTGGCCGCCGCCGCGCTGCGCGGCCGGTCCGCGCGGGCCGACGAGGCGGAGCTGCGGGAGCTGGCCACGGAGGCCGCCGCCGGCCTGATCTCCGAGGACCCCGCGTACTCGAAGCTGGCCGCCCGGCTGCTGACCCTCGCCATCCGGGACGAGGCCGCCTCGCAGGGCGTGACGTCCTTCACCGAGTCGGTCGCGGCCGGCCACCGCGAGGGCCTGATCGCCGACCGCACCGCCGCGTTCGTGCGGCTGCACGCCGAGCGCCTGGACGCACTGGTCGACCCCGCGGCCGACGACCGCTTCGGCTACTTCGGTCTGCGCACCCTGCACAGCCGCTACCTGCTGCGCCACCCGGTCACCCGGAAGGCCGTGGAGACGCCCCAGCACTTCCTGCTGCGCGTGGCGAGCGGCCTGGCGGAGGACGACACGACCCGCTCCGTGGACGAAGTGGCGGCGCTGTACCGGCTGATGAGCCGCCTGGACTACCTGCCGTCCTCCCCCACCCTCTTCAACTCCGGTACGCGGCACCCCCAGATGTCGTCCTGCTACCTGCTGGACTCCCCGCTCGACGAGCTGGACTCCATCTACGACCGCTACCACCAGGTCGCCCGCCTGTCGAAGCACGCCGGCGGCATCGGTCTGTCGTACTCCCGTGTGCGCTCGCGCGGTTCGCTGATCCGGGGGACGAACGGGCACTCCAACGGGATCGTGCCGTTCCTGAAGACGCTGGACGCGTCGGTAGCGGCGGTGAACCAGGGCGGCCGGCGCAAGGGCGCGGCAGCGGTCTACCTGGAGACCTGGCACTCCGACATCGAGGAGTTCCTGGAGCTGCGGGACAACACCGGCGAGGACGCCCGCCGCACCCACAACCTCAACCTCGCGCACTGGATCCCGGACGAGTTCATGCGCCGGGTCGACGCCGACGGGCAGTGGTCGCTGTTCTCCCCGGCCGACGTGCCCGAGCTGGTCGACCTGTGGGGCGAGGAGTTCGACACCGCCTACCGCAGGGCCGAGGCGGCGGGCCTGGCGAAGAGGACCATCGCGGCGCGGGACCTGTACGGCCGGATGATGCGCACCCTCGCCCAGACCGGCAACGGCTGGATGACGTTCAAGGACGCGGCCAACCGCACCGCCAACCAGACCGCCGAACCCGGCAACGTCATCCACTCCTCCAACCTCTGCACCGAGATCCTGGAGGTCACCGACGACGGCGAGACGGCCGTCTGCAACCTGGGGTCCGTCAACCTCGGCGCCTTCGTGGACACCACGGCCGGGGACATCGACTGGGAGCGGCTGGACGAGACGGTCCGCACGGCCGTCACCTTCCTGGACCGCGTGGTCGACATCAACTTCTACCCCACCGAGCAGGCGGGCCGCTCCAACGCCAGGTGGCGCCCGGTCGGCCTGGGCGCGATGGGCCTGCAGGACGTCTTCTTCCGGCTCCGCCTGCCCTTCGACTCCCCCGAGGCCAAGGCGCTCTCCACGCGGATCGCCGAGCGGATCATGCTCGCCGCCTACGAGACCTCCGCCGACCTCGCCGAACGCAACGGCCCCCTGCCCGCCTGGAAGCAGACCCGCACCGCACGGGGAGTCCTCCACCCCGACCACTACGACGTCGACTTCACCTGGCCCGAACGCTGGGACGCGCTGCGCAGGCGGATCGCGGAGACGGGCATGCGCAACTCGCTTCTCCTCGCGATCGCGCCGACGGCCACGATCGCGTCGATCGCGGGGGTGTACGAGTGCATCGAGCCCCAGGTCTCCAACCTGTTCAAGCGCGAGACCCTCTCGGGTGAGTTCCTCCAGGTCAACTCCTACCTCGTGCAGGACCTGAAGAACCTCGGCGTCTGGGACACCCGCACCCGCGAAGCCCTGCGCGACTCGGGCGGCTCCGTCCAGGACTTCCCCTGGATCCCCGAGGACATCCGCGCCCTGTACCGCACGGCCTGGGAGATCCCCCAGCGCGGCCTGATCGACATGGCCGCCGCCCGCACCCCGTTCCTCGACCAGGGCCAGTCCCTGAACCTGTTCCTGGAGACGCCGACGATCGGCAAGCTCTCCTCCATGTACGCCTACGCCTGGAAGTCCGGGCTCAAAACGACGTACTACCTGCGCTCCCGCCCCGCGACCCGCATCGCCCGCGCCGCCCAGGCCACCGTCCCCGCACAGCAGCCCACCACCCCCGAGGCGGTCGCCTGCTCCCTGGAAAACCCCGAGTCCTGCGAGGCCTGCCAGTAATGACCACCCGTAACGCCAACCTGCTCGACCCGGGCTTCGAACTCACCCTGCGCCCCATGCGCTACCCCGACTTCTACGAACGCTACCGGGACGCCATCAAGAACACCTGGACCGTGGAGGAGGTCGACCTCCACTCCGACGTCGCCGACCTCGCCAGGCTGACACCGGAGGAGCAGCACCTCATCGGCCGGCTCGTCGCCTTCTTCGCCACCGGCGACTCGATCGTGGCGAACAACCTGGTGCTGACGCTGTACAAGCACATCAACTCGCCGGAGGCGCGGCTGTACCTGTCGCGCCAGCTGTTCGAGGAGGCCGTCCACGTCCAGTTCTACCTGACCCTCCTGGACACCTACCTCCCCGACCCCGACGACCGCGCCGCCGCCTTCGCCGCCGTGGAGAACATCCCCTCCATCCGCGAGAAAGCGGAGTTCTGCTTCAAGTGGATCAACGAGGTCGAGAAGATCGACCGCCTGGAGTCGAGGGCCGACCGCCGCCGCTTCCTGCTCAACCTCATCTGCTTCGCCGCCTGCATCGAGGGCCTGTTCTTCTACGGCGCCTTCGCCTACGTCTACTGGTTCCGCAGCCGCGGCCTCCTGCACGGCCTGGCCACCGGCACCAACTGGGTCTTCCGCGACGAGACCATGCACATGAGCTTCGCGTTCGACGTCGTCGACACCGTCCGCAAGGAAGAACCCGACCTGTTCGACGACCAGCTCCGGCAGCAGGTCACCGACATGCTCCGCGAGGCCGTCGAGGCCGAGCTCCAGTTCGCCCGCGACCTGTGCGGTGACGGCCTGCCCGGCATGAACACCGAGTCCATGCGCCAGTACCTGGAGTGCGTCGCCGACCAGCGCCTCACCCGCCTCGGCTTCGCCCCGGTGTACGGCTCGGAGAACCCGTTCTCCTTCATGGAGCTCCAGGGCGTACAGGAGCTGACGAACTTCTTCGAGCGCCGTCCGTCGGCGTACCAGGTCGCCGTGGAGGGCACGGTCGACCTGGACGAGGACTTCTGAGGGGCCGTTACTTCAGTTTCACCGCGTCCCCGGCCGACACGACCCGCGCGGTCGTCGTCGTGCCGGGGAAGTACCAGCGCCAGCTGCCCGCCGCGGTGGCGGTGACCTTGGTGCTGAGCTTTCCGGCGTCGCCCGTGCGCACGGTCTTCACCGTGCGGTAGTGGGCGGCGCCGTCCGCCTTGAACTGGAGCTGCACGTCCTGCCCGGTGAACCCGTGGTACTTCAGGTCCTCCCAGTTCGCCCGGGACAGCTTGCCGGTGACGGTCAGCCTGGCGCCCTTGGCGACGGGCTCGGGCGAGGCGTCCGTGGTCAGTCGCGAGGCCCGCTTGACCTTGAACTCGGCGATCCGGTCGGAGATCCAGTAGTCGCCGTCGTTCGCCTTGACGGTGGCGTTGGCCTGCCAGACGCCGGCCAGCTTGTTGCTGTCCATGTCGTCGCTGTCGCGGATCCAGGCCGGGGCGACCGTCATCGTGACCGTGCACACCGACGTGGTGTGCGACTTCTTCACGCAGGACGTCCCGCTCCACTCGAAGAAGTCCCAGCCGTAAGCCGTGTTGAGGGTGCCGGCATCGGTCACCCCCTTCACGCCGGAGTTGTCCTTGATCGTGAGGGCGATGGGGAACGTGACCCTCTTCGACGTCCCGACGATCACGTTCCTGCCCTTGTTGACGACGGTCTTCACGACGCGGATGTCCCCCCTGCCCTCCGCGTGGGCGCCCGTCGCGGTCAGCAGCGTCAGGGCCGCGGCCCCGCCCGCAAGGGCCCAGGCCTTCCCGGCCGTTCTGCCTCGCATGTTCCCTCCCCTTGTGGTGTGGGAGGCGAGGTTACACAGCGGGCGGCCAGGGCTCGTCAGGCGGGGCGGGCCGCGCCGTGACGCCTCCTGCGAGGCTCGGGCTCCTGCGCCGGCCCGGTGGGCCGGGGTGCCGCCGGCCGCTCGGCCGCCCGGAGCTGGCGGTCGATGCGCCGTTCGCGCACGATGCCGAGCACGGACGGGAGGATCAGGAGGACCAGGATCCCGAGAGTGGCGAGCATTCCGATCATGCCTTCGATCTGGTTTCCGTTCATGTACACCACTGTCGCGCCTGACACTCCTTACCGGGAGTGGCAGGACTGCCGTAGAGCCTCGAATTCCTGCCACTGCCGAGGCACACTGGCAGCATGCTGAAGAACGTGGCCGCCGTGCTGCTGGACGGAGTGCATCCCTTCGAGCTGGGTGTCGTGTGCGAGGTGTTCGGCATCGACCGCAGCGACGACGGACTGCCCGTGTACGACTTCGCCGTGGTGTCGGCGGAGGGGCCCGTCCTGAGCACCCACTGCGGGTTCACCGTGTCCACGCCGTACGGCCTGGAGCGGCTGGAAGAGGCCGATCTGATCGCCGTACCGGCCGGGGAGACCTATACGCGGCGCGAGTATCCGGAGGAGCTGCTGGCGGCGCTGCGGCGGGCCGTGGACCGGGGCACCCGGGTGCTCAGCGTCTGCTCCGGGGTGTTCGTGCTGGCCGCGGCGGGGCTGCTGGACGGGCGGCGGTGCGCGGCGCACTGGCACAACGCCGAACAGCTGTCCCGGCGTTACCCGCGGCTCACGGTCGAGCCTGACGTGCTGTACGTGGACGAGGACCCCGTGATCACCTCGGCCGGCACCGCCGCCGGGATCGACGCCTGTCTGCACCTCGTGCGCAAGGAGCAGGGGCCGGAGGTCGCCAACAAGATCGCCCGTCGGATGGTGGTGCCCCCGCACCGGGACGGCGGGCAGGCGCAGTTCATCGAGCGGCCCCTGCCGAAGGCGCCCTGCGACACGGTCGGTGAGGTGCTCGCCTGGATGGAGGCCCACCTCGACGAGGAGGTGACCGTCGAACAGCTCGCCGCCCGCGCCCACATGGCGCCGCGCACCTTCGCCCGGCGCTTCCAGCAGGAGACCGGAACCACGCCGTACCGGTGGATCCTGCGCCAACGGGTACTGCTGGCACAGCAATTGCTGGAGGGCACGGACGAGACGATGGACGCCATCGCCTGGCGCACCGGGTTCGGTACGGCCGCCGCGCTGCGCCACCAGTTCGTCCGGGCGCTGGGGACGACCCCCCACGCCTACCGGCGCGCGTTCCGGGGCCCGGAGGCCGCCTGAGCGCGCGCCGGTACAGGCGGCCTACCAGGGCGTCGCCCGCAGCAGCAGGTTCTGCGGGCGGAGCGTGATGCCCACGCGGGTGGTGTCGTCGGAGCCGGCGACCTGTTCGAAGCGGTACTTCGCGCAGACCGCCGCCGTGATCAGGCTCAGCTGGGTCATGGAGAAGTGGTCGCTGGGGCACTTGCGGTTGCCCACGCTGAACGGGCTCATCGCGTACTTCGGCACCTCCTTGGCCCGCTCGGGCAGCCAGCGGTCGGGGTCGAAGTCGAGGTGGCGGCCGTAGGAGCGGGGGTCGCGCTGGATGGCGTACGGGCTGTAGACGATGTCCGCCCCGGCCGGAATGCGATAGCCGCCGAGCGCGGTGTCGCTCACCGCGCGCCGCGTCAATATCCATACGGCGGGCCGGAGCCGCATGGCCTCGACGACGACATTGTTGGTGTGCGTGAGCGAGCGGACGTGCTCGAATCCGACCGGTCGACCGCCGGTCACGGATTCGACCTCGGTCCGTACCTTCTCGGCGTGTTCCGGATGTGCGGCGAGGACCTGGAGCAGCCACATGATCGTGGACGCGACTGTTTCGCTGCCGGGGGTGAGTATGGCGACGACCTGGTCGTGGATCTCCTGTTCCCCGATGGGGTCGCCATTGTCGTCCTTCGCCTCCAGCAATGCCGTCAGCAAATCGTCCGGCTTTTGACCAGATGCCCTCCGCTCGGCGACGATCTCGTCCACCAGCAGATGCAAATCGGCCAGCGCCCGGTTGAATTCACGGTTCGCCGGGAACGGCAGCCGGTAGAGCGGGCCGAGCGGGATCACCATCCGGCGGTACATACCACGGAAGACGGTGGCGAGATCGATGCTGAGCCGTTCCGCGCGCTCGTCCATGTAGTCGCCGCGCAGCAGACAGCGGGCCGCGATGCGGACGGCGACCCGGAAGGACTCGGAGGTGCAGTCGATGGTGCCGCCGGGTTTCCAGCGGTCGGTCAGGGCGTGCGCCTCCTCCTCCATGACCGGGCCGTAGCCGGGTATCGCGTCCAGCCGGAACGCCGGTTGTATGGTGCGCCGCTGCCGGCGGTGCCGGGGGCCGTTCGCGGTGGCCACGCCCTCCTTGCCGAGCAGACCCTCGAGCGATTCCCACAGCGGGCCGTCGATCTTGAAGTCGGGGTTCAGGGCCAGCGCTCCGGTGAGCGCCGGGGTGGTGACGGCGTACACCGTCTTGGGGCCGAGCTTCAGCCGGACGACGTCTCCGTGGTCACGCAGCCCGGACATGAAGGCGAGCGGGTCGCGGACCAGTTTCAGACCGTGCCCGAGGACCGGTACGGCACCTCCGGCCAGGGGCGGTTCACGCAGGCCGGACGTCTCGGGGTTCACGGGCGTCCCCGCGTTCGCGGGGGCCCCGGGGTTCGCGGGCTGTACCGACTCGACGGTCATTTCTCACCTGCCGCTTCGTTCGTGACGTACGGGGGCGTGGAGCGGTCGTCCCAGCTGTCGACCATGTACCGGCCGGACTCGTGGTGGAACCAGTAGACGGAGCTGAACCAGTTGCGCATATTGCCGACACAGGACTGGACCGCGGTGCTCAGCTCCTTTCCGCGGACCGTTCCGTCGTCGATCTCGCGGGCGAACCCCAGGGCGTCCCGCTCGGCCTGGAGGAATGCGCTGACGCATTCCTCGACGCGCCGCCGGACGTCGTCCACCGCTTCTTCGAGGGTCAGCCCCTTGTGGGTGATGAGGCTGATTCCGAGATTGTGCACCTCGTCGCCCGCTATTTCCTTCGGAAGCGAACAGAGGTCGTTGTACCAGGCGGCGAATTCCTGACTGAGAAGGGCCGCCCGTCGGTAAGCCGGCTTTTTCCGGACGGCATCCGGGAGTTCGCATCCGGCACTGGGTTCGAGCAGGTCCGTCCATATCCAGTGCGCGAAGGTGAGGCGGCGCAGCGCGAGGTATTCCTCGACGCCGGGTATGTATCCCTCGGTGCGGTTGCGGAATTCACGGTCGTAGGCCTCGACGACCGCGTGGAAGTGGCGGGCGAACCGCTGGTTCCAGGTGGGTGACAGAAAGCCGTACAGCCGCAGCACGCTGTCCGCGAAGCCCGCCACCAAGGGGTCGGGGTGGTGCAGATGGTGCCTGGGTGCGTCCGTAGCCGCGTGCAGCCGGTGCCGCAGCCGCCGCCAGTCGCCCGCCCGGCCGTGCACGATGTCGCGGTCGTGGCGGTCGTCCCAGGCGAAGAACCAGGCGCTGTAGTCGGCTATGGCCTGGAGGACCTCGTCGGGGGCGCCGGTGTAGTAGCCCGCCATGAGGTCGGTGTAGCACAGGCCATCGGCATATTCCTGAACCTTGGCCGGCGGCATGAGCCGCTTTTCCAGGAGCCAGAGCCGGGTCTTCTCCTGGAGCCGTGGCCAATACGGATGCAGTTGCCGTGGAAAGGCGGACTCGATCACCGGGAGTGCCAGTGACGGTGGGACTACGACCGCCGTCTGCGTCGCTGTGGTGCTGTGTGGGAAAGCCTGCACGAACAAACCCCTCTCAGCCGCCAGGAGCGCACACCCCTCCCGTTGTGCCGGGCGTGCGCCGTTGCGTGTCCCGCACTTCCATTCAGCACCACAACTGACCGCCGTGGGAACGGATTTGCCTCATTCACCACCCCAAGGCGCCTCGAATCCCCCCTTGTGTGACTGGTTAAGGATCACCAGGGGCGTAGAAGGGACCGGTTGTTCGACGCACGAACGAGCGGGATGCGGCAACGCGAAGGCGCCCCGCCCGGGAAGGATCCCGGACGGGGCGCCCCGAGTGCGCGGCGTCGCTCAGTCGTTGGCGACCACGGGGTAGCGTGGCTCGTTCTCCGCCATCTGCCGCAGCGCGTCCTTGCGGTCCCGCTTCGACAGCCGGTCGATGTACAGGTAGCCGTAGAGGTGGTCGGTCTCGTGCTGCAAACAGCGGGCGAAGTAGCCGGTGCCGCGGACCTTGATCGGGTTGCCCAGCTCGTCCTGGCCGGTCACCTCGGCGTAGTCGGGGCGGGCGAGCGACGCGTAGGCCGTGGGCACGGACAGGCAGCCCTCGTTGCTGTCGTCCAGCCGGCGCTTGTCGGCGGGCAGGTCGACGAGCTTCGGGTTGCAGACCACGCCCACGTGCCGGACGCCCTCGTCGTCCTGGCAGTCGTAGACGAAGACCTTCAGGTCGACACCGATCTGGTTGGCGGCCAGGCCCACGCCCTCGGCGGTGCGCTGGCTGGCGAACATGTCGGCGACGAGCTGCTGGAGCTCCTCGCCGAAGTCGGTGACGTCCTTGCACTCCTTGTGCAGCACCGGGTTGCCGACGACCGTGATCGGCCGGGAGGTGCCGCGCTCGCGCCAGGCCCTCTCGCGCTCCTCGCAGTCCTCCGTGTCGACGACGTAGCCCTCGCCGTCGACGGGGAGCACGCCCGCGTGCTGCTGATCGGTGTCCTGCTGCGCCATGACCGACGTACGCCTTCCTCAAAGAACAGGGCAGAGATGTTGCTGATACAGGGTACGGCGCCCGCTCAGCAGACCTCTTCCAGATCGCGCCAGTCCCGCGAGTCCGGGCTGTCGGCGACCCATCCGTCGAGAAGCCCCCGCACGAGGGATGCCGGGGCCGCGACACCGCACTCCCGCTCCGGCACCCACAGCTGTCCGTCCGTGCGGTGCCCGAGCGGCCCGGGGTGACCCGGCTCGCTGTGGTCGTGCGGGTCCAGGTGCACCCCCTCGCCCTCGTCGGACGGCATGCGGGACTCGCTGCACATCCGGCACAGCAGCCGTACCGACGACGACCAGTCCTCCGCCGCGAAGCCCGCGTCCGCGGCGAGTTGCTCCAGCGCGTCCCGGTCGGCCTCGGTGGCCGCCTCCAGCAGGACCACCCAGGTGGGGACGGGCGACGGCGCCCACAGCTCGATCTCGTCGAAGACCGGGTAGGAGTGCCCGTCCGAGGTGGTGCGCTCACCGTGCGGGACGCCGTCGTGCAGCACGACCTCCCCCCAGCGCCGCCCGGAGGAGGGCAGCGGGATCGACAGCACCTCGATCCGCGCGGGGTCCAGCCGGCGGCCCCAGACGACCTCGGCCTCGCCTTCCGGGGAGAGCCGTACGGCCGCGCTGCCCAGCTCCATGCCGACGGGCTCGGCGGAGGCCGCGGCTCCCCCCGGCACCTTCAGCCCGTACGCCTGCCAGGCGCGGCGGGCCAGCGGCCAGTCCTGCAAAGCGGTCGCGGCGATGCCGACGTTCCACCAGTCGGGCGCCCCGGTCTCCCGTTCGAGCAGGGCGACCGCGCGCAGTCCGGCCGCGCGCGCCTGCTCCCAGTCGTGCCGGAACTTGTGTAGCAGGGCCAGGTTGAACCAGGACTCCGACAGCCAGGGTTCCAGATCGGCGGCCCGTGTCAGCAGCTCGCCCGCGTCCTCGTACCGGCCGTCGCCGATGAGCGTGAACGCCCGGTCGGTGGCCTGCCGCCAGGAGGCGGAGGGCCGGTGCCGTCCCTTGCCGAAGATCCTCACGATTCCCGCCTGCCAGTTCCATTTCCCGCTGTGGGCTGGCTTGTGCCCCCGGACACCCTCTCCCTCGCATCCAACCACGTGCCGTGGGAAAGGCGCTCATTACCCATGGGTTACCCAGCCGGGCGCGGGGTCAGACAGTCCCGTTCGCCGCGACGGCACCCGCTCGCGCACGCCCGGTGGCCTGGCCAGCACCCGGGCGAGCGACTCCACGACCTCCGGAGCGTAGTCCCCGGCCGTGCCGAGCCGCAGCTCCTCCAGCGCGCGCAGCGGGCCTTCGGGTCCGGCGTCACGGGACCGCTCCTCGTAGGCGTTCACGGCGCGGACGATCCGGGCGGCGAGCGGCTGTTCCCGGTACGGGTCGGCCTGCCGTTCCACGACGACGGCGACGGCCGCGTCCACGCCGGTCTGCCGGACGACCGCACCGCCGAGCAGGGCGATGCGCCGCTGCTCCGCGGCGGGCAGGCCGGCGGTGGCGCCGGCCGGGACCGGGTCGACCAGGCTGAGCTGGCCGATGTCGTGCATCAGGGCCGCGTACTCCAGGACGGTCAGCTCGGGTCCGGTCAGGCCGAGGTCCCGGCCGACGGCGAGGCTGAGCGCGGCGACGCGGTGGGCGTGCCCGGCGGGGGTGCAGCCGGCGATCTCGGTGGCGCGGGCCAGGGAGGCGATGGTCTGCCGGTAGGTGGCGCGGACGGCCGCGTAGCGGCTCAGGGAGAGCTGCACGAGCAGCATGGGCAGGCAGAACACGGGCAGTGCCCACAGGCCGACGACGGCGACCGCCAGGGCCATCACGGCGCCGGTCGCGCAGATCGCGGAGCCGATGCCGAGCAGTCCGCGCAGCTCCTCGCGCAGCAGCGGGCCGAACGGCCAGCGGGTGCGGCAGTGGGCGAGCGCGGCGGCCAGGACCGCACCGCACAGGGAGGTGAGGGCGAGCAGGGTGAGCAGCAGCAGGGCGTAGGCGGGGCCGCCCCATCGGGCGAAGACGCCCTGGCTGTAGAGGGGTTGGAAGCAGACGGCGGCGAAGCCGACGGTGAGGAGCCGGCGGGTCAGGTGGTCGACGGTGGGGCTGCGGCCGGACCAGATGTGCGGGACGGCGCCGAGCACGGTGGCGAGGAGGACGACGGTGACGACCTGCGCGGCTCCGTGCTGGCCGGGCCGTCCGGCGTCGGCGCCCAGCAGGGCGTACGACAGGGCGCCGGCGGCACCGAGCGGCGCGGCCTGCCGCTGTCCCTGCTCGTCGCTCCAGCGGGTCAGTTCGCCGGCGGCTATGAGCACGCCGAAGGCGAGCGCGACGCCCCGGTCGTGCAGGCCGGTCCAGAGGGTGACGGCGAGGGAGCCGGCCGCGACGAGGGCGGCGGCGCCGTGGATCAGCCGCAGGGCGGTCATCGGGGTGCCCCGGTGCTGGGGGTCCGCTCCGCGGGCGCGGTGCCGTGGACGGGTTCGTCGGCGGTGACCGCCGGATGCCAGCCGGAGCGGCGCAGGGCACGGACCAGCGCGCCGACCATCCGGGGGTCGAAGTGGGCCCCGGCGCAGCGCTCCAGTTCGGCGACGGCGGCCTCGACCGGGCGTGCCCTGCTGTAGCAGCGAGTGGAGGTCATGGCGTCGAATGCGTCCGCGACGGCGACGATCCGGGCGCACTCGGGGATGCGGTCACCGGCCAGGCCGTACGGGTAACCGCTGCCGTCGAGCCGTTCGTGGTGGTGGAGGATGGCCGCGCGGGCCTCGCCCAGGAAGGAGATGCCGCGGACCATCTGGTGGCCGTACTCGGGGTGCAGTTCGATGATCCGCCGCTCCTCCGGGGTGAGCGGGCCGTCCTTGCGCAGCAGCCGGGTGGGCACGCCCAGCTTGCCGACGTCGTGCAGGATGCCGGCGAAGCGCAGCACCTCGACGCGGTCGTCGTCCATGCCGAGTTCGCGGGCGATCAGCACGGAGGCGTGTCCGACGCGTTCGCTGTGGCCGCGGGTGTAGCCGTCCTTGATGTCGACGGCCTGGACGAGGGCGCGGATGGTGGCCTGGTGGGCGGCGCGTTCGCGGTGGTACAGGGCGAAGACCCACCAGGAGACGCCCATCGGCAGCAGCACGAGCAGCGCGGCGACGGGGCCGTAGGGGCTGCGCCAGAGCACGGCCATCATCAGCCCGGCGAGTCCGTGCACGGCGATCGGGGCCGGTGAGCGCGTTAGCAGCCCGCGCCAGGCCCGCCGCAGCGGCACCAGCCCGGCCGCCGCGCGCAGGCCGCCGTCGAGCGCGGTGAGCACCAGGCAGAACGCGAGGACGGCCGCGCCCGCGGGCAGCAGCGCGGAGGGGAAGTCCGAGCCGAGGACGGCGTCCTCGCCGCCGAGTGCGCGGTGCGTCCGGGCGGCGGCCCACACGGCGAGCGCGGGCTGGGCGGCCCGCCACACGCGCCGGAGCAGGACGGGCGGATGCTCGACCGGGGAGAGCAGCGCGGCGGGCACCGGGACGAGCGCGGCGGCCGCCGGGGGCAGCAGGAACGCACCGGCGAGCAGCACCGGGTAGAAGGTGCCGCCGAAGCGGCGGCGCACGGCGTGCTCGCAGGCCGCGTAGAGCGCGGCCAGCAGGGCCGCTGCCTCCCAGGGGGTGTGCGTCACCGGCAGGGGCAGCAGGCAGAGGACGGCCGACAGGGCGACGGCGGCGACGTAGCCGCGCGCCCTTGCCGGTACCGCGTCCATCACGCCCCTCCCCGACCGTGCCTCCTCCAGGCTCGGAGCCTAGGGCGGAATCGGGGGATGCGGGGCTTATGACCTGAGCATTAGCACGTTCGGGTGATGTGCCCCGGCGTGTCAGGACTCCCGCGGTGCCGCCGGGGCCTTGGTGACATCGTGCTCCGGCACGGTCTGCCCGGAACGGATCAGGTCGATCCGCCCCATGACCTTGGCCCGCAGGTCGGCGGGCACGTCGTCATGCCCGCAGCACCGCTTCACCAGCTTCTTCACGGCCTGCTCCAGGCCGTACTTCTCCAGGCACGGCGAGCATTCCTCGAAGTGGTGCTGGAACTTGTCGCGGTCGACGTCCGGCATCTCGCTGTCGAGGAACTCGTACAGGTGGTCGAGGACCTCACTGCAGTCCGTCTCGTGCGGCTCTCCGCAGCTCATGAGCCCGAGCCTTTCGCTTCGTTCGACTCTCCGGCGCCGGCCGGGACCAGCCCGCGCTCACGGGCGTAGTCCTCCAGCATGCCGCGCAGCTGACGGCGGCCCCGGTGCAGCCGGGACATCACCGTACCGATGGGTGTCCCCATGATGTCCGCGATCTCCTTGTAGGCAAACCCCTCGACGTCCGCGAGATAGACGGCGATGCGGAACTCCTCGGGGATGGCCTGGAGCGCGGCCTTCACGTCCGAGTCGGGCAGGTGGTCGAGCGCCTGCGACTCCGCGGAGCGCAGACCGGTCGACATGTGCGACTCGGCACGGGCGAGCTGCCAGTCCTCGATCTCCTCCGCGGCGGAGCGCTGGGGCTCGCGCTGCTTCTTGCGGTAGGAGTTGATGAAGGTGTTCGTGAGGATGCGGTACAGCCACGCCTTGAGGTTGGTGCCCTCGCGGAACTGGTGGAAGGACGCGTACGCCTTGGCGTACGTCTCCTGCACCAGGTCCTCGGCGTCGGCCGGGTTGCGCGTCATGCGCAGCGCGGCCGAGTACATCTGGTCGAGGAATTCGAGCGCGTCCCGCTCGAAGCGCGCGCTGCGCTCCGCGGTCGACTCATCGGACGCGTCCGCGCTGACGCCCTGGCCCTCGGGCAGCTCCGCCTGGCCGTTGTCGGTCCCTGCGTCGGTACCGGTGACCGGACCCACCTCCTCAAGATCCCGGATGGGACCGAAACCGATCCCACTCGATTCGGAGGATAGAACACGACCCGTGCCTGCCGCCGCTCGAATAGGAGCGGTCTTGGCCGCGTGCAGCACGGACCAGTCCAGGTCACTGCGGCTGCTGCGGGCCGGGCAGATGGTCGAACCCATGCGGCGGACTTCCTCTCCTGCGACGTCGGTGCCGAAGCCGTCGGCACTTCCGATCGGCTCAACAGCGGCCCACCGCACAACATTCCCGGGTCACCCGAGTGACGCGATCCACTCCCGTACCGCGCCGGTGACGACCTCCAGCGCCCGCTCCTGGGTGATCTCCGCGCGCTTGGGAACGGCGAACCCGTGATCGCCGTGGGGCACCTCGATGAGCCGGAAGTCACCCTCCGGGAACTCCGCCGGCTTCCCGAAGGGGTCGTTGCCGCCCTGGACGACCAGCGTGGGCACCCCGGCCCCCAGCAGTTCCTCCGCCCGGGACTTCTCCGGCCTGCCCGGCGGGTGCAGCGGGAAGCTCAGCGCGAGCACGGCGTGCGCGCCCAGCTCGGCCGCCGTGCGGCAGGCGACCCGGGCGCCGGCGCTGCGCCCCCCGGAGATCACCGGCAGACCCGGCCCGGTGAGCGCGGGCCACACGCCCCGCCATCCGGTGTCCAGGGTCTTCGGCGCGGGCGCGACCTTCTTGCCGGCGACCCGCCAGGGCTGCTCGACGAGGGCGACGGTCACGCCGTGGGCGGGCAGCACGGCCGCCAGCGCCCGCAGGTCGCGTGCCTCGATGCCACCGCCGGCGCCGTGCCCGACGGCCAGCACCAGCCGGGCCCTCTTCGCCGGGTGCCAGGTGATCCGGGCGTCCCCGGCCTGCGTACCGACGGTCTGTGCGGTCACCTCTGTCACGTCTGTCGCCTCGGTCACGTCAGAAGAGTGTGCCCTCTTCCGGAGCCTGAAGCTCCTTCAGCAGCTCCGGGCCGTTGTTGCGGACGTTG
The DNA here is from genome assembly GCF_040704595.1 of Streptomyces sp. NPDC046870. Classification (NCBI taxonomy): domain Bacteria; kingdom Bacillati; phylum Actinomycetota; class Actinomycetes; order Kitasatosporales; family Streptomycetaceae; genus Streptomyces; species Streptomyces sp. NPDC046870. The sequence continues at coordinate 217,475 of NZ_JBEYXM010000002.1, forward strand.
CTGACGGCGGTGGAGACCGGGTAGGCGCGCATCAGGCCGGCCGGCGGCGGGGCGAGCAGCGCGCGCAGGTCGTCGGGGTCGGTGCGGGAGGGGTCGAGCCAGGCGTCCCAGCGGTCCGGGGTGAGCATCAGGGGCATCCGGGGGTGGATCTCGGCGAGGGAGCCCGGGCCCTCGGCGGGGGCCACGGCCAGCGGGGTGCTCTCCGCCTCGGTGGTGATCACCGAGCAGGTGGCCCACCAGGCGCGCGGGTGGTCGTCGGGCAGGGTCCGGTCGCGCCAGAACTCGTACAGGCCGGCCATCGCGAACACCGAGCCGTCGGCGGGCAGCACGAAGTACGGCTGCTTGCGCGGCCGCTTCTTCCTGCCCTCCACCTCCAGGTCGCGCTCCTGGGCGCCGGTGACCCACTCGTAGTAGCCGTCGGCCGGCAGGATGCAGCGGCGGGCGGCGAAGGCGCGCCGGTAGGCGGGCTTCTCGTGGACGGTCTCCGCGCGGGCGTTGATCATCCGGGCGCCGCCCTCCGGGGTCTTCGCCCAGGACGGGACCAGGCCCCACTTCAGCCTGCGCAGCTGGCGAACCGGACGCGGGGAGTCCGCGTCTTTCAGGGGGCGGTCCAGGACGGCGTAGACCTCCTTGGTCGGCGCCACGTTGTAGTCGGGCTCCAGGGTCTCCTCGGGCTCCCTCCCCCGCAGGCCCGACTCCGCTCGCCCCGAGGGGACCCCCGTCTCGACCCCGAAGATGCCCGCGAGATCCTCGGGCCCACGACTCGATGCATACCGTCCGCACATACGTGCCACACTGCCAGACTCCGTACCAGTACAGGGAGCCACTCCGACCGATGGACAGCCTCGCCGCCACCGCGCTGCCCGACCTCTGGGACCGGCTCACCGGCACCCAGCCCGATCCCGGCCTGTGGGTGGTGCTGGCCACGCTGGCCGCCGCCCTCGCCGTGGTCGTCCCGCACCCGGTGTGGCGGATATCCCGCAACGCGATCACCATCGCGCACGAGGGCGGTCACGGTCTGGTCGCCCTGCTCACCGGCCGGCAGCTCACCGGCATCCGGCTGCACTCCGACACCAGCGGTCTCACCGTGAGCCGGGGCAAGCCGTACGGGCTGGGCATGATCCTGACCGCCGCGGCGGGCTACACGGCGCCCTCGCTGCTGGGCCTCGGCGGGGCCGCCCTGCTGGCCGCCGGACGCATCACCCTCCTGCTGTGGGCGGCCACCGCCCTGCTGGTGGCGATGCTGGTGATGATCCGCAACGCCTACGGCGTGCTGACCGTGGTCCTCGCGGGCGGGGCCTTCCTGCTGGTGTCCTGGCTGGCGGGGCCGCGGGTGCAGGCCGCGTTCGCGTACGCGGTGGTGTGGTTCCTGCTGTCCGGCGGGGTGCGGCCGCCGTTCGAGCTCCAGGCCAAGCGGTCCCGGTCGGGGGCGGGGGACTCGGACGCGGACCAGTTGTCGCGGCTGACGCACGTGCCGGCGGGCCTGTGGCTGTTCCTCTTCCACGCGGTCTCGCTGTGCTCGCTGATCGGCGGGGGCCGCTGGCTGCTGGAAGGTTGACGGCGCGGCCTCCTTATAAAGTGGCCCCATGGCCCCGAACACCTCCTCCACCGCCCTCTGGCCCGCCCCGCACGCGAGCGGAGCCGTCGACGCGACGGTCCACGTGCCGGGGTCCAAGTCGGTCACCAACCGCGCTCTGGTCCTCGCGGCCCTGGCCTCCGAGCCCGGCTGGCTGCGCCGCCCGCTGCGGTCCCGCGACACCCTGCTGATGGCCGGTGCGCTGCGGGCCATGGGCGTGGAGATCGAGGAGGGCGTGGGCCCGGACGGCACCGGCGAGGCCTGGCGGGTGCTGCCCACGGGCCTGTCCGGCCCGGCCACGGTCGACGTCGGCAACGCGGGCACGGTGATGCGGTTCCTGCCTCCGGTGGCCGCGCTGGCCGACGGCCCGGTCCGGTTCGACGGGGACCCGCGGTCGTACGAGCGTCCCCTGAACGGCGTGATCGACGCACTGCGGGTGCTCGGCGCCCGGATCGACGACGACGGCCGGGGCACGCTGCCGCTGACCGTGCACGGCGGCGGGGCCCTGGACGGCGGCCCGGTGTCGATCGACGCCTCCTCGTCCTCGCAGTTCGTCTCGGCGCTGCTGCTGTCGGGCCCCCGTTTCAACCAGGGCGTGGAGGTCCGCCACACCGGCGCCAGCCTGCCCTCGGTGCCGCACATCCGGATGACGGTGGACATGCTGCGCGCGGTCGGCGCCCAGGTGGACACCCCGGAGTCGGGCGGTGAGCCCAACGTGTGGCGGGTGACGCCGGGCGCGCTGCTCGGACGGGACCTGACGATCGAGCCGGACCTGTCCAACGCGCAGCCGTTCCTGGCGGCGGCCCTGGTCACCGGCGGCAAGGTGGTGATCCCGGACTGGCCGGCGCGGACCACCCAGCCGGGTGACAGGCTCCGGGAGATCTTCACCGAGATGGGCGGTTCCTGCGAACTGACCGAGTCGGGCCTGGAGTTCACCGGTTCGGGGGCGGTCCACGGCATCGACGTGGACCTCGGTGACGTGGGCGAGCTGACCCCGGGCATCGCGGCCGTGGCCGCGCTCGCCGACTCGCCGTCCACCCTGCGGGGCGTGGCCCATCTGCGGCTGCACGAGACGGACCGGCTGGCCGCGCTCACCAAGGAGATCAACGAGCTGGGCGGTGACGTCACGGAGACGGCCGACGGCCTGCACATCCGCCCGCGCGCGCTGCACGCCGGGACCTTCCACACCTACGAGGACCACCGCATGGCGACCGCCGGCGCGGTCATCGGCCTCGCCGTACCGGGCGTGCGGATCGAGAACGTGGCGACGACGGCGAAGACCCTGCCGGACTTCCCCGAGCTGTGGACCGGGATGCTCGGGCAGTAGGGACGTACGCCATGCGCCGCTACGGCAAGCACACCGACGAGGACGACATCCGCAGCCGCCCCAACCGCAAGGGCAACCGGCCGCGGTCGAACATCCGGCCCAAGCACGAGGACGCGGCCGAGGGCATGGTCCTCACCGTCGACCGGGGACGGCTGACCTGCCTGGTCGAGGACCGGGTCGTGATGGCCATGAAGGCGCGCGAGCTGGGCCGCAAGGCGGCCGTGGTGGGCGACCGGGTGGCCCTGGTCGGTGACCTGTCCGGCACCAAGGACACGCTCGCGCGGATCGTCCGCATCGAGGAGCGCACCTCGGTGCTGCGCCGCACGGCCGACGACGACGATCCGTACGAGCGGGTGGTCGTCGCCAACGCCGACCAGCTGGCGATCGTGACGGCCCTGGCCGATCCCGAGCCCCGCCCCCGGCTGATCGACCGCTGTCTGGTCGCGGCCTTCGACGGCGGTCTGGAGCCGCTGCTGGTGATGACCAAGTCGGACCTGGCCCCGCCGGAGAAGCTGCTGGAGCTGTACGGCGCCCTCGACATCCCGTACGTCGTCACCAGCCGCGGGGAACTGGAGAACGGGGACGCGGCGGACATGGTCCGCGAACACCTCGCGGGCAAGATCACCGCGTTCGTGGGTCACTCGGGCGTCGGCAAGACGACCCTGGTCAACGCGCTGGTGCCGCACGAGCGCCGGCGTCTGACGGGCCATGTGAACGCGGTGACGGGCCGCGGCCGGCACACCACCACGTCCGCCCTCGCCCTGCCGCTGGCCGGAACGGACGGCTGGGTCGTCGACACCCCCGGGGTCCGCTCCTTCGGTCTCGCGCACATCGATCCGTCGCGGGTGATCCACGCCTTCCCCGACCTCGAACCCGGTACGGCGGGCTGCCCGCGCGCGTGCAGCCACGACGAGCCGGACTGCGCGCTGGACGCGTGGGTGGAGGAGGGGCACGCGGACCCGGCCCGGCTGTACTCGCTGCGCCGGCTGCTGGCCACCAGGGAGCGCAAGGAAGGCGACTGAGCCTCGCGTTGTTTGCCGGGCCGCGCGGCCGGTAAGTGCATAATCGCACCGAGCCGGAGATCCGGATCAACGGGAGGACCGCACATGGCGTGGCTGCTGGTCATAGTGGCCGGGATACTGGAGACCGGCTTCGCCGTGTGCCTGAAGCTCTCGCACGGGTTCACGCGGCTGTGGCCCACGATCGCCTTCGCGTCGTTCGCCCTGGGCAGCTTCGGTCTGCTCACCCTGTCCCTGAGGAAGCTGGACGTCGGCCCCGCCTACGCCGTGTGGACCGGCATCGGCGCGGCGGGCACCGCGATCTACGGCATGGTCTTCCTCGGCGACCTGGTCTCCACCCTGAAGATCGTGTCGATCAGCCTGGTCATCATCGGCGTGATCGGACTCCAGCTGTCGGGCTCCGCCCACTAGGGCCTCTCGTTCGGATCAGGCCGGGCTCGTGCGGATTCACACCAGGTGCCGTGGCAGCACCGCCCGTACCAGCTCCGCCAACCCGCCCTCCTCCGGCGGCGCCGCCACGCAGGACAGGGCGAGGCGTACCACCAGTTCGCAGGAGCGGAGCAGTTCCGCGGTGCCGGCCGGGTCGGCGCCGGGACCGGCCAGCGCGGTCACCGCGCGGTCGCGCACGATCCGCACGAAGTCGCGCGGCGCGGGCAGCGGCCCGTCCGCCCGGCGCTGCGCCGGTACCGCGGTGGCGGAGGGCACGGCGGTGAGCGGCGGACTCGGCAGCCACTCGGTCCAGCAGCCGGTGAGCATGGCCCGGACCAGTACGTTGTCCCGGGCTACGGCGGCCGTCCACTCGGCGGTGGCGGTGAGCCGGTCCCGCGCCCCGGCGGAGCCGGCGAGGGCCCGCTCGACGCCGGCGAGGTATCCGTCGGCCTCCCGCCGCACCAGCGCCCGGGCCAGGCCGTCCTTGCTGCCGAACTCGTTGTACAGGGTCTGCCGGGACACCCCGGCCGACGCGGCCACGTCGACCATGCGCACGGCGGACCACGGCCGGCGCGCGAGCGCCGTGTAGGCGGCGTCCAACAGCGACTCCCGGGCAGCAGGCATCCTCGCCTCCCTGGACCACACCGACTCTGCGCCCAGATTTGACGTGCTTGTATGCACTGTCAAGGGTTTGCGACGGGGCGGACGGTGCGTCCGCCCGGCCGCGCGGTTCCCGCGCCCCTGGTGGCCCCGCGCCGGTCCCGCCGGATACCGTTCTGCACATGCCCGACTACCTCGACGACCTCCGCCTCGCCCACGTCCTCGCGGACGCGGCCGACGCCGCCACCATGGCCCGGTTCAAGGCCCTCGACCTCAAGGTGGAGACGAAGCCGGACATGACCCCGGTGAGCGAGGCGGACAAGGCCGCGGAGGAACTCATCCGCGGCCGGCTCCAGCGCGCCCGCCCACGGGACGCCGTCCTCGGCGAGGAGTACGGCGTCGAGGGCACGGGCCCCCGCCGCTGGGTGATCGACCCGATCGACGGGACGAAGAACTACGTGCGGGGCGTCCCGGTCTGGGCCACCCTGATCTCGCTGATGGAGGCGGGCGAGGGGGGCTACCAGCCCGTCGTAGGCGTGGTCTCCGCCCCCGCGCTCGGCCGCCGCTGGTGGGCGGCGAAGGGCCACGGCGCCTTCACCGGCCGCAACATCACCTCCGCGACCCGGATCCACGTCTCGCGCGTCGGCAGGCTCGCGGACGCCTCCTTCGCGTACTCCTCGCTCACCGGCTGGGAGGAGCGCAACCGCCTGGACGGCTTCCTGGGGCTGTCCCGCCAGGTGTGGCGCACGCGCGCGTACGGCGACTTCTGGCCGTACATGATGGTCGCCGAGGGCTCCGTGGACATCTGCGCCGAGCCGGAGCTGTCGCTGTGGGACATAGCCGCGAACGCGATCATCGTGACGGAGGCGGGCGGCACCTTCACCGGCCTCGACGGCCGGCCGGGCCCGCACAGCGGTGACGCGGCGGCGTCCAACGGCCTCCTCCACGACGAGCTGCTGGAGTACCTCGACCCGCGCACGTGAGGAACGGGGACAGCACCGGAGTACTCCCGCCACGCCCTCAACTCGCGCCGCGCGCCCTCTTGTTGACCCGCCCTTTACCTGGCACTCTGGGCCCACCCCCACTTGTGAACTTGTGAATCCCTGAACTTTCCCGGGGGTTCCTAGGAGGTGCTCCGTCCATGCTCGTCCGTGACGCCATGAGCACGGTGATTCTCACCCTCGGCCCCGCCCACACCCTCCGCCAGGCAGCCGCCCTGATGTCCGCCCGCCGCGTCGGCGCCGCCGTGGTCCTCGACCCGGACGCCGGCGGCATCGGCATCCTGACCGAACGCGACATCCTCAACTCCGTCGGCCTCGGACAGAACCCGGACGCGGAGCGCATCCACGCCCACACCACCACCGACGTCGTCTTCGCCGCCCCCACCTGGACCCTGGAGGAGGCGGCCCGCGCCATGGCGCACGGCGGTTTCCGGCACCTCATCGTCCTCGACCGGGGCGATGTGGCCGGGATCGTCTCGGTCCGCGACATCGTCCGCCGCTGGCTCCCGGCCCGCGAGCCCACGCCCGCGCTGTGACACGCGAAGCGGGCCGGACCCCGAGCACCGTGGGGTCCGGCCCGCCCAGCCGCGAGGGCGGCCGGCTCAGCCGCGCAGCGCCTGCACCGCCGCCTCCAGCCGCTTGCCGAAGTCGGCGTCGGCATTGCGGAAGTTGCCGATCGCGCGCTCGACGATGTCCTCGCGCGAGACCTGCGAGATCGCGCCCGCGAGGTTGGCGACCAGCCGCTCCTTCTCCGCCTCCGACATCAGCCGGTAGAGGTTGCCCGCCTGCACGAAGTCGTCGTCCTCGGCGTGCGCGGGCGTCGGGTGGTTGCCGGTGCCGGCCGCGAAGCCGTCGAACGGCTGCCAGAGCGGACGGCCGGTCTGCTGCGGCCCGCCGAAGCTGTTCGGCTCGTAGTTCTTCGCACCGCCGTGCCGGCCGTCGTAGAGGAAGCCGTCACGGGAGTTGGTGCGCGCCTCAGTGGCGTGCGGGCGGTTCACCGGCAGGTGGTCGGCGTTGATGCCGACGCGGTAGCGGTGGGCGTCGCCGTAGGCGAAGAGCCGGCCCTGGAGCATCTTGTCGGGCGAGGGACCGATACCGGGCACGAAGTGCGACGGGGAGAAGATCGACTGCTCGACCTCGGCGAAGATGTTCTGCGGATTGCGGTTCAGCTCCAGCTTGCCGATCTCGATGACCGGGTAGTCCGCGTGCGGCCACACCTTGGTCAGGTCGAACGGGTTGAAGCGGTACGTCGCCGCGTCCGCCGCCGGCATGATCTGCACGCCCACGGTCCAGCTCGGGAACTCCCCGCGCTCGATCGCCTCGCGCAGGTCACGCTGGTGCGAGTCGGGGTCCTTGCCCGCGAGGACGTCCGCCTCCTCGGCGGTCAGGTTCTTGATCCCCTGGTCGGTCTTGAAGTGGTACTTGACCCAGAAGACCTCGCCGGCCGCGTTGTTCCACTGGTAGGTGTGCGAGCCGAAGCCGTCCATGTGCCGGTACGACGCCGGGATGCCGCGGTCGCCGAACAGCCAGGTCACCTGGTGCGTCGACTCCGGCGACAGCGACCAGAAGTCCCACACGTTGTCGGCCTCGGTGCTGCCGGTGTACGGGTCGCGCTTCTGGGTGTGGATGAAGTCCGGGAACTTGATCGCGTCCCGGATGAAGAAGACCGGGGTGTTGTTGCCGACGAGGTCGTAGTTGCCCTCCTCGGTGTAGAACTTCAGCGCGAAGCCGCGCGGGTCGCGGACGGCGTCCGCCGCGCCGAGGTTGCCGGCCACGGTCGAGAAGCGCAGGAAGACCTCGGTCTGCTTGCCGGCCTCGGAGAGGAAGGCGGCGCGGGTGTACGGCGTGACATCGGCGGTCACGGTGAAGGTGCCGTACGCGCCGGCGCCCCGGGCGTGCACCACGCGCTCCGGGATGCGCTCGCGGTTGAAGTGCGCCAGCTTCTCCAGCAGCAGCTGGTCCTGGACGAGGACCGGCCCGCCGACGCCCGCCGTCTCGCTGTTCTGGTTGTCGGCGACCGGGGCACCGGCCTCCGTGGTGAGCGGTCCCTGCGTCACGTACGCCTCCTGCGTCATCACTGACTAGTCCTGTCCTGTGGCCAAAGCCGGTTCCGATCCTACAATGGACATTGTCTAAGTCAAACAGCAATCCAAAATCACACCTATTCCCGACCTGGGGACTCTTCCTGTTAGGCTGGTGGCCATGAGCGACCTTCTGGAACGGCTGCGTGGACGCGGATGGCGGATGACCGCGCAGCGACGCGTGGTGGCCGAGGTCCTGAACGGCGAGCACGTCCATCTGACCGCCGACGAGGTCCACGCACGGGCTGTCGCCAAGCTGCCCGAGATCTCCCGGGCGACGGTCTACAACACGCTCGGCGAGCTGGTCTCGCTCGGCGAGGTGCTGGAAGTCTCGACGGACAAGCGCGCCAAGCGGTACGACCCGAACGCGCACCGGCCGCACCACCACCTGGTCTGCGCCCGGTGCGGCGCGATCCGCGACGTGCACCCGACCGGCAACCCCCTGGCCGACCTCCCCGACACCGAGCGCTTCGGCTTCACGGTGTCGGACGTCGAGGTCACGTACCGGGGGCTGTGCCCGAACTGCTCGGGCGCGTGAGCGGACCGCGTACCCACACCGCTTCCCTGGAGCCCCGGCATCCGCCGGGGCTCTTCGCGTAGGGCCGTTGCCGTGGACGCACCAGAGACGAAAACACCGAGGGCCGGAACCCATCTCTGGATTCCGGCCCTCGGCCTTCAGTAGCGGGGACAGGATTTGAACCTGCGACCTCTGGGTTATGAGCCCAGCGAGCTACCGAGCTGCTCCACCCCGCGTCGATGAATACGACACTACGTGAGGGAAGCACCCGGAAGCAAATCAACAGAGGCCGGGGTGTCCGGCGTCACGCCGAGAGCTCCTCCCGCAGCGCGTCCCGCAGCCGTCCCGCCCGCTCGGACACCTCCGCCGGCCCCAGCGCCACCGCCCTGTCGGCCCACCGCTGCCCCTCCGCCAGCTCACCGCGACGCGCGTAGACGAGGGCCAGCCGCAGGGCCGCCCGCCCGTGCCCGGCATCGGCGGCCCGGGCCCACCACACCGCCGCCTCGGGCTCGCTCCCCTCGCGGGCGAGCAGCAGCCCCAGGTTGAAGGCGCCGTTGCGCGACCCGGCCTCGGCCGCCGCCCGGTACCACCGCGCGGCCTCCACCACGTCACCCCGCGCCGCCGCGTGCATGCCGACCCGCACCTGCGCCCGCCGGTGCCCCTGCGAGGCGGCACGCTCGTACCACTCCTCGCACTCGGTCTTCTCCTGAACGGTCTCGCCCAGCTCGTGCGCGGGCTCCGGCGGCCGGCGCGCGTCGAGCAGGGTGGCCAGCCGGTACGCGCCCTCCGCGCTGCCGCCGCCCGCCGCACAGCGCAGATGCCGTTCGGCCTCCTGCTCGTCGCCCTCGCGCAGCCGGGCGATCCCGACCTGGAGCGCAGCCTCGGCGTGCCCGGCGGCCGCCGCCCGCTCGTACCAGCGCAGCGCCATCGCGTCCTCGCCGCGCCCGGCGTAGAGGATGCCGAGGTTGAACGCGGCGTCGACGCTTCCGGCCTCGGCGGCCTTGGAGAACCAGGGCTCGGCCCCGGTCGGGTCGCCGTTCTGGAGCAGCAGGATGGCCAGCGCGTTCGCGGCCTCGCGGTGCCCCGCGTACGCGGCGCGCCGGTACCACTGCTCGGCCTGTGCGGTGCGGCCCTGCTCGGCGCAGAGCAGCCCGAGGTTGTAGGCGCCGTTGTCGTCGCCGGCGTCCAGCGCGGCCCGGTACCACCGCTCGGCGGTCTGCGTCTCACCCCGCTCGGCGTGCAGCGCGCCCAGCGCGTTGGCCGCGTTGCCGTCGCCGTCCTGGGCGGCGCGCAGCCACCACACGGCCGCGCTCTCGGTGTCGCCGGCGTCGCGCAGCAGGAAGCCGAGCGCGCAGGCGGCCCGCGGCTCGCCGTCCTTGGCGGAGGTCAGGTACCAGCGCCCGGCCTCCTTCAGCTCGCCGCGCTTCTCCAGGATCGCCCCGAGCTGGAGCGCGGCCCGCCGGTGCCCGCGCGCGGCGGCCTGCCGGTACCACTGTTCGGCCTCCTCGCCGGTGTTGTCACCCCCGGTCTCCTCCCCGGGTCCGGCCGCGCGGTCGAGCGCGCGTGCCAGCCGGTAGGCGGCCTCCCGGTGCCCGCGCTCGGCGGCGGCGCGCATCCAGTGCTCGGCGCCGACGTCGCCGCGGTGCTCCAGCAGGTCGGCGAGCGCGTAGGCGCCGAGGACGTGGCCCTGCTCGGCGGACTGGCGCAGCCAGTACTCGGCGGCCGGCTCGTCCCCGCGCTCGCGGTGGTGCCGGCCGAGCGCGTGCGCGGCGGCGGCGGAACCGGCGACGGCGGCGATCCGCCACCAGCCGGCCGCCTCCTCGGGGTAGCCCCGCTGGTGCAGCAGGACGCCCAGGTTGTTGGCCGCGGCCCGGTCACCGGCCGCGGTGGCCGTGCGCAGGTGGGGTTCGGCTCCGTCGAGGTCGCCGCGGCGCAGCAGCATGGCTCCGAGGACGCTCGCGGCCTCGGCGTCACCGCTCTGCGCGGCGAGTGCGAGGCGCGTCTCCTCGCCGGCTTCCCCCATGTCCGCCAACTCGTCGCGGGCCGGCTCCGCGTCGGAAGGCTGCACAAATCGCCCTGACTCGAACAGAGTTGCCTTGTCCCCCATAACGTCCATCGTCGCACCACCTGCAACCTGGGTACACCCGGTATACCGCAGCCCGTGAGGTCACTTGAGCGTTTTGTCGACATGCCCACAGAGAGACAAGTCAAACACATACCGCCCAACTCCCCACGGCGGCGCGGCCGGTCCCTCCCCTCAGCACATGAGTTCGCACACCACGAAGGCCCGGATCCATGTCTGGATCCGGGCCTTCGACTTCAGTAGCGGGGACAGGATTTGAACCTGCGACCTCTGGGTTATGAGCCCAGCGAGCTACCGAGCTGCTCCACCCCGCGCCGTTGTGTGTCAACCGTACCACGGCGCGGGGGCGTCTTGATCAACTCCGGCTCTTGTCGCCGTTCCCGCCGCCGGTGCCGCCCGTCTTGGACTGGGCGTCCTCGGCCCGCTTCAGCGCGTCCTGGAGGTCCTTCTGCGCCTTGGCGTACGCGTCCCAGTCCGGCCCGTTCTTCAGCGCCTGCTGCCCGGCGTCGAAGGCCTTCTGCGCGTCTTCCAGCGCCTGTTTGACCGTCGGGTTGCCGGTGCCGGGGGGAGGCGTGGTGCCGGTCTCCGGCGGACTGGTCGAACTCTTCACCCCGAACACCTCGTTGAGGGCCTCGTCCAGGGTGTTCTTGAAGGCGGTTTTTCCCTCGTAGGTGACCAGGACCTTCCTCAGCAACGGGTACTTGAGCGAGCCGCCGCGGACGTAGACCGGCTCCGCGTACAGCAGTCCGCCGTCCAGCGGCACGGTCAGCAGATTGCCGTACTCGACCTTCGAGTGCCCGCGGCTGAGGAGGCTGATGGTCTCCGCGATGTCCGATTCGGAGTTGAACTGGCTCTGGACCTGTTTGGGGCCGTCGACGGTCGTGTTCGTCGGCAGCTTCAGGACTCTGATCCTGCCGTAGTCGCTGGTGCGCGGGTCGGAGTCGACGGCCATGAAGGCGCTGAGGTTGTCCCGCCCGTTGGGCGTGAACGTCGTCGTCAGCGAGAACGCCTGCTCGCTCTGGCCCGGCATCTTCATGCTCAGGTAGTACGGCGGCACCGCGCTGCCCGAGTTGTTCGTCGGGTCGTCCGGGACCTGCCACACCTCGCTGCCGGTGAGGAAGGTCTGCGCGTCCGTCACGTGGTAGCGGGTGAGCAGCTCGCGCTGCACCTTGAACAGGTCCTGCGGATAGCGCAGATGGTCCATCAGCTCCGGGGAGATCGCGCTGCGCGGCTCCACCGTGTCGGGGAACGCCTTCATCCAGGTCTTCAGCACCGGGTCCCGGGTGTCCCACTGGTACAGCTTGACCTCGCCGGTGTACGCGTCGACGGTCGCCTTCACCGAGTTGCGGATGTAGTTGACCTGGTTCTGCTGGGCCACCACCGCGCGCGAGTTGTTCGTGGCGGTGAGCGAGTCGGCCGTCGTGTCACCGAGGGTCGTACGGGAGGCGTACGGGTAGCCGTTCGACGTCGTGTAGGCGTCGACGATCCACTGAATGCGGTGGTTCACGACGGCCGGGTACGCGTCGCCGTCGATGGTCAGCCAGGGGGCGACCGCCTCCACGCGCTCCTTGGGCGTGCGGTTGTACAGGATCCGGGAGCCCTTGCCGATCGCGCCCGAGTACAGGATCTGCGGCTCGTTGAACGCCACCGCGTACGCGGCCCGGTTGACCGGGTTGTCGAGGTTGACCCCGCTTCCGCCCTGGTAGCTGGTGGTCATCTCACGCTCGTTGTCGGAGTAGTCGACCTCCTTCTGGGGGCCGCCGACGATCGAGTACGTGGTGGTCTTCTCGCCGTAGTAGATCCGCTGTTCGTACGTCCCGAGGTCGCCCTGGGACGGCAGGTTCTTCTCGGTGAAGACGGGCCGGCCCTCGGAGTCGGCCTCGGTGCCCTTGGCGGCCACCACGCCGAAGCCGTGCGTGTAGCGGAAGTGGTCGTTGATCCAGTTGTTCTTCGGGATGCCGTCCAGGTTCAGTTCGCGCAGACCGATGACGGTGTCCTGCTCCTTGCCGTCCTTGGCATACCGGTCGACGTCGAGGTTGGTCGGGAACCCGTAGTAGGCCTTGATCTGCTGGAGCTGCTGGAACGTCGGCGAGACGACGTTCGGGTCCATGATGCGGATGCTGGCCGTGGCGTCGACCTGGTCGCGCAGCTTCGTCTTGTCCTGGGTCGTGGACTTGCCCGGGTACTCGGTGACCTTGGCCTGGTCGATGCCGTACGCCTCGCGGGTCGCCTTCAGGTTCTTCTGGACGTACGGCGCCTCCTTGGCCTGCTCGTTCGGCTGGACCTGGAACTTCTGCACGATGGCCGGGTAGAGGCCGCCGATCAGGATCGCCGACAGCACCATCAGGCCGAAGCCGATGACGGGCAGCTGCCAGGTGCGCCGCCACAGGGTGGCGAAGAACAGCAGCGCGCAGATGACGGCGATGCAGAACAGGATCGTCTTGGCCGGCAGGTAGGCGTTGGCGTCGACGTAGCGCAGGCCGGTCCAGTTGCCGGTCGCCTTGAAGTCGCTGGACTTGACGGCGAGGCCGTACCGGTCGAGCCAGTAGGCGACCGCCTTGAGGGCGACGAAGATGCCGAGCAGCACCGACAGGTGTCCGGTCGCGGCGGCGGTGGCGCGCGCCCCCGGACTGGTGACCCGCAGCCCGCCGTACAGGTAGTGCGTGAGCGCCGCGGCGATCAGGCACAGGATGGCGGCGGCGAAGCCGAAGCCCAGCAGGAACCGGTACCAGGGCAGGTCGAAGGCGTAGAAGGAGACGTCCAGGTGGAACTGCGGGTCCTTCTGGTGGAAGGGCACGCCGTTCACCCACATCAGCCAGGTCCGCCACTGGCTCGACGCGGAGGCGCCCGCGATCAGCCCGACCAGGGCGGTGACGGCGAGCAGCAGCCACTTCTTGTACGGCGCGACGGCCATGCGGTAGCGGTCGAGGCTCTGCTGCTCCATGGACATGGCGCTGAGCGGGGGCCGCAGCCGGTGCGCGAGCCAGATGTTGAGGCCGACCGCGGCCGCCATCAGCAGGCCGAAGACGAAGAAGAGCCCGACCTTGGTCGACAGGGTGGTGGTGAACACGGACGAGTAGTGCACCGACCGGTACCACAGCCACTCCGTCCAGAAGCCCGCGAACATCGTGAACGCCATGCCGAGGACGGCAAGGACGCCCAGTGTCACGAGCAGGGCTCGGACCCTCCGGGACGGGCGGCCCGCTCTGATCCGTGGCCCCGTCGGGCCTCCGCCGCGGTCCGGCATCTGGAAAGCCAAGGTGCGCACCTCGAAGTTCGCTGTCGATCCGTCAGGCCCTCGGGTTCGCGGGCCCGCCGTGGCCCCCCGTGATCGCGGGCCCACACCTATGCAACTTACTCACGGTTTACTCGGTTCCCGATTCCGGCCGGGAACGAGGCAGGATTGTGACCATGTCCAACACTCCCATGGCAGCGAGCCCGCTCACCCGGGCCGTACTCGAGATCGACGAGTACGTCTCCGGCCTCGGCTGGGACCAGCCCGCTCGCCTCTTCGCCCTCGTAGACACCGCACGGCTGCGGGCTCAGGAACCTTCGCTCGCGGCCCAGCTGGGCCTGGAGGACGCGTCCGAGACCGCCGGTCTCACCCCGATCGAGCAGGACGAGCTCCCGTCCGGCAAGCCCCTCGACGAGTTCCTCGGCACGATCGCCTGGCCCGACGCGGTGGCCGGCTGCGCGCTCGTCGTGGAGCGCCTGATGCTGCCGCCGTCCGCCGAGGCCCAGGTCCCCTCCGGTCTCGACGAGGCCGGGCTGGCCCGGTGGGTGGCCGAGCACCCCGAGCGCCAGGAGGTCCGGATGACGGTGGCCGTGCTGCGCGACGGCAGCCGGGAGTCGGCGCTGCGGCTGCGGGAGAAGGACTCCGCGACGGAGGTCCTGACCGGCCCCGACCTGGTGCCCGGCCTGGCGGACGCGCTGGCGGCGACGTTCGCGGACTGACCCGCTCCCCCGGGTGCACGGCGGTGGGGGCGCCCCTGGTGGTCAGGGAGCGCCCCGGGCCGTGTCACGGCCCGTTCAGCCCTTGGTGGTGCACTTCGGCAGTGCGGCGGTGTCGCCGCTGCGGATGTCCTTCAGGGCGCCGAGGGCGTCGCCGATGGTCTTGACCTTGACCAGGGTGAGGCCGCCCGGGGTGTCCTTGGCGGCGGCCGCGCAGTTGTCGGCGGGGGTCAGGAAGTACTGGGCGCCGCGGTCGCGCGCGCCGACGGTCTTCATCTCGATGCCGCCGATCGGGCCGACCGTGCCGTTGTCGTCGATGGTGCCGGTGCCGGCGACGAACTTCCCGCCGGTGAGGCTGCCCGGGGTGAGCTTGTCGTAGATGCCGAGGGCGAACATCAGGCCGGCGCTGGGCCCGCCGACGTCGGCGAGCTTGATGTCGATGGTGAACGGGAAGGTGTGGTCGGTTCCGGCGGAGATGCCGACGACGGCCCGCTCGGCCCCGGTGTCGTGGGAGGTCGTCGTCGTGATGGTGACGTCCTGCGTCCTGGTCGCCGTCCGGTGCGCCTTCTCGGCGGCGGCCTGCTCCTTGGCGGGCACGACCGTGAAGACGACCTTCTGCCCCGGCCTGTGCCTGGTGACCAGCCTGGCGACGTCGGACGGCTGCTTGACCGCCGTTCCGTCGACGGCCTTGATCACGTCACCGGCGTGCAGCCTGCCCTCGGCCGGGGAGTCCTTGACGACCGTGGAGACGATCACCCAGGACCTCACCGGGACGCCCAGTTCCTTCAGGGCGGCGACCTTGGCGCTCTCCTGGGACTGGCTGAACTCCTCGGCGTTCTCCTGGGAGGACTGCTCCTCCGTCTTGCCGTCCGGGTACAGCGTGTCGTGCGGGACGATCTTGCTGTCGTGGGCGAGCCAGCCGTAGACGGCCTCGACCATGTTCATCCGGTAGTCGGCGCCGGTGACCCGGACGGTGGTCATGTTCAGATGGCCGTCCGTCGGATAGGTCTTGTGCCCCGAGATCTGCAGCACCGGCTCGCCGTCGTGCTCGCCGAGCGTGTTCACGGTCGGGCCGGGAGACATCTCCGCGTACGGCACGGGGATGAGGACTCCCGCGCACAGGAGCGCGATCAGCATCAGGGTCGAGGCGAGCATCGTCGCGGTGCGGCGTGGCATGCCACGACAGTACGGGACGCGACTGTCAGCGCACCGTCAGGGCACCCCCGTCAGGCGCCGCGCGCACCCGTGTGGGACTTCTCCATGGCCTCGCGGAACCGGGCGTATCCGTCCAGCTCAGGGCCGTCGCTCCGCGTCTTGCGGGTCCGATTGGCCCAGGTGCCCCACAGCCCGCCGCCGATCGCGGCCAGAAGCGGGATCAGCAACCAGACAAGCACCCCCATGCCGACCTCCCATACGCCACGAGCGTCCGCAAATGACTGATCAGCAGATTAACGGTCTGCACGGACAACGCTCACGCTAGGGTCCCGGTTACGCAACCGGAGGAAACCGTGTGCGGCGTGTGACGCCTTCGGGGGACCCGCGAAAGCCCAGACGGATCAGCGGCGAGGGCGGAAGCGTCCGCTCGGGGTGGGCGGGCGCCGGTCCGGGGTGGGGTCGCGGTCGGCGTGGGCGGGCGCTGGACTCGGGTGGGTCGGGGCTGGGTCGGCGCGCACCGGACGGGGGCTGCGGTCGCCGGGGCGTGGACGGGTGTCGCGCGGAGGAGGCCCCAGCGGGCGGATGACCGGGATGAGCGGTGCCGGGCCCGAACCGGGGGGCGCCGGAGCGCTCCGGGGCGGGAGTCAGCGGCCGCCGAGCCCGGAACGGCGTGCCGCCGTCCGGCACCGGCAGCAGCGGACTCGGGACATTCAGCGGGCGCCCGGGACGGGCCGGCGACGGGCCGGGAGCCGGCCGGGTGCCGGCCCGGATCAGCAGGCGGCCGTCCGGCACTGCCGGGCCCCGGCCGGGACAGCGGGAACCCGCGCCACAATCGCCTGACGGCCGGGCCTGGAGTCGGCAGACGGCCGGAGCGCGAGTCCGCGGACGCCGGCCCGGATCGGCGAGCCGCCATCCGGCACCAGGGGCCCCGGCCCCATCAGCGGACGACCCGTCCGGCGCCGACGGGCCCCGGTCGGAGCAAGCCGGCGTCCCTCGGCCGGGATCAGGTGGCGGTCGGCGCGGTCAGCAGGCGCCGACCCACTCCTCCGTGCCGTCCGAGAACTTCTGGTGCTTCCAGATGGGCACCTCGTGCTTGAGGTCGTCGATCAGCTTGCGGCAGGCGTCGAAGGCCTCCGCGCGGTGCGGGCAGGCCACGGCGACGACGACGGCGAGGTCCCCGATCCGCAGGTCCCCCACCCGGTGGACGGCGGCCAGCGCCCGCACGGGGTGGTCCGCGACGACCTTCTCGGCGACCCGCCGCATCTCGGCCTCGGCGCTCGGGTGGCAGGAGTACCCGAGCGCGTCCACGTCGGCACCCCCGTCGTGGTTCCGCACGGTCCCCACGAACAGCGCGACACCCCCGGCCGCGTCGTCCCCGACGGCCTGGAACACCTCGTCCACGGAGAGCGGGGTCTCCCGGATGCCGATCAGCCTGATGGGGTCCTGAGCCGCCTGCTCACCGGGGTGATCGTTCGTAAGCGCCATGCCCCCATCGTGCCCCACGGGTGTGACAACGCGGAATACGAGTTTTCGCAGGCACCCGCGCGGGCCGCTTGGAGGCTCCTACAGCGGAGCTTCCGCATCGGCTGCTTCCCGCACGTCAGACGCGCCGCCGGGCCTTCCGGGCGCGCCGTACCACGGCTGCCGCGCCCAGCAGGGCGACCGTCGCCCCCGCCGCACCCGCGGCCGTCGCGTCCTTGCGGCCCAGCCGCCGCCCGGCCACCGTGTGCCGGCCGGACACCTCCTCCAGCAGCTCGGCGAGGACCTCCTCGTTGGTCCACTTCGGCCGCCACCCCGCGTCGTGCAGCCGGCTGCCGCTGACCACCCAGGGGTACATCGTGTACGCGAGGTCCCCCGCCGGGGACGGGGTGAGCCCGATCCGGTGCAGCCGGGCCGCCGCGCCGAGCGCGACCGTCGAGGGCAGCTCCATCCGCCGGATGCCGCTCAGCTCCTCGACCTCCTCCTGCTCCAGCCACCCGTCGCAGCCGACGGCCAGTTCCCCGTCGACCTTCTCCAGCACGGCGTACTCCAGGGCGCTGCACAGGTCCTCGACGTGGCAGAACTGCCACGCGGGCCGCGACCCGGCCACGACCAGCAGCCGCGGCGACTCGAAGTACCTGGTCAGCGCGGTGTCCGTGCCGCCGACCAGGACGGCCGGCCGCACCACGGTGACGTTCAGGCCCGGGTGCGCGCGCGGGGCGCGCCGCGCCAGGCGTTCGATCTCCAGCAGGTCCCCGACGCCGGTCGCCTCGGCGGTGGCGCGCAGCTCGGCGTCCTCCGACAACGGCAGCTCGTTGTCGGGCAGCGCGCCGTAGACCATCGCGGAGGTGCACAGCACCACCCGGTGCACACCGGCCGCCGCGGCGGCGGTCAGGACGGTCTGTGTCCCCCGGACGTTGTAAGCGGTGCGTGCCGCCGGATCGGTCTCCAGGTCGAGGTCGAGCGCGAGGTGGACGACGACGTCGGCGCCCCGCAGCTTGTCCGCGATGGCGGGGTCGCGGACGTCGAGGATGTGCCACTGCGCGTCGGCGCACTCGCCTCGCCGTTCGTCGATGGCGAGGACCTGTCTGATCTCCTGGGACGCGGCGAGGCGCTCGGTGAGCAGGGCGCCGACCCCGGTGGCGGCGCCGGTCACCGCGA
Organism: Streptomyces sp. NPDC046870; assembly: GCF_040704595.1. NCBI lineage: Bacteria > Bacillati > Actinomycetota > Actinomycetes > Kitasatosporales > Streptomycetaceae > Streptomyces > Streptomyces sp. NPDC046870. The sequence goes on from NZ_JBEYXM010000002.1 coordinate 235,854, forward strand.
CGACGGGCCCGCGCACGGCGGGAGAGGTTGAACGGTTTCGCGCTGCGCGAACCTGCGGATCTGGGGAACTCACCGGGCGTCTCCAGCGGTTGTCTTCAGTACGGGCGCGAGTGACGCGTACGTACCAGGTGCATCCATCCTGCCGCAGGCGTTCCGTGGGCGAAGCACCGAGGCCCGATCGGGTCGGGGTGTCTACGCTGGGTGGTGTTGTCGGGCAGCCGCGCCACCGGAGCGAAACCGGTGGCCTTACCAGCCGAGGATTCCCGTGAGTGACACCCCATTCGGTTTCGGCCTTCCGCCGGAGGAGCCGGAAGACGGCGACGAGGGCAAGAAGAAGGACCAGCAGAGCGGTGGTGGGCAGGGACCGGCCAATCCGTTCGGTTTCGGCGGCCTGCCCGGAGCCGGCGGCTTTGGCGGCCCCGGTGCCGACAACCCGCTCGCAGCCATGTTCGGTTCCCTGAACCCCACCGACCTGGGCGCCGCGTTCCAGCAGCTCGGCCAGATGCTCTCGTACGAGGGCGGCCCGGTGAACTGGGACATGGCCAAGCAGATCGCCCGCCAGACGGTCGCCCAGGGCACGTCGGACGGCACGAAGGACGCGAGCGTCGGCCCGTCCGAGCGCAGGGCGGTGGAGGAGGCCGTCCGCCTGGCCGACCTGTGGCTGGACGACGCGACGTCCCTGCCGTCGGGTTCCGGCTCGGCGGTGGCCTGGTCGCGCGCGGAGTGGGTCGAGGCGACCCTGCCCGCCTGGCAGGAGCTGGTCGACCCGGTCGCCGAGCGGGTCGGCGCGGCCATGAGCGACGTCCTGCCGGAGGAGATGCAGGCCATGGCGGGCCCGCTGATCGGCATGATGCGCTCGATGGGCGGCGCCATGTTCGGCACCCAGATCGGACAGGCCGTGGGCGTGCTCGCGGGCGAGGTCGTCGGCTCGACCGACATCGGCCTTCCGCTGGGCCCGGCCGGCAAGGCCGCGCTGCTCCCGGCCAACGTGGCGGCGTTCGGCAAGGACCTGGGCGTCCCGCAGGAGGAGGTGCGGCTGTACCTGGCGCTGCGCGAGGCCGCGCACCAGAGGCTGTTCGCGCACGTGCCGTGGCTGCGCTCGCACCTGTTCGGCGCGGTCGACGGCTACGCGCGCGGCATCAAGGTCGACACGGCGAAGCTGGAGGACGTGGTCGGCCAGTTCGACCCGCAGAACCCGGAGCAGTTGCAGGACGCGCTCCAGCAGGGCATGTTCCAGCCGGAGGACACGCCCGAGCAGAAGGCCGCCCTGGCCCGTCTGGAGACCGCTCTGGCGCTCGTGGAGGGCTGGGTGGACGCGGTGGTCCACGCCGCCGCGAAGCCGCGCCTGTCGTCCGCCGACGCCCTGCGCGAGACGCTGCGCCGGCGCCGCGCGACCGGTGGCCCGGCGGAGCAGACGTTCGCCACGCTGATCGGTCTGGAGCTGCGCCCGCGCCGGCTGCGCGACGCCTCCCGGCTGTGGGCCTCGCTCACGGACGCGCGCGGGGTCGACGGCAGGGACGGCCTGTGGGCCCACCCGGACATGCTGCCGACCGCGACCGACCTGGACGACCCGGACGGCTTCGTCCACCGCGAGCAGCTGGACTTCTCCGAGCTGGACAAGATGCTCGGCGAGGCGGCGGGCGGCCCCGCGGACAAGCCCGACCTGCGCAAGAAGGACGGCGAGAAGGACGAGGCCGGCGGCGACGGCGGCAAGGGCGACGACGCCGAGTGAGCCTGTACGACGAAGCGGTCCTCGTCCTGAAGGGGTACGAGGGCCAGGAAGAGCTGCGCCAGGCCTACCTGGACCATCTGGTCGCCCACCCGGACGGCCTGTGGAAGGCCTGCCACGCGGGTCATCTCACGGCCAGCGCCCTGGTGGTCGACCCGGAGCGCGGCCGGGTGCTGCTCACACTGCACCGGAAGCTGCGGATGTGGCTGCAGATGGGCGGCCACTGCGAACCGGGCGACCCGACGCTCGAGGCGGCCGCCCTGCGGGAGGCGACCGAGGAGTCCGGCATCGCCGGGCTGACGCTGCTTCCCGGTGGCCCGGTGCTGCTGGACCGGCATCCGATCCCGCCACCGTGCCGCTGGCACTTCGACGTCCAGTACGCGGTCCTGGCCCCGCCCGGCGCGGTGCACGGGATCAGCGACGAGTCGCTCGACCTGCGCTGGTACGCCTACGACGAGGTGGCGGGCGTGGCCGACGCGTCGGTCGTACGCCTGCTGGACGCCACGCGCGCCCGGCTCTGAGCGTGCGAGGGGTGGCCGCTCGGGCGGTCACCCCCTCGCCTCGCGCGGCTCAGCTCCAGACGTTGCCCTGGTTCTGCCCGCGCGCGCCCTGCTGCCCCATGCCGAACTGGGCGGCGAGGCCCTGCCCGATCACCGCGTTCTGCGGCGGCAGCAGTTCGCTGGGCTGGACCAGCGCGAAGCCGGTGCCCATGAAGCTCAGCTCCCAGCCCTCACCGGTGTTGCCGCGCCGTCGCCAGACGCCGGAGGAGTGCGTCTGGGCCTGCATCTGCACGCGCAGCCCGGTGGACCAGGCCACGATCGCGTCGGCGTCGCAGTTGACGTACCGGTCGGGGGTGACCTGCATCAGCAGCGGCGCCCCGGAGGTCATGAGGGCGACCCGGCCGCGGCCGGTGATGTTGAGCTGGTACTTCCCGGAGCCGGAGATCCCGTAGAGGCTGTCGACGGCGACGACCTCGTGGTGCAGCGAGGAGTCCATGGCGAGGACGTAGGAACTGTCGACGGTCAGCCCGTCCTGCTCGACGTCCATGATGTGCACGTGCTGGGCGAGGTTGGCGAGGTAGACGGTGCCCTGCCCGTGACAGCGCATCAGGTCCAGGCCCTCGCCGGTGTACGCACGCGCGCGTGCCTGGCCGTTGCTGCGGTACTCGGCGTCGAACTCGACCAGGCCCTGGTAGGCGACCATGGTGCCCTTGCGGGCGAGCAGGTCGTCGTGGCCCTCCAGGGTGACCCGGAGCATCTGCGGGTTCTGCAGGCTCCAGCGCTCCTGCGTCTGGACGTCGTTGTGTGCGAAAAGCGGGCTCTGCATGGTGTTCTGGCTCCCCCTCAGCCCCGGAACCGGAGGCGGTCGGTGCTGTCCTCGCTGGGCTGGACGACGACGATGCCCTGGCCGGAGAAGGCCATCTGGTAGGCCTCGCCGCTGCCCCGGCCGATCAGCGACTGGGCCTTGAAGCTGCGCTTGCCCTTCACCTTCAGGTTCGGCGACCAGGCGACGAGCGCGTCCGGGTCGACGTACGTCTCGTCCTCGCCGCCGCCGCAGTCCACGACGATCGGCTTGCCCCGGGAGGTCAGCGCGACCCAGCCCTGCCCGGAGATCCTCGTGTTCCACAGGCCCTGGCCGGCGAACTTCGCGAGTCCCTTCACACGCTCCACGCCCCAGGTCAGGTGCGCGTCGAAGGCGAGGAGATTGCTGGCGTTGACGGAGATGCCGTCGCCGTCGAGGTTGATCACGACGACGTCGGCGCCGTAGTCGGCGAGGTAGAGCAGGCCGTCGCCGGAGCACTTCATCAGCGGGGCGCCCTCGCCGGTGACCCAGTCGCGGGCGATCTGGCGGACGGCGGGCGGGTTCGGCTCGTACTGGATGAAGCCTTCGTAGGCGACCATCGACCCCACGCGCGCGAGAAGGTCGTTCCCGGTCTGGAGGGCGACCTTCAGCATGTGGTTGCCGTGGTTCTCCATGCGGGCGGTGACGGGTGCGGGGGCGAAGCCCGCGAGCGGCTGGTTCATGACGGGCTCCTTCAGACCTCGTAGGGCTGGACGACGATGAAGTTGCCGGGCGCGCCCCGGAACTGGAGGTTGACGCTCTCGCCGGTGTCGCCCGGGTAGGCGTTGCGGCGCATGCGGACCTGGCTGGAGACGATCACCTGGGAGGCGGCCGACCAGGCGACGACGGCGTTGCAGTCGGCGAAGGTGGTCGGCGTGACCGGCAGCACCACGGGTGTGCCGTGCGTCTTGACGACGATCGTGCCGGTGCCCTGGAACTGCATGGTGAACAGCGCGCCGCCGGGGATGCCGTGGCCCTCGATGCGACGGACCTCGTACTGGAGGCTCTCGTCGAAGGCGAGGACGTTCTCGGCGGACACGCAGATCGCGTCGCCCTGGAGCTCCACGGGGTGCAGGTGGGTGGAGTTCTCGGCGAGGAACACCTGGCCCTGGCCGGTGCAGCGCATCAGCTGCATCTCCTGGCCGGTGGCGTTGCCGACGATCCGTCCGGCGAACCCGGCGCCCTTGTAGCTGAAGTCGACCTTGCCCTGGTAGAGCACCATGCTGCCCTGCTTGGCCAGCACGGGCTGGCCGCCGATGCCGAGGTCGACGCGGATCAGCTTCTTGTTCTGCTGGGTCCAGCGCTGCCCGGTCGGAGTCTCCTTGAACGCCTGGAGCGCGGCCGTCACCCCGGCACCGCCCTGGGGCGCGTTCTGCGGCACTTGGTACGCCGCGGGCTGCCGGCCGGGGACCTGTCCGTAGCCCGGTGGCATGGGCGGGGTGGGCTGACCGCCGTAGGGTGCGGGCTGCTGGCCGTAGCCGGGGGGCAGCGGCGCGTCGGGCCGGCCACCGTACGACGGCTGCTGCGGCGGCTGGCCGTAGGGCGCGGGTGCGGGGGCCGGCGGCGGGACGGTGCCGGCTCCGGGCGGGGTCAGGGGCGCGACGACCGTCGGCGCGGCGTGCACGTTCGGGCCGGGCGCCGGGACCGGGGGCGGGGTGTGGCCGGGCGGCGGGGCGAACCCCTGCGGGGCCGGCGCGGGCGCGGGGGCCGGGGCGCCGAACGCGGGTGGGGGCGTGCTCTGGGCGGGCGGGGCGAAGCCGGGTGCCGCGCCGGCCTGCGGCTGCGGCTGCTGCGGGGCGGCGGGCTCCTCCTCCAGCACCTCGCCGCCGAAGTTCTTCAGCAGCGCCTCCAGACCGCCGTCGAACCCCTGTCCGACGGCGGCGAACCGCCACCCGTCCTTGAAGTAGAGGTCACCGAGCATCACGGCCCGCTCGGTGGAGAACTCCGCGCCGCTGAAGGAGTACCGCGCGACCTCCTCGCCGCCCGCCACGATGCGCAGGTATCCGGGAGCGATCTGGGACATCTGTCCGGCGCCGTCGACGGTCGCCGTGAAGGACAGCTTGCGGATGTGCGAGGGGATCCGGTCGAGCGTGACCCGGAACGACTCCGTGTCACCCGCCTGGGCGCCCAGCAGCTGGAGGGACTCCTCCGGGGACTTCGGCTGGTTGAAGAAGACGAAGTACCGGTCGTCCGAGAGACGCTCGTCGGCGTCCAGACCGAAGCAGCTGATGTCGAAGGTCAGTCCTGGGCCGGAGATCTGCACGCCTACGTACAGATCCGTGCCCGCGGTGAGGTCACTGATCCTGGCCTTGTGGCCGCGTTGGAATTCCCTGGCCATGCGTTACGACCGTCCCCCATCCCGAATGTGAGTGCGTCGCGCCAGGCTAACGGCAAAGACCGGCGGCGACCCCCGAGGGTGCTGGTCGGTACAGACCCGGTACACAACCGCACCCGGCCGCCCACACGGACGGCACCCGGCGCGCGGGACGGCTCCCGCTCACCCCGGCAGGACGCCGGACGCCCGGAGTCCGCTCAGGTCTCCTCCTCGTCATGCGCACCCGGCACGTGCGGCAGCCGGGCGGCGGCGGCCACCCCTTCGAGGTAGCCGCGGGCCCGCTCCGTGCGCGGGTAGGCCTCCAGCAGCCGCCAGAAGTCGGCACCGTGACCGGGGACCAGCAGATGCGCCAGCTCGTGGCAGAGCACGTAGTCGACGACGTACTCCGGCATCCCCTGCAACCGGTGCGACAGCCTGATGCTGCCCTCGGCCGGGGTGCACGAACCCCAGCGGGTGTTCTGGTTGGTGACCCAGCGCACGGAGGCGGGCCGGGCCCGGCCGTCGAAGTACTGGGCGGACAGCCGCTCGGCACGCTCGGCCAGCGCGGCGTCGCCCAGCACCCGCTTGCTCTCCTGGGCGGCGAGCTTGTCGAGCATGAGGGTGACCCAGCGCTGCTCCTCCGCCTTCGACATCCGGGCGGGGATCAGCACGACGGTGCGGTCGCCCTCGCGGTACGCGGAGACGGTCCGGCGGCGCCGGGCGCTCCTGCGGACCTCGATCGCGCTCGTCCCCGAGCCTCGGGGCGGCTGGCTCGTCGTGCTGCGCTGTGGTTCACCTGCGCGGTGCAGTGGGTCGGCGGGCACGCCCCGACGTTACCCGCTGGACCGGGGCGAAGTCCCGGCCCGGGGACGGGTCACTCCGGATCCCCCACCGTGCGTTTGATTCGTACGACCGATCCACCCATCCTTTTTGCACCACTTCCCCCGCCCCATTGATAGGAAGAACACCCCCAGCCTGTGGATAACTCACGGCATACCGGCCACGACCCGGGCATGCTGGCGCAGACACGCACTCACGGACACGGGGGACCACTCATGCATCCGGTGGTGAAGCCCGCGCTGCGGCGCGGCTGGCGCGACCGCAACACCGTGCAGTTCGGGATGACCCCGGCGCACGCCCTGACCCTGGGCCCGGTCGCCACGGCGACCGGCAGCTTCCTGGACCTGCTCGACGGCACCCGCGGACTGCCGCTGCTGCGCGAGGAGGGCCGCCGGGCGGGCGTCCCGGCCCACCACGTCGACGCGCTGGTGGAGCGGCTGGCCCGCGCGGGCCTCCTCGACGACACGCGCGGCGGCGGACCGGCCGCCGACGCGCTGCGGGAGAAGACGAGCGTCCTCGAACGGCTGCGCCCCGACCTCGCCTCGCTGTCCCTCCTCACACCCGAGCCGGGCGGCGCGCTCGCCCGGCTCGCGGCCCGGCGCGCCCTGCACGTCCGCGTGCGCGGCGCGGGCCGGGTCGGCGCCCTGCTCGCATCGGTGCTCTCGGGCGCCGGCGTCGGCGAGGTCGACGTGTGCGACGTGGGCCGGGTGGAGCCGTGGGACCTGGCACCGGGCGGACTGACCGACGAGTCGCTGGGCGACCGCAGGGACACCGCTGCCCGGGCCGCCGTCCGCCGCGCCGCACCGGACCGTCCACCACGCCACGCCCACTCCCCGGGCTCGGGCGCCGAGGAGCCCGGCCTCTCCCTGGTGATCTTCGCGCCCCGCGACGAGGTCGCCGTGCACGCCCCGGACCCGTTCACCGCCGAACCGCTCATGGCCACCGGCACCCCACATCTCTACGCCGGGGTCGTGGAGGGCACGGGTGTCGTCGGCCCGCTCGTCCTGCCCGGCGAGTCGGGCTGCGCCGGCTGCCTGGACCGGGACCGCACGGACCGCGACCCGGCCTGGCCCCGTCTGGTCACCCAGTGGCGGTCCGGAAGGGGCCGCCGGGCCGGGGCCTGCGACCTGACACTGGCCACGGCGGTGGCCGGTCTCGCCGCGGCGCACGCCCTGGCCTTCCTCGACGGGTGCTCACCGTCCGCCGCGGGTACCCGCTGGGAGGTGTCCCTGCCCGGTCTGGACTGGCGCGCCCGGCCGGTCCGGCCGCATCCGGAATGCGACTGCGGGGCGGCCGGGAGAGAGAAACGGCAGCACTCCGCAACCGATGGCGGGACGCGCGCGACAATGGCGGTGCGACGGCCGTCGACGAAGCGGCGACGCGAAGCAGGCGCGGCACGGCCGACTGGCACCTGGAGGGCCCATGTCTGATCTTCCCCGGAAGGCGGTCACCCGTACCGCCAAGCTCGCCGCGCTCCCGCTCGGCTTCGCCGGCCGGGCCACCTGGGGGCTGGGCAAGCGGATCGTGGGCGAGTCCGCGGAGATCGTCGGCCGTGAGCTGCAACAGCGCACGGCGGAGCAACTGTTCAAGGTGCTCGGCGAGCTGAAGGGCGGCGCGATGAAGTTCGGGCAGGCCCTGTCCGTCTTCGAGTCGGCGCTGCCGGAGGAGATCGCCGGTCCCTACCGCGCGGCCCTGACCAAGCTCCAGGAGGCCGCCCCGCCGATGCCGACCCGCACCGTGCACGCGGTGCTCCAGGAACGGCTCGGGCCGGACTGGCGCGACCTCTTCGAGGAGTTCGAGGACAAGCCGGCCGCCGCGGCCTCCATCGGCCAGGTGCACCGGGCGGTGTGGCACGACGGCCGTGAGGTGGCGGTCAAGGTGCAGTACCCGGGCGCGGGCGAGGCGCTCCTCTCCGACCTCGGTCAACTGAGCCGGTTCGCCCGGCTGCTGGGTCCGCTCATCCCGGGCATGGACATCAAACCGCTGATCGCGGAGCTGAGGGACCGCGTATCGGAGGAGCTGGACTACGGGCTGGAGGCCCAGGCGCAGAGCGCCCACGCGGAGGAGTTCGCGGACGACCCGGACGTGGTCGTCCCGGCGGTGGTGCACCAGTGCGAGCAGGTGCTGGTGACCGAGTGGATCGACGGCGTCCCGCTGTCCGAGGTCATCGCGGACGGCACCCAGGAGCAGCGCGACCGGGCCGGCCAGCTCCTGGCCCGCTTCCTCTTCTCCGGTCCGGCCCGCACCGGCCTGCTGCACGCCGACCCCCATCCGGGGAACTTCCGTCTGCTGCCCGGCGGCCCGGGCGGTCCGGACGACTGGCGCCTGGGAGTGCTGGACTTCGGTACCGTCGACCGGCTCCCGGGCGGCCTGCCGACCCCGATCGGCGTCTCGCTGCGGATGACGCTGGACGGCGAGGCGGAGATGGTCTACGAGCTGCTGTGCGCCGAGGGCTTCGTGAAGGAGACCGTGGAGCTGGACCCGGACGCGGTCCTCGACTACCTGCTGCCGATCATCGAGCCAGCCCGCGTGGAGACGTTCACCTTCACCCGCTCCTGGATGCGCGGCCAGGCCGCCCGCATCGCCGACCCCCGCTCCCCCGCCTACCAGCTCGGCAAACAGCTCAACCTGCCGCCGGCCTATCTGCTGATACACCGGGTGACCCTCAGCACGATCGGAGTGCTGTGCCAACTCGGCGCCAGCGTACGCCTCCGCGAGGAACTGGAGGAATGGCTCCCGGGCTTCGCCGCCGACGCGCCCGAGGACACCGGCACCGAGGACGGGGAGTCGGCGGAGGGGGCGTAGTCGGCGTGCCCTGAGTTCTGAGGGGGGTGGGGGTGGGGGGAGGGGGCGGGGGGGGAGGCCCCCCAGGAGAAGGAATCTCACCACCAGGCCGAGTCCAGCCGCCCCTCGATCGCCCGGAGGTTCTCCCGGGAGCAGGCGTCGCAGAAGTACTGGCGGGCGCCGTTCTCCACCGAGCAGGTCCAGGTGACCGGCTGGGGGCCGTCGGCGGGGGTGCCGCAGCGGGCGCACACCAGGCGGTGGCGTTCCGCGGTGGAGCCGCCCTGATCACTTCCGCCGGGAAGACTCGTCACCCGGTGACGATAACCCCGTGACCGGTGGATCGTCGTGCGCAACGCACAGCGGGGGCCGGTCCGTTCGGCCGGACCGGCCCCCGCGGGAGGCTTCGCCTCCCTGCTCCGGGAGGCCACCGCTGCTCAGGTGTGTTCGTTACTGCATGACGGCCATGGCGAGCGCGCGGCGGGCGCGCAGCGAGGCGCGCTCGGCTCGCCGCTGCATCCGCTGCGCGACCGCCAGGCGGACGGCCCGGCGTTCCTGCGCGGCGTCATGGAGTCGCTCGTGCATATGGGCACGAGCCAGGGCTTCTTGCATGAGTTGCATCTCACGGTTCCTGTTCTGGCGCGCTTCGGTCGCGCCGGTGGTGGTGAAGTCTGAGGTCGCGGAGCCGGCGGGCTCGCTGGTGGACGGCTTCATCGGGGCCTGCTTCTTGGGGTCGTGCGTGAGGGGGCGGTCGATCGTTCCTGCGGTGTTCATGCCGTGACCGGGTTCTTCCGCGGGCGGCCACGGGGACGCTTCCGGGCGACGACGACGCCCTGGACGAACAGCTCGCCACCCCAGACGCCCCAGGGCTCGCGCCGCTCCTTGGCGCCGGCGAGGCAGGCGTCCATCAGCGGACAGGTGCGGCAGAGGGACTTGGCGTACTCCACGTCCGCCGGCGACTCGGCGAAGAAGACCTCCGGGTCGTAGGAGCGGCAGGGGACGGGTACGCCGAGGTTCTCGATGGCGTCGTCGAGCGCGGTGAGCGCGGTGAGGGGGGTCAAGGTGGAGTCCTCCGTGAGGCCGGGCGGGGGAATGGTTTGCGAAGGCGGTACGGACGGGGCGTGCGCTTCGAGTTGCACGGGTGGTCTTCCTCGTCTGGTCGTTCCGGCCGGTTGACCGGGTGTCGGCTGGGTACCGGGTTCTCTTCCTGTCCCGAGGCCCCTTCGCTCCGTCGTCCCCGTTCGGGGAAAACAGAAGGGCCGCGGATCCCGGATGGGGTTCCGCGGCCCTGAAGGCGCCGGCCTGATCGGCGATCAGGCTGGATCACTCCAGGGTTCTGGCCCACGGAAGGCCCACATCAGGTGGTGCTGCGTCGTCTGCTTCCGGAATCCGGCACCGGCCGCCGCAAAGGCATAGGCGTGCGCCTGTGCCGCTACCGCTTCCAGTGCCTTGGTCGGTCGCTCATTGCGCTCACGGATGGGAAGACCCGCGAGGGCAAGGGAGGACGCCGGGCGCACGGCACGGATGCCGGACAGACCGGTGCCCTGGTTCGAGGCGCCGAGCATGCACGTGGAGACGGCCGAGCGATCGGTCAGTTTGGCCGTGCTGACGGTGGTGCTGATGTTGATGCTGATCACTGGACTCGCCTCCTCTCGGCGTCTCGAGGGACCGGGGTGAACCGGTCCCGTTCGGATATGCAAGTACATCACGGAACCCGGGCCTCGGAGAAGGCCGCTGCTTCCGTGCGTAGAACCTATGGGGATTCGCGGGGCGTGCGCAAACTATTTTTTCGACGAGTTGGCATCAGTTGCCGCCGTCGTCTCCAACGGGTTCTTGACCTGCGCATATGGCCAGAACGTCGGCTCCGTAGCTGCGCAGCTTGCGGTTGAGGACGCCGGGGATGCGGGCGAGTTCGGCGGGGCTCTGCGGGCACGCCTCCGCGATGGCCATCAGCGTCCGGTCGGTGAAGACGCAGAAGTGCGGCTGGCCGCTGCGCCCGGCCTGTACCGCGCGCCATTCGCGGAGCCGCTCGTAGAGACCCTCGTCCATGTCCGAGGGGCAGTCCTCGCAGCGCATCAGTTTCATCTCGCCCGCGTCGGTGAGGGTGCGGCCGCAGACCCGGCAGCGGGCGGGGGTGCGCTGGGTGCGCCGGGGGGTGACGGTGGCGCTCGCCGGGGTGCCGCGTTCGACGCCCGCGCCCGTGCCGGCGCCGGTGTGGCCGACGGTGGGGGTGGTGCCGGGGCGCAGGCCGTCGAGGAAGCGGCTCGGCCGCCGGTTGGGGCGTCCGCCGGGTGAGCGGGACAGGGCCCAGGACAGATGGAGTCGTTCCCGGGCGCGGGTCACGCCGACGTACAGCAGGCGGCGTTCCTCCTCGATCTGCTCGTCGGTGCGGGCGTAGGTGATGGGCAGCATGCCCTCGGCGATGCCGACCAGGAAGACGACGTCCCACTCCAGGCCCTTGGCGGCGTGCAGGGAGGCCAGGGTGACGCCCTGGACGGTGGGGGCGTGCTGGGCGTTGGTCCGTTCGTCCAGTTCCGCCACGAAGTCGGCGAGGGTGACTCCGGGTCTGGCAGCGGCGAGGTCGTGGGCGAGGTTGACCAGGGCGGCCAGGGATTCCCAGCGCTCCCTGACGGCGCCGGAGCCGGCCGGGGGTTCGCTGGTCCAGCCCTCGCCGGACAGGACGGCGCGCACCTGGGAGGGCAGGTCGACGGCGTCGTCGAGGAGGGAGTCGTTGCCGCCGAAGCGGGCCGCGCCGCGCAGGGCGATGCTGGCCTTGCGGACCTCCGGCCGGTCGAAGAAGCGCTCGGCGCCGCGCAGCTGGTAGGGCACGCCGGCGTCGGCGAGCGCCTGCTCGTAGGTCTCGGACTGGGAGTTGGTGCGGAACAGGACGGCGATCTCGGCGGCCGGGACGCCCGCGTTGATCAGCTCGCGGATGCGGCGGGCTGCGCCTTCGGCCTCGGCCGGTTCGTCGGTGTACTCGGTGTAGACGGGTTCGGGCCCCGGGGGGCGCTGGGAGACGAGTTCCAGCCGGTGGCCGGCGGCGCGGCCCCGGGCGTGGGCGAGCAGGCCGTTGGCGAGGTGGACGACCTGGGGGCTGGAGCGGTAGTCGCGGACCAGTTTGACGACGGTCGCGCCGGGGTGGCGGGCGCGGAAGTCGAGGAGGTGGTCGGGTGTTGCTCCCGTGAACGAGTAGATGGTCTGGCTGGCGTCACCGACGACGCACAGGTTGTCGCGGTCGCCGAGCCACAGGTCCAGCAGCCGCTGCTGCAGGGGGCTGACGTCCTGGTACTCGTCCACGACGAAGTGCTGGTACTGCGCGCGGACCTGTTCGGCGATGTCCTGCCGGTCCTGGAGGATGGCGACGGTGAGCAGCAGGACGTCCTCGAAGTCGATGACGGCGCGGTCGCGCTTGAGGTCCTCGTAGGCGGCGTAGAGATGGGTGATCTCCGCCGGGTCGCGGGGGGCCTCTCGGCCAGCCTTCGCAGCCGCGTACGGATAGTCGGCGGGGACGGTCTGGGTGACCTTGGACCATTCGATCTCGGCGGTCACGTCCCGCAGCTCGTTGCGGTCGAGCCGGGTGCCGAGGGCGGCGGCCGCGTCGGCGACGAGCTGGATCTTGCGGTCGACGAGCCGGGGCATGGAGCCGCCGATCGCTTTCGGCCAGAAGTACTGGAGCTGGCGCAGGGCGGCGGAGTGGAAGGTGCGGGCCTGGACGCCCTGGGCGCCGAGCTGGCGCAGCCGGCCGCGCATCTCTCCGGCGGCGCGGTTGGTGAAGGTGACGGCGAGCACGCTGGACGGCTGGAGGACGCCGGCGCGTACCCCGTAGGCGATGCGGTGGGTGATCGCCCGGGTCTTGCCGGTGCCCGCTCCGGCCAGCACGCACACCGGACCGTGCAGGGAGGTGGCCACCTCGCGCTGCTCGGGGTCGAGCCCTTCGAGCACCGCGTCGGCCCCGCTCGGCGGAGCCGCGTGGGCGGAGGCGCCGGTGCCCTGCGGGAAAAGGGTGGAATGCGCTGCTGCTGTCACACCGCCATGCTGCCAGGTCGCCCGGGACGGCTGTGCCGGTTGTCCACAGGCTGGGGCTCGTAGTCGTACTAATGCGGCAGGCGTCACAGCCGGGAGCGGGTGCCGGGCCCTGCGGGCAGGATGGCCGGGAACCGGGGCCCGGCCGCGCCTGGCCGGCGGGGCGGTCGCAGGGGAAGGGGCGGGGCGGACGGGCGTGACTGACAGGGCGGTCGCAGGGGACTGGCAGGGCGGAGGCACCAGACCGGAGGCTCCGGCGCGTGAGACCCGCCACCCGGTCACCCGGGACGGGCGAGCCGGTCGCGCGGAACGGCGGAACCGCCGCACGAGACGGGCGGCCCCCTCACGGGTGACCGGCGGGCCGATCGCACGAGACCGGCGGCCCTGTCGCCCAGGACCGGCGGCCCCGTCACCCGGGACGGGCGGCCCCGTGGCCCAGGACTGGCGAGCCGGTCGCTCGGGAATGGCGGGGCGGTGGCTTACGTTCTCCTCAGCGCACGATCTATCCGAGCTGCCTGAGGAGCGCGAGAGACATGCAGGGCACTGTGACGATGTACAGCACGACTTGGTGCGGCTACTGCCGGCGGCTGAAGAGCCAGCTGGACCGGGAGGGCATCGCCTACACCGAGGTCAACATCGAGCAGGACCCCGAGTCCGCCGCCTTCGTGGAGAAGGCGAACGGCGGGAACCAGACCGTCCCCACCGTGCTCTTCGCGGACGGCTCCACGCTGACGAACCCGTCGCTGGCCCAGGTCAAGCAGAAGCTCGCCGCCTGAGTCCGAGTGCGCCGAACGGCGGCTCCCGAGTCCACAACCGGCTCGGGGGCCGCCGTTCGCCGTCTCAGACGAAGCTGCGGGTCGGCAGGGGCTTGCCGTACCACATCTCGATCAGGCGGGCCGCGATGGAGATGCCGTAGGGCGGCAGCACCTCGCCGGCCTCGAAGGCCGCGTGCAGCTCCTCGCGGGAGAACCAGCGGGCCTCGTGGATCTCGTCCCCGTCGACGTCGATCTCGGTGGAGGTGGCGCGGGCCATGAAGCCGAGCATCAGGCTGGACGGGAAGGGCCAGGGCTGGCTGGCGACGTACTCGACCGGGCCGACGGTGACGCCGACCTCCTCGGACACCTCGCGGCGCACCGCCTGCTCGATGGACTCGCCGGGCTCCACGAAACCGGCGAGCGTCGAGAAGCGGCCTTCGGGCCAGTGGACCTGGCGGCCGAGCAGGATGCGGTCGTCCTCGTCGGTCACGGCCATGATCACGGCGGGGTCGGTGCGCGGGTAGTGCTCGGCGCCGCAGGCGGGGCAGCGGCGGATGTGGCCGGCCGCGGCGATGACCGTGCGCTCGCCGCAGCGGGAGCAGAAGCGGTGGGTGCGCTGCCAGTTCTCCAGCCCGACCGCGTGCACCATGAGCCCGACGTCGCGCGGCGACAGCAGCAGGCCGGCCTCGCGCAGCCCCGCCGGGCGCGCGGACTGGTCGATGCGGCCGGGCAGCGCGTCCTTCTGGAGCGCGAAGTAGCTGACACCGTCGTCGTCGATGCCGAGGAAGTAGCGGTGCGCCTCGGTGAGCGGGGCCTCGAAGGACGGCGTCATGACGAGTTCGGTCCGGCCGTCCGGGGTCTCGTCGATGAGCACCTGGCCGCCGGACACCACGAAACAGCGGGTCGTGGGGTGGCTCCACGCCGCCGCGAGCCAGGCCTCGTCCAGCCGGTGGTGGGCGGCGCGGTCGATGCCGCTCGGGGCGGTCAGTGAGATGGGTCGGTCGGCTGTGTGGTCGGTCCAGGTGGTCACGGGTGCTTCCAACTCCCCCAGTGCGGCGGTTCTTTCGGCGGGCGGTTCGGCGGGACGTAGGGCGGGAGGGCACCGGGCCGGGCGGGGCCGGGGCGGCGGGTCGGTCGGGGCGGTCCTTCCAGTGTGCCCCCCGCGCGGTGCCCCGCCGTACGGCGCCGGCCGGTCAGGGTGCGGTGCGCCAGTTCCGGGCCAGGTCACCCCACAGGTAGGCGCTGGTCTCGACGCCCTTGAGCAGGAGGTCGAGCTCGACCTTCTCGTTGGGTGCGTGCCAGCCGTCGGAGGGGACGGAGATGCCCAGGAAGAGCACGGGGGCGCCGAGGACTTCCTGGAGGTCGGCGGCGGGTCCGGAGCCGCCCTCCCGGGTGAAGCGGACGGGCTCCTGGAAGGCGCGGCCCATGGCGCGGGCCACGGACCGCAGCGCGGGGTGGTCGAGCGGGGTCAGGCAGGGGCGTGTGGCGGAGCCGAACTCGATCTCGTGCCGGATCCCGGTGGGCACCTGTTCGGCGGCCCAGGCGCGGACGGCCTTCTCGATGTGGTCGGGGTCCTGGCCGGCGACCAGCCGGAAGGACAGCTTCACCATGGCCGTGGCGGGGATGATCGTCTTGCTGCCGGGGCCCTGGTAGCCGCTGCCCATGCCGTTTACCTCGACGGTGGGGCGGGCCCAGATGCGTTCCAGGGTCGAATAGCCGGCTTCGCCGTGGAGGGCGGAGGACTTGGCGGTGCGTAGCCAGCGCTCCTCGTCGAAGGGCAGCTCGGCGAAGAGTTCGCGCTCGCGGTCGGTCAGCTCGACGATGCCGTCGTAGAAGCCGGGGATCGCCACGCGCGCGTGCTCGTCGTGGAGGGCGGCGACCAGGCGGGCGGCGGCGGTGGCCGGGTTGGGCACGGCGCCGCCGAAGGAGCCGGAGTGGATGTCCTGGCCGGGGCCGTACAGCCGGATCTCGCACTCGGCGAGGCCGCGCATGCCGGTGCACACGGTCGGGGTGTCCTCGGACCACATGCCGGTGTCGGAGACGATCACGGCGTCGGCGGCGAGGCGCCCCGCGCGCTGTTCCACCAGGGTCCGGAAGTGCGGGGAGCCGGATTCCTCCTCGCCCTCGATCAGCAGTTTGAGGTTGGCGGCCGGCGCGGTGCGGCCGGTCGCGGCGAGGTGGGCGCGGACGCCGAGGGTGTGGAAGAACACCTGGCCCTTGTCGTCGGCCGCCCCGCGCGCGTAGAGGCGGTTGTCCCGGACGACCGGTTCGAAGGGGTCGCTGTCCCAGCCGTCCTCGCGGGCGGCGGGCTGCACGTCGTGGTGGCCGTAGACCAGGACCGTGGGTGCCTCGGGGTCGCCGGAGGGCCATTCGGCGAAGACGGCGGGGGCCCCGGGGGTCTGCCAGACCTCGGCGGTCGGGAAGCCGGTGTCCGTCAGCTTGGCGGCGAGCCAGTCCGCGCTGTGCCGTACGTCGGGGGCGTGCTCGGGCTGGGCCGACACGGAGGGGATGCGCAGCCATGCGGCGAGGTCGTCGAGGAAGGCGGCGCGGTGCTGCTCGATGTACGTGCGGACGGCGCTGTCCGGGGTCTGGCTCATGCTTCCGAGCCTATCCGCCCGCGGCGGCGTCCTCGGCGGGCGGTTCGTCACACTCAGCTTGGCTCCGGTGTGCGCTCCGTCTCACCTGTGAGCAGCCGCTCCAGGGCGGCCCGGTCCGGCAGGCCCTCGGGGCGTACGGCCTCGCCGCTGCGCACGTACAGGAACGTGGCGGTGACCGACTCGGGCGGTATGCCCTGCTGCTCGGCCCAGGCCAGCCGGTACACGGCGAGCTGGAGCGGGTCGGCGGTGCCGCTGCGGCCGGTCTTCCAGTCGACGATCTCGTACGTCGTCCGGTCGCCGTCGCCGTGCCGGTAGACGGCGTCGATGCGGCCGCGGACGACGCGGCCGGCGAGGGTGAGCTGGAAGGGGGCCTCGACCCGGTACGGGGTGCGCCGGGCGTACTCGGTGCGTTCGAAGGCGGCCTTGAGGGCTTCCAGGTCGCGTTCGTCGGCGATCTCCGCGTCGGCGCCGGGCAGCTCGTCGGGTTCCAGCAGGGGCAGGGTCAGCTCCTCGAAGCGGGTTTCCACCCAGGCGTGGAACCGGGTGCCCCGGCGTGCGGCCGGTTGCGGGGGGCGGGGCATGGGGCGCGCGAGTTCCTGTGCGAGCCCGTCCGGGTCCTCGGCGAGCCGCAGCAGCTGGGTCGCGGTGAGCGTGGTGGGCAGGGGGACCTCGGTGACGGTCTGCCGGGCGCGCAGCAGCTCTCCGGTGAGCGCGTCCAGGTCGCGGTCCCAGGAGGCGATGGTGCGGGCCTCCTCCGGGGTGAGGGCGGCGGCGGGCCGTGGTCCGGCGGCACGGGGGCGGTCCCTCGGGGCGGGTGCCTGGTGCGGGACCGTGGGCCGTTCGGCGTTCCGGGCGTCCTGGCCGAAGGGCTCACCGTCGAGGGCGCCTGCGGGCAGGTCGGCGGCGGAGGGTTCACCGGCGAAGGGGTCGTCGCCGAAGGGATCGTCGGGCGGACCTTGCTGAGGCAGGTCCGCGTACGGCTCCTCGCCATACGGATCATCGCCGTACGCGTCGTCACCGTAGGCGTCGTCACCGTACGCGTTGTCACCGTACGGGTCCTCACCGTACGGCTCGTCCTCCGGTGGGGTGGGCCAGTCCGGGTCCTCGGCGCCGGCGGGGTCGCGCAGGACGGCCGGCCGTCGCCCGTCGGCGGGCGCGGCGGCGAGGGCGTCCAGGTGGCTGAGGACGGTGTCGGCGGCGGCGCGGCGGCGGGCCAGGGCGGCGGCGTCCAGCGGGAGCGGCCACACCTGGTCGGCGGTGGCGGCGTGCAGGGCCGGGTTCTCCTCGTCCTCGGCCGGCGGGTCCGCCCAGACCTCGATCTCGCCGTACCCGGCGGCGCAGTGGTCGTACAGGGCCGTGAGGAAGTCCGACGGGCCGCGCGGCTTCTTCTGGCTGGGCCCCCACCAGTGGCCGGAGCCGAGCAGGAGCGAACGGGGACGGGTGAAGGTGACGTAGCCGAGGCGGAGCTCCTCGGTGCGCTGGTGCTCCTTCATGGCCTCGTGGAAGGCCTTCATGCCGCGCGAGTCCCAGGACTGCACGTCGGGCAGGGTGTCGGTGTCGCCGCGCAGGGCGTGGGGCAGCACCTTGGCCTGGGCGGTCCACTTCTCGCGGCCCTGGGCGCTGGGGAAGGTGCCGGTCACGAGTCCGGGGACGGCCACGACGTCCCACTCCAGGCCCTTGGACTTGTGCGCGGTGAGCACCTTGACGGTGTTCTCGCCGCCGGGCAGGGCGTTGTCGAGGCCCTTCTCGTACTGGGCGGCGGTGCGCAGGAAGCCGAGGAAGGCCAGCAGGGTGGCCTCGCTGTCGCCGGCGGCGAAGGAGGCGGCGATGTCCAGGAAGTTGGACAGGGTCTCGCGGCGGCGGGCGGCGAGCGCGTGCGGCGACGCCGACAGCTCCACCTCCAGGCCGGTGACGGCGAGGACGCGGTGCAGGACGTCCATCAGCGGGTCGGACAGCGAGCGGCGCAGGTCGCGCAGTTCGGCGGCGAGCCGGGCGAAGCGCACGCGCGCGTCCGGGGAGAACGGCAGCCCGTCGTCGTCGCCCTCCTCCATGGGTGCTTCCAGGAAGGTGTCCAGGGCGTCGGCGAGCGAGATCACTTCGGACGGGTCGACGCCCTCCACGGCCTCGGCGAGCCGGCGGTCCGGGTCGTCGGTGCCGTCCACGCGCGCGTGGGCGACCAGCAGCCGGGCGCGGCGGCCCAGCAGGGCGAGGTCGCGGGGGCCGATGCGCCAGCGCGGTCCGGTCAGCAGGCGCACCAGGGCGGCGTTGGCGCCGGGGTCCTGGAGGACCTCGCAGACGGCGACGAGGTCGGCGATCTCGGGCAGGTGGAGCAGGCCGGAGAGGCCGACGACCTCGACGGGGATGTCGCGGGCGACGAGGGCGCCCTGAATCTCGGCGAAGTCGGTCGCGGTCCGGCACAGTACGGCGATCTCACCGGGTGGCGTGCCGGTGCGCACCAGGTGGGCGAGGGAGTCGGCGATCCAGTCGATCTCCTCGGCGTGGGTGGGCAGCAGGGCGCAGCGGACCATGCCGTCGTACTCGGCGCCGGGGGCCGGGCGGAGGGCCTCCACGCCCGCGTGCATCGCGCGCAGGGGTGTGGCGAGGCCGTTGGCGAGGTCGAGCAGGCGCCCGCCGCTGCGGCGGTTCTCGCTGAGCGCCTGCCGTGTGGCGGGGCTGCCGTCGGCGTGCGCGAAGTGGTCGGGGAAGTCGTCCAGGTTGGCGACGGAGGCACCGCGCCAGCCGTAGATGGCCTGGCAGGGGTCGCCGACGGCGGTCACGGGGTGGCCGGTGCCGCCGCCGAACAGGCCGGCGAGCAGGACGCGCTGGGCCACGGAGGTGTCCTGGTACTCGTCGAGGAGCACCACGCGGAACTCCTCGCGCAGCAGGCGGCCCACCTCGGGGATGCCGGCGAGGCGGGCGGACAGGGCGATCTGGTCGCCGAAGTCGAGCAGGTCCCGCGCGCGCTTGGCGGCCCGGTAGCGCTGGACGAGTTCGGCGAGTTCCCGGCGGGCCGCGGCGGTCTCCGGGACCTTGCGCAGGTCGGCGTTGCCGAGTCTGGTCCCTTCCAGGGTGCGCAGCAGGTGGGTGTCCCAGGCGCGCAGTTCCTCCGGGCCGACGAGGTGTTCGGCGAGTTCGGAGTCGAGCGCGAGCAGGTCGCTGACGAGGTCGGCGAAGGAGCGGGTCAGCGCCGGGTACGGGCCCGGGGCCTCGCGCAGCACACGCGCGGCGAGCTGGAAGCGGGTGGCGTCGGCCAGGAGGCGCGAGCTGGGCTCCAGGCCGAGCCGCAGGCCGTGGTCGGTGAGCAGACGGCCGGCGAAGGAGTGGTACGTCGAGATGACCGGCTCGCCCGGAGGGTTGTCGGGGTCGATGACGTCGGGGTCGGTGACGCCGGCCTTGATCAGGGCCTTGCGGACGCGTTCGGCCAGCTCACCGGCGGCCTTGTTGGTGAAGGTCAGGCCGAGGACCTGTTCGGGGGCGACCTGTCCGGTGCCGACGAGCCAGACCACGCGGGCCGCCATCACGGTGGTCTTGCCCGACCCGGCGCCGGCCACGATCACCTGCGGGGCGGGCGGCGCCGTGATGCAGGCCGTCTGCTCCGGGGTGAACGGGATGCCGAGGAGCTCTTTGAGCTGCTCGGGGTCGGTGATACGGGGGGGCATGTCGAAAGAGGCTAGCGGCGGGGACTGACAGTCGAGACCGGATCGGTCGGCCGGGGCGTGAGAAGCGCAGGTCAGCGCCTGTGGTGCCGTACGTCACGCGGATCGCTCGGATCACTCGACCACGTGCTGTCCCTCCGGGCGGGCGCTGCACGACGCCCGGAACGCGCAGTGCGCGCAGTGCTGGCCGGCGCTCGGTGTGAACCGCTCGTCGAGGACCTTTCCGGCGGCGGTGGCCAGCAGCTCGCCGACCCACTCCCCCGTCGGCGGCTCCTGGGTCTGCACCTTGGGCAGGCCGTCGCCCCCGTCGCGCTTGGCGGCACCCTGTCTGAGGTGGACCAGCTCCGCGCCGCCCGGTTCGGGGCGTGCGCCGTCGAAGGCCGTGTCGACGGCGCCTTCGCGGACGGCGAGCTGGTAGACGGCGAGCTGGGGGTGCCGCTCCACCTCGCCCGCGGTGGGTGCCTGCTTGCCGGTCTTGAAGTCGACCACGTAGGCGCGGCCCTCGGCGTCCGTCTCCACGCGGTCCATCTGGCCGCGGATGCGGACCTGGTAGTCGCCCGCTTCGAGGGTGACGTCGAAGTCGTGCTCGCTCACCACCGGGGTCCGGCCGGCCCGGTCCAGTACGTGCCAGTTGAGGAAGCGTTCGAGCGCCACGCGCGCGTTGTCCTTCTCCTGCCGCGACTTCCACGGCGCGTCGAAGGCCAGCGCGTTCCACACGGAGTCCAGGCGTTCCATGAGGACGTCGAGGTCGGCGGGCGTGCGGCCGGAGGCGACCTCGTCGGCGAGGACGTGGACGACGTTGCCGAAACCCTGCGCGGTGGTGGCGGGTGCGTCCGCCTTCACCTCACGGCCCAGGAACCACTGCAGCGCGCATGTGTTGGCGAGCTGGTCGAGGGCGCTGCCGGAGAGCACCACGGGCTGGTCCCGGTGGCGCAGCGGCACCTTGCTCTCGGTCGGGTCGAACATGCCCCACCAGCGGTAGGGGTGTGCGGACGGAACCAGCGGGCGGCCGTCCTCGTCGGCGAGCGCGGCGAGCCGGGCGAGCCGGCGGGCCGCCGCCTCCCGCAGCGGGGCCGACGCGCGCGGGTCGACCGTGGTCGCGCGCAGCTCGGCGACGAGTGCGGCGACGGACAGCGGCCGGCGGGGGCGCCCGGTGACGTCCCTCGGCTCGACGCCCAGCTCGGTGAGGAACCGGGACGGCTGGTCGCCGTCGTCGGCCGGTGCCTTCACCGCGGTGACGACGAGGCGGTCACGCGCGCGCGTGGCGGCGACGTAGAACAGACGGCGCTCTTCGGCGAGCAGCGCGCCCGGGGTGAGCGGTTCGGCGAGTCCGTCGCGGCCGATGCGGTCGGCCTCCAGCAGCGAGCCGCGGCGCCGCAGGTCGGGCCAGAGCCCCTCCTGGACGCCGGCGACGACGACCAGCCGCCACTCCAGGCCCTTGGCGCGGTGCGCGGTCATCACGCGGACGGCGTCCGGGCGTACCGCGCAGCGGGCGAGCGTGTCGGCGGCTATGTCCTCGGCCTCGATCTGCTCCAGGAAGTTCAGGGCGCCGCGGCCGCCGAACCGCTCCTCGGCGCGCGCGGCGGTGGCGAACAGCGCGCACACGGCGTCCAGGTCCCGGTCGGCGTTGCGGCCGGCGGCGCCGCCGCGCCGTGCGGCCCGCTCCAGGCGTCCGGGCCACGGTGTGCCCTGCCACAGGTCCCACAGCGCCTCCTCGGCCGTGCCGCCGCCGGCGAGACGCTCACGGGCCTTGCGCAGCAGCGTGCCGAGGCGCTGCGCCCCGCGCGCGTACGCCGGGTCGTGCACGGCCAGACGCTCGGGTTCGGCGAGGGCCCGCGCGAGCAGCTCGTCGGAGGGGGGCGGCAGCGGGTTCCCGGCGGCCCGCTCCTCCTCGCGCAGGGCACGCCCGAGGCGGCGCAGGTCGGCGGCGTCCATGCCGGCGAGCGGGGAGGTGAGCAGGGTGAGAGCGGTCTCGGTGTCCAGCCAGGAGGAGTCCGGGGCCGGTTCCGCGGCGGCTCCGGCGCGTTCCTCGGCGGCGTCCGCTTGTTCACCGGCGGCCTCTCCGCCAGCCGGTTCGCCGTCCTCCGCACCCGCCGCCGACTCCTCGCCCCGGTGGCGTGCCTCCGCCGTGGCCACCGCGCGGAGGGCGGTGAGCAGCGGTGCGACCGCGGGCTCGTGCCGCAGGGGCAGCTCGTCGCCGTCGACGTCCAGGGGGACGCCGGCGGCGGTGAGGGCCCGGCGGAGGGTCGGGAGGCGGGAGCCCGCGCGTACCAGGACGGCCATGTCGCTCCAGGGGACGCCGTCCTCCAGGTGCGCCCGGCGCAGGATGTCCGCGATGTTGTCCACTTCCGCGCCGGGCGTCGGGTACGTGTGGACCTCGACCCGGCCGCCGTCCCGTACGGGGGCCGGCTCCCGGTGGGCGCGGACCTTCTCGGCGGGCAGCCGGGTCAGCGGCATCCGCTGGGTGATCAGGCGGGTCGCGGCGAGCAGCGCGGCACCGGAGCGGCGCGAGGTGCGCAGCACCGCCACGGGGGCGGGACGGCCGTCCGCGCGCGGGAAGGCGGCCGGGAAGTCGAGGATGCCGTTCACGTCGGCTCCCCGGAAGGCGTAGATCGACTGGTCGGGGTCACCGAAGGCGACGAGGGTGCGCCCGCCGCCCGCCAGGGCGCGCAGCAGCCGGACCTGGGCGGGGTCGGTGTCCTGGTACTCGTCGACGTACACGGCGTCGTACTGGGCCGCCAGCCGTGCCGCGGTCTCCGGGCGGCGGGCGAGCAGGACCGCGCGGTGGACCAGTTCCGCGTAGTCCAGGACGCCCTGGAGGTCGAGGGTGTCGAGGTACTCGGCGAGGAACGCGGCGGCCGCGCGCCAGTCGGGGCGGCCGATGCGGCGGGCGAAGGCGTCCAGGGCGTCCGGGCCGAGGCCGAGCTCCCGGCTGCGGGCGAGGACGGCACGGACCTCGTCGGCGAAGCCCCGCGTGGTCAGGCAGGCGCGCAGTTCGTCCGGCCAGCGCACATGGGTCAGGCCGAGCCGCTCCAGCTCGGGCTGGCCGGCGAGCAGCTCGCGGACGGTGACGTCCTGCTCGGGACCGGAGAGCAGGCGCAGGGGTTCGGTGAACCGGCCGCTGTCCTGGTGGGCACGGACCAGCGCGTAGCAGTACGAATGGAATGTGGTCGCCCTGGGGGCGCGGGCGGCGCCCATGCGCAGGGCCATGCGGTCGCGCAGGTCGACGGCGGCCTTGCGGCTGAACGTGAGCACCAGGATGCGCTCGGGGTCGCCGCCCCGGGCGATCCGGGCGGCCACGGACTCGACCAGCGTGGTGGTCTTGCCGGTGCCGGGACCGGCGAGGACGAGGAGTGGTCCGCTGCGGTGGTCAACCACGGCACGCTGTGCCGCGTCCAGACGAGGGGGGTCCACGACGGCCGGAGGGGTACGGACCAGTCGGTAAGCGCCACGGTTCCCCTGCCGCACCGGTGGGTGCGGCGGGCGCCGGGTGGAGGAAGAGGAGCTCACGTGATGTGCCGGTCCTGGTGGTCGTGCTGGCGGGCAGGCGGTCACGCGCGCGAGGCGGTGGCCGCGGGATGAGGGGGACACGTGCTGCCGACGCTACGCCGCCGCTCCGGACGGAAGCAGGGCTTCCGCTTCTTCCCTCGCGGCACTCCGGTCACGCGCATCCCACATCTCACGAACGTACGGCATGCCACGGACGTCCCCCATGTCCCCCGAACGGGCCACGGCCCCTCCGCGGCGGCATCCGATGGCGGAAGCTGTCAGATGTGATCCTCCGCACCCGCGCCGCCGTCCCATCGGGCACGGCGCATGTCGAGCCGCGGCAGATGGCCCTCGGCGCTGCTGGCCGCCTGCTTCAGCGGGGTGCCCTCCGCGCGGTAGTGGGCGAGCGCGCGCAGCTCGTGTCCGGGCAGCAGCACGCCGTCGGCGCGGACGACCCGCCACCACGGGACCGCGCCGCCGTAGAGGGCCATCACCCGGCCGACCTGGCGCGGCCCGCCGTCTTCCAGCCACTCCGCGACGTCGCCGTAGGTCATGACCCGGCCCGGCGGAATCCGCTCGGCGACGTCCAGGACCCGCTCGGCGTACTCCGGGAGTGCGTCCGCGTGCCCCGGCAGCGCGTCCGCGCACTCCGCGCGGGCGTCCTCGGGAGGGCTCTGCTCGCTCATCCGACCCATCCTGCCGCACCCCACCGACGTTCCGGAGGGGGCCGTGCGCAACGGTCCGCTCGCCCCCGCCCGGTCCTTGGGGCAGACTGTCCGCCCGCGCATCCGCACCCTGATGCCCGCGAGTGTCGGTGGGGCATGCCACCATCGTGCGGGCGGTGACTGGTGATACGAGACCACGAAGAGACCACGAAGGAGCAGGGCGTGCACCCCGAAGGAGCGGCGGGCACCCCTGACGCCTCCGCGCGCCCCGGTCCCGCCCGCGCGGACGGCGGCGGCACCGGCGCGCAGCAGGAAGACAGCGGCCGGCTCAGCCAGGAGGACGCAGGTCGGCGCGAGGACGACGCCGCCCGCGCGGAGGGCGACGGCGAAGCGGATGCCGCCGAGAGGCCGCCCCTCGCCGGGACGGCGCGGATGCCCGGGAGCACGCCCCCGGACCACTCCCCGTGCGCCGACGACGACCCCCACGCCGAGCAGGTCGAGCGCGACGAACCGCTGCTCCCCGCGCGCGTGCACCGCCCCTCCGACCTGATGCGGCTCCTGGTCGGCCTGCTCGGCATCGTGGTGCTGCTCGCGATCGCCGCCTTCGCGCACGGCACCACCTCGGGCCTCGAACAGGACATCAACAAGGGCACCGGACAGGCCCCGGACCTGCTGATCAAGATCGCGGGGCTGGCCTCCAGCATCGCGATCCTTCTGGTGCCGGTCGCGTTCGCGATCGAACGGCTGATCAAACGCGACGGGCTGCGCATCGCCGACGGCGTCCTCGCGGCCGTCCTGGCGCACGGGGTGACGCTCGCCACCGACCTGTGGGTCGCCCGGGCCGCCCCGGACTCGATCCAGGAGGCGCTCACCCAGCCCTCGCCGGGTGACATCCACGCCCTGACCGACCCGGTGCACGGCTATCTGGCGCCCGTGATCGCCTATATGACGGCCGTCGGCATGTCCCGCAGACCCAGATGGCGCGCGGTGCTGTGGATCGTGCTGCTGCTCGACGCGTTCTCGATGCTGGTCACCGGCTACACGACCCCCTTCTCGATCATCCTGACCGTGCTGATCGGCTGGACCATCGCCTACGGCACCCTGTACGCGGTCGGCTCCCCCAACGTCCGCCCGACCGGCCAGACCCTGATGGCGGGCCTGCGGCACGTCGGCTTCCACCCCGTCGGCGCGGCCCGCGAGGAAGTGGTGGAGACGGAGAACGGCGACCGGGGCCGGCGCTACTTCGTCTCCCTGGAGGACGGCCCGCCGCTGGACGTCACGGTCGTCGACCGGGAGCAGCAGGCCCAGGGCTTCTTCTACCGCGCGTGGCGCAACCTCACCCTGCGCGGCTTCGCCACCCGCTCCAGCCTCCAGTCACTGCGCCAGGCGCTGGAGCAGGAGGCGCTGCTGGCGTACGCGGCGATCGCCGCGGGCGCCAACGCGCCCAAGCTGATCGCCACCTCCGAACTGGGCCCGGACGCGGTCATGCTCGTCTACGAGCACACCGGTGGGCGCACCCTGGACTCGCTGGCCGACGAGGAGATCACCGACGAGCTGTTGCGGAACACCTGGCACCAGGTGCGGGCGCTGCAGTCCCGGCGCATCGCGCACCGCAGGCTGGCCGGGGACGCGATCCTGGTGGATCGTTCCGGCAGGGTCATCCTCACCGAACTGCGCGGCGGCGAGATCGCGGCCGGCGATCTGCTGCTGCGCATGGACGTCGCCCAGCTGGTCACCACGCTCGGCCTGCGGGTGGGTGCGGAGCGGGCGGTGGCCTCGGCGGTGAAGGTGCTCGGCCCGGACGCGGTGGCCGACTGTCTGCCGATGCTCCAGCCGATCGCGCTGACGCGCTCCACGCGCGCGACGCTGCGCCGACTGGCCCGGGAGCGGGCCCAGCGCGAACGGGAAGCCGTGCTCGAAGCCTCCCGGCAGGCCAAGCTGGCCCGTGCGGAGGAGGCGTCGGAGACGGCCCCGCCCGGGCCCGAGAAGCCCGACAAGAAGGCGGTCCGCGCCGAGCAGCGCGCCGAGAAGCGGGCCATCGACGAAGCCCTCGAAGAGGCGCGCGAGGAGGATCTCCTCACCCAGATCCGGCACCAGGTCCTGCGGATCAGGCCCCAGGCGCCCGTGGAACCGGCCCGCCTGGAACGGGTCCGGCCGCGCACCCTCATCAGCTTCATCGCGGGGGCGATCGGCGCCTACTACCTGCTGACGCAGCTCACCCACATCGAGTTCGCCACGCTGTTCGCGCAGGCCCAGTGGGGCTGGGTGGCCGCCGCGGTGCTGTTCTCCGCGCTCAGCTACGTCGCCGCCGCGATGGCCCTGCTGGGCTTCGTACCGGAACGGGTGCCGTTCCCGCGGACCGTGGCCGCGCAGGTCGCCGGGTCGTTCGTGAAGATCGTGGCGCCGGCCGCGGTCGGCGGTGTGGCCCTCAACACGCGCTTCCTGCAGCGCGCCGGCGTACGCCCGGGACTCGCGGTGGCGAGCGTCGGCGCCTCGCAGCTGTTCGGGCTCGGCTGCCACATCCTGATGCTGCTGTCCTTCGGCTATCTGACCGGCACCGAGAAGACGCCGTCGCTGTCGCCGTCCCGCACGGTCATCGCGGGTCTGCTGACCGTGGCCGTACTGGTCCTCGTGGTCACATCGGTGCCGTTCCTGCGGAAATTCGTCGTCACGCGCGTGAGGTCGCTGTTCGCCGGTGTCGTGCCGCGGATGCTCGACGTGCTCCAGCGGCCCCAGAAGCTCGTCACCGGCATCGGCGGCATGCTGCTGCTGACCGCCTGCTTCGTGATGTGCCTGGACGCCTCCATCCGGGCCTTCGGCGACGGATCGGCGTCGCTGAGCATCGCCAGCGTCGCCGTCGTCTTCCTCGCCGGCAACGCGCTCGGCTCCGCGGCGCCCACCCCCGGCGGCGTGGGCGCGGTCGAGGCGACCCTCACCGTCGGCCTGATCGCCGTGGGCCTGCCCAAGGAGGTCGCGGCCCCGGCCGTCCTGCTCTTCCGGTTGCTGACCCTGTGGCTGCCGGTGCTGCCGGGCTGGCTGGCCTTCAGCCACCTCACCCGCAAGGGAGCCCTGTAAGGGGGCTTGCCCGGTGCGGTCCCGGCCCCGCCGGCGGGTACCTCTTACGGCCCGCGTCCCGCGCGCCCCGGCGGGCGCGCCCCCACGATGGGGGTATGGCGAACCCCTTCCGGCTGCGCGCCGCCGCGCTGACCACCACCGCTGTGCTGCTCTCCGCTGTACTGGCCGGATGCGGAGGCAGCGACAAGGGCGGGGATCTCACGGCGCAGAAGCTGGACTGGGAGTCCTGCCCGGCCCCCTCCGAGGCGGAGGGCGGCGGCAGCCCTCCCTCGCCGCTGCCGAACGGCGGGGAGTGGCAGTGCGCGACCATGAAGGCGCCGCTGGACTGGAGGAGGCCGAAGGGCGACACCATCGGCATCGCCCTGATCCGCGCCCGGGCCAGTGGGCCCGCGAGCAGGCGGATCGGCTCGCTCGTGTTCAACTTCGGCGGCCCGGGCGGCAGCGGCGTGACCACGCTGCCCGCGTTCGGCGCGGACTACGCGACCCTGCGCACCCGCTACGACCTGGTCAGCTTCGACCCGCGCGGGGTCGGCCGCAGCGCACCGGTGGAGTGCGAGGGCGACGCGCAGCTGGACGAGTACTTCCAGCAGGACGCGACCCCGGAGGACCGCGCCGAACAGGTCCAGCTCGTGAACCGCACCAAACAGTTCAACGCGGCCTGCGAGAAGAACTCGCAGAAGATCCTGCCGCATGTGCGCACCACGGACGCGGCCCGCGACATGGACCTGATGCGCCAGGTCCTCGGCGACGACAAGCTGCACTACTTCGGCATCTCCTACGGCACCGAACTCGGCGGTGTCTACGCCCACCTGTTCCCGAAGAACGTCGGCCGGGCCGTCCTGGACGGGGTCGTGGACCCCACGCAGACCCCGGAGCAGAGCGCGCTCGGGCAGGCCAGGGGCTTCCAGCTGGCGCTCGACAACTTCGCCAGGGACTGCACCTCGAAGACCGAGGAGTGCCCGATCGGCAGCACCGAGCAGGAGGTGAAGGACCGCATCGCGCAGCTCCTCGCCGACCTGGAGAAGAAGCCGATCCCCGGCATCTTCCCGCGTCAGCTGACACAGACCGCCGCCACCAACGGCATCGCGCAGTCCCTGTACTCGAAGGACTTCTGGGAGTACCTCACCGAGGGCCTGGAACAGGCCTACGACGGCGACGGCAAGATCCTCATGCTGCTCTCCGACGCGATGAACGGCCGCAACGAGAACGGCGAGTACAGCAACCTCACCGCGGCGAACATCGCCATCAACTGCTCCGACGAGAAACCCCGGTACACCGCGGACGACGTCCGGCGGAAGCTGCCCGAGTTCCGCGCCGCCTCCCCGCTGTTCGGCGACTTCCTGGCCTGGGGCATGGTCAGCTGCACGGACTGGGCGGTGCCGGGCGCGGCCGACCACCCCGACGTCAGCGCCCCCGGGGCGGCGCCCATCCTCGTCATCGGCAACACCGGCGACCCGGCCACCCCGTACGAGGGCGCGCGGAAGATGGTGGACGCACTCGGCAAGGGCGTCGGCATCGAGCTGACGTACAAGGGCCAGGGGCACGGCGCGTACGACAGCAAGAACAAGTGCGTGCAGAGCGCGGTGGACGGCTATCTGCTGGACGGAAGGAAGCCGAAGGCCAACACGGTCTGCTCCTGACGGACCCCCGACAACCACAGACCCTCAAGGCAGGCTAATCCGCAGGTCAGAGGGTTATCCACAGGCCCCCGCCGACCGGGCCCGGGACGCCTACGATGGCCTGAACGCCCGGCGCGGCACGATGCGGCGGGCCTGTCAGGGGGGTGCGCATGATGCGATTCCTGCGGTGGACGGCCGCGCTGGCGGCAGGGCTGCTGCTGGCCGGGTGCGGGGGCTCGTCCGACGGGGACGGCAACAGGGACGAGGGCAAGGCGGCGGGCTCGGCTCCCCCGTCGCCGTCACGCTCCACGACCGCGCCGACACCGACGGCCCTTCCGTCCTCCCTCACCTCCCAGCGCCTCGACTGGCACCGCTGCGAAGCCACCGGGACCTCGTCCCCGCCGGGCGACGCCTGGCGGTGCGCGACACTCAAGGTGCCGCTGGACTGGTCCCGGCCGGACGGCCGCACGGTCAAGCTCGCCCTCGTCCGCGCACGGGCGACCGGCGGCGACCGCATCGGCTCGCTGCTGTTCAACTTCGGCGGCCCGGGCGGCTCCGGCGTGTCGACGATGCCGTACTTCGAGCCCTCCGTCTCCGCTCTCCGCGAGCACTACGACCTGGTGAGCTGGGACCCCCGGGGAGTCGGCGCGAGCGGGGGCGTCCGCTGCCGCGGCGACCGGGAGATCCAGGCCGCCGAATCCGTGGACGCCACACCGGACACCCCGGCCGAGGAGAAGGCGTACCTCCAGGACGCCACCGACTTCGGCAAGGGCTGCCAGAAGGCCGCCGGCCCGCTGCTGGCCCATGTGTCCACCACCGACACCGCCCGCGACATGGACCTGATGCGCCAGGTCCTCGGCGACGACGAACTGCACTACTTCGGCATCTCCTACGGCACCGAACTCGGCGGTGTCTACGCCCACCTGTTCCCGGAGCGGGTGGGCAGGCTGGTCCTCGACGCGGTGGTCGACCCGGCCGCGGACACCGTGGGCCACGCCGAGAACCAGGCGCGCGGCTTCCAACGGGCCCTGGAGGACTACCTCAAGTCCACCGGCCAGGACCCCGAGCAGGGCTCCCGGAAGGTGGCCGGCCTGCTGGCCCGGATCGACGCCGAACCACTGCCGACGTCATCCGGCCGGAAGCTCACCCAGACGCTCGCGGTCACCGGGATCATCCTGCCGCTCTACAGCGAGTCGATGTGGCCGAGGCTGACCGACGCCCTGAAGTCCGCGGAGCGGGGCGACGGTTCGGGGCTGCTGGCGCTCGCCGACGAGTACAACGACCGGGACGCATCGGGGCGCTACGGCACGACGACGCACTCCCAGCGGGTCATATCGTGCCTGGACGACAAGCAGCGGCCCACGCTCGCCGAGACGAAGGGGCGGCTGGCGGAGTTCAGGCGGATATCGCCGGTCTTCGGGGACTTCCTCGGCTGGGACACGGCGGGCTGGTGCCACGACTGGCCGGTGCCGGGCCAGTACGACACTCCGGAGGTCAGCGCACCCGGCGCGGCACCGATCCTGCTGGTCGGCAACACCGGCGACCCGGCCACCCCGTACGAGGGCGCCCGCAGGATGGCCGACGAACTGGGCCGGGGTGTGGGAGTCGAACTCACCTGGAAGGGCGAGGGACACGGGGCGTACGGCAACGGGAGCGACTGCGTCGACTCGACGGTGGACGCCTATCTGCTGAACGGGACGGTGCCGAAGGACGGCAAGGTCTGCTCCTGACGCGAACGGGGGCCCCGGGCGCCGTACGCACCCGAAGCCCCCGCCACGCACACCGGGTCACCGGCTCAGTAGACCGGCTTCTCCGGCTCGATCTGGTTGACCCAGCCGATGACGCCGCCGCCGACGTGGACCGCGTCGGAGAAGCCCGCGGACTTCAGGACCGCGAGGACTTCCGCACTGCGGACACCCGTCTTGCAGTGCAGGACGATCTTCTTGTCCTGCGGGAGGCCCTCCAGAGCGGTGCCCATGAGGAACTCGTTCTTCGGGATCAGCTTGGCGCCCGGGATGGAGACGATCTCGTACTCGTTCGGCTCGCGGACGTCGATGATCTCGATGTTCTCGCCGTCGTCGATCCACTCCTTGAGCTGCTTAGGAGTGATCGTGGAGTCGGCCGCCGCCGCCTGGGCCTCCTCGGAGACGACGCCGCAGAAGGCCTCGTAGTCGATGAGCTCGGTGACCGTCGGGTTCTCGCCGCAGACCGCGCAGTCGGGGTCCTTGCGGACCTTGACCTGGCGGTACTGCATCTCCAGGGCGTCGTAGATCATCAGCCGGCCGACCAGCGGCTCACCGGTGCCGGTGAGGACCTTGATCGCCTCGGTGACCTGGATCGAGCCGATGGACGCGCACAGCACGCCCAGGACGCCGCCCTCGGCGCACGAGGGGACCATGCCGGGGGGCGGGGGCTCCGGGTAGAGGCAGCGGTAGCAGGGACCGTGCTCGGACCAGAACACCGAGGCCTGGCCGTCGAAGCGGTAGATCGAGCCCCACACGTACGGCTTGTTGAGCAGCACGCACGCGTCGTTGACCAGGTAGCGGGTCGCGAAGTTGTCGGTGCCGTCGACGATCAGGTCGTACTGGCTGAAGATGTCCATCACGTTGTCGGCCTCGAGCCGCTCCTCGTGAAGGATCACGTTCACGTACGGGTTGATGCCCTTGACGCTGTCGCGCGCGGACTCGGCCTTGGAGCGGCCGATGTCGGACTGGCTGTGAATGATCTGACGCTGCAGGTTCGACTCGTCGACCTCGTCGAACTCCACGATGCCGAGGGTGCCGACGCCCGCGGCGGCCAGGTACATCAGCGCCGGCGAGCCCAGGCCGCCGGCGCCCACACAGAGCACCTTGGCGTTCTTCAGCCGCTTCTGCCCGTCCATGCCCACGTCGGGGATGATCAGGTGGCGGGAGTACCTGCGGACCTCGTCTACGGTGAGCTCAGGAGCTGGCTCGACCAGGGGTGGCAGCGACACGGGGACTCCGTTGGTCGGTCGATCACTACGGTTGTTCTTCTCGTAACACTGCCACGGCCTTCTTCATTCCGAGACACCTGTTCCGAGGCGCGAGACGATGTCGTCCCAGTAGCCGGGCACGGTCTCCCAGGGGTCCACGCGACCGTCCCTGTCCGTACGGTCCGTGAAGTAGATCGTGGCCGCCCCCTGCCAGCGGGCGATCCTCAGCGCCTCGTCCAGGTGGCCGCGGGGCACACCGTGCACGAAGTGGCAGAAGCGGTCGGGCGGGTAGTCGGCGGTCCACTCGGCCGCCTGGGACCAGCGGTAGTCGGACCAGGGACCGGAGAAGGTCACGAGCTGGTCGGCGTTCTCGGCGTAGCCGGGGTGCGGGTGGCGGCCGTGGCCGAGGACGACGTGGGCGGTGTCACTGATCGCCCGGAGCGTGGTGATCGCGCGGCGCACCTCGGGCAGCGCGGTGCGCTCGGTGGGGCAGCGGTCCAGCAGGAAGCCGTCGACGCCGTACCAGTCGAGGTGCCGGTGGGCGTCGGAGAGCAGGTCGCCGAAGGCGCGGGCGCCGTGGGTGAGGTCCAGGTGGCCGAGGACGCGGACACCGGCGGCGCGGAGCCGGCCCGCGGCTTCCAGGCAGTGCGGGTCGGGGCGGGTGCCGGGGCCGGCGGCGACGTCGAGGACCACCCAGTCCAGCGGCGTGCCGGGGCGGGCGAGTTCCGCCCACTGGGCCGGGGCGACGAGCGGGTGTGCGTACCCGGGGATGCCGAGGGCGGTGCGGACGCCGGTGCCGGTGGTGCCCGCGGCGGTGCTGGTCAGATGCGGCATGCCGCCTCCATCCAGATGTCGGCCAGGGATTCCTCGAGGTTGATGCGGGGCCGCCAGCCGAGCCGGTCGCGTGCGGTGCGCACATCGGCCTGCTGCCAGCTGCCGCAGCCGTCCGGGTACGGGTACGCCACCGGGAGGGCGTGTTCGGAGTCGCCGCGGGGGTGGCCGATGGCGCCGCGCAGCGGACCGGGCGGGGCGTCGAGTTCGTGGAGGGCACCGCCGTATCCGGCCACGCGCGCGAGGACGGCGGCGGCGTCTCTGAGCCGGACGGCACGGCCGGAGCCGATGTTGATCACGCCCTGCGCGGCGGAGAGCGAGGCCGCGTGCACGGCCCGGGCCACGTCGCGGACGTCGATGAAGTCGCGCTGGACACCGAGGCCGCCGAGCTTGAGTTCGCCGTCGCCGGACTGCATGGCGCGGCGCATGGCCTCCGCGAGCCGGCCGAGCGGGGAGCCGGCCGGGGTGCCGGGGCCGGCCGGTGAGAAGACCCGCAGGACGACGGCGTCCAGTCCGGAGCCGAGGACCAGTTCGGTCGCGGCGAGCTTGCTGACGCCGTACGGGCCGCCGGGACGCGGCACGGCGTCCTCCGCCGTGGAGGAACCGGGCTGGCTGGGGCCGTACTCGGAACCGCAGCCGATCTGCACCAGACGGGCACCGCAGCCGCTGCGGCGCAGGGCCTCGCAGACGGTGGCCACGGCGACCGTGTTGTGCCGGGTGAGGTCGCGGGCGCCTCCGCGCGTGGCGCCCGCGCAGTTGATGACGACTCCGGGGTGGACCGCGTCGAGGAAGCGGGTGAGTGCGCCCGGGCTGCCGGTGGCGAGGTCGAAACGGACGTCGGCGTCGTCGCCGCGGCCGAGTGCGGTGAGCTGGACGGCCGGGTCGGCGAGCAGACGGTCGGCGACGAAGCGGCCGATGAATCCGTTGGCTCCGATCAGCAGGACCCTCATCGGACGGCTCCCGGGGTGTGCGCGCCGGTGGTACCGGCCGTCTCGACGGCTCCTTCGGCTGCGCCGGGCGCTCCGGTGGTTCCGGGGGTGCCGGACGCTCCGGGTCGGGAGGTGGTCATCTGGTGTTCTCCTTCAGGGGGTGATGCGGTTGCCTCCGGCGGTGCCTCGGGCCGGTGGCGGAGGGTTCAGTCGGGGGCTCCCGTCGGCGCGTGCGCCGCGGCCTGGGTGAGGGTGCGGCCGGCGTGCCAGAGCAGGGCCAGGGCCGCGGTGCCACAGGCGAGGGCCGGTACTGCGGCCTCGCCCCAGGCGCCGACGAGGGTCTCGACGGGAGTCGCCAGGAAGGCGCAGCCGGGCAGCCGGCCGGCCAGTGGCAGCGCCAGGGCCGCCGCCTCCGTGGCCACGGCGGCGCCCAGCGCGAGCGCGGGGGCGTGCCGGTGGCGGTGCACGGTGAGCAGGCGGGCGAGCAGGAGCAGGGCGCCCAGGGAGAGTGCCTGCGGGTAGGCCGCGGGCGCGTGCAGGAGGGTGCCGCAGAGCGCGAGCAGTGCGGCGAGGACCCCCAGGAACGCGGCGAGCACGCCGAGCAGCAGGGGTCTCGCGGCGGCTGTGAACTCCGCCAGGCCCCGGCTCCGGGCGAGTCCGCGGCGGGCGCCCGCGGCGAGGAGGTGCGCGGACCAGGCCGCCGGGGCGCAGGACAGCAGGAGGGCCAGGACGGGCGCGGTGGCCGTGGGCCAGGGGCCGTCGGGGGCCGCGGTGGGCGGGGTGTCCGGGCCGCCCGTCAGGACGGCGTGCAGGAGGCCGTCGCCGAGGAGGGCGTATCCGAGCAGCCAGATCGTCCACGCGCGCGTGCCGATCGTGGCGCCCCACGCCCGCGTGCCGGGTGGACCGGCGAGCGGGCCGTGACGCAGTGCCGCGCGCGTGGCGAGGGCGACGGCGAGGAGGCCGCCCAGTGCCACCGACTGGCGGGGGTGTCCCTGGGTGAGGCGCACTCCGGTCACCGTGGCCGCGCCGAGCACTCCGGGCAGGAGGGCGAGCAGGGCCCAGCCCGCGCGGACGCGGGGGGCCGGCAGGGGCTCCGGTTCCGGGCGTGGCTCGGCGGTGCGCGGCACGCGCGCGTACAGCTCTTCGGCGAGCGAGAAGACGTCACGGTGCCGGAAGCGGGCGACGGTCCGGTCGGTGAGGCCGTGCGCCTCCAGCCCCGCGGCGATCTCCCACGGGTCCACGGCCCGCTCACACAGTTCCCTGTGCCGGTGCAGCAGGGATTTCACCGGGTCGACGGGCCCACGGCGGGGCGCCGGCGCCCACCGCCGTCGGCCCCCCTCCCCCGGCCTCGCATCCGGTACGGCGCGGGAGCCGGGCGGAGACGACGAGGGAGAGGCCTGCCCGGCCGGGGCGAGCGGCGATCCCGTGGCGCGCGCGGAGGGCTCGTCGGGTACATCCGCCAGCCACTCCCCCGACCGCGTGT
This sequence comes from Streptomyces sp. NPDC046870, assembly GCF_040704595.1. NCBI lineage: Bacteria > Bacillati > Actinomycetota > Actinomycetes > Kitasatosporales > Streptomycetaceae > Streptomyces > Streptomyces sp. NPDC046870. The sequence continues at coordinate 270,934 of NZ_JBEYXM010000002.1, forward strand.
CCCACGGATCGGCTCCGCTCGGCATCCCGGGCCGGTCCGCTCCGGCCGGCTCGCTCCGGCCCGGCGTGTCGCCGCTCCTGGCGACGTCGGCACCGTCCGGCTCACGCGCCGGGCCGGTGGCCGGCCCGTCCGCCGGACGAGCGTCCAGCTCGCTCATCGGGCGCCCTCCGTCGCCAGCGGGGTCGCCCGGACCGGGGTGCTCGTGGCCCAGCTGGGGAGGCCGCGCGGGAGGACGCGGGGGGTGAGGCCGGTCCAGTGGCCGGGGACGTGGGACTCGGCGGGGGCGGCGAACGGCAGGGGTTCGCCGGACTCGTCCAGGACCACCCGGCGGACCGGGCAGTGCGAGACGATCTCCAGGTAAATGCCGTGAAATGCCGCGATGTTCTGCTCAACGGTGAACAGCTCCAGCGCCCGGGCGCGCGCGGCGGCACCGAGGCGCTCACGGCGCTCGGGGTCGCGCAACAGAGCCAGGCACGCCCCGGCGAGCGCCCTGGGGTTGCGCGGTGGGACCACCAGTCCCGTGCCGCCGATGACCTCCACCACCGCGCCCACGTCCGTGGAGACGGTGGCCCGGCCGCAGAACATCGCCTCGACGAGGCTGATCGGGAAACCCTCAACGACGCTGGAGAGGACGACGACCGCGCCGGCGGCGTAGGCGTCGGGCAGCGTCGGGACGTCGGGGCCGCCGATCTCCTCGAAGGAGACGGGGTTGTCGCCCACGGCGTGCGCGCCCTCCGCCTCGTCCGGGAAGAGCTGCGCGGCGAGCGCCCGGCAGTGGCCCAGGTAGGCCCCGCCCTCGGGGCCGGAAGGCGAGCCGACGATCCGCAGACGGGCCTCGGGCTCGTCCTTGCGCACCTCCGCGAAGGCGTGCAGCAGCGACACCAGGTCCTTCGCGGGGTCCACGCGCCCCACCCAGACCAGGGTGTGCGGGTCGGCACGGTCCGGGGACTCGCCGACCTCGGTGAACCGGTCGGCCGGCATGCCGGGGTACACCGTGCGGACACGGGAACGGTCGGCGCCGCAGCGTTCCTGCCAGCGGCGGGCGTGGGCGTTGCCCGGGGTGAGGATCTCGGCCCCCCGGTAGACCTCGGTGGCGAGCCGGCGGTGGAAGGCGCCGAGCAGGGCGCGTACGGCGGGGGTGGCGGTGTCGGGGCCCAGGGTCAGGTAGTGCGAGCGGAGGTGCACGCCGTATTCGGTGACCAGCAGCGGTACGCCGGAGAAGTGCCGGGCGAGGAGACCGCAGAGGGCGGCGGGGCCGCCGGAGGTGGCGTGGCAGAGGTCGGCCGCGCCGAGGCCGTCGTCGCCGTACCAGTCGAGGGAGAGGGGGCGCAGGGCGCGTTCGAGGTGCGCGGCGACGGTGAGCAGATCGGGTACGCGCGCCTCGCGCGCCGTGCGCAGCGCCCGAGGGGCGCGGCAGGCGCGTTCGAGCGCGCGCACGGCCGCGTCGGAGCGCAGGGCGCCGACGAGTCCGCCCTCCTCGCGGGCGAGTTCGGCGAGCGCGTACAGGGCGCTGCCGAAACGGTCCGCCAGATCGGCGGAAGCGTCCTGCGACCGGATGTCCGCAGCGCGTCCGGGCCCGGCCCCGAGCTCGCGCCAGGCCCCGGCCACGGTGCTTCCCGCCGACCCGCCCCCGGCGCACACCGCCGCGACCAGTTCCCCGTAGCACTCGGCGAAGCGCCGGCGTGCGCGTCGTCCGTACACGACCCCGTCGTCCGCGGCCGTCCACAGCGGCGCCGTGCGCACCCGGCCGACCTGCGGTGGGAGCGGAACACAGCCCTCGGCCTCCTGGCGCGGGCCGCGGCTGAGCGCGTAGACGTCGAACTCGTGCCGGTCGAGCCCGCGCACGAGCCGGTCGCACCAGAGCATGGCGTCACCGCCCACATAGGGGTAGCCACCCTCGGTAAGCAGTCCTATGCGCACGTGTGCACCCCCGATCTCCCGTCCGGGGAGCCGCCGTTGTCCTGACGGCTCGCAGCGGGACGAACGTAAGGGGACAAGGCGGTGGTGCGACGGACGGTTGTCCGTCGCACCACCAAAAGGGGTGAACGGTCGTAACTTTCGCGTGCGGGTCGCGTTCCGTCGCGCTAAGGGATCAGACAGTGATCGCCCGAGCGTGAAACGTTACGGCGCTGTACCGCTACACCGCTGCCGGCTTGCGCCGGGCGGCGCGCCGCCGGGCCGCCAGTTCCGGGTCGAGCGCGGGTACGGCGGCCAGGAGCTGCTTGGTGTACGGCTCGCGGGGGCTGTCGTACACCTCGTCGGCGGGCCCGTACTCGACGAGCCGGCCGCGCCGCATCACCGCGACCCGGTCGCTGACCTGGCGGACGACGGCGAGGTCGTGCGCGATGAAGACCAGCGCGAGGCCGAGTTCCCGCTGGAGTTCGCCGAGCAGGGCGACCACCTGCGCCTGCGTGGTGACGTCGAGCGCGGAGACGGGCTCGTCGCAGACGATGGCGCGCGGCTCGGCGGCGAGCGCCCGCGCGATGCCGATGCGCTGGCGCTGTCCGCCGCTGAACTCGTGCGGGTACCGGTCGTAGTGCGCCCTTTCGAGCCCGACGCGCTCCAGCAGTTCGGTCACGCGTCCCCGGATGCGCTCCTCGTCCCGTTCGCCGCGCGCGCGGAGCGGGTCGGCGATGGACTCGCCCACGCTGCGGCGCGGGTTGAGGGAGGAGACGGGGTCCTGGAAGACCATCTGGACGGAGGGGTCCACGCCGGTGTGCGGGCGCCCCTCGTAGCGGATCTCCCCTGCGGTCGGCTCCAGCAGCCCGACGAGCATGCGGCCGAGCGTGGTCTTGCCGCTGCCGCTCTCGCCGACCACGCCGAGGGTCTCCCCGCGCCGGACGGTCACCGAGACGTCGTCCACGGCCGCGAACGCCCGCTTGCCGCGTCCGAACTCGCGCCGCACGCCGGTGGCCTCCAGCACGACCTCGTCGCCGGCCGGGGAGCCGGTGCGGCGGGCGTCCACGCGCGGGACGGCTTCGAGCAGTTCCCGGGTGTACGGCTCGGCGGGTGCGGTGAGGATCGTGCCGACGGGGCCGCGCTCGACGGCCCGGCCGTGCCGCATGACGAGGACGTCGTCCACGGACTCGGCGGCCACACCCACGTCGTGGGTGACGAGGAGCAGGCCCATGCCGGTCTCCGCGCGCAGCCCGTGCAGCAGGTCGAGGATCTGCGCCTGGACGGTGACGTCGAGTGCGGTGGTCGGCTCGTCGGCGATCAGCAGGTCGGGCTCGCAGGCGAGGGCCATGGCGATGAGGGCGCGCTGGCGCATGCCGCCGCTGAACTCGTGCGGCCGGGACCGGGACCGGCGGGCGGCGTCCGGGATTCCGACCCGTTCCAGCACCTCTACGGCACGCGCGCGTGCGGCACGGCGCGACACGCGCGTGTGGACGCGATGGACCTCGGCGATCTGGTCGCCGATGGCGTAGTACGGGTCGAGCGAGGACAGCGGGTCCTGGAAGACCATGGCGGCCCTGGCGCCGCGCAGCCGGCGCAGCTCCTCGTCGGAGGCCGCCTGTACGTCGGTGCCGGCCACCCGCACCGAGCCGCCGATCCGGGCTCCGGTGCCCCGGTGCAGGCCCAGCAGGGCGCCCGCGACCGTGGACTTGCCGGAGCCGGACTCGCCGACCAGGGCCAGGGCGGCGCCCTTCGCCAGGCGGAAGGAGAGTCCGTCGACGGCGCGCAGGGCACCGAACTCCACGGTCAGGTCCGACACCTCCACCAGGCTGTCGTCCGCCGCTGCCTCGCGCGTGTCCGCCGCTTCCACCAGGCTCATGCGAGCACCACCCGTCGGTCGGCCACCGCGTACAGGACGTCCGCGACGGCGTTGGCGAGGACCACGAAGAAGCCGGTCACCAGGACCATGCCGACGACCACCGGCAGGTCGACGACCTTCACCGCGTGCACCAGCTCCTGGCCGATGCCGGGCAGGCCGAAGAGGGTCTCGGTGAGGACGGCACCGCCGACGGCGGCGCCCACGTTGTTGGCGTTCAGCGCGATCACGGGCGCGAGGGCGCCGCGCAGGGCGTGCCGGCCGACGATGGAGCGCTCCGCGACGCCGTACGCGCGGAAGGTGCGGATGTGGTCCTCGGCGAGGGTCTCCAGCATGGACGCGCGGGTGAGACGGGCGAAGGCCGCCGCCTCGATCAGGGCGAGCGAGAGCCAGGGCAGCAGGAGGTTCCACGCCCACTGCTCGGGGTCGTCCGAGAAGTTCACGTACTGCGGGAAGGGCAGCAGCCGCAGTTGGCCGCAGACGACGATCATCAGCACGAGGCCGATGACGAAGACGGGCGTGGCCGTGCCCGCGAGGGTGACGGCGGTCAGCACGCGCTCGGAGACCCGGCCGCGTCGCCAGGCGGACAGCACTCCGGTGCCGATGCCGAGGAGGAGCCACAGCACCATGGCGCCGACGACCAGCGACACACTGACCGGCAGCTTCGCCAGGATGATGTCCAGGACCTGCTGGTCGGTCTGGTACGACTGCCCGAGGCAGGGCGCGGCGCAGTGCTCGACCGAGGTGCCCGTGGAGAAGTCCTGGCCGGCGAACAGTCCCTCGAGGAAGTGCCAGTAGCGCAGGTAGAGGGGGTCGCCCAGCTTGAGCTGCTCGGCGACCTGGTGCACCTGCTCCGGAGAGCAGCGCGGGCCGCAGGTGATCTGGGCGACGTTGCCGGGGGTGACGTAGAAGACGACGTAGACGATCACCGAGATGGCCAGCAGGGTGACGACCGCGCCGGCGGTGCGGCGCAGCAGGAATCCGCCGAAGCCGCTCATGCGGAGGCCTCCTTCTCGGTCGCGGTCCCGGCCGCGTTCCCGGCCCCGGTGGCGGCCTTGCGGCCGGTGCCGACGCGCAGGCGGGAGGCGGCGCGCGGGTCGAGGGCGGTGCGCACGCCGTCGCCGAGGACGGTGAGGGCGAGGACGGTGACGAACAGGGCGCCGGCCGGCAGCAGCAGGTACTGGGGTGCCGCCTGGTACCAGACGTCCGCGGCGGTCAGCATCTGGCCCCAGGACGGGGTGGGCGGCTTCACGCCGACGCCGAGGAAGGACAGCGCCGCCTCGACGGAGATGTTCATGGGCACCAGCAGCGCGGCGTACGTGATGACGGGCGCGGCGAGGCCGGGCAGGAGTTCGCGGCGTGCGATCCGCCAGGTGCCCCAGCCGCTCAGCCGGGCGGCGGAGACGTAGTCGAGGCCCTTCAGGGAGAGGGTCTGGGCCCGCACGATCTTCGCGATGGTGCCCCAGGCGATCAGACCGATGACCAGGGTCACCAGGACCGGCCGGGGGAAGCTGGACGGCACGATGGCCAGCAGTGCCAACGACATGATCATCAAGGGCATCGAGACGATGATGTCCGTGGCCCGGCTCAACAGTTGATCAACCCATCGGTTGCCGAGCGCGGAGGCCACGCCGACTGCGACGCCGATGGCGACCTGGACCACCGTGGCGGCGAGCGCCACGCCCAGCGAGACCCGCGCGCCGTAGACCAGCCGGGCGAACATGTCGCGTCCGGTCTGCGGTTCGACGCCCAGCCAGTGGTCGGCGCTGACGCCGCCGAAGGAGCCGATGGGCACGCCGCCGCGCGCGGAGTCGATCAGGGTGGGGTGGTAGGTCGTGGGGTCCTGGCCCTCCAGCGCGGTGAGCAGCGGCGCGGCGAGCGCGACCAGGACGAGCAGCGCGACGACGGCCGCGGCGACCAGGGCGGCGCGCTGCGCCCGCAGCCGCCGCCAGAACTGACGTGCCCCCGAGACCGCCGGGACGGAGGTGCCCGTCCCGGCGGTCTCGACGACGGCAAGTGCCTCGCTCACGGTGCTACTTCACCGCGACCTGGGAGATGTCCAGGACGCCGGTCCAGTCGCTGATGACGATGTTCTTGACGTCCTTGCCGTACAGGCGCTTGTACACAGGGTGGAACAGCGGCACGACGAGGGCCTTGTCGCCGATCTTCTTGTCCAGTGCGCCCCAGCGCTGGGCCGCGGCGTCGAGGTCGGTCAGCTTGTTGATCGCGTCAATCTCGTCATTGACCGACTTGTCGTTGAGCTGGCCCGTGTTGAAGTTCGCTCCGTCCTTGACGATCTGCCGGCCGTCGAAGATGGGGGCGAGGAAGGGGCCGCCGGAGGGCCAGTCGGCACCCCAGTGGGCGAGGAAGAGACCGGGCTCGGTCTTCACGCTGTGGACCTTGTCCCGGTAGTCGTTGTCCTCCAGGCCCTGCAGCTTGACCGTGATGCCGGCCTTCTTGAGCGCGTCCTGGACGGCGGTGGCGATCTCCGGGCTGGTCTCGAAGTCCTTGCTGTTGGAGTGGGTCAGCGTGATGGTGAGGCCGTTCGCGTAGCCGGCCTGCTTCAGCAGTTCCCTGGCCTTCGCCGGGTCGCCGGACTTGCCCGCCGGGAAGGGGTCGTACGGCGTGTAGCCGAACGACTTCTGGTCCGGCAGGAACGTGGTGGCGGGCTCGGCGAGGGCGCTGCCGCCGGCGGCGTTGACCACGGAGGACCGGTCGATGGCGTACGCGACGGCCTGGCGCACCTTGGGGTTGTCGAACGGCTTCACCTTCGGGTTGAAGGCGAGGTAGTTCGTGTAGCCGAAGTGGCCGGTGCCCACGCGCGCGGCCAGCTCCTTGTCGCCGGTCACCTTGGCGAGTTCGGCCGGGCCGAGGTTGGTGTCCGTGGTGACGGCGGCGGCGTCCGCGCCCTGGGACGCGGACAGCCGCTGGTTGATCACCGAGGAGTCCAGGCCGGAACGCACGTCGATGCGGTCCGGGTACGCCTTGCGCTCCTCGTCGGTCGCCGCCGACCAGTGCGTGTTGCGCTCCAGGACGAGGTGCTCGCCGTCGTTCTCGTTCTTGACGACCTTGTACGGGCCGGACGAGACCGGGTGCGACTCGTACTTGGTGCCCGTGTCCTTGCTCCGCGGCACCGGGGTGAACTGCGTCTGCGTGGCCAGGTACGGGAACTCGCCCTCGGGCTTGTTCAGATGGAAGACGATCGTCCGGGCGTCCGGCGTCTCGATCGCGGACAGGCCCTTCTTGTCCTTGTACGGCCCCTGGTAGTCGGCGGCGCCGACCAGCCAGTCCCGCAGGTAGGGCGCGCCGCCGGACAGCTCGGGGGCGAAGGAGCGCTCGATGCCGTACTTGATGTCGGCCGAGGTGATCGGCGTGCCGTCCTCGTACGTCAGGCCCTTCTTCAGGGTGTACGTCCACACGGTCGCGTCCTTGTTGGGGCGCCCGGTGTCGGTGGCGAGGTCGGGGACGACCTTGGCGCCGGCCGCGCCGTTCTCGCGGTTGCGCGTGGTGAGGGTGCGGAACACCAACGAGGGAACGTTTCCGCCGCCGGAGGTGTACAGGCGCGCGGGGTCGAAGTCCGACTGCGGCTGTGAGTTCAGGACCGTGAGCGTGCCGCCCTTGTGGGGCGTGGAGTCGCCACCGGAGCCCTTGGCATCGTTGTCCTCCGGGCCGCAGGCGGCGGCGCCCGCTGCCACGGCCAGGCTGACGGATGCCACGGCCACGCGGCGCGCTATGACGGACGGTTGACGCATCGGAATGACGACCTCTCGGGGTGACGTGGTGGGGCTCGTCGAGGGTTTCTCGACTGATGAGACATGTGGACGAGGAGTGAGACGTCTGCGGACAGACGTCGGCCCCGGCGTCGGGTCGTCGAAGAAATCCGTGACGCGGTCACGGACGAGAAGGAGGAGAAGGTCGCGACGCGAACGCCGGGGAGGCGGCGTCAGCGACAGTGGATGTCGGCCACGCAGAGTGCGGTCACGCCGATGAGCGCCAGCTCGATGGCGGCGCTGCTGCAGACGGCATGACTAGACCACATGGGCAGAAATATGGACGACCCTGCGGCTGATGTCAATGTGACATATGCGGTGCCTGTCAACTGGCGGGATAGGGCCATGGGTTGGGGCGGCAGTGGATCCCGTCGTGGTCCAGGAACTTGGTCTGCTGCTGCATGACGGGCGCCAGCTCGCCGTCCTTCTGGCAGCTGACGTGTCCGTGACCGAGCCGGTGGCCGACCTCATGATTGATCAACATCTGCCGGTACGCATGGATCCGGTCACCGTATGTCTTGCTTCCTTGAGCCCACCGGTACGCATTGATCATGACGCGTTCGGTCGCGGCCGAGTCGCAGGAAACGTTGTCCTGCGTGGTGTCCAGGCCCGACTTGGCACACCACGTCGCCGTGGTGCCGGGGCTGGCCAGGGTGATCACGAAGTCCGGCTTCCCGGAGGAGATCCGCTCGAAGGTACGGGCGCCGCCGTGGGCCCAGCTGCGCTTGTCGTTCAGGGTCCGCTGCACGGCCTCGGCGAACAGCGCGCCGTCCAGTCCCAGCCCCTCCTCGACGTCGACGCGGTACCGGTACTTGCGGCCCGCGCCGGGCGCCTTGTCGAACCCGGGCACGGCGTCGAACTTCCCCGGGCCCTTCAGCGTGGCGTCGAGCGGGTACGTGCGGCCCATCTTCTGGTCGTACGTCAGTGTCACCGCGGGTGCGGCGGAGGGCGTCGCTCCCGCCACGTCCCCCGGGAGACGCGCCTCACCGGCCGCGCCGGCGGCCGGCCGCGACCGCGCGCCGGTGCCGTCCTGCCCCTTGGTCACCTGCCCGGCGACGACCACCGCGAGCACGGTGGTGACGGCGGCCGCCGCGATGCCGGTGAACGCCCACCCCTTGGTCCCGCCGCGCTGCGCGGGCACACCGGTGCCGGGCGCGGGGGCGGCGGCGTTCCCGGTCTCCCGCGGGCCGTCTCCGGAGCCGCCGGAGCCGTCGAAGGCCTCCAGGTACTCCCGCCGGGGCCCTTGGCGGCGCCGCGCCCCGCCCGGTCCCGGGGCACCCGGTTCCGCCTGCCGCTGCCGGGGCAACACCACACCGGGCCCGCCGGTGCCGGCCCGCCGCCCGGCCAACTCGCCCCAGCCCCCGCCGGCTTCCCGCTGCTCGGGATGGCCGCCCCGCGCACCCCGCACCGGCGCGCCACCGGCAAACCCCGGCACGCCGTGGGCGGGAGTGCCGTCGGCAACCCTCGGCACACCGCGCGCCGGCGTCGCGTCGGCAGCCCTCGGAACCCCACGTGCCGGGGCACCGTCGGCGACCCTCGGCACACCGCGCGCCGGGGTGCCCCCGGCCGGACGGGGCGCACCCGCGGGGCCGCCTCCCGGCAGCCGGGCCGCGCCACCGCCGGCGCCCCGGTCGCCACCGTCGCGCCGGTCGGCCCTGCCGGGCCCGTCGCCCCTGTCACCCTCCGCATGCGCGCCGCGCCCGTCCTCGGAGCGCGCACCGCGCCGCTCACGCCCTGCGGCTATGTCCGCGGAGTCGCCCTTCGGGGCCGGTCCGCGGCGGCTGTGGCGTCCCACCCCGGACCTCAGCTCCTCGTGTCCGTGACGGCCGGGTGGCCGGCCGCGCCGGCGCCGGACGTCTGCGTCAGCAGTTCCCGGAACGCGCCCGCCACCACGTCCGGGTACTCCATCATCGCCACGTGCCCGGCGTCCGGCAGGGACAGCAGCCGGGAGTCGCGGAAGGCCCGGGCGGCCTTGCGGGCCATGCGGAAGCCGACGAGCTGGTCGCGGCCGCCGTAGATCAGCAGCGTGGGGGCCAGCACCCGCTCGGCCTGGCGCCACAGCCCGTGCTGCCCGCCGAGCGTGTAGGCGTTGACGATCCCGCGCGCGGAGCGGGTCATCGCGTCCCAGAAGTACGGGAGGCGCTGGCGCCGCTCCAGTTCCTCCACGGCGTACCGGAACGCCTCCGGCGAGACCCGGCCCGGGTCGCCGTAGCAGAGCGCCATGACACCGCGTACGCGCTGCTCCGCCGTCCACTCCCTGGTGAGCCGGGTGAACAGCGCGGCGATGCCCGGGACGCCGAGCAGGGCGGTCGGCACCGCGCTGCGCTGCACCCGCAGTTCGGGCAGGGCGGGCGAGACGAGCGTGAGCGTGCGGACGAGGTCGGGCCGTACGGCGGCGACGCGCGTGGCGACCGCGCCGCCGAGCGAGTTGCCGAAGAGGTGCACCGGGCCGCGGCCGGCCGCGTCGAGGTAGCGGATCACCGCGCGCGCGTGCCCGGTGACGGAGTAGTCGCCGTCGTCCGGGGGCGGGGAGTCGCCGAAACCAGGGAGGTCGAGCGCTTCACCGTCGACGACACCGTCCAGTTCCGCCATGAGCGACGACCAGTTCTGTGAGGAACCGCCGAGCCCGTGCACGTACAGCGCGGGCGGCAGGTCCTCGCGCGCGGGGGGCCGCGAACGGACCGTCAGGGTGACGCCGGGCAGGCCCACGGACCGCAGCCGCTCGCCCTCGCCGACCCGGACGGGCGCCACCCTGGGGAGCACACTGGCGGCCGGCACGGAGGGCGACTCGGTCGAAGACATGCGGCAATGTTACGAGGTGATCACGTCAGGATTGATGTGTTCGCCGTCACAGACTGAACCGGCCGGATCAGGAGAACCAGGCACCGAACGGGCCCGACGGCATGGCGTCCGGATAAGCCGTCTCCTAGTCTCGTACAGAGGGCACCCGCGTGTGGCCCCTGACGCTTCCAGGGACGTTCGTAGGAAGGGAGCCCACCATGGCCTATGACCCCACCGAGCCCGACGCGATCGAGGAGATCGAGGACCTGGAGGCCGACGCGGCAGCGGAGAGGGACGTCGAGGCGCCCGAGGTGGACGCCGCCGAGCAGCACACGGACATCGCGCCGGACCGTGACGACCCGCTGACGGGCGTGGACCCGTACCGGGGCAACGAGGCCGATCTCGTCGAACAGGCGCGCGTGGTCTCGCTCGACGAGGACGACTACCGCTAGGGCCTCTCGTTGGGATCATGCCGGGCTCGCGGGGTCTGGCCTGATCCGAACGAAAGACCCTGACCGCGCCGGGACTGGCCGCCACGAAGGCCGAGGACGCCCACCGCCGCGCCGGGGAAGGCCACCGTCCGCGCCGGCGAGGGGCGCCCGGCGCCGACCTCGCTGGTCCACGCGGACGCCGCCCGGTCCCGGCCGGCGGGCCGTACGGCTTTCGCCACCCGTCCGGTACGTGAAATTCTGCGCTCGCACCGCGCACACCACGGTTACCGAAAAGTACGATGGCCGCGCGGCCTACACCGCATGTGGACGACTTTGGGAGGCGGCGTGACAGCCATCGAGCAAACTGAGGCGGCACGCCCACGGGGCACGCGTCTGCCGCGCCGAGCCCGGCGGAACCAGTTGCTGGGCGCCGCTCAGGAGGTCTTCGTCGCGCAGGGCTACCACGCGGCGGCGATGGACGACATCGCCGAGCGGGCCGGCGTGAGCAAGCCGGTGCTCTACCAGCACTTCCCCGGCAAGCTCGACCTCTACCTCGCTCTGCTGGACCAGCACTGCGAGTCGCTGATCCAGTCGGTGCGCAGCGCGCTCGCGTCGACGACCGACAACAAGCAGCGCGTCCGGGCGACGATGGACGCCTACTTCGCCTACGTCGAGGACGACGGCGGCGCCTTCCGCCTGGTCTTCGAGTCGGACCTGACGAACGAGCCCGCGGTGCGCGAGCGCGTGGACAAGGTCACCAACGAGTGCGCCGAGGCGATCTGCGACGTCATCGCCGAGGACACCGGCCTCTCGCGCGCGGAGTCGATGCTGCTCGCCTCCGGTCTCGGCGGACTCGCCCAGGTGGTCGCCCGCTCCTGGCTGCACAGCGACCGCAGCGTGCCGCGCGACCAGGCGGTGCAGCTGCTGACCTCGCTGGCCTGGCGCGGCATCGCCGGTTTCCCGCTGCACGGCAGCGAGCACCACTGACGGCCGTTTGTTCCCGCGCGGTGTTCGCTCCTGGCGTTCCGGCCCGCAGCGTGTACGCCCCCCTCACCGGGCTAATGTGTGCAGCGTAGGGCGCGGAAGATCGCGCACATCACTGACCGTCGGAGGGACATAGCCGTGGAGGTCAAGATCGGCGTGCAGCACGCGCCCCGCGAGATCGTTCTGGAGAGCGGTCAGAGCGCCGAGGAGCTCGAGCGTGTGGTGGCCGAGGCGCTGACGGGCAAGACGGGGCTGCTCAGCCTTCAGGACGAGAAGGGCCGCAAGGTCCTCGTGCCGACGGACCGTCTGGCGTACGTGGACATCGGCGAGCCGACCGTGCGCAAGGTCGGTTTCGGCGCGCTCTAGGCCGCAGTCGTGAGAAGGGCCCGGCGGCCGTGTGCCGCCGGGCCCTTCCGCGTGACGTGCACACGGGTGGAGCACAGGTCCCTCACAGGGCAGGATTGCAATCCGCAGGTCACGGGTAAGACGGGCTACGACCGTCGAGCCAGACCGGCCGTGGGAGGGACCCCCGACATGATCCTCGAAGCACTCGGCTCCGCCGTGCTCGGTCTGCTCCTCGCGTGGGCGGCGGCCCAACGCCTCGCCCACCGGCTGCCGGCCCGCCCGCTGGTGTACTGCACGGGCATCGCCGGAGCCCTCTTCGGCGACTTCGTCACCCACACCGCCCTCGGCCCCGGCACGGCCCTGCTCAGCCTTCTGGGTGCCGCGGTCATCTCGGTCGCGTCCCTGTCCCTGCTCCTGCGCCCCGCGGGCCGCCTCCGCCGCCGATCAGCGACGGCGTGAGGGCTGTTCCCGAAGGGCGCGGGGACCGCGCGAGCGACCACGGCGCACCCGCGGCCGCGCGACTCCGTCCGGCATCCCGCGACCGCTCCCGCCGGAGCGCTACGCCGCCAAGCCCAGCGCGGCCATCCGCTTCGTGTGCGCCTCGGTGATCCGCGAGAACATCCTGCCGACCTCGGCGAGGTCGAACCCGTCGGCCACCCCGCCCACGAGCATCGTGGACAGCGCGTCCCGGTCGGCGACCACCCGCTGGGACTGCGACAGCGCCTCCCCCATCAGCCGCCGCGCCCACAGCGCCAGCCGGCCGCCCACGCGCGGGTCGGCGTCGATGGCGGCCCGCACCTTCTCCACCGCGAACTCGGCGTGCCCGGTGTCGTCGAGGACGGCGAGCACGAGCTCGCGGGTGTCGGAGTCGAGCCGGGCCGCGACCTCACGGTAGAAGTCGCTCGCGATCGAGTCGCCGACGTACGCCTTGACCAGGCCCTCCAGCCAGTCCGAGGGCGCGGTCTGCCGGTGGAAGCCGTCGAGCGCGGCGACGAACGGGTCCATCGCGGCCGTGGGCTCCTCGCCGATCTCGGTCAGCCGGTTCCGCAGCCGTTCGAAGTGGTGGAACTCGGCCGAGGCCATCTTCGCCAGCTCCGCCTTGTCCGCGAGGGTCGGCGCCAGCTTGGCGTCCTCCGCGAGCCGCTCGAACGCCGCAAGCTCCCCGTACGCGAGAGCGCCGAGCAGATCCACGACAGCGGCGCGGTACTGCGGGTCGGCGGACGCCCGCGCCCAGTCCTGGGCGGCGACACCGGTGGGTTCGGCGGGTTCGGCGGACGCGTTCTCAGGCTTGTCAGAGCTAGTCATGAGGCGCACAATAGCCCGCTCCACGCCCCGCTCAAGCCCTGGTCAACGAGTGTGACCACGACTACGTGACCAAATCGGCCACCGCATGTGCGCGAATCCGGGGTATGGTGGTAATGCGCCTGCCAGAGTGCGTCGACGATGCTCGACGTGTCGCGACAGGCCGCACGCATGAGGATGCCCGGTCGGTGGCCCGATCGGCTCCGACCCGACAGCCCTCCAAAGGCCGTACGGCAGTGATCGTACGACGGCAGGAGGGAACCCTCAGCGGTACGAGCGCTAGAGCGTCGGCAGAGGTCCCGTGTCATACGACTTGCCCGAGTGGTTCGTCCGTACGGCAGCCGACGTCCCCCGGCACGGTCGGACACGACCCCCGCTCGCTCGCCTCGCACCGCGCACACAGAAGAGGCAGCACCCTGACTACGACGTTTCGAGAACTCGGAATCCTCCCCGAGACCGCCGAGGCCCTGGAGGCCGTCGGCATCACCACCCCCTTCCCCATCCAGGAGATGACACTCCCCGTCGCCCTCTCCGGCACGGACGTCATCGGCCAGGCCAAGACCGGCACCGGCAAGACGCTGGGCTTCGGTCTTCCCCTCCTGGAGCGCGTCACCGTCCCCGCCGACGTCGAGGCCGGACGCGCCGCCCCCGAGGCCCTCACGGACGCCCCGCAGGCGCTCGTGGTCGTCCCCACGCGCGAGCTGTGCACCCAGGTCACCAACGACCTGCTGACGGCCGGCAAGGTCCGTAACGTGCGCGTGGTCGCGATCTACGGCGGCCGGGCCTACGAGCCCCAGGTGGAGGCCCTGAAGAAGGGCGTCGACGTGGTCGTCGGCACCCCGGGCCGCCTGCTCGACCTCGCGGGCCAGAAGAAGCTCGATCTGAAGCACGTCAAGTGCCTGGTCCTCGACGAGGCCGACGAGATGCTCGACCTGGGCTTCCTGCCCGACGTCGAGAAGATCGTCAACATGCTGCCGGCCAAGCGCCAGACGATGCTGTTCTCGGCCACGATGCCGGGCGCGGTCATCGGCCTCGCCCGCCGCTACATGTCCCGGCCCACCCACATCCGCGCCACCGCGCCGGACGACGAGGGTGCCACGGTCGCGAACATCAAGCAGTTCGTCTACCGCGCGCACAACATGGACAAGCCGGAGATGGTCGCCCGCATCCTCCAGGCCGACGGCCGCGGACTGGCGATGATCTTCTGCCGTACCAAGCGCACGGCCGCCGACATCGCCGAGCAGCTCCAGCACCGCGGGTTCGCCTCCGGCGCGGTCCACGGCGACCTCGGCCAGGGCGCCCGCGAGCAGGCCCTGCGGGCCTTCCGCAACGGCAAGGTCGACGTCCTCGTCTGCACCGACGTCGCCGCCCGCGGCATCGACGTCGAGGGCGTGACCCACGTCATCAACTACCAGTCCCCCGAGGACGAGAAGACGTACCTGCACCGCGTCGGCCGCACCGGCCGCGCGGGCGCCAAGGGCACGGCGATCACGTTCGTCGACTGGGACGACATCCCGCGCTGGCAGCTGATCAACAAGGCGCTGGAGCTGGACTTCAACGACCCGGTGGAGACGTACTCGAGCTCCCCGCACCTGTTCTCCGACCTCGGTATCCCCGAGGGCACCAAGGGCACCCTGCCCCGCTCCGCGCGGACCCGTGCCGGGCTGGACGCGGAGGTCCTGGAGGACCTGGGCGAGACCGGCGGACGGGGCGGTCGCGGCCGCAGTGGCCGCGGTGCTCGCGCCGAGTCGGCCCCGGCCGAGCGAGAGCGTCCCGCGCGTACGCCGCGCCGCCGTCGCCGCACGCGCGGCGGCACCCCGCTGGACGCCTCCCCGGCCGCGCCGGCCACGGAGACCTCCGGTGAGGAGACGCCGGGCGCCACCCGCACCCCGCGCCGCCGTCGCCGCACGCGCGGCGGAGCGTCGGCGGAGCCGGTGACGGCCGCCGCCACGCCGACGACCGCTCCTGAGACCGCCGTGGAGACGGTGGCCACGGCCGAGGGCCCCGCGGCGCTCGACACCCCGGAGCAGCCGCGCCGTCGCCGCACCCGCCGGCCGGCCGCGGCCGAGTCCCCGGTGACCGAGTCCGCCGTGACCCCGGCTCAGGCCGAACCCCCGGTGACCGAGCAGACCGTGGACAGGGCCCCGGTGACGGAGCCCGCCGCCGAGGCCGCCCCGGCCGCGGAGACCAAGCCGCGCCGTCGTACCCGCAAGACGGCCGAGCCGGCGACCCCGGTGGAAGCGGCGCTGGACACGGCCGAGGCCACCGAGGCCAAGCCGCGCCGGACCCGCAAGACCGCCGCCACGGCACCGGAGGCCCCCGAGACGGAGGCCGAGGCCAAGCCGCGCCGCACGCGGAAGACCGCGGCTGCCGCCGAGGCCGCCGTCGACACCGCCGAGGCCACGGAAGCCAAGCCGCGCCGGACCCGCAAGACCGCGGTTGCCGAGCCGGAGACGGCCGAAGCCGAGGCCAAGCCGCGCCGCACGCGCAAGACCGCGGCTGCCGCCGAGGCCGCCGTCGACACCGCCGAGGCCACCGAGGCCAAGCCGCGCCGGACCCGCAAGGCCACGGTTGCCGAGCCGGAGACGGCCGAAGCCGAGGCCAAGCCGCGCCGCACGCGCAAGACCGCCGCCGCGACGGCCGCCGCCGACACGGCAGAGGCCACGGAAGCCAAGCCGCGCCGGACCCGCAAGACCGCCGCCACGGCACCGGAGGCCACCGAGACGGAGGCCGAGGCCAAGCCGCGCCGCACGCGGAAGACCGCGGCTGCCGCCGAGGCCGCCGTCGACACCGCCGAGGCCACCGAGGCCAAGCCGCGCCGGACCCGCAAGACCGCCGCCGCGCCGGAGGCCCCCGAGGCCGAGGCCAAGCCGCGTCGCACGCGCAAGACGGCCGTCGCCGCCGTGGACGCGGTCGACGGGGAGGCGGTCACCGCTCCCAAGGCCCGGCGGACCCGCAAGGCCGTTGCCGAGGCGGCAGCTCCGGAGATTCCGGCGCAGGCCACCGAGGAGCCGGAGGTCAAGCCGCGGCGCCGGACCCGCAAGGCCACGGCGGCCGTTGAGGTTACCGAGGCCTGATCCAGCGCGCGATGGCCGGGTTCACGACAGTGGACCCGGCCATCGGCGTTTCCGGGGGACCCGGCACCCCCACCCCCCGGGCCGCCCTTCGTCCCCCACCCGCCCGCTCCGATCAGCCGACCCCGCCCCCTCCCGATAACCTCTCCCCATGAGCAGGCCCCCCACCTTCGTCCCGCCCCCCGGCGCCCGCGCGTACTCACTTCGGACGGCGCGCGGTGAGTTCGCCGTGGTCGACGCGCCCGTGGCCGTCGGTGTCGAGCCGAAGGGCGTCGCGCTGCTGCTGCCGGGGTTCACCGGCAGCAAGGAGGACTTCAATCCGCTGCACGTGCCGCTCGCCGAGCGCGGATACCGGACCGTCGCCGTGGACGGGCGGGGGCAGTTCGAGTCGGACGGACCGGCGACGGACGAGGCCGCCTACGCGCAGGAGGAGTTGGCGCGGGACGTGCTCGCGCAGGCGGAGGCGATCGGCGGCCCGGTGCATCTGCTGGGCCACTCGCTCGGCGGCCAGATCGGGCGCGCGGCCGTCCTGCTCGACCACACCCCCTTCGTGTCGTTCACGCTGATGGCCTCGGGCCCGGCACAGATCTCGGCGCACCAGCAGGAGCGCGTGAAGCTGCTCCGGGACGCGCTGGCGGTGCTGAGCATGGCGGAGGTGTGGGAGACCATCCAGGCGATGGAGCCGCCGGAGGAGACGGAGACCCCGGCGCTCGACGCGGGCCTGGACGACCGGGCCGACCTGCGGCGCCGCTGGCTGGGCACCAGGTCGGCGCAACTCCTCGCCACGGGCCGCCAGTTGTGCACCGAACCGGACCGCGTCGCCGAACTGGCGGCCGTACCGCTGCCGTTCCACGTGCTGTCGGGGGCGCGCGACGACACCTGGCCGCTGCCGCTGCTCGACGACATGGCGGTGCGGCTGGAGGCGCGCCGGACGGTGATCGAGGGCGCCGAGCACTCCCCCAACACCGACCGCCCGCTGGAGACGGCCCGCGCGCTCGCCGACTTCTGGGACGACACCGCCCCGCGCATCGCCCGGTAGAGGAACGCCTGGGTCCCGCGGACGACAGGACCTAGTACTGGGACTGCAGATGCTCCCAGAACCCGTCCCTGAGCGCCCGTCGCAGGTCCGCCTGGCCGCGCAGGGAGTACTGGAGCAGTTCCTCGGCCTCGACCAGCAGGTCCTGGTCGACGGAGCCGGGCAGGTACGGGTGGCCGGGGAACAGCTCGACCATCGCATCGCGGCCGCGGGAGGCGAGCCATCGTGCCGCGATCTGGGCGCCGACGAAGCGCACGTCCTCGCGGCTGGGGCGGGCCCCGCCGGCGGACTCGAACGCGGCGGCCGTGCGCCGGGAGACGTACGGCTTGAAGAACTGCAGGTCGAAGGTGCGCTGGCTGTCGACCTCCCAGAGCAACGGCTCGGCCTGGTTGCGGCCTTCGGGCGCCTCGATGCCCCAGAGGTGGACGCGGGCGCCGTAGCCCTGGGCCGCCTCGACCGCCGAGACCAGGTCCTCGTCGCCGCCGAGGAGGGCGGCGTCGCTGATCGCGCGGTGCCGTGCCAGTGACTCCAGGTCGGTCCGGATCAGCGAGTCGACGCCCTTCTGCTGGTTGTTGGCGTTGAGGTTGCCGAGGCGGACCTTGACGTCGGGCAGTTCGGCGATGACCTGCTGCTCGGCGGTGTGGATGCGGCGCCGGGCGCCGTCGTACCAGTAGACGCGCAGCAGCCGGCTGTCCGCGAAGATGGTGCGCGCCTTGTCGATGAGCGCGTCGATCAGGCCCTCGGCGTCCAGGTCGAAGGCGCGCCGGTCCTCGGTCCCGGCGACCAGCCGGCCGACGGCCGCGTACAGGTAGCCCGCGTCGACGAAGATCGCGTGGGTCGAGGGCGTCTTGGCCACCTCGGCGAGCATGCGTTCCAGCAGCTCGTTCGTGCGGTCGATACGGGCACCGAGGCCGGCCAGGTCGTCGTTCATCGCCTCCATTGTCCCGGTGGTCACACTGCGGACACAACCGGTCCCGGTGGGTCCCGTCCCGGCTTCGGCCAAGTCGCTTACCGGTCGGTAATTAGTTGTTCGAAAAATTTCTTTAGCGTAGGGAATGTTTGTAACAAGCGGCGCGTTGACTAGGTACGACGCTGGATACACCAGAGGTCACACCAAGTAGTTCTCCGCAGGAGGATGACCAGACGAAGGGAGAAGCCATGCGCTTCGAGATCATGCGACTCGACGAGGTCGACGGCACCGCCGTGGACAGCACCGTCGTGGACGCCGCCTCCGTCAACCGGATCGTTCAGCAGGCCGCCGCCGTAGGGCAGCGCCTGTGGATCCGCCCGGCCGAGACCCCGGCCTCGTAACCCGCACACGGGCGACCCGCGCACGGGCCCGTCCGTCACTCAAGCTTTCCGGGGGAGCCGAGCCGCCGACGGCTCAGCTCCCCCGGATCACCTGAGTGACCCCGTTGATGATCTGCTGCACGGCGATCGCGGAGAGCATCATGCCCGCGAGCCGCGTCACGAGGACGACGCCGCCGTCCTTGATGACCCGGATGATCAGCAGCGAGTAGCGCATCACCAGCCACAGCACGACGTGGATCGCGAGGATCGCGGACCACACCGAGAGCTGTGTCGACACGCTGTCGGCCTTCTGCACGGCCAGGATCACGGACACGATCGCACCGGGCCCCGCCAGCAGCGGCATGCCCAGCGGTACGAGCGCCACGTTGACGTCCTTGGTCTGCTGGGGCTCGTCGTTCTTGCCCGTCAGCAGGTCCAGCGCGATCAGCAGGAGCAGCAGTCCGCCCGCGATCATCAGGGCGGGCACGGACACGTGCAGGTAGTTCAGGATCTGGTGGCCCAGGACGCCGAAGACGGCGATGACCCCGCCCGCCACGCAGACGGCCTGGAAGGCCATCCTCCGCTGCACCTTGGCCGGCCGCCCGGCGGTCAGGGCGAGGAAGATCGGGGTGATCCCGGGGGGATCCATGATGACGAAGAGGGTCAGGAACAGCGAGCCGAAGACGGCGATGTCGAACATGGGGGAAGTACAGGCCTTGCGGGAAGAGGAACTACGGGGCGTGAGGCGGTCCGGACCGCGGGCATGAGGCAGTACGGAGCGCGGGTGTGAAGCGGTGCGGCGGGTCGGGCCCGGGGCCTCAGGCTCCGCCGGTCCCCGGCACCGGGAACGCGCCCGTCGCCCGCCGGGTGATCTCCCCGTACACCTCGGGGTCGGTCGTGAAGGCGCCGAGCGCCACGGTCTTGCGGCTGCCGTGGTAGTCCGAGGAGCCCGTGACCAGCAGCCCCAGCTCCTTCGCCAGGCCCCGCAGGCGGTCCCGGGCGTCGGCGTCGTGGTCCATGTGGTCGACCTCGATGCCGTCCAGGCCGGCCTCGGCCATTTCCGCGATCCGGGACTCCGGCACGGTGCGGCCGCGCTTGGCGGCGGCCGGGTGCGCGAACACGCTGACCCCGCCCGCGGCCTTGACCAGCCGGATCGCCTCGAAGGGGTCGGTCTCGTGCTTCTCCACGAAGGCCCGCCCGCCGTCGGCCAGCCACTCCTCGGTGAAGGCGTCGCTCACCGTGGGTACGACGCCCAGCTCGACCAGCGCCGAGGCGACGTGCGGGCGCCCCACCGACCCTCCGGCGGCGATCCGCTCGACCTGTTCCCAGGTCACCGGTACGCCCAGCGCGTTCAGCTTGGCGACCATGCCCTTGGCCCGCGGCACCCGGTCGTCGCGGACCAGCTCGCGCTCGGCGAGCAGGGCGGGCTCCTCGGGGTCGAAGAGGTAGGCCAGCAGGTGCATCGAGACGCCGTCGACCCGGCAGGACAGCTCGGCTCCGGTGATCAGCGTCAGGCCCTCGGGCAGCGCGCCGATCGCCTCGCCGTACCCCCGCGTGGTGTCGTGATCGGTCAGCGCGACGACGTCCAGGCCGGCGGCGGCGGCGTTGCGCACCAGCTCGGCCGGGCTGTCCGTACCGTCGGAAGCCGTGGAGTGACAGTGCAGGTCAATGCGCACGACAACTCCAGAACACCGGCGGAAGCAAGGGGACACCCAAGGATAACGGTGTTTTCGACCGCGCTGTCACCCCCGCAACCGGTGAGCACCCTTTACCCCAGCGCCCGGAAGGGGCGCGGGGAACTGCGCGACAAGCCACGACGCACCCGCGGCCGCCCGCGGAGCGCACTCGGCACCCCCGCGGGCGTCACGGCCGAAGCAGGCGCGGCGACAACGCCCCGCAGGGCACCAGGTCCAGCTCCGCCCCCGCCTCCCGCAAGTCGGTCAGCACCAGCTCGTCGTACATGAGCAGACCGGACTGCTCGGGCCACATGACCGCCCACAGCCACATCCCGAGCGCCTCGCCGGCGAAGACGGCGCGGTCGTCCGGGGTGCGGTAGACGTGCCAGAGCGGGGTGGGACGGCCGGCGGCCAGCACCTTGGCCTCCGGCGGCTTCTCCACGTTCATGTACGACCCCGGGTCCGGGCCGTCGATGCCCGCGTAGTGCGCGCCGAGGCCGACGCCCAGCTCCTCGGCGATCAGGATCAGCTCGCCCGGCCCGCCGAGCGGTCCGGGGCCGGAGCAGGCCACCGCGGTCGCCCGGCCGCCGCTGCGGTCGTCGCCGGCGTACGCCACACCCGTGAACAGCCAGCCGACCGGCAGCGGCCACGGCATCCACACCGGCACCTGCGTGCGGTGCACGACGACGTTGAGCGCCTCGACGCTGGGCGGGATCACGGGCTGCAGCGGATACACCGTGCCGTGCACGTCGCACTGCCAGGCATCGGCGAAGAGTCCGGGAGCCCTGACCCGGCCACCACACCTCGGGCAACTGGGTTCGCCCCTCATAGGGCTCCACGGTCCTACCCCTGCCCGCCCACGTCAAGGACGATCACCCGTCCGGACCGAAGAGCCCTCCGGATGCCTCACCGACCGGGATAGATGCGCCTTGCATTAATTAGCCGACCTAACTTACTATGTGCATAGCCCAACTATCTCTGTGACGATGGGAGAAGCACATGGACCCCCTCGACGCGGGAGCCGGTGGCATCCTGCGACAGCCCAAGGCGGTCTGGGCCACGGCCGGCGCCTCCGTCGTGGCCTTCATGGGCATCGGTCTCGTCGACCCGATCCTGCCGTCGATCGCGCAGGGCCTGCACGCCACCGCCAGCCAGGTGTCCCTGCTCTTCACCTCGTACTTCCTGATCACCGCCGTGGCGATGCTGCTGACCGGCTTCGTCTCCAGCCGCGTCGGCGGCCGCAAGACCCTGCTGCTCGGCCTCGCCTTCGTGGTCGTCTTCGCCGGCCTGGCCGGCACCTCCGGCTCGGTCGGCCAGCTCGTCGGGTTCCGGGCCGGCTGGGGGCTCGGCAACGCCCTCTTCGTCTCGACCGCCCTCGCGGTGATCGTCGGCGCGGCGGCCGGGGGCAGCGCGGCCGCGATCCTGCTCTACGAGTCCGCGCTCGGCCTCGGCATGGCCTGCGGCCCGCTGCTCGGCGCGGTCCTCGGCAACGTGAGCTGGCGCTACCCGTTCTTCGGCACGGCCACGCTGATGGCGATCGGCTTCCTGTGCATCACGGCGTTCCTGAAGGAGCAGCCGAAGCCGGCCCGGAAGACCTCGGTCCTCGACCCCCTCAAGGCGCTCGGCCACGGCGGCCTGGCCTCGGCGGCGGTCTCGGCCTTCTTCTACAACTACACGTTCTTCACGGTGCTGGCCTTCACGCCGTTCGTGCTGAACATGACCCCGTACCGCTCGGGCGCGGTCTTCTTCGCCTGGGGTGTGCTGCTCGCCGTCTTCTCGGTGATCGTCGCCCCGCGCATGCAGGCCCGGTTCGGCTCGCTGAAGGTGCTCGGCGGCTCGCTGGTGCTGCTCGCGGCGGACGTCCTCGTGCTCGGCTACGGCGGTCACACCGCGGCCGTCGTCTGCACGATCCTGTCCGGTGCCTTCATCGGCGTGAACAACACGGTCTACACCGAGCTGGCCCTCGGGGTGTCGGACGCGCCGCGCCCGGTGGCGAGCGCGGGCTACAACTTCGTCCGCTGGTTCGCCGCCGCGGCGGCGCCCTACTTCGCGCCGAAGATCGAGGAGTGGACCGACATCCACGTCCCGTTCGTGGTCGCGGCCGTCACGGCGGTGCTGGGCGCGCTCGTGGTCGTCGTCCGGCGCGGGGCCCTCACGCACGAGGCGGAGGAGCTGGAGCCGCGGCACGCCACCGAGGACGGGGTCGGCGTCTTCGCCAACTGACCGGATCCGGCCTTGTGTTGGTGAGATCGGTCACGCGCGGCCGGTGCCGGTTCAGTCCAGCGGAACGGATCTGCGGGCGGGGTCCCGCAGGTCCGTGCCGTGTCCGAGCCAGCGCTCCTGGAGGGCCTGGGCACCGTGCACCCGCTTCCAGGCGGCCTCGTTCGGGGTCATCGGCAGCAGCGGCAGGAACCGCACCGGGTCCATCGGGGCGTCCAGCTCCAGGTCCTCCACCAGCCCACCGGGCTCGCCCACCAGCACGGAGGTGAAGGGGGCGCCGGGCCACAGCGGCTCGCCCACGTCCAGCGAGGCGCCCGGCGTCACCACCAGCCCCTCCACCTGCGGAGTCGCGGCGAGCACGGCGAGCGGGCGGAGCACCTTGCCGGTGTCGGCGAGGCCCGCGCGCACCGACAGGACCAGTTCGGCACGTGGGCCCTTGACCGGGTCGGCGAGCATCGCCGTGGGGTCCGCCATGGGGTGCTGGGACATGCCGAGGGTGGCGTAACGGACGACGTCCCCCTCCTGGAAGCGGAGCACCTCGATGCGGTCCGTGCCGAGGAAGGTGACCGCGGCGCGCGCGTCCGGCGCGCCCAGCGCGGTGGTCAACCGGGCCTCGACCAGAGGAAGAACATCAGCCATGCGCCGAGCATAGAACTCGTCAGCAGCGGGCAAAGCGGCGCCTTGACAGTACGGGCGGCTGGTACTCTGAGCCGGTGGTTCGGGGCCAGCACGCCGAAGCGTGCCGTCGGGTCCCGACGCCGATGGGACTCCCTTACGAGGGACCGGCCGGAGGAGGTGGGGCTGTCATGGATCGAAGTCGACCGTGCAGTACCACTCGCTCTTCCGGCTGCTGATGTAGTTACCGGCTGGCCGCCGCCTTCCCTTGCGCTCCGTCGTTCGGAAGAGCACTTCGTTTCGCTTTGCCTGATCTGTCTGACCTGAATCAGTTCTGCGTCAGCAGCGAAGTCGCCACCGTGACGGTGCGGTGCTCCCCGCTTTGTGGACGTGCCAAACACACGCACTCAGGACGTCCCCATTCCGGGTAGTTCCATCCGTCGCCGCGTGCCCTCGCTGCCCGCCCGCGAAGGAGCCTGCCCATGTCGATGATCCGTGACCTGCGCGCCGCGGTCCGCCCGTCGTCCCGTGTCTCGCTGCGCAAGGACACGAGCACGTCGTACGACGCCACCCGCGTTCCCGGTTCGCCCTCGGCCGTCGTCGACTGCGCCGTCTACCGCGACGGCGCCCGTGTGCAGAGCCCGGGGCCGCTCAGCCCGCAGGAGGCCATGCGGCTGGTGCGCCGCGACGGCGGCTTCGTCTGGATCGGGCTGCACGAGCCGACCGAGGCGGAGTTCGCCGGTATCGCGAGCGAGTTCGGACTGCACCCGCTGGCCGTCGAGGACGCGGTGCAGGCCCACCAGAGGCCGAAGCTGGAGCGGTACGACGACTCGCTGTTCACCGTGTTCAAGACCATCCACTACGTCGAACACGACCGGCTCACCGCCAACAGCGAGGTCGTGGAGACCGGCGAGGTGATGTGCTTCACCGGCCGGGACTTCTTCATCACCGTCCGGCACGGCGGCCAGGGATCGCTGCGGGCCCTGCGGCACCGCCTCCAGGACGACCCGGAGCTGCTCGCCAAGGGCCCCTCGGCCGTGCTGCACGCCATCGCCGACCACGTCGTGGACGGCTACATCGCGGTCGCCGACGCCGTCCAGGACGACATCGACGAGGTGGAGACCGAGGTGTTCTCACCCGGCCGCCGGGGCGGGGTCTCGCGCGGTGTGGACTCCGCGCGGATCTACCAACTCAAGCGCGAGGTGCTGGAGTTCAAGCGGGCGGTGGCGCCGCTGCTGCGGCCGATGCAGCTGCTGAGCGAGCGGCCGATGCGGCTGATCGACCCGGACATCCAGAAGTACTTCCGGGACGTCGCCGACCACCTCGCCCGGGTCCAGGAGCAGGTGCTGGGCTTCGACGAACTGCTGAACTCCATCCTCCAGGCCAACCTCGCGCAGGCCTCCGTCGCGCAGAACGAGGACATGCGCAAGATCACCGCGTGGGCGGCCATCATCGCCGTGCCGACGATGGTCTGCGGGGTGTACGGCATGAACTTCCAGTACATGCCCGAGCTGCACTGGAGGTACGGCTACCCGGTGATCATGGGCATCACGGCCGCGCTGTGTGTGGGCATCCACCGCACGCTGAAGCGCAACGGCTGGCTGTGAGCGGGCCGGTACGGCCTGGTTAGGCTGGGGCGCATGACAAGCGAGCTGCTCGACCGGGCCCTCATCGAGGAGGCCGCGAAGAAGTCCGGCCTGATCTGGGTCAGGGGCGCCGGGGCTCCGGCCGCGCGGGCGCTGTGGCACGTGTGGCACGAGGGCGCGGTGTGCGTGGTCGGTGACGGGCCGGGCGAGCAGCCGCTGGAGGGGCTCGCCGACGGGGGCTCCGCCGAGGTGAGCGTGCGCAGCAAGGACAAGGGCGGCCGGCTGGTGACGTTCACGGCGGCCGTGTCCGAGCTCGCGTCCGGTTCGCCGGAGTGGGAGGCGGCCGTCGCCGAGCTGAAGGGCAAGCGGCTGAACGCCCCCGACGGCGAGCGGATGCCGGCCCGCTGGGCCCGCGAGTGCCGGGTGCTCCGCCTGGCGCCGACCGGGCCGGTGGCCCCGCTGCCGGACGGCAACCTGGCGCAGCGCCCGGTCACGACGCCGGCGACCACCCGCGGACCGGTGCCGGCAGGCCTGCCGAAACTGTTGCTCAGACGCCGCAAGGGCAAGTGACCGGCGGCCCCCGCGGCAACCGTCCTACGGCCCCACCGCTCCCCTACGACGCCGGCAGCTGCCTGCCGTAGTCCACGGTCTCCGACCTGGCCGGTTCCTCGACGCTGAAGTTCCTGCCCCAGTCGGAGAAGCGGAGCGTCCCCGCGTCGCCGGCGCGGACCAGGCGCAGCGGGTAGGGCGTGCCCTCGAGGGACACGTCCAGCGTGCCGCCGGCGCCCTTGTCGCCGGTGATGCGGATCGTGCGGGTACCCGTCCCGTCGGTGTGGTGGCCGTCCGTCGCCAACGTGCCGTGCAGCGTGAGGAGACCGTCGAGGAGGACGTCCTTGTCCGTGAAACCGCTGAACTTCTTGTACGAGGGATCCCCCTGCGGCACCTTCACGTACTTGCCGTCCAGCTTGCCCGCGGCGCCGTCGCTGCCGTCGGCGTGGTTCCAGAAGTCCGCGTCGGCCTTGAGGTACAGCTCCCCGCCGATCCGCAGCAGCTTGAAGGTCGCCCCCTGCGAGGTCACCGAGCCGGTCCCGCCGGCGTCCTTGAGCCGCATGTCCAGCCGGTACGTACGGCCGCTGGTCACCACGGTCCCGGCCAGCCGCACGGCCGACGCCGACTCCGCCGCCGCCCGCGTCTTCGCCTGGATCCTGTCGGCGGGCAGCTTGCCCACCCCGTTGGTGCCCGCGTCCGGGTCGTCGCCGCCGCACCCCGACAGCACCATCGCTCCCGCCACCGCCAGGGCGCAGGTCGCGGTCAGCAGCGCGGTCCGGCGGGCACGGCCCCGGGGCATCGCAGTCACGGGTGGGATCGCCTTTCTGACGGTTCCTGAGCGGCGTACCGCAGCGTACCGGTGCCCCGCCCGCCCGGCGGAGCCAGTCCGTCCGGACCCCCCACCAGGGCGTATCCGAGCGGTACGGGCTAGCCTGAAGCGCACCCGCGCGGGCAAATCCGAGCAAATTCCACCCACAGCAGTCCTCAGCGACTCCCAGGCAATTCCCAGCGACTCCCAGGCAAAGGAAGCAGAGCCATGGCAGCCGGCGCCCCCCGGATCTTCGTCTCGCACCTCGCCGGGGTCCCCGTCTTCGATCCGACCGGCGACCAGGTGGGTCGCGTCCGCGATCTGGTCGTCATGCTGCGCGTCGGGCGACGGCCCCCGCGCGTCCTCGGGCTGGTCGTCGAGCTGTCCACCCGGCGCCGTATCTTCCTGCCCATGACCCGGGTCACCGGCATCGAGTCCGGCCAGGTCATCACCACCGGCGTGGTCAACGTCCGCCGGTTCGAGCAGCGGCCCACCGAGCGGCTGGTCTTCGGCGAACTGCTGGACCGGCGCGTGACGCTGGTGGAGACCGGCGAGGAGGTCACCGTCCTCGACGTGTCCGTGCAGCAGCTGCCCGCCCGCCGGGACTGGGAGGTCGACCGCGTCTTCCTGCGCAAGGGCAGGAAGGGCGGCGCCTTCCGCCGGGCGAAGGGGGAGACGCTGACCGCCGAGTGGTCGGCCGTCACCGGGTTCTCGCTGGAGGAGCACGGACAGGGCGCCGAGAGCCTGCTCGCCACCTTCGAGCAGCTGCGCCCCGCCGACCTCGCCAACGTCCTGCACCACCTCTCCGCGAAGCGGCGGGCCGAGGTCGCCGCCGCCCTGGACGACGACCGGCTCGCCGACGTGCTGGAGGAGCTGCCGGAGGACGACCAGATCGAGATCCTCGGCAAGCTCAAGGAGGAGCGCGCGGCGGACGTGCTGGAGGCCATGGACCCGGACGACGCGGCCGACCTGCTCGCCGAACTGCCCGAGGCGGACAAGGAGCGGCTGCTGAGCCTGATGCAGCCCGCCGACGCGGCCGACATGCGACGCCTGATGTCGTACGAGGAGCACACGGCCGGCGGTCTGATGACGACGGAGCCGATCGTGCTGCGGCCCGACGCGACCGTCGCCGACGCGCTCGCCCGGGTCCGCAACCCGGACCTGTCCCCCGCCCTCGCCGCCCAGGTCTACGTCTGCCGCCCGCCCGACGAGACCCCGACCGGCAAGTACCTGGGCACCGTCCACTTCCAGCGGCTGCTGCGCGACCCGCCGTACACCCTGGTCAGCTCGCTCGTGGACGACGATCTGCAGCCGCTGTCCCCGGACGCGGCCCTGCCGGTCATCGCCGGGTTCTTCGCCACGTACGACATGGTGGCGGCGCCCGTGGTGGACGAGTCCGGGTCGCTGCTCGGCGCGGTGACCGTGGACGACGTACTGGACCACATGCTGCCCGACGACTGGCGGGAGACCGAGTTCCACCTCGAGCAGGGAGAGGAGGCGCCCACGCATGGCTCCTGAGCGCGAGACCGCGACCCGCGAGCGTCATCCGGCGGGCGCCACGGCCGCCGGGCGGCCCCGGACCACCCGGCTGGACCAGCCGCGCACGCCACGCCGCCGGATCCTGCCCGAGTGGGACCCGGAGGCCTTCGGCCGGCTGTCGGAGAAGATCGCCCGCTTCCTGGGCACCGGACGCTTCATCGTCTGGATGACCGTCGTCATCATCGTGTGGGTGGTGTGGAACGTCGCCGCCCCCCGCCACCTGCGCTTCGACGAGTACCCGTTCATCTTCCTGACCCTGATGCTGTCCCTCCAGGCGTCCTACGCGGCCCCGCTGATCCTGCTCGCGCAGAACAGGCAGGACGACCGGGACCGGGTCAACCTGGAGCAGGACCGCAAGCAGAACGAGCGGTCCATCGCCGACACCGAGTACCTGACCCGGGAGGTCGCCGCCCTGCGCACGGGCCTGGGCGAGGTGGCCACCCGCGACTGGATCCGCTCGGAGCTCCAGGACCTGGTCAAGGAGCTGGAGGAGCGCCGCCGCCACGACGGGCACCCAGGTCACGTCGTATTCCCGGCGGAACGGGCGGAACGGCCGCCGGGACGTGACACAGACGACCGCTGAGGGGCATCCCGGACGCCCCCCGGTGCGCCGTACCATCGTCCTTATGGCTACGGAAGACGCGGTGCGCGAGGCACTGGCGACGGTGAACGACCCCGAGATCAACCGCCCGATCACCGAACTCGGGATGGTCAAATCGGTGGAGATCGGCGCGGACGGAGCGGTCGCGGTCACCGTGTACCTGACGGTGTCCGGCTGCCCGATGCGCGACACCATCACGCAGCGCGTCACCGAGGCGGTCTCCCGGGTCGAGGGCGTCACCCGCGTCGACGTCACCCTGGACGTGATGAGCGACGAGCAGCGCAAGGAGCTGGCGACGGCCCTGCGCGGCGGCCAGGCCGAGCGCGAGGTCCCCTTCGCCAAGCCGGGCAGCCTCACCCGGGTCTACGCGGTCGCGTCCGGCAAGGGCGGCGTCGGCAAGTCCTCGGTGACGGTGAACCTGGCGGCGGCGATGGCGGCCGACGGCCTGAAGGTCGGCGTCGTGGACGCCGACATCTACGGCCACAGCGTGCCGCGCATGCTGGGCGCCGACGGCCGGCCCACCCAGGTCGAGAACATGATCATGCCGCCGTCCGCGAACGGCGTGAAGGTCATCTCCATCGGCATGTTCACCCCGGGCAACGCCCCGGTCGTCTGGCGCGGCCCGATGCTGCACCGCGCCCTGCAGCAGTTCCTGGCGGACGTCTACTGGGGCGACCTGGACGTCCTGCTGCTGGACCTGCCGCCCGGCACCGGTGACATCGCGATCTCCGTCGCCCAGCTGGTCCCGAACGCCGAGATCCTGGTCGTGACGACCCCGCAGCAGGCGGCGGCCGAGGTGGCCGAGCGGGCCGGTTCCATCGCCGTGCAGACCCACCAGAAGATCGTCGGCGTGGTCGAGAACATGTCCGGCCTGCCCTGCCCGCACTGCGGCGAGATGGTCGACGTCTTCGGCACGGGCGGCGGCCAGCTGGTCGCCGACGGCCTCACCCGCACCACGGGCGCGTCCGTTCCCGTCCTCGGCAGCATCCCGATCGACGTCCGCCTCCGCGAGGGCGGCGACGAGGGCAAGCCGGTCGTCCTGACCGACCCGGACTCCCCGGCGGGCTCCGCGCTGCGCGCGATCGCCGGCAAGCTGGGCGGACGGCAGCGGGGCCTGGCGGGGCTGGCGCTGGGGATCACGCCGAAGAACAAGTTCTAGGGCCTCTCGTTTGGATCACGCCGGGCCCGCGGGCCCTGGCACCGCGCCCTGATCCGGCCTGATCCGAACGAAGGACCCTGGGTCTGCCACGCCGAAGGGGCGTCGTCCGCACGGACGGCGCCCCTTCGCCGTGCCCGGCGCCCTGGGCGTACCCGGCGTCCTCAACGGCCGTCGTGGTCGTTCGCGCGCCCGGGGCAGAGGTCGAGCGTGGTGCACAGCATGATCTCCTGGAAGGAGCCGCCCGCGGACCCGGCGTCGCCCGGCTCCTGGCCGGCATGCGGCACGAACCGCCACTGCGACGCTTTGGCGTGCCGTGTCCCGTCCGCGTTCTCGACGTGGGCGTGCAGTGTGCGGGCCACGGGGTCGTTCGTCTCCACCAGCACTTCACCGGCGCGGAGCGGGAAGTGGTCGTGCAGCAGGCAGAGGCCGAACCGGTCCAGATTCCCGTGCTTGGCCAGCACCGCCACCAGATCCTCGACGAACTCGGCGTCCTGGGGCCCCAGTCCTTCTGCCTCCTCGAACCGGGGAAGCGGAGTGCGCGGGACGCCCGTTTCGGTGTCGGTCATGGGTCCTCCGTCAATCGACTGACGGTCACCGGGCTTCCATTGTCGGACGCCCGACCAGCCCCCGCAAATGCCACCGGCACGCCCAAGCAGGTGGGCGACGGCACTGCGCCGTGTGTCCGAGCATGACATGTACAACGCTTTGTCTACATTCGCCGGGACAGGGAGAGGTGGCGGCCCTATGGCGATGACTCGGTGGTGGCGACTGCTGCTGCCACTCCTGGTGCTGGTGGCCTGGGCCGGGGGGTGCGGTCCGGCCCAGGCACGGCAGCGCGATGCCGGTACCGACTGCATGTCGGACGGCCTCGGCGGAAGCACCGTCAGCGCCACCCTGCGGCTGGAGCAGCACAAGCGCTCGGCCCCCCGGCTCACGTCCGACATGACGGTACGGGTGCCCCGACAGTGGCCGCACGCCAGGCATCTGACGTTCGGTGAGAAGTCCCCGCAGTACCGCCAGGCGATGCGGTGCCTGCTGCTCGGGGACGAGGCCCCCGGGGACCGGAGCGAATGGCGCCCCCACCACCCGGTGGTGACCGCCACCGACGCCGCGGTCACGGTGCACTACGTCGCCTACAACTGGATCACCTCGGAGAATCCCGTCCTCGTGGGGCCATGGCAGGTCATCCCCACGGGGAGGACCTGGATGATCTACCTGTGGCCGCCGACGCTCCAGACCGTCCGGTGGGAGCGGATCGAGGTCGATCTGGACGGCCTCAACTTCAACGACCTCGTGGAACACGCGTCGTTGTCCACCGGGAACCATCTGGTGTGGAAGAACAAGCTGCCCGAAGAGGTCCAGGTGGAGGTCGATCCGCCCTGGCAGCGCCTGCTGCCGATGAAGCTCGGCCAGTCGCTCTGGGCCACCGCGGGCATCGCCTCGTGGTGGGTGTGCGCCTCGATCCTGATCGCCGTGGCCGCTCTGCGCGCCGAGCCCGCCGAGGGAGCGACCGGGCCCGGAGCGGCACGGCGGCCGGTACCGGACGAGGAGGCCCAGCGGTCCACGGCACACGCCTCGGACACGGGCTCCGGACAGGACGTCAGTTTCACGCGCACACTGCTGGAATGGGCCGGTCTGAGCGCGGGGGTCGCTCTGGCACTGCTCCTGTTCGTCCCGCAGGACCGCTTCTCCCCCCGGTCGCACGCCCTACTGTGCATCCCCGCGGGCGTGGCGCTGGTCTTCGCCGCCCGCCCGTGGAGCCCGGGCGCGGCACGGACCCCGGCCGGCGCCGGACCGCAGGCGCCGGCCCGGACGGCGGACAGCCGGCGTCGTCAGGCACGCGCCGTCATGACGACCACGGGTGCGGTGGCGGCCACCGGCCTGCTGGTGATCCTGGCCCACGACGTCTTCGGACTGCCCGCGGGTCTGGGGGCGAGGACGACGACCGCCTTCGGCCGCTCCGGGCTCGCCCTGCTGGGACTGGTGACCGTGTGGTTGTGGCTGGCGGCGATGGCCGCCTGGGCCTGGCGCTTCGTGCGCGAAGGAGGACTGCTCCGCGGGCGACGCTGGACCAGGTGCTGGGACGACGACCCGGTCCGGTGCGTGGCCGTGGTCGGAAGCCTGCTGGCCGCCGTCGCCGTCACCCTCTTCGTGTGCGCCTGGTGGGTGAACGAACGACGGTGGAAACGCGTCAACTGGCTCGTCGAGCAACCCGACCCTGCTGCTCACAACGCGGCCCTGAGCCAGATGTTCGCGAACTTCTTCTACACCGACCTGAGATGGCTCTTCGCCTACAGCTGGGTGCTGACGGGAATCGCCCTGCTGGCTCTGCTGCGCTTCCGCAGCGGAGCGTCCGGGGCACCCGGCCGCCAGGGACTGGAGCGGTTCCCGCTGGGGCCGAGCAAGCCGGATCTCCTGCTGACCGTCTCGCTGTTCGCCTTCTTCGTCGGCGTCCGGGCCGCGAGGTTCGCGGGCGCCGGCGCGCTGTACGGCCTGTGGCTGGGACTGAACATCCTCGCCCTGTACGCCCTTCTCGCCCTCGGGCGGCGGTGGTCCGTGCTGAGCCGGATGGGAGAGCGCTTCCGCAGGGTGCGGCTGAGCGGCGAGCGGGACAGGAGCGAACTGCTGGAGAAGGCCCGGCAGTACCGCAACGCGAACCACCAGATGCACCTGCTGGACCAGGGGCACGCCGGCCAGGTGACCTGCGAGCAGCTCGAAGAGAAACTGAACCGGCTGCACCAGTGGGTGGTCACCGCCTACGAAGGCGACGACCCACCGGAGCAGATCTCGGTGCTGGACATCGCGCTGGCCTGGGGACCGGAAGGACACTGGTGGTCCAACGCGGTCCGCGCGGCGCGTCTGGCGTTCTGGTTCGGGACGCCCGCCACCGCGCTGCTCGTCTACTACGAGGCACAGGACTCCTACGCGCGCCAGCAGGCCCTGCACTCCCCGATCGGCCTTCCGGAGTTCGCCGCGGACCTGGTCCTCTACCAGCTGGGGTGGGCCGTCGCCGGCTTCACGCTGGGGGCGCTGTGGCGTCTGCTGCCCGGACACCGCAGCCAGGGGCGCGCCTGGCTCCTCACGGCCGCCTACGGCTTTCCGGCGGTGCTGGCCGCCGCGCTCATCCACCTCATGGACACGGACCCGCGCCAGCTCCTGCTGTACGCCGCGCTCCTCCTCGTCATCCTGACGCTCACCAGCGTCTGGATGGACCTGGCGACGTTCCAGAGGGAGCGCAAGTACTGGCCCAGCGGTTTCGCCCTGCTGCTCTCCATCCACCAGCTACGCGGCCTGTCCGTGGGGGTCACCTGGATCCTGGCCCAGCTCGTGGCCATCGTGACGATCTTCAAGAGCCTGACCCGCTGAACGCACGGACCGGCCCGGGCGGCGGCACGCCCGGGCCCGGCCCGTCAGGCGTAGGCCGCGATGTCCTTGATCACCGAGAAGCCGAGGCCGTACGCGCTCATCCCCCGGCCGTACGCGCCCAGGTGGACCCCCGCCTCCGTGGTGCCGGCCAGTACCCAGCCGTACTCGGACTCCCGGTAGTGGAACGAGGCGGACACCCCGTCGACGGGCAGGGAGAGCCGGGACCACTCCGGGCCCTGGAGGTCGTCGGCCAGGGCCCACGCCGTCTCCGTCTGCTGGTCCAGCCAGTCGTCCCGCAGACTGTGGTCCATCTGCCCGGGCCAGGTGAACGACAGCAGCCCCACCCCGGCCAGCCACGCCGCCGAGGACACCGATGTGGCCTCCAGCAGCCCCGTGCCGTCGGCGCTCCGCCGGGACGGCTGGGCGGCGACGGTGACCACGACCGCGAACTTCTCCCGGGGCTCACCGGCGGAGCCGGTCTCGCCCCGCACCGAGGGCTCGTCGCCGTGCCCGATCGAGCCGTGCTCGACGGCGCCGTCGGCGGCCGTGCCGACCTGCATCAGCCAGCGCGGCCCCGTGAACGCCTCGTCGAGCCCGTACCACGGGAAGGGCGCCCGCAGGTAGCCGTCGACCGTACGCCGGCCGGAGGGGAGTTGCTGTCCGCCCTCCGCGGCCGGCACCTGCGCGCCCACCCGACTCGTCGTCTCCATCTGCCCGGACGCCTCCTCGCTCTCGTCGGACCGCGGTGGCCCGCCCCCCATTCGGGCGTACGCGCACGGTCCGCACAACAACTCGGCAGCATATCCACACCGCCGAAGACAGCAGGGCAGGCGCTGGGCGGTGGGTCGCGCGTACGGCCTGTTCAGGGTCGTGAACGACGGGCGTGCGCTATGAAACGCGTCACGTGCGCGGCGTGCGGACGTGCGCGTGTCGGCGGGCGGGAGCCCAGGTGGGACGCGTCTACGTGGCGTCCGCGTCGAAGGGCGGGCGCTCGTCGTCCCCGGGCGTCTCGGGCTTCTTGGTCATGTCCACGCGCCCACCGGAGGACGACGAGGAGGACGAGGGCGAGGCGGACGAACCGTCGCGGCCGTGGACCGCGTCCGTGACCTCCGCCATCTCCTTCTTCAGGTCGAAGCCGTTGCGGATCTCCTTGAGCCCCAGCTCGTCGTTGTCCAGGTGCTTGCGGATGAACGTCTTGGGGTTCAGATCCTCGAACTCGAAGTCCTTGAACTCGGGACCCAGTTCCGCTCGGATGTCGTGCTTGGCGCTCTCCGAGAACTCGCGGATCTTCCGGATCGTGCGCATCACGTCCTGGATGACCTTCGGGAGCTTGTCCGGACCGAAGACGAGCACGGCGAGCACGATGATCGTCACCAGCTCCAGTGGTCCTATGTCATTGAACACCTGACGCTCCTTGCGATGTCCTCGGTCGCTCAACGGTACCCGGCGTTCCTGTCCGACCGGTACCGTCCCGAGGTGAGACTTCTGTCAGTTCTGCTCCGACGCGCCCAGCACGAGTGACACCTCCCGCTCGGTGCCGTCACGCTCGACCGTCAGCCGCAGCCGGTCCCCCGGCCGGTGGGCACGGATCTTGACGATCAGCTCCTCACCGGTGTGGACGCGCTCACCGCCGACCCCGGTGATGACGTCGCCCGCCTTGAGCCCGGCCCGCTCGCCGGGACCGCCCCGGGTGACGGCGGGACCGCCGTTCGCGCTCTTGCTGCCGACACGGGCGCCGTCGCCGGTGTAGCCCATGTCGAGGGTGACGCCGATCACCGGGTGCGTGGCGCGGCCGTGGTCGATCAGTTCCTCGGCGACACGCTTGGCCTGGTTGACGGGTATGGCGAAGCCGAGGCCGATGGACCCGGCCTGGCCGCCCTCGGCCTCGGAACCGCTGCCGGCGGAGCGGATGGCGGAGTTGATGCCGATGACCTGGGCCCGGGAGTCGAGCAGCGGACCGCCGGAGTTGCCGGGGTTGATGGGGGCGTCGGTCTGCAGCGCGTCGACGTACGACACATCGCTGCCGTCGCTCTTCTCCCCGCCGGCGGTGATCGGCCGCTCCTTGGCGCTGATGATGCCCGAGGTGACCGTGTTGGCGAGGTCGAAGGGGGCGCCGATGGCGACGACCGGGTCGCCGACCTGGACGCCGTCGGAGTTGCCGAGGGGCAGCGGGGTGAGCCCGTGGACGCCGTGCACCTGGACCACGGCGAGGTCGTAGCCGCTGTCCCGGCCGACGACCCTGGCCTTGACGGTGTCGCCGCTGCTGAACGTCACGGATATCTCGCCGCCCGTCCCGGCGGGCTCGACCACGTGGTTGTTGGTGAGGATGTGCCCCTCGGCGTCGAGCACGAAGCCGGTGCCGGTGCCCGCCTCGTCGGCCCCTCGGACGTGCAGCGTGACCACGCTGGGCAGGGCGCGGGCCGCGATCCCGGCCACGCTGTCCGGCGCCCGGCCGGCCGGCACGCTCCCGGCCTGCGGCAGCCGTACGCCGCCGCCCAGCCCCTCGCGCTGGACATAGGCGCCGGCGACTCCGCCGACGCCCGCGGAGAACAGGGCGACGACCAGGGTCCACGCGAACAGGAGGCGCCGCGCGCTCCTCTTGCGCCGCTGCTCCGTCGGCACGGCCTCGCCGGTCTGCTGGAGCGGCCCCCGGGCCAGCGCCTGCTCCTTGGCGGAACCGGCGGCCCAGGGGTCGTACCGGCTCCAGGGGTCGGTCCCCTGGGGGGCGGGGCCAGGAGGGGCCGGGGCGACGGGCGCCGGTGCGTGGGCGGCCGGGGCCGGTGCGGGGCCGGTCAGGTGCGGCGCGGGCGCGGCGGGCGGTGGAGCCGTGGGCGCGGACACGGCCGTTCCGTGCGCCGGGGTCGCCGCCGGATGCTGCACCGGCGGTGCGGGCGCCCAGGGGCCGGGCTGGCCGTACGGCGGGGTGCCGTAGGGGTCGGGGTCGTGCAGCGGCCTGGGCCGCTCGGCGGGGGCCGGCCCGCTTCCTGCGCCGGGACCGCCCCCGATGGCGCCCTCCGTGCCGGTGCCGTGGGGCTCCCCTCCGTCCGCGCCCGCCGGCGGCCGTGCCGGCCTGGCCAGTTCGAAGTCGCCGTCGGACCCGGTGGCTTCCGGTACGGCATCCCCGGGCGCCCCGGTCCGGTCGGCCGGTGCCGGCCCCGCCGCTCCCTCCGGTCCGTTCACCGGCGGGACACGGTTCCCCTCGTTCATGCTCTCCCCACGGCTGGGCCGCGACCGCGCGCTGCCGCGGCCATGCAACGTCGTCCACCACCCCCGGGTCATCGCCGCGGGAGCGGTCTCACAGGATTCAACCAGGTTCGCGGGCCGGGGCGCAGTGGCCGGTCAGGGCGACTGGTGGGGCACGGCGGGAGCGGGGGCGGAGGGAGCGGGGGTGGTGTCGGGGACGGGGGCGGACAGCAGCCCGGAGCCGGTGACTCCGGGGGCGGTGGACCAGTCGGCGAGCGGCAGGGCCACGGTCTCGTCGAGTTTGCGTATCAGCGGGGAGACGGCCGCCACACCGGCCAGCATCGGCGCGGTGACGGGGCGGACCGGCTCCGTCCGGTCCTGTCCCGCGGCCGGGGCCGGCCCGCCGGGGAGCAGCGGCGCGGACAGGGTGGCCGGGGCCGGCGCGAGCAGGGTGCCGGCCTGGCCGAGCAGCGGCCCGACCTGGCGCCGGCGCTGGCTGTCCGGTGTGGCCGCGCCTCCGCCCGCGCCGGTGCCGGCCGGGCGGGCCGGGGTCACGTTGCTGCCGGTACCGGTGCCGCCGCGGGCGTCCGTGGTCAGGTCGCCGGGGAGGGAGGTGGTCACGCCGCCCAGAGCGACCGCGGCCAGCGACACCGCGCCGGCGGCGGCGAACGCGAACCGCAGTCCGCGCCAGGCGGAGCGGCCGTCGTCGGTGCGGCCGACGGGGTGGATGCGGAAGCCGCGGTCCTCGGGCGCGGCGACCCGGTCCGCGCGGGCCGGGAGGAAGCCGGGGGCGCGGGCGGGGACGTAGCCGAACGGGAGGCGCTCGCCGCGGCTCACTCCGAACGGCCCGGGGCCGTCGGGCGGTCCGGCCGTGGGGCCGTCGCCGAGGAGTCCGCCCCCGGGTGACGGCGTGCCGCCGCCGTCCGGGTCACCTCCCCCGGGAAGGCCCTGGAGGCGGGCCAGGAAGCTCGCCGAGGGCGGGGGCGGGGCCGCCTCCGCGAACACGTTCTTCAGCGCGCGCTGGGCGTCCGCCTCCGCCTTGCACCGGGCGCAGGTCGCCAGGTGCGCGAGGACGCGCTCACGCGTCTCATGACCGAGCTCTCCGTCCACGAGGGCGGAGAGCCGGTCTCCCAGGTGCTGCTCTGCGAGGCGCGCCTCCTCGACAGGTTTCGGCCGAGATCCACTCACGCGGTCGCGCCCCCTCCCCCCAGAGCGGGGACACGGGGGGTCAGGAACGAGCGCCGCTCGGCCGCGCGGGCCTCCGGTGAGCGGTGCGCGAGGGCCTTGCGGAGCTGGGAGCGGCCGCGGTGGATGCGGGAGCGGACCGTGCCGAGCTTCACGCCGAGGGTCGCGGCGATCTCCTCGTACGACAGGCCCTCGATGTCGCACAGGACGACGGCGGCGCGGAACTCGGGCGCGAGGGTGTCGAGGGCCTGCTGGACGTCGGCGTCGAAGTGGGCGTCGTTGAAGAGCTGCTGCGGGGTGGGCTCCCGGCTGGCCAGGCGGTCCGCCGCGTCCTCGCCGAGGGCGTCGAAGCGGATGCGCTGCTTGCGCCGGACCATGTCCAGGAAGAGGTTGGTGGTGATGCGGTGCAGCCAGCCCTCGAAGGTGCCCGGCGAGTAGGTCGACAGGGAGCGGAAGACACGGACGAAGACCTCCTGGGTGAGGTCCTCGGCGTCGTGCTGGTTGCCCGTCAGGCGGTAGGCGAGCCGGTAGACCCGGCCGCTGTGTGTGCTGACGATCTCCTCCCACGCGGGCGGAGTCCACGCCTGAGCGTCCGCGTCGGTGGCGAAGGTCGCGGTCTGGGTCTCGCCCGTGGCGAGGCCGGCGGCGTGGCTGTCGGCAGCGGTGTCGGTCACGGATTTCGGCCTGCCCGCCGACCCGAGGAAGCGCCGCAGCACTCCACCCCGATCCCCGGGCGCGGCCGCACCTCCCCTGTCGGCTCTGGTGGTGTCCAGTGGAGCCCCTACCATAGCCACCTCGCCCGTTAGCTCCGGATAAGCGGTTTTACGAGAATTTGATACACGCTGGCACGGCTCGTGCGGCTGCGTCAGCAGTTGCTCGGCGTCCTGCTCCACCCTCGCCCCCCGTCGCGTCCCCGGTCACCGGCTCATCCTTCTAAACGCCCGGTCCCATCTGCGGGTTCCCGGCGCCAACGGATACAGTCACGCCCAGGCAACCACGGGGACAGGAGAGGGTCATTACCGGCAACCGGCAGACGAGCTGGGCGTTCGCCGACGCCTTTGTCGCCGAGGACGAAGCGCTGCGCTGGGCCCGCGACCGGGCCCGCGAGGCAGGGCTGCGCTCGGTGTCGCCCAGCACGGGCGCCGCGCTGCGACTGCTCGCCGCCTCCGTGGACGCGAAGGCGGTCGCGGAGATCGGCACGGGCTGCGGGGTGTCCGGCATCCATCTGCTGCACGGGATGCGGCCGGACGGGGTGCTCACCACGGTGGACCCGGAGCCGGAGCACCAGCAGTTCGCCCGGCAGGCCTTCCGCGTCTGCGGCTTCGCCAGCAACCGGGCCCGGTTCATCCCCGGTCCCGCGCTGGACGTGCTCCCGCGTCTCGCGGACGCCGGCTACGACCTCGTCTTCTGCGACGGGGACCGCCTGGAGTACCCCGACTACCTCGCTGAATCGTTGCGTCTGCTGCGGCCGGGCGGCCTGGTGGTGTTCGAGGGCGTGTTCGCCAACGGCCGTACGGTCGACTCCGGGCCGCAGCCCACCGAGGTGCTGCGGCTGCGCGAGCTGCTGCGCACCGTACGGGAGAGCCAGGAACTGGTCCCCTCGCTGCTGCCCGTGGGCGACGGCCTGCTGTGCGCCGTCAAGCGCTGAGGCCGCGGCGGGGGGTGCGGAAACGCGGCTGCCCCGGCACCGCGTACGATGCCGGGGCAGCCGGAAGGACTGGTCGCTGGGGCGTCAGACGACGACCTTCTTCAGGGCGTCGCCGAGCGCCTCGGCCTCGTCAGGGGTCAGCTCGACGACGAGTCGACCGCCGCCTTCGAGCGGAACGCGCATGACGATGCCCCGCCCCTCCTTGGTCACCTCGAGCGGGCCATCACCCGTCCGCGGCTTCATGGCCGCCATGCTCGTTCCCCTTCCTGAAACCAGCTCATCGTCTGCCGACGACCCCACGGGGCACCCGCCATCCGGAACGGACACGCGACACCGG
The DNA here is from genome assembly GCF_040704595.1 of Streptomyces sp. NPDC046870. Taxonomy (NCBI): domain Bacteria; kingdom Bacillati; phylum Actinomycetota; class Actinomycetes; order Kitasatosporales; family Streptomycetaceae; genus Streptomyces; species Streptomyces sp. NPDC046870. Next base: position 310,191 of record NZ_JBEYXM010000002.1, read on the forward strand.
CATCGAACACATTGCTTCCAGGCCATTATCCCGCATCGCAGGACCCGATGACCAACATCAGTCGGCATCGCTTGGGCAACGCGCGCGAGCAAAACCACCCAATTCGGCGATGTGGCTGCGATACTGCGCCCCCGCACGGCGATCCGCCGACGGATTCCACTCCGGTTTTCTTTGACGCAGGTCACACGACCGGTCCGGCCCATGGACGGCGATCTCCGCCATGCTGTCCTCACAGACGGACGTACTGAGCGGTACGTCACCAGCCGCGAAGCAGAGGGGATGCGCCATGGCCGACACCGTGCTCTACGAGGTGGGCGACGGACTCGCGACGATCACGCTGAACCGCCCCGAGGCGATGAACGCGCTGAACATCGCGACCAAGGTCGCCCTCCGGGAGGCGGCGGAATCGGCGGCCGGCGACACGGCCGTGCGGGCGATCCTGCTGACCGCCGCCGGGGACCGGGCGTTCTGCGTGGGCCAGGACCTCAAGGAGCACATCGGGCTGCTGGCCAGTGACCGGGAGACCGGGTCCGGGCAGACGATGACCACGGTCAGGGAGCACTACAACCCGATCGTGCGGGCGCTCGCCGGGGCGCCGAAGCCGGTGGTCGCGGCGGTGAACGGTGTGGCGGCGGGGGCCGGGTTCGGCTTCGCGCTCGCCGCGGACTACCGGCTGGTGGCCGACAGCGCCTCCTTCAACACCTCGTTCGCCGGTGTGGCCCTCACCGCCGACTCCGGGATCTCCTGGACGCTGCCCCGGGTGGTCGGCCCGAGCCGCGCCGCCGACCTGCTGCTCTTCCCGCGCAGCATCGGCGCGCAGGACGCGCTGGAGCTGGGGATCGCCAACCGGGTCGTGCCCTCGGCCGAGCTGCGCGCGGAGGCCGGGGAGGTGGCGCGGGCGCTGGCCTCGGGGCCGACGGTGGCGTACGCGGCGATCAAGGAGGCGGTGGCCTTCGGGCTGACGCACTCCCTCGCCGAGACGCTGGAGAAGGAGGACGAGCTCCAGACCCGGGCGGGGCGCTCCGAGGATCACGCCATCGCCGTCCAGGCGTTCGTGAACAAGGAGAAGCCGAAGTACCTGGGCCGCTAGGGCCTCTCGTTCGGATCATGCCGGACTCGCGGGCCCCCGCTCCCTGATCCGGCCTGATCCGAACGGAAGACCCTGGCTCAGCGGGCGCTCCTGGCCACGCACGTCTCCAGGTGGTCGTCGACCAGGCCGCACGCCTGCATCAGCGCGTACGCCGTCGTCGGGCCCACGAATCTGAGCCCCCGCTTCTTCAGGGCCTTGGAGAGGGCCGTCGACTCCGCGGTCACCGCCGGGACGTCCGCGAGGGTCTTCGGGGCCGGGCGGGTGGCCGGGTCGGGGGCGTGGGACCAGATCAGCTCGTCCAGCTCGCCCGTGGACCAGTCGGCGAGGACGCGGGCGTTGGCGAGGGTGGCGTCGATCTTGGCCCGGTTGCGGATGATGCCGGGGTCGGCGAGCAGGCGGTCGCGGTCGGTCTCGGTGAAGGCGGCGACCTTCTCGACGCGGAAGCCGGCGAAGGCCGCCCGGAAGCCCGGGCGGCGGCGCAGGATGGTGATCCAGGACAGGCCCGACTGGAAGGCCTCCAGACTGAGCCGCTCGAACAGGGCGTCGTCGCCGTGGACCGGGCGGCCCCACTCCTCGTCGTGGTACGCCACGTAGTCGACGGTGGACAGGGCCCACGGGCAGCGCAGGGCGCCGTCCGGCCCGGGAACGGCCGCTCCGGTGGTCATCGCTGCTCCTCCGGCCCCTCGCTCCGGTCCGGCTGTGCGGGGCGCGCGTGCGCCGCCGCGGCTCTCGCGCCGGCCAGCGCGGACTCCAGGTCGGCGATGCGGGCGTCCCGCTCCGCCAGTTCCGCGGCGAGCCGGCCGAGCGCGTCGTCGACGTCGGCCATGCGGTAGCCGCGCGGGGCGAGGGGGAAGCGCAGGCCCTCCACGTCCGCGCGGCCCACCGGACGGTCCGCGGGGAGGGGGTCCTGGAGCCGCTCGGGCGCCGCCTCGGGCAGCGGGGCGCTCTCCCCGCCGCCCACCACGGCCAGGGTCACCGCGGCGACCACGACGGCCAGCGCGACGACCAGGAACAAGAACATCACCATCGCCTAAGGGTCCCCACGCTCGTTACCGGACGCTGTGCCGGAAGCCGAAACTGTCAGGGTCCGATCGTGCCATGCGAGTCTGACAGTTAGGGTCGCAGGCGGCCGCACTGCGGAACGTACTAGGAGAGGTCACAGCGGATGCTCAGGCTGGGCAGGCGGGAATTCGGGCCGCACGAGCCGGTGATCATGGCGATCGTGAACCGGACGCCGGACTCCTTCTACGACCGGGGAGCCACCTTCCGCGACGAGCCGGCCCTCGCACGTGTGGAGCAGGCGGTGGCCGAGGGTGCCGCGATCATCGACATCGGCGGGGTCAAGGCCGGGCCCGGCGAAGAGGTCACGGCCCAGGAGGAGGCGCGCCGGACGGTGGGTTTCGTCGCTGAGGTGCGGCGGCGCTTCCCCGACGTGGTCATCAGCGTGGACACCTGGCGGGCCGAGGTCGGCGAGGCCGTGTGCGAGGCCGGCGCGGATCTGCTGAACGACGCGTGGGGCGGGGTCGACCCGGGCCTCGCGGAGGTCGCGGCCCGCTACGGGGTGGGGCTGGTGTGCACGCACGCCGGCGGGGCGCAGCCGCGTACGCGTCCGCACCGGGTGACGTACGACGACGTCGTGGCCGACATCCTGGACGTGACCGTGGGGCTGGCCGAGCGGGCGGTCGCGCTCGGTGTGCCGCGCGAGTCGGTGCTGATCGATCCCGGGCACGACTTCGGGAAGAACACGCGGCACAGCCTGGAGGCGACGCGGCGGCTGGACGAGATGGTGGCCACGGGATGGCCGGTGCTGGTGTCGCTGTCCAACAAGGACTTCGTCGGGGAGACGCTGGACCGGCCGGTGAAGGAACGGCTGATCGGTACGCTGGCGACGACCGCCGTCTCCGCGTGGCTGGGAGCGCAGGTGTACCGGGTGCACGAGGTGGCCGAGACCCGGCAGGTGCTGGAGATGGTGGCGTCCATCGCCGGCCACCGGGTCCCCGCCGTGGCGCGCCGGGGCCTGGCCTGACCGGCCGGGGGGCCGAGACGGGCGGACATCCCCCTCGGCCCCCCGGTGGGGACGCCTAGCGGGCCGCCTCCTTGGACACCAGGGACACCGCCTCGTCCACGTCGTCCGTCACGTGGAACAGCAGGAGGTCCTTCTCCGACGCCTTGCCCTGGGCCACCAGCGTGTTCTTCAGCCAGTCCACCAGGCCGCCCCAGTACGCGCTGCCGAACAAAACGATCGGGAACTGGGTGACCTTCTGGGTCTGGACCAGGGTCAGCGCCTCGAAGAGCTCGTCGAGGGTGCCGAGGCCGCCGGGGAGCACCACGAAGCCCTGCGCGTACTTCACGAACATCATCTTGCGGACGAAGAAGTAGCGGAAGTTCAGGCCGATGTCGACATAGGGGTTGAGCCCCTGCTCGAAGGGAAGTTCGATTCCGAGGCCGACCGAGACGCCGCCCGCCTCGCACGCCCCCTTGTTGGCCGCCTCCATCGCTCCCGGGCCACCGCCCGTGATGACCGCCCAGCCGGCCTGCACCAGCCCCCGGCCGAGCCGCACGCCCGCGTCGTACTCGGGCGAGTCCACCGGGGTCCGCGCCGAGCCGAACACGCTGATGGCGGGCGGGAGTTCGGCGAGCGTGCCGAAGCCCTCGATGAACTCCGACTGGATCCGCAGGACCCGCCAGGGGTCGGTGTGGACCCAGTCCGTGGGGGCGCGCTCGTCCAGCAGCCGCTGGTCGGTGGTGCTGGCCGTCACCTGGCCCCGCCGTCGGAGGACCGGTCCGAGCCGCTGCTCGTCCGGCGGCTGCTTCTTCCCCTCGGGATTGCCGGTAGGCATGTGCGCTCCCTCCGCTTGCCGGTAGTTCGATCTCAGACTAGATCTACGCGGGTTACGGCGGGGGGACCTGGGCGTGTCCGGCGTGCGGTGGCGCGTCCCGGGCGGGCTACGCGGTGAGCCAGTTCCGCAGCCGTTCCTCGCCCGCGAGGATCTTCGCGGTCTCCACGCGCTCGTCCCGCTTGTGCGCCAGGTGCGGGTTGCCGGGGCCGTAGTTGACCGCGGGGATGCCGAGCGCGGAGAAGCGGGACACGTCCGTCCAGCCGTACTTGGGCCGCGGGGCGCCGCCCACCGCCTCGATGAAGGCGGCGGCGGCCGGCTGGGAGAGGCCGGGCAGCGCGCCGGGGCTGTGGTCGTCCACCACGAACTCCTCCACCCCGCAGTCCGCGAACACCTCGCGGACGTGCGCGACGGCCTCCTCCTCGGTGCGGTCGGGGGCGTACCGGAAGTTGACCGTGACCACGCACTCGTCCGGGATGACGTTCCCGGCCACTCCCCCGCTGATGCCCACCGCGTTCAGGCCCTCGCGGTACTCCAGCCCGTCGATGACCGGCCGGCGCGGCTCGTAGGACGCCAGCCGGGCCAGGATCGGGGCCGCCGCGTGGATGGCGTTGGAGCCCATCCAGCCGCGCGCCGAGTGGGCCCGCTCGCCCTTCGTCCTCAGCAGCACCCGCAGCGTGCCCTGGCAGCCGCCCTCCACCTCGCCGTCGGAGGGCTCCAGCAGGACCGCGAAGTCGCCCGCCAGCCACTCCGGGTGGGCCTCGGCGACGTGCTTCAGGCCGTTGAGGTCGGCGGCGACCTCCTCGTTGTCGTAGAAGACGAAGGTCAGGTCGCGGTTGGGGGCGGGCACGGTGGCCGCGATGCGCAGCTGCACCGCCACGCCCGACTTCATGTCGCAGGTGCCGCAGCCCCACAGCACCCCGTCCGCGTCGAGCCGCGAGGGCACGTTGTCCGCGATCGGCACGGTGTCGATGTGCCCGGCCAGGATGACGCGCTCGGCGCGGCCCAGGTCCGTCCGGGCGATCACGTTGTTGCCGTAGCGGTCCACCGTCAGGTGCGGCAGGGCGCGCAGCGCGGCCTCGATGGCGTCCGCGAGCGGCTTCTCGGAGCCGCTCTCGGAGGGGAAGTCCACGAGCCGCGCGGTGAGCGCGGCGGCGTCCAGCGTGAGGTCAAGCGAGGTGTCGGCCATGGTCACGACCCTAGCGCGCCGCCCGCCGGGGCCGGCGGCGCGCGGGACGGCGCGATCCCTCGGACCCCGCGTGAGGGGCCCGTGGGGCTCCAGTACCTTGTACGCGTGTCAGAGCCGTCCCCCACCCGTCCCAAGCGCCGCGGGCGCCTCTTCCGTTACGCCGCGGCCCTGTTGGTCCTGTGCGGTGTCGCCGCGTACCTCGTGGTGCAGTACGTCACCGGAGGCGGCGGTGCGCGCGGCTGCAAGGTGGTCTCGGCCTCGGACGGGGGGGAGTCGTACGAGTTCACGCCCGAGCAGGCGGCGAACGCGGCGACGATCGCCGCCGTCGGCACCGGGCGCGGGATGCCCGAGCGGGCCGTGACGATCGCGCTGGCGACCGCCATCCAGGAGTCGGGGCTGCGGAACATCGAGCACGGCGACCGGGACTCGCTGGGCCTGTTCCAGCAGCGGCCCTCGCAGGGCTGGGGCACCGAGCGGCAGATCATGGACCCGGCCTACGCGGCGGGCATCTTCTACGCGCACCTGGCCAGGGTGCCGGACTACACCGGCCTGCCGCTGACGGTGGCCGCGCAGCGGGTGCAGCGCAGCGGCTACCCGGAGGCGTACGCCAAGCACGAGCAGGACGCCACGCTGCTGGCGGCGGCCCTGACCGGGCGGGCGGCGGCCACGCTGACCTGCGACGGACGCCCGCGGCGCACGGACGCGGCGACCGGTCCGGACGCGGTGCGCGCCGCGCTGGTACGGGACTTCGGGCGGGACGCGCTCCAGGAGACCGGCGCGGTGGTGGGCGGGACGCCCGTGCCGTCGCCCTCTCCGTCGCCGAGCGTGACCGCGACCGCGCGCGGGCGGACGGTGACGGTTCCGGTTCCGGAGGGGACGAGGACGGACGCCACCGGGCGCGGTGAGCGGGAGCGGGGCTGGCAGCTGGCGCAGTGGGCGGTCGCCAACTCCTCTGCGCTGCACATCGAGCGGGTGGCGTACGCGGGCCGGGTGTGGACCGAGGGGAGCGACAGCGACGAGTGGCGGACGGCCGGGCCGGACGGGGCCGGGGGCGCGGAGAGCTCCACGGGGAAGTCCGGGGAGACGTCCGTGGGCACGGTGCGGATCGTGGCCGGACAGTAGTACGGACGATCACTCCGGCGGGTTGTGCGGCGCCGGGGCGCACGACGGCTCGAACGGGTGGCGCATCCGCCTCGGAAACCCTTGGCAACCAAGGGCGGGAAGGATTCTGCACGATCTCCGGCGGACGCTCTTTGCCCGTTTTTATCCACACCTGATAATGCGACGCGTTATCCATTCTTTACCGGGGGCGTCCGCAACCTTCGCGGGCTTCGAGCGGTAGTCACGGCGTCCGAGCCGGAGACGGGCTCGGACACAGACACCGTTCTCTCCCGTCGAATGGAGCATCATGTCCCTCCCTCTGACCCGCCGGATCGCCCGTGCCGCGCTGCTCGTCGCAGCGGGAGCGGCTGCCGGGGTCGGTGCGGCCGGCTCCGCCGGAGCGGCCACGAACCTGCCGGTGGCCACCCCGAACCTGGGTGGCCTGACCGCCCTGGACGGCGCGCACGTCGGCAACACCGTGGACAGCGCCGCGCAGAGCGTCACCACGGTCGCGGGCCACACGGGCGGCAAGGCGGTCGAGCAGGCGGTGCCGGTCGCGGGCAAGACCGGCGCCGGTGCCGTGAAGAAGGCGGCGCCGGCGGTGCAGAAGGCCGCGGGCGCCGCGGCCGGCACGGCGGGCGGTGTCCTGGGCGACGCGGCCTCCGGTGCGACGAGGGGCGGGCTTCCGACGGACTCCCTCACCAAGGGCGGGCTGCCGACCTCGTCCCTGCCGACGGCCTCCCTGCCGACCTCGTCCCTGCCGACGTCGTCCCTGCCGGCCAAGGGCCTGCCGCTGGGCGGCTGAGCGCCGGGGTGCGAACGCGGACGGGGTCCGGGTCTCCTCTCCCGGGCCCCGTCCGCCTGTGCGCCGGGGGCTAGGCGGCCAGGCGGGCGACCGCCGCTCGTACGCGTTCGTCCGTCGCGGTGAAGGCCACGCGGACGTGGTCGCGGCCCGCCTCGCCGTAGAAGTCGCCCGGGGCCACCAGGATGCCCCGCTCGGCCAGGTGGGCGACCGTGGTCCAGCAGGACTCGTCGCGGGTGGCCCAGAGGTAGAGGCTCGCCTCGCTGTGTTCGATGCGGAAGCCGTCGGCGAGGAGCGCCTCCCGGAGGGCCTCGCGGCGGGCGGCGTAGCGCTCGCGCTGCTCGTGCACGTGGACGTCGTCGCCGAGCGCGGCCACGACCGCCGCCTGCGTCGGCGCGGAGGTCATCATGCCGCCGTGCTTGCGGATCTCCAGCAGCGGGCCCAGGACGGCCGGGTCGCCGGCGACGAACGCCGCGCGGTAGCCCGCCAGGTTGGAGCGCTTGGAGAGGGAGTGGACGGCGACGATGCCGTCGTAGGAGCCGCCGTTGACGTCCGGGTGCAGGACCGAGACCGGGTCGGCCTCCCAGCCCAGCTCCAGGTAGCACTCGTCGGAGAAGACGAGGACGTCGTGGGCGCGGGCCCAGGCGACGATGTCCGTCAGCTCCTGCCGGGACAGGACCTTGCCCGTGGGGTTGGACGGCGAGTTCAGCCAGAGCAGCTTCAGACCGGCCGGGTCCAGGTCGCGCGGGTCGTCGTAGACCTCGTACGCGGCGCGGGCCAGGCGGGCGCCGACCTCGTACGTGGGGTAGGCCAGGCGCGGGTGGGCGACCTTGTCGCCGGGGCCGAGACCGAGCTGGGTCGGCAGCCAGGCCACCAGTTCCTTGGAGCCGACGACCGGCAGGACGTGCCGGTGGGTGATCCCCCGGGCGCCCAGGCGGCGCTCCAGCCAGCCGGTGATCGCGTCGCGCAGGGCGGGGGTGCCCCAGACGGTCGGGTAGCCCGGGGAGTCGGCCGCGTCGATCAGGGCCTTCTGGACCAGCTCGGGGACCGGGTCGACCGGGGTGCCGACGGAGAGGTCGACGATGCCGTCCGGATGGGCCGCGGCCGTCTTCTTGTACGGCTCCAGCTTGTCCCAGGGGAAGGTGGGAAGCCGGTCGGAGACTGCGGACACGGGAATCAGGCTCACTTTCGTACGGTGCGGCAAACGCCTCGGTCCCGTGCGGCGGTGATCAGGGTGATCGGGCCGTACGGGACCGAGGCGGCGCGGTATGGCGGCCGCTTGGCGCTCAGACGGTCACTCGCCCTGCGGGGGCAGCGCGGCGACGAAGGGGTGGTCGCGCTCGATCAGCCCCAGCTTGCTGGCGCCGCCGGGCGAGCCGAGCTCGTCGAAGAACTCGACGTTCGCCTTGTAGTAGTCCTTCCACTCCTCGGGGACGTCGTCCTCGTAGAAGATCGCCTCGACCGGGCAGACCGGCTCACAGGCACCACAGTCGACGCATTCGTCCGGGTGGATGTACAAGGACCGCTGGCCCTCGTAGATGCAGTCGACCGGGCACTCCTCGATGCACGCCTTGTCCTTGACGTCGACACAAGGCTGCGCGATGACGTAGGTCACGCTGTCGTTCCTCCTCGATAGGGCGCTGGCGGGCCTCCTCAGGCTCCGCCGCCTGGCGCGCGGGAGCGCGGCGTCGTCGATGCCCGCCCCTAGTATCTCCGTTCCGGAGCACGATCCGAACAGGAGGGGTGAACTGACCGGTGGAAATCTCGGCGAAAGGACGCCTGGAGGTCCGAATCACCCCTGCTGACGTGGGGAAACGGGTCTCTGTACGGCGGTTGGGCGAACCCGGTGACGGACCGGAGAAGTTCACTGACACGGTGGGTGTTCTCACATCATGGGACGGTGGCGTGCTCATGATCACACGCCGGGACGGCGAACGGGTCCGTATCCCGCAATCCGCGCTGGTCGCCGGGAAGGTCGTGCCCGCCGCCCCCGCGCGCCGCAGGGGGCCCGCCGCCACGTACCCGGAACTCGAGCGGATCTCCGCCCGGGCGTGGCGGCCGGTGGAGAGCGAGCGGCTGGGCGGGTGGGAGCTGCGGGCGGCCGGCGGGTTCACGCGGCGCGCCAACAGCGTGCTGCCGTCCGGGGACCCCGGGCTGCCGCTCGACGCGGCCCTGGCGGCCGTACGACGCTGGTACGGCGAGCGCGGTCTGCCCGCGTACGTGCAGACCGCGACCGGGGCCGAGGGCACGCAGGAGATGCTGTGCGCGGAGCTGGAGCGGCGCGGCTGGGTGCGGGAGGTGACCGCCGAGCTGTGGACCGGGGCCCTGGCGCCGGTCGCGGACCGGGCCCCGGGCGCGGGGGTGGTCCTGTCCCGGGCGGCGGACGAGGCGTGGCTCGCGCGGTACCGGCGCAAGGGGGTGGGCGAGGTGGCCCTGCGGGTGCTCGGTTCCGGCCCGTCGGTGTGGTTCGCCTCCGTGCCCGGTGCCGGGGAGGGCGAGCCTCCGGCGGCGATCGGGCGGTGTGTCGTGGACGGGCGGTGGGCCGGGTTCGCCGCCGTCGAGGTGGACCCCGGCCGGCGGCGGCAGGGGCTGGCCACCGAGATCATGGCCGCGCTGGCCCGGCGCGCGCTGGAGGAGGGCGCCTCGGCGGCCTGGCTCCAGGTGGAGACGGACAACGACTCCGCCCGAGCCCTCTACCGCGCCCTCGGCTTCACCCCCCACCACGCCTACCACCACTACCGGGCCCCCGAGGAGCAGAGCCCACCGGAGCAGCCCCCCGCCTCCGCCGACCGGCTGTCGCCGGGGGACGCACCGGAGAGGCGGCCCCCGAGCCAGAGCGCCTCCGAGACCGGGTCCGGATCCCTGCCGAAAGGCACTCCCGAGACCGGGTCCGTGCCGCAGGACAGCCCCGCGACCCGGTCACTACCGCAAGACACCCCCGAGACCGGGTCCCTGCCGCAGGACAGCCCTACGACCCGGTCGCTACCGAAGGACACCCCCGAGACCCCGGGCCCGGGCAGGTGACGCGCCCGGTGGCCGTCCCCGGCGAGGCGGCATGCCCGGTGGCCCGGCCCTGCCGAGCAACCACCGCTGCCGCCGGACACGGCCCGGTGGCCACCCGGTGTCCCGGGCGTGGCGGGCGTCCCGGTCCGGGCGGCTGTAGAACTCGTCGTGGAAGGGCATGAGGCTGCCATGAGCCATCCGTATCTGCCGCCCCCGTACCCGCCCCCCGAGGACCGCTCCGCCGAGCTGCGGCGGCGGTTCGCCGAGGAGGCCCGGTCCGAGCGGCCGGACCTGTCGGCGCTGTGCCTGCTGATCGGCGCGGAGACGGACGGCTCGCTGGACGAGGCCGGCATGGACGCCGCGCAGGCGGAGCTGGACCGGCTGGCGGGCGAGCTGCCGTACCGGCCGGGCGGGCCGCGGGCGTGGGCCGAGGCCGTACGAGGGCTGCTCGGCACCCGCCACGGGTTCCACGGGACGCCGGGCGACTACCAGCGGCTGGAGTCCTCCCTGCTGCACGAGGTGCTGCGGCGGCGGCGCGGGCTGCCGATCCTGCTGTCGGTGGTGTGGCTGGAGGTCGCGCGCCGGGCGGGCGCCCCGGTGTACGGGGTCGCGCTGCCAGGGCACTTCGTGGTCGGGTTCGGGGCGGCGGCGGAGCAGGTGCTGGCCGATCCGTTCGACAGTGGCCGGCTGCTCACCGGGACGGACGCCGAGTTGCTGGTCGTGGGTGCCACGGGCACGCCGCCGGACCCCTCGATGCTGGAACCGGCGCCGCCGCTGGAGGTCGTCCAGCGCATCCTGAACAACATCCGGGCGTGGGCGGCGGCCCGGCCGGAGCGGTCGGACGTCGCGCTGCGGGCCGTCGAGCTGGCGCTGCTCATCCCCTCGCACCCGGCGCGGCTGCGCTACGAGCGGGGGCAACTACTGGTGCAGCGCGGCGAGTTCGTCGCGGGCGCCGAGGAACTGCAGCACTACGCCGACCTGATCGAGGTGGTGGACGAGTCCGCGGCCCGCAAGGTCCGGCAGGAGGCGCGCACGGCCAGGGCCAAGCTCAACTGAGCCGGTCCCTCAGAGCCATCCCTTGTCCCGGGCTATCCGTACCGCCTCCGCCCTGTTGCGCGCGGCCAGTTTCTGGATGGCGGTCGACAGGTAGTTGCGGACCGTGCCCTGGGACAGGTGGAGGGCCTGGGCGAGTTCGGCGTTGGTGGAGCCGTCGGCCGCCGCGCGGAGCACCTCGCGTTCGCGGTCGGTGAGCGGGTTGGCGCCGTCGGCGAGGGCGGCGGCGGCCAGGGTGGGGTCGATGACCCGCTCCCCGGCCAGCACCTTGCGGACCGCCTCGGCGAGCTGCGCGGCCGGGGCGTCCTTGACGAGGAAGGCGTCGGCGCCCGCCTCCATGGCGCTGCGCAGGTAGCCGGGGCGTCCGAAGGTGGTGAGGACGACCAGCTTGACCCGCGGATGCTCCCGGCGCACCCGGGCGGCGGCCTCGATGCCGGTGCAGCCGGGCATCTCGATGTCGAGCAGCGCGACGTCCACGTCGTGCGCGCCGACGGCCGGGAGCACCTCGTCACCGCGCGCCACCTGGGCGACGACCTCGATGTCGTCCTCCAGGCCGAGCAGCGCGGCCAGCGCCTCGCGGACCATCGACTGGTCCTCGGCGAGGAGGACCTTGATCATGCTCGTCATGCCCCGGATCCTACGTCCGCCCCGGGGGCCGCGGGCACGCGGGCGACGAGCCGGAACCCGTGCCTGACCCGTCCCGCCTCCAGCGTGCCGCCGGCCTTCTCCAGGCGTTCGGACAGCCCGGTCAGCCCGTTGCCCGGCCCCTTCCCGGAGCCCCCGCTCCCGCTGTCCTCGACGGAGAGTTCGAGCACCGGTCCGTCCAGGGTCTGGCGGTGCAGCAGCCGTACGGCGCAGCGGTCGGCGCCGCTGTGCCGGACCACGTTGGTGACCGCCTCGCGCAGCGCCCAGGCCAGCGCGGACTCGGCCTCCTCGGGCACGCCGGCGAGGTCGGCTTCGGCGGGGACCTCGGCGACGACCCCGGCGGCCGTCAGGGCGACCTGGGCGCCGGCGAGTTCGTCGGCCAGCCGGGGCCGCCGGTAACCGGTGACGGCCTCCCGGACGTCCACCAGGGCCTGCCGGCTGACCTGCTCGATGTCGGCGACCTGCCGGGCCGCCTTGTCGGGGTGGCCGGGCAGCATCCGGCCGGCCAGCTCGCTCTTGAGCGTGATCAGCGACAGGGAGTGGCCGAGCAGGTCGTGCAGGTCGCGGGCGAGGCGGAGCCGCTCCTCGTTGGCGGCGAGCTGGGCGACGGTGGCCCGCGCCTTGCGCAACTCGATCGTGGTGCGCACCAGTTGTCCGACGCCGACCATCGCGAAACCGATGAGCCCCACGAGGAGCAGCAGGCCACGGGCCTCCTTCTCGTTCGAGTGCAGCCCCACCAGGTACATCAGCGCGGCCGTCGCCGGGATCGCCCAGTACGACGCCCGGACCGGCAGGGTGGCCCCGCAGGCCACCGACAGGTAGACGAAGAGGCCGAGCCAGGCGCTGCCGAGGGTGTAGGCGAGGACGGGGGCCAGGACGGCCAGGACCGCGATGAGGCCGACGACGGTCCGGGGGGAGAAGGGCCGGCCCATGTTGCGGAAGACCAGCGTCAGGTAGGTCCCGACGAACGCGGCCAGGCCGAGCGAGCCGGCCAGGGTGGCGCGCGCGGTGTGGTCGCCGTTGACCAGGTCGTCGACCGGGGAGCTGAGGAAGACCAGCCACACGCCGATCCACAGCACCTTGGTCAGCACGTCCCGCCGGGTGCGGGGGCGCTGGCCCAGCCGCACCTGGTGTTCCGGCCACTTCTCGCCGGTCAGGGGGTCTTCCGTCATCGCGCTCACGCCTTCAGCGTGTCCTTCCGGTACAGCCAGGCCGCGCCGCCCGCGAACAGGACGAAGTAGACGGCGAGGACGGCGATGTCCGCCGCGTGGGGCGCCTGGCTCTGCTCGATCGCCCGTCCCAGGGCAGCGTACGCGTGCGTGGGGAGCCACTCGGCGATGTCCTGGAGGACCTGCGGGAAGGTCGTGGACGGCATCCACAGGCCGCCGAGGATCGACAGACCGAAGTAGACGATCATCGTGATCGGGCGGACCGCGTCCCCGGAGGCGAGGTAGCCGAGGGCGACGCCGAGCGCGGCGAAGACCAGGCTGCCGGCCCAGATGACCCCGGTGAGCGCCAGCCACTGCCAGGCGTCCAGGCGTACCTGCTTCACACCGGCGGCGACGGCGAAGACGACGACGATGGCCGGCAGGCTCACCACGGCGGCGCTCGCGGTCTTGGCGAGGACGTAGCCGCGGCCCGGCAGCGGGGTCAGCCGCAGCTGCCGTACCCAGCCGCTCTCGCGTTCCTTGGCGATGCGCTCGCTGTTGCCCATCAGGACGGCGGTCAGGGCGCCGAAGGAGGCCATGGAGACCATCAGGTAGGTGGCGACGGTCAGGCCGCTGCCGTCGACCCGCTCGTTCGCGCCGGCGCTGCTGGAGAAGATCAGGTAGATGATCGAGGGGTAGAGCACCGAGAAGAACAGGAATTTCCTGTTCCGCAGGGCGCGGGCCAGTTCGAGCTTGATGAGGGCGTTCACGACTGCTTGGCCTCCTCGGCCTCCGTGATGGCGACGAAGGCCTGCTCCAGACCGAGCCCGGCGACTTCGAGGTTGCGGGGGTAGACGCCGAGGCCGTACAGGGCGTGCACGGTCGCGTCGGCGTCGGCGCTCTGGATGCGGACGGTCTGGCCCGAGACGTCGATCGAGGTGAGGAACGGCAGCCCGCGCAGGGCACCCTCGTCGATCTCGCCGGCCAGGTCGAAGGAGATGCGCCGCGCGCCCGCCCGGGCCTTGATCTCGGCGGCCGTGCCGTCGGCGAGGAGCCGGCCCCGGTGCAGCACCAGGACCCGGTCCGCGATGGCGTCGGCCTCCTCCAGGTAGTGGGTGGCGAAGAGGACCGTACGGCCCTGGTCGGCCTGTTCGCGCATGGTGGCCCAGAAGGCCTGGCGGGCGGCGACGTCCATGCCGGTGGTCGGCTCGTCCAGGAGGATCAGGTCGCTGTCGCCGGCGGTGGCGAGGGCGAAGCGGACCCGCTGCGCCTGGCCGCCGGAGAGCTTGTCGACCTTGCGGTCGGCGATCTGCGCGATGCCCGCGCGGGCCAGCACGTCGGAGACCGGGTACGGCCGCGGGTGCAGGGAGCAGGCCAGCTTCACCAGTTCGGCGACGGTGACCCCGTCCATCAGGCCGCCGCTCTGCAGCATCGCCCCGACCCGGCCGGCGACGATCGCCTCGCGCGGGCTGCCGCCGAACAGGCTCACCGTGCCGGTGTCGGCCTGCTTGAGCCCGAGGAGCAGGTCCAGGGTGGTGGACTTGCCGGCCCCGTTCGGGCCGAGGAGGGCGACGGTCTCGCCCGGGTACAGCCGGAGCGAGAGGCCGTCGACGGCCCGTACGCTCCCGTACGTCTTGGTCACCTGGTCGAACCCGACCACCGGGGTGGTGGTGGCCGGTGCCGCTGTCGTCGTCATGCCGTCCATGCTGGCGGTGGGGGCCTCCGGCCGGGCAGTGCCGGGCGTCCCGAGTGCCGCATGACAGATGTCACGCGGACCGGGCCGCGGACACGGCGAGGGGCGCCCCCTCGGCGGGAGCGCCCCTGGAAACGGCCAGGCCGGGCCCTCTCGTTCGGATCATGCCGGGCTCACGGGTCCTGGCACCGCTCCCCGACCCGGCCTGATCCCGACGAAAGATCCTAGTTCGGGTTGGTGTCGATGACCCCGACCCGCTCCGCCTCCGTCTTGCCCCGCAGGGCCTGGCGCAGCGCGCCGACCACGTCCTGCGGCAGCACACCGCGCTTCCCGGTCGCGGTCTGGATCTGTACGCCGTCGAAGGTGCTGCCGTACGCCTCCTTGAGCGCGCCCAGGTCGTACGTGTCCACGAGCTTGCCGTCCACGGCCTTGAAGCCGAGGATCTTCGGCAGCGACAGCGGACCGAACCGGATGACGTGCGCCGCGTCGGTCTGCACCTTGACGATGCCGGACATCGCGGGCTTCGCGAAGTCGTTCATCACCCGGTCCACCTCGGCGTTGGACACCGTCGGCTGCTTGATGGTGGTCGGCACGGTGACCGGGGGCGTGCTGCCCGTCTCCACCAGCGTGCGGTACGCCTGCTCGACCGCCGTGGTCGAGCGGGCCGCGTCGATGGCCTTGCCCGCCTTGCCGTAGACCGCCACGGCCTTGCCGCCGGGCTCGAACCTGATGGTGCCGTCCGTGGCCGAGCCCGAACCTCCGCCGGCCTGCTGGAGCGCGGCCTGGAGCTTCTCCTCGTCCACCGGCATGACCGGCTCGACCACGCGCTTCTGCCCGAAGAGGGAGCCGACGACGTGGACCGGGTTGTAGTCGCTCTTCGCGGCCCCGCTCACCGTGGCCTGGTAGTCGAACTGGAGACCGGCGTTCTCCGGCGTGAGGGTGACCGTCTTGCCGCCCACGGCCAGCTTCAGCGGCTTGTTCACCCGGCTGCCGAAGGCGTCGTCCAGCTTCTTGACGGCGTCGTCGCGGGTGCCGCCGCCGATGTCGACACCGAGCACGGTGGTGCCCTTGGGCACGTCGGTGTGGTTCATCAGCAGTCCGGCGCCGTAGGCGCCGCCCGCCACGACGAACACGCCGACGACGAGCAGCATCAGCTTGCTGCGGCCCTTCTTCTTGGGCTTGCCCGCAGCCTTGGGGGCGGGGGCCGGCTTGGGCGCCGTGGGCGCCGCCGGGCCGCCGGGCTGGGTGCCGAACGGGGGCTTGCCGGTGTTCGGGACGACCGGGATGCCGCTGGTGACGGTGTGTCCGGAGACGTTGTCGGCGGACGGGGAGCGGTATCCGGGCGTGCCCGGCTCGGGGGCCGGCTTCTGCGGGGTGAGGATCGCGGTGTCGTCGCTGATCCCGCCACCGGGAGCACGGCCGGCCGGGCCGCCCGGGGTGACTCCCGGAACACCGGGGGCACCGGGACCGCCGGGCCGGCCGGCGGCGTCGAAGCCTCCGGGGCCGCCGGCGGTGCCGGGCGCGTCGAGGTCGGCGATGTCGCTGAGGGCGCTGCGCGCGGGCGAGGTGCCCCGGCCGCCGAAGCCGGCGCCCGCCGGGCCGTCGAAGGGCTCGCCCGGTCCCATGCCGGCGCCGCCGGCGGCCGGCGGGAGGAGGGTGCCGTCGCCGGTCACCGGGCCGCTGGTGGGACCGGCCGGGCCGCCCTGCGGGCCGCCGGGGCCGCCGTGGCCACCGGGTCCGCCGAAGCCGTCGTGAGCGCCTGCCCCGGCGGCACCGCCGAAGCCGTCCTGGCCGCCGGCGCCCGCGGCACCGCCGCCGAAGCCGTCGTGCCCGCCGGCGCCCGTGCCGAAGTCGTCCCGGCCGCCGTTCTCCGAGAAGTACGGCAGGTCGTCACGGCGGGGCTCGTCGGAGCCGGCGGAGGAGCCGGGGCGGGAGCCGCCGAGGGGACCCGCGGTCAGGGCCTCGGTCACGTCGAAGGAGCCGGTGCCGCCGCCGTGCCCGGGGGCGACCGGGCCACCGGTGGCGCCGGGCAGTCCCTTGCCGTTCGTACCGCCGGTGCGGGGTCCGCCCGGCACGCTCATGGAGCCGACCACCCCACCGGGACGCCCGCCTCCGGAGCGCGCGCCGGTGGTACCGGCCGCACCCGAGGCTCCCGGACCACTCGAACGAGTGCCCGACACGCCGGAGGGGGCAGCGGTGGCGGCGGAACCGCCGGACGTACCGGCGCCGTTCGCGCCGCCGCCGCCCGGACCGCCCTTGGGTGCGCCCGACTTGCGCGGCGCGAACCAGTCGCTGGTCTTCTCCTCCGCCTGGGCGGCGGGCTCGGCCGGGGCCTCGGCGGCGCCGGCGGACGGAACGTCGGCCACGGGCCGCGGCTCGGCCGCCGGTGCGTCCTCCCCGGCGCCCTCGGCGTCCCCGACGGGCTTGCGCACGACGACCGGCGGGATGGGCCGGGACCCGGGGATGTTGATCCGGATCCGGGTCGTCAGCGTGGTCTCGGTCTTCTTCTCCTCGGGCCGCGTGCCCGAACGGCCCGCGCCCGTACCGTCGTCGGAAGCCATGGGGGTCCCGTACGGCGGCGTGCCGGAGGGGTATGCGGCTCCGCCGCGCCCGTTGGGCCCGGAGGACGGAGTGTCAGTTTCACGACTCAAGGCAGGTTCTCCCGGTTGGCTCCGCCGCCCGTTTCGACCTCAGCTGGGGGGACCCCCTGTTCGAGCGCAGTCGACAACTTGGGGGAGGCTCGGCGGCGCGCACCACCATACTGGCCACTTCTGGCGCGTATCCCATGACCGCCGAGGAAACCCACACCGGACTCGCACGGGCACCGCACGGCGAAGTGGTACGTCACTTGGCAAGTCGGGCGGAGCCGCCGCGCGGTTGCCGTCCCGCGCCGACGGTGGCACAGATCACAGCGACGGCCATGCCGCCGAGCAGGTACAGGTAGGAACTGCCGCCCGCGCCGAAGAGGTAGTCGCCCTCCGGGCGCGTGGTGGTGAGCAGGATGACGGCGACGACCCAGCCCGCCGCCGGCGCGACCGCCCCGCCCCGGCCCCGGGTGGCGTACGCGCCGCCGAGGAAGAGGCCGGCGGCGCCCGCGAGGGAGAGCAGCAGCCCGCCGGGGAACCAGGCGGCCTGGAGCAGGGCCCCGGCGAGGCCCGTGACGGCCCCGAGCAGGAAGAGGCCGACGAGGGCGGCGGCCCGTCCCGCGGAGGGCGGACGCAGCGGCTGGGCGAGCAGGGGTCCGTTCCCGCCGTCGCTCATGACGCCTCCCCGGGGCCGAGACCGGCGAAGAGGTCGGTCTCCCCGCGCTCTCCCGGCCCGTGCACCAACTCGTAGTACTCGGTGGTGAACAGCGGCTGGGCGAGTTCGTTGGAGAGCGCGAAGTACGGCTCGGCGACCTCGATCTGGGTGGCGTGGGCGCGCATGGCGGCGGCCTTGGCGGCGGCGTACGCGGTGCCGTCGATCGTGGTGGTGATCCGCTCGTCGGCCACCACGCCGGGTACGTCGTCCACGGTGGCGCCCTTGTCGAACGGCAATGCGGGCAGCTCGTCCTGGAGGCGGGCGAAGGCGGCTTCGGCGACGGAGCGCGGGACGCGGTTCCAGTACACCTTGGCGATCCGGTGGCCGCGTCCGGCCGCGAGGTCGACCGCGCGCATGGCGACGCGGTGGGCCTGGATGTGGTCCGGGTGGCCGTAGCCGCCGTCGTCGTCGTACGTCACCAGGACCTGGGGCCGGACCTCCAGGATCACCTCGGCGAGCGTCCCCGCGGCCTCGTCGACGTCGGCCTGCCAGAAGCAGCCGGGGTCGTCGTTGTCGGCGAGGCCCATCATCCCGGAGTCGCCGTACCGCCCGGCGCCGCCGAGCAGCCGGGTGTCCGTGACGCCGAGCGCGGACACGGCCGCGGCCAGCTCGCCGCGCCGGTGCGCGCCCAGCGCGGCGCCCGTCAGGTGCCGCAGCCCGGGCGGGATGACCTCGCCCCGCTCCCCCAGGGTGCACGTGACCAGGGTCACGTGGGCGCCCTCGGCCGCGTACCGGGCCATGGTCGCGCCGTTGTTGATCGACTCGTCGTCCGGGTGCGCGTGCACCAGGAGAAGACGCCGGGAGGGCAGTTCCGTCATGGCCACCACCCTACGAGGTCCCCGCGCCCGGCCCCGCGACGCCGCCCGTCAGAACTTGATGCTGCCGATCATGCTGGCGACGTTGGTCGTCAGCTCGCTGATCGTGGGAGCGACGGTCGAGGAGGCGAGGTAGAAGCCGAGCAGGACGCAGATGACGGCGTGGCCGCCCTTCAGCCCTGACTTCTTGATCAGCAGGAAGACGATGATCGCCAGCAGCACCACCGCCGAAATCGAGAGTGCCACGGCGGCTCACCTCCAAAGATCCCAGGGACGCGGGTTCCAGATCAGTTGAGCAAGTCCATGCAGACGCCAGCGGGGTTCATACCCACTCTGCGGTAGTGATCATAACTATCCGTACTCGCGCATCGATCGGCGCACAGCCGCACAAGGGGGCGCATGGCCAATATGGTCGGGGTATGACGACCGAGGCTGACTCCTTCCCCCGCCGGCACGCCCGGACCCAGCGGTTCACGCTCGGCGCGCCGCGTGCGTTCGCCGTGGCACCCGACGGTTCGCGTGTCGCGTTCCTGCGTTCCGGCTCGGGCACCGACCGGGCCAACTCCCTGTGGGTGATGGATCTTCCGGGGGGTGCGGAACGCCTGGCGGCCGATCCGCGCGCGCTCCTCCAGGGCGCCGCCGAGGAGCTCTCGGCCGAGGAGCGGGCGCGCCGCGAGCGCAGCCGCGAGGGCGGCGCCGGAATCATCGGCTATGCCACCGACAGTGCCCTGGAGTTGGCGTCTTTCGCCTTGTCAGGGCGGCTTTTCGCGGCGGAGCTGCGCGCCGGGACGGCACGCGAACTCCCCGTTCCCGGACCGGTGATCGACCCCCGTCCGTCCCCCGACGGCCGGCACATCGCCTACGTCTCCGGGGGTGCGCTGCGGGTGGTCGGCGCCGAGGGCGACGGCGACCGGGCGCTGGCCGAGCCGGAGTCGGCGGACGTCTCCTACGGCCTCGCGGAGTTCATCGCGGCCGAGGAGATGGCGCGTTCGCGGGGCTTCTGGTGGGCGCCGGGTTCGGACCGGCTGCTCGTGGCGCGCGTGGACGACACGCCGGTACGGCGGTGGTGGATCTCCGATCCGGCGCACCCGGACCGTGAGCCGGCCGCCGTCCGGTACCCGGCCGCCGGCACCCCGAACGCGGACGTCCGCCTGTTCGTGTGCGGGCTCGACGGGACGCGCACGGAGGTGGTCTGGGACCGTGCTCGCTACCCCTATCTGGCGCGTGTGCACTGGTCAGAGGCGGGTGCGCCGCTGCTGCTCGTACAGGCGCGGGATCAGCGCGGCCAGCTGTACCTGGCGGTGGACGCGGATTCCGGGGCCACGCGGATGGTGCACGCCGATGAAGATCCAACTTGGCTTGAACTTTTCGCCGGCGTGCCCTGCTGGAACCCCTCCGGGCAGCTTGTCCGTATCGCGGACGAGGGCGGGGCGCGGGTGCTGGCGGTCGGCGAACGGCCCTTGACCAGCGGTCAGTTGCATCTGCGGGCGGTGCTGGACGTAGGTGCGGACGACGTACTGGTTTCCGCCTCCTCCGGCCCGGAGGCCGAGGCGCCCGAGATTGGCGAAGTCCATGTGTACCGGGTGAACGAACTGGGCGTGGAGCGGCTGTCGCGGGAACCCGGTGTGCACTCGGCGGTGCGCTCGGGGAACGTGACCGTCCTCGTGTCCGCCGCGCTGGACCGGCCGGGCACCCGGGTCCAGGTGCTGTGTGACGGAAAACCGACGGCTACTGTCCGCTCGTATGCCGAAGATCCCGGTCTGTCCCCCCGGGTGACTCTCACCCAAGGGGGCGCACGCCGAATTCCGTGCGCCGTGCTTATGCCACGGGACTACCCCGGTGACACTCCCCTGCCGGTCCTGCTGGACCCCTACGGCGGTCCGCACGGCCAGCGCGTGGCCGCCGCGCACGACGTCCATCTCACCTCCCAGTGGTTCGCCGACCAGGGCTTCGCGGTGGTCGTCGCCGACGGCCGGGGCACCCCGGGCCGCTCGCCCGCCTGGGAGAAGTCGATCCGGGACGACGTGGCGGCGGTCGTCCTCCAGGACCAGGTCGACGCCCTGCACGCGCTCGCCGAGCGGTACCCGCTGGACCTCACCCGGGTGGCGATCCGGGGCTGGTCCTTCGGCGGCTACCTGGCGGCGCTGGCGGTGCTGCGCCGCCCGGACGTCTTCCACGCGGCGGTGGTCGGCGCGCCGGTCACCGACCTCAGGCTGTACGACACCCACTACCAGGAGCGCTATCTCGGCGACCCGAACGAACGGCCGGAGGTCTACCGGCGCAACTCGGTGATCGACGACGCGGGCCTGGTGGACCCCGCGGAGCCGCACCGCCCGATGCTGGTCATCCATGGGCTGGCGGACGACAACGTGGTCGTGGCGCACTCCCTGCGCCTGTCCTCCGCGCTGCTGGCCGCCGGCCGCCCGCACGAGGTGCTGCCCCTGTCGGGGGTGACCCACATGACCCCCCAGGAGACGGTCGCCGAGAACCTGCTCCTGCTCCAGCTGGACTTCCTCCGCCGCTCCCTGCCCCGGCCCGCGGACGCCGGTGAACCGCGTTAACACACAGGCAACTTCACGGAAGCTGTGCCGCTATACCGGCACGGCATCCTGAAGGACGTACGGCCGTGCGGGTGCCGTGAACGGGCCGGGGTGCACCATGTCACCCCGGCCCGTTGCCGTTCAGCCGGGACTCCTCCGGCGGCACCACGTGTTTCTCCTCCGCGAAGTGGCAGGCCGAGGCGTGCGCGGCGGGACCGGCCGCGTCACGGAAGGCGGCCGGCACGGCGAGCGCGGGCACCTCCACGACGCAGCGTTCGCGTGCCTTCCAGCAGCGGGTGCGGAAGCGGCAGCCGGAGGGGATGTCGGCCGGGGAGGGCACGTCACCGGCGAGGATGATGCGTTCGCGGTGTTCGCGGGCGTCGGGATCGGGCACCGGGACGGCGGAGAGCAGCGCCTGGGTGTAGGGGTGCGTGGGGTGGTCGTAGATCTCGGTGTCGCGTCCGGTCTCGACGATGCGGCCGAGGTACATGACGGCGACGCGGTCGGAGATGTGGCGGACGACGGACAGGTCGTGGGCGATGAAGAGGTAGGAGAGGCCGAAGTCCGCCTGGAGCCGGGCGAGCAGGTTGACGACCTGGGCCTGGACGGAGACGTCGAGGGCGGAGACGGGTTCGTCCGCGACGATGATCTCGGGGCGCAGCGCCAGTGCGCGTGCGATGCCGATGCGCTGGCGCTGACCGCCGGAGAACTGGTGGGGGTAGCGGTTGGCGTACTCGGGGTCGAGGCCGACGACGTCGAGGAGTTCGCGGACCCTGCGGCGGCGGTCGCCCCTGGGGGCCGCTTCGGGGTGGATGTCGTAGGGCTCGCCGATGATGTCGCCGACCGTCATGCGGGGGTTGAGGGAGGTGTAGGGGTCCTGGAAGACCATCTGGATGTTGCGGCGCACGGCCTTGAGGGCCTTGCCGGACAGCCGGGTGATGTCCTCGCCCCTGAACGTGACGGTGCCGGCGGTGGGCCGTTCGAGGCCGCACAGGAGTCGGGCGACGGTGGACTTGCCGCAGCCCGATTCGCCGACGATCCCGAGCGTTTCGCCCTGGGCGAGGGTGAAGTCGACGCCGTCGACGGCCCTGACCGCGCCGATCTGCCTCCTGAACAGCACGCCCCGGGTGAGCGGGTAGTGCTTGACCAGGCCGGTCACTTCGAGGAGGGGCTCAGTGTCCGGGGCCATCGAGGCACTCCCTCCAGAAGTGGCAGGCGCTGCCCCGCTCGCCGGACACCTCGTACAGCGGGGGTTCCTCGGTACGGCAGACGTCCCTGGCCAGGGGGCAGCGGGGGTGGAAGGAGCAACCGGGCGGGATGTGCGTCAGGTTGGGTGGCAGGCCCTTGATGGCGTAGAGCTGCCGGCCCTTGTGGTCGAGGCGGGGGATGGAGTCCAGCAGGCCCCGGGTGTAGGGGTGGGCGGGGGCTCTGTAGAGGTCGTGGACGGGCGCGGACTCCACGATCCGGCCCGCGTACATCACCGCGATCCGGTCGGCGACGTCGGCGACGACGCCCAGGTCGTGGGTGATGAGGATCAGCCCCATGCGGTACTCGCGCCGCAGCTCCGCGAGGAGGTCCATGACCTGCGCCTGGACGGTGACGTCGAGGGCGGTGGTGGGTTCGTCGGCGATGATGAGCGCCGGTTCCAGGGCCAGCGCCATGGCGATCATGATGCGCTGGCGCATCCCGCCGGAGAACTGGTGCGGGTAGTCGCGCACGCGCTGGGCGGCGGCCGGGATGCGCACCCGCTCCATCAGCTCCACCGCCCTCGCACGCGCGTCCCTGCGCGACACGCCCCGGTGGACGACGAACATCTCCCCCAGCTGGTCCCCGACCGTCATCACCGGGTTGAGGGCGGACAGCGCGTCCTGGAAGATCATCGCCATCCCGGCGCCCCGGATCCTCCTGCGTTCCTCGCCCTTCAGCGTCAGCAGATCCCGCCCCTGGAACAGGATCCGCCCCCGGGTGATCCGCCCGGGCGGTGTGTCGAGGATGCCCATCACGGCCTGCGCGGTGACCGACTTGCCCGACCCCGACTCCCCCAGCACAGCCAGCGTCTGACCCGCGTCGACGGCGTAACCGACGCCGTTGACGGCGTGGGCGACGCCGTCCCGGGTGTGGAACTCCACGTGCAGGTCGTGGACGTCGAGCAGCACGGCGCGCGTCACCTCAGCTTCGGGTCGAGGGCGTCGCGGACCGCGTCGCCGAGCATGATGAACGCCAGCACCGTCACCGCCAGGGCACCCGAGGGCCACAGCAGGGCGTGGGGCGCGTTGCGGATGTAGGGGGAGGCGGCGGAGATGTCGATGCCCCAGGAGACGCTGGGCGGTTTGAGGCCCACGCCGAGGTAGGACAGCGTCGCCTCCAGGGCGATGTAGGTGCCCAGCGCGATGGTCGACACGACGATCACCGGGGCCACCGCGTTCGGCGCGATGTGCCGCAGCAGGATCCGTGCGTCGGAGGCGCCCAGCGCGCGGGCGGCCTGGACGTAGTCGTTCTGCCGGGCGGTGATGACCGAGCCGCGCGCGATGCGGGAGATCTGCGGCCAGCCGAGCAGCACCATGAACCCGATGACCGGCCAGACCGTATTGGAGGTCACGACCGAGAGGAGGACGAGTCCGCCGAGGACGACCGGGATGGCGAAGAAGACGTCCGTGATCCGGGACAGCACCGCGTCCCACAGGCCCCCGAAGTAGCCCGCCAGCCCGCCCAGCACCGACCCGAACACCGACACCCCGAGCGTGGCCAGCACCCCGACCGTCACCGACGTACGGGCGCCGTACACCGTGCGCGTGTAGACGTCGCAGCCCTGGCCGTCGAAGCCGAAGGGGTGCCCGGGAGCCGAACCGTCCTGCGCCTTGGCCAGGTCGCACGTGAGCGGGTTGCCGGAGGCGATCGCCGACGGCCGGAGCGAGACGAACACCAGAAGGAGGATGACCAGGGCGGAGAGCAGGAAGACCGGGTCGCGGCGCAGGTCCCGCCAGGCGTCCGACCACAGGGAGCGCGGCTTGCCGGCCGGCCCCACGCCTCCCGGCCCGACTCCCCCGGGCCCGGGGCCCTCCAGCGTGGTCGCCTCGCTCGCCGCGAGGTCCATCGCGCCGCCCATCCCGGTACCGGCGACGGCAGGCCCGGGCTCGAACGGCTGCTGCTCAGGCATAGCGGATCCTCGGGTCGAGTACGGCGTACAGGAGGTCGACGAGGAGGTTGGCGACCAGGAAGACCAGCACGAGGACGGTGACGAAGCCGACGACCGTCTGGGTGTTCTGGCGCAGGATGCCCTGGTAGAGCTGGTAGCCGACGCCGTGGATGTTGAAGATCCGCTCGGTGACGATCGCCCCGCCCATCAGCGCCCCGATGTCCGTGCCGATGAAGGTGACCACGGGGATGAGCGAGTTGCGCAGCAGGTGCCGGGTGATGACCCGCCGTCGCGGCAGGCCCTTCGCGACGGCCGTACGGACGTAGTCGGCGCGCTTGTTCTCCGCGATGGAGGTGCGGGTCAGCCGGGTGACGTAGGCCAGGGAGACCGAGGCCAGGACCAGCCCCGGCACGATCAGCTCGCCGAAGGCCGCGTCCGGGGAGACGGAGGGTCTGATCCAGGCCCACTTCACCCCGAGGAGCAGCTGGAGCAGCAGGCCGGTGACGAAGGTGGGGACGGAGATCACCACGAGGGTGAGCAGCAGCACGGTGGTGTCGACGGGCCGGCCGCGTTTGAGACCCGTGACGACGCCCAGGGTGATGCCGATGACGACCTCGAACAGGATCGCCACCACGGTCAGCCGGATGGTGACCGGGAACGCGGTGCCCATCAGCTCGGTGACCTTCTGCCCGTTGAACGCCGTGCCGAAGTCGCCGGTGAACAGGTGCCCCATGTAGGTGAGGTACTGCTGCCAGACCGGCTTGTCCAAGCCGAACTCCCGCTTGAGCTGGGCCGCCGTCGCCGGGTCGCACGCCCGCTCCCCGCACAGGCCCGCCACGGGATCGCCCATCACGTTGACCATGAGGAAGATCAGCAGGGTGGACCCGACGAAGACGGGGACCATCTGGAGCAGTCGCCGGACGACGTAGCGCCCCATGGCGGCTCAGCCGACCTTGATCTCGTTGTAGACGGGCACGCTGAACGGGTTCAGCGCCACGTCGGACAGCCGCTCGGAGTAGCCGGCGCTGCCGTTCTGGTACCAGAGCGGGATGGCGGCCATGTGGTCCCGGACGACGCCCTCGGCCTGCTGGAACAGGCGCACGGCCTTGGTCTGGTCGCTCTCGGCGTTGGCCCGGTCGACCAGCTCGTCGAACTCCTTGTCCGACCACTTGCCGTCGTTGGAGGAGGCGTTCGTGTAGTACAGCGGCTGGAGGAAGTTCTGGATGAGCGGGTAGTCCATCTGCCAGCCCGCGCGGAACGGTCCGGTCATCTTGTGCTGCCCGATGCGGTTGCGGAAGTCGGCGAAGGTGCCGACCGGGTTGCCGACGCACGCCTTGTCGTCGCCGAGGGCGTTGTTGATGGAGTTGCACACGGCGTCCACCCACTCCTTGTGCGAGCCCGTGTCCGCGTTGTACGTGATCCTCACCTGGCCGCCGGGGATCCCGCCGCCCTCCTTGATCAGCCTCTTGGCCTCCTCCGGGTGGTACTCGCAGGGCTTGCCGCACAGGCCCTCCTTGAAGCCGCCCGCCACGCCGAGGACGGGCGAGGTCCAGTCGGTGGCCGGGGTGCGGGTGCCGTGGAAGATCGTCTCGGTGATCTGCTTGCGGTTGATCGCCATGGACAGGCCCGTGCGGACCTTCTCCGTGCCCGGTCTGTCCCACGCCTTGTCGTAGTAGGGGAAGGCGAAGGTCTGGAGGATGCCGGCCGGGGTGTTGATGTAGCGGTCGCCCAGGTCGGTCCTGACGTTCTTCAGCTGGGCGGCGGGCACGTCGTCCACCAGGTCGAGGTTGCCGGACATCAGGTCGGTGTAGGCGGTGTTGCCGTCGGTGTAGACCTTCAGGTCGACCCCACCGTTGCGTGCCTTGTCCGGGCCCGGGTAGCCGTCCCACCTCCGCAGGGACATCTGAGCGCCCTTCATATAGGAAGCGACCATGTACGGACCGTTGCCGACCGGCTTGCGGAGCCAGGCCGCGTGGTCGGTGAAGAACGCGCGCGGCAGCGGGGCGAAGGCCGCGTAGCCGAGGGTGTCCGGGAAGCTGGAGAACTTCTGGTTGAGCCGGACGGTGAAGGTGTGGTCGTCCACCACCTTCAGCCCGGACAGGGTGTCGGCGGTCTGCCTGCCGGCGCTGGGGTGGACCTTGTCGTAGCCGTCGATGTAGCCGAAGAAGAGGGCGTTCTTCTGGTTGTTCCGCAGGCCGGCGCCGTAGTTCCAGGCGTCCACGAAGGAGCGGGCGGTGACCTTCTCGCCGTTGGAGAAGGTCCAGCCGGGCTTCACCCTGATGGTGAAGTTCCGCGAGTCGTCGGTGTCGATGGACCGGGCGAGCATGTCGGTGGCCTTGCCGGTCCTCGGGTCGTACTTCTTCAGGCCCCGGAAGATCATGTCGAGGACCTTGCCGCCCTGCACCTCGTTGGTGTTGGCGGGCTCCAGCGGGTTCTGCGGGTCTCCCCAGGAGGAGCTGAGCACCGCGCCGGCGGTGCCGCCGCCTGAGCCGCCGCCCCCGCAGCCGGTGGCGACGAGGGCCAGCGCCACCGCGCACACGGCCCCTCGGGCCCGCGTGACTCCCCGCATGGCGTGCCTCCTCCAGCGACAGTGATCCACTACTGGTCAATATCGCCACATAAGGCATGTATCGCATGCCCGCCGCCCGATTGAGCGGCCTTTGGAGGAAGACGTCATCCGAATGCAGGCACCGCCCTGTCCGAGGGCTTGATGATCTTGCCTGAAGAGCGCAATAGATCTTCGCGTAACGATGCCGAAACGTTGGATTGAGACGGGCCGATGTACGCATGTCGACACTCCACCGTCCGCATATCGAACGCCTTGCCTGTTTAGTCCGGTTGGCCCGATGTGAAGCACGGATTGATTACGGCGCGCTACCCGCGTAGCTACGGAATGATCAAGCGTGAGTAAAGAAGGTAAAGACAAAACCAAGGCGGCCGAGAATTTATTGACCTTGAATGAATTGCGTTGAAAAAGTCCGGCGTAGCCCGTAGGGGAGTGCCCTGCGGAGTCATCAGACCCTCCCTTGGGCCAGGAGCACCATGACCCTCCCAACTCCATCTGCGGCTGTCCCCCTCGAGGTGACCGACGAGTCCGTCGAGAAGGTGACTACCTCCGGCGACCCGAAGGGCGGCGAGGGGCGTTCCCCGGGACGACTGGCCTGGAAGCGCTTCAAGCGCGACCGGACAGGCGTCATATCGGCCTGCATCGTGATCTTCTTCTTCGTGATCGGCGTCGCGGCGCCGCTCATAGCGAAGGTGTACGGCAAGAACCCGTACACCACCTACGCGAGCCAGGACCCGAGCCTGCTCGACGCCTTCTCGTACCCCGCGGGCCCCAACGGCGGCATGAGCTCCGAGTTCTGGTTCGGCATCGAGCCCCAGCTCGGCCGGGACGTGTTCACCTTCCTGCTCTACGCGATCCGCAACTCCCTGGGCATCGCCACCGCCGCCACCCTGCTGACCACCATCGTCGGTGTCGTGGTGGGTGTCACGGCCGGCTACCTGGGCGGCAAGACGGACTACCTCGTCGGCCGGGTCATCGACATCCTGCTGTCGTTCCCGTCCACGCTCTTCTTCATCGCCTTCATGCCGGTCGTCTACGGCATCTTCGTCAAGCCGGACGACAACATCCCGACCGGGCTGGTCGTCTTCTCCCTGATCGTCGTGCTCTCCGCCTTCGGCTGGGCGTCCATCGCGCGCCTGCTGCGCGGCCAGGTGCTCGGCCTGCGTGAGCGCGAGTTCGTCGAGGCGGCGAAGGTCACGGGCGCGTCCCCGATGCGCATCGTGTTCAAGGAGTTGCTGCCCAACCTGTGGACCCCGATCATCATCCAGTCCACGCTCATGCTGCCGGCGTACGTGACCGCCGAGGCCGGACTGGCCTTCCTCGGCGTCGGCGTCACCGACCCCACTCCCGACTGGGGCGTGATGATCGGCCGCGGCGCCACGTTCTACACCGAGGACATCACCTTCCTGCTCTTCCCGGGCCTCGCCATGGTGATCTTCGTCCTCGCCTTCAATCTGCTCGGCGACTCCGTGCGCGACGCACTCGACCCCAAGTCGAAGCGGTAGCAACGCAGTTCCACCCGGCCCGGGGCGGAGACACCCGGCTGGTCCCGTCTGTTCCGACCAACCTTCTAGGCAGGCTCAGCATGTCCTTTTCTCGTAGAAACTTCCTGATCGCCACCGGTGTGGCGGCAGCGTCCACCTCGGTGCTGAGCGCCTGCAGCAGCGATGACTCCAAGGGCTCCGGTCACAACGACGTGCCGTCGGTGAGCAAGTCCAAGACGGTCAACATCCCGGTCGGCACGAAGGCCGACTCGGTCGGTCCGGCTCCTGAGGTCGCGGGCGCCGTCAAGGGCGGCACGATCTACTCGCTGGACCAGTTCGACATGGACCACATGGACCCGGCGCAGATCTACGTCTCCACCGAGGGCGCCATCACCGTCCCGATCATGCGTGGTCTGACCGGCTACAAGATCGACGAGAAGGGCGGCTGCACCCTCGTCGGCGACGCGGCCACCGACGCCGGCACCATGAAGAACGGCGGCAAGACCTGGTCGTTCACCCTCAAGGACGGCATCAAGTGGGAGGACGGCTCCGACGTCTCCCTGGACGACGTCCGCCACACCTTCGAGCGCCTCTTCGCGAGCTTCATCACCGAGGGTCCGCGCTACGTCCAGCAGTGGCTGGTCGGCGGCGACAAGTACAAGGGCCCGTACGACGGCAAGCACCTCGAGTCGATCGAGGTCTCCGGCAAGACGATCACCTTCCACCTCACCGAAGCCCGCACGGACTTCAACTACACGCTCGCCATGCGCGGCTACTCCCTGGTGCCGAAGAAGCACGACACCAAGGAGAAGTACGACAAGCGCCCGTTCTCCTGCGGTCCCTACAAGATCGGTGACCGCAAGATCGGCAAGTCGCTGACCTACGTGCGCAACGAGCACTGGGACGCGAAGACGGACCCGATCCGCAACGCCTACCCGGACAAGTTCGTCTTCCAGTTCGGCTTCGAGCTGATCGCCTCCACCGACCGCTACATCGCGGACAAGGGGAACGACCAGTACACGATGTCGATCTTCAACGAGGTCGCCCCGGAGCGCATCGCCCAGGTCCTCACCAACGCGAAGCTCAAGCAGCGCGTCCTCACCCAGGTCGACACGGTCACCTACTACTGGCCGATCAACACGACCCGCATCAAGGACGTCAAGGTCCGCCAGGCCATCAACTGGGCGTGGCCGCACCTGCAGCTGCAGACCATCCGCGGCGGCAAGGCCACCAGCGAGCTGGCCACCACGATCCTGAGCCCGGTGACCCCCGGTTACCAGAAGTTCGACCTCTACGGCACGGACAAGAAGCCCGGTGGCGACCCGGCCAAGGCCAAGGCCCTGCTGAAGGAGGCCGGCAAGCTCGGCCAGAAGCTGGTCATCGCCTACCAGCACTCCGACAACGCGGTGAAGTCCGCCGTCGCGATCAAGAACGCGCTGGAGGCCGCCGGCTTCCAGGTCGTCAACAAGCAGGTCGACAAGTCGACGTTCTACACCCAGATCGGCAAGATCGACAACGACTACGACCTGTTCGCGGCCGGCTGGAGCCCGGACTGGCCGAACGGTTACTCGGTCTTCTACCCCTGCTGGAGCGGCAAGAACATCGGCGACGGCCGTAGCAACTACGCCCAGCTGAACGACCCGAGCGTCAACAAGGCGATCGACGCCGCCGCGAAGATCGCCGACCCGGAGGAGGCCAACAAGGCCTGGGGCAACGTCGACCGCCAGATCATGGAGCTGGCGGCGGTCGTCCCGGACTACCACTCCATCCGCAACTGGATGTACGGGTCCAAGGTCGGCAACGTCGTGTTCGACGCCGGCAACACCTGCATCGCGCTCTGCAAGCTGTACGCCAAGAAGTAAGCGCGCACGACCCCTCGGGGGCGGCCAGGACCTGGCCGCCCCCTCCGGCCCACCCCTCACCCCGGCGACGGCGCCCCGTCCGGAAAGTCACGCCCCATGTTCCGCTTCCTCGTCCGCCGACTCCTCGGCGCGCTGGTCATCCTGTTGATCATCAGCGCGGTCACGTTCTGGCTGTTCTACGCCATCCCGCGTGACCCCGCCATGATGTCCTGCGGCAAGAACTGCACGCCCGACATGCTGAAGCAGGTGCGGCACAACCTGGGCATCGACCACCCGATCCCGGTCCAGTACTGGTACTGGCTCAAGGGCATCTTCGTCGGACGCAGCTACGGCGACTTCGGCAACTGCAGCGCTCCGTGCCTCGGCTACTCGTTCGCCAACCGTGAGCCGGTCCTCGGCACGATCATGGACAGGCTCCCGCTGACGCTCTCGCTCGCCTTCGGCGCGGCCGTGGTCTTCCTCGTCATCGGTGTGGGCGCGGGCATGATCGCCGCCCTCAAGCAGGGCAAGTGGCAGGACAAGGTCGCCAGTTCGGCCTCGCTGCTCGGCTCCTCGCTGCAGATCTACTTCGTCGGGTACATCGCGATGTACTTCCTGGTCTTCAAGCTGGGCATCCTGGACAACCCGTCGTACACGCCGATCACCGAGAACCCGGTGAAGTGGGTCTCCGGCCTGCTGCTGCCGTGGCTGGTGCTCGCCATCATCTTCACCGCGAACTACACGCGTATGTCCCGCTCGCAGCTCGTGGAGCAGCTCAGCGAGGACTACGTCCGCACGGCCCGGGCCAAGGGCCTCTCCCGCCGCAACGTCTTCCTCCGCTTCGCCTGGCGCGGTGCGATGGGCCCGATCGTCACCATCTTCGGTGTCGACCTGGGCACCCTGATCGGCGGCGCGATCATCACCGAGTCCGTCTTCAGCCTCCAGGGCGTGGGCCGGCTCGCGCTGGACGCCGTGAACAAGAGCGACCTGCCCATGGTGCTCGGCGTCACCCTCCTGTCCGCCGGCGCCATCGTGCTCTTCAACATCATCGTCGACGCCGTCTACGCCCTCATCGACCCGCGGATCCGGCTCGCCTGACCTCCGCCCCGCCGTCCCTTCCCACCCGCCCCACCCGGCGACACCTCGCATCACCCCCCAGGAGCGTCCCCGTGACGAGCACCGATCAGCAGCCGTTCCTCTCCGTCAAGGACCTCAGGGTCCACTTCTCCACCGAGGACGGCATCGTCAAGGCCGTCGACGGACTCAGCTTCGACCTCGTCAAGGGCCAGACTCTCGGGATCGTCGGCGAGTCCGGCTCCGGCAAGTCCGTCACCAACCTGACGATCCTGGGCCTCCACGACCGCGACCGCACCGCGATCGAGGGCGAGATCGTGCTGGACGGCAAGGAGCTGCTCACCGCCTCCGAGAAGGAGCTGGAGCGGCTGCGCGGCAACAAGATGTCGATGATCTTCCAGGACGCGCTGGCGTCGCTGTCGCCGTACCACACGATCGGCACGCAGATCGGCGAGACCTACCGCAAGCACACGGGCTGCTCCAAGTCCGAGGCGCGCAAGCGCGCGATCGAGATGCTGCGCCGGGTGGGCATCCCGCAGCCGGACATGCGGGTGGACGACTACCCGCACCAGTTCTCGGGCGGTATGCGCCAGCGCGCGATGATCGCCATGGCGCTGGTGTGCGACCCCGAACTGCTGATCGCGGACGAGCCGACGACCGCCCTGGACGTGACGGTCCAGGCGCAGATCATGGACCTGCTCAAGGACCTCCAGCAGGAGTTCGGCACCGCGATCATCTTCATCACCCACGACCTCGGTGTCATCGCCGACATCGCCGACGACGTGCTGGTGATGTACGGCGGCCGGTGCGTGGAGCGCGGCACCAAGCAGGAGGTGCTGCGCGACCCGCAGCACCCCTACACCCTGGGTCTGCTGGGCTCGATGCCGAGCCTGCAGGGGCCGGTGGACGTGCCGCTGACGCCGATCCCCGGTTCGCCGCCCTCGCTGCTCAACCCGCCGTCGGGCTGCCGTTTCCACCCCCGGTGCGCCTTCGCCGAGAAGGTGGCGGGCGGGCTGTGCTCCAAGGAGAGCCCGCTGCTCGAGGTGGTCGACGGCCGCGGCGCCGCCTGCCACCTCACCCAGGAGCAGAAGCGGGAACTCTTCGCTGACTTCGCCGGAACCCGGCACCACTGACGGACACGAGAGCGGATTTCACGATCATGAGCAACACGAACCCCCTCCTGGACGTCTCCGGGCTGACGAAGCACTTCCCCATCAAGGGCGGCTTCCCGATCCGGCGGACGGTCGGCGCGGTCCAGGCCGTCGACGGCCTGGACTTCCAGGTCGCCGAGGGCGAGAGCCTCGGCCTCGTCGGCGAGTCGGGCTGCGGCAAGTCGACCACCGGCCGGCTCATCACCCGCCTGCTGGAGCCCACCGGCGGCAGGGTCACCTACCGCGGTCAGGACATCACGCACGCCAACCGCAAGCAGCTGGCGCCGATCCGCTCCGAGATCCAGATGATCTTCCAGGACCCGTACGCCTCGCTGAACCCGCGGCAGACGGTCGGCAAGATCATCTCCGGTCCCATGGAGATCAACGACATCACCCCGCCCGGCGGCCGCGAGAAGCGGGTCCGGGAACTGCTGGAGATCGTCGGTCTCAACCCCGAGCACTACAACCGCTTCCCGCACGAGTTCTCCGGCGGCCAGCGCCAGCGCATCGGCGTCGCCCGCGCGCTCGCCCTGGAGCCCAAGCTGATCGTCGCGGACGAGCCGGTCTCGGCCCTGGACGTCTCCATCCAGGCCCAGGTCGTCAACCTGCTCCAGAAGGTGCAGCGCGAACTCGGCATCGCGTTCGTCTTCATCGCCCACGACCTCGCGATCGTGCGGCACTTCTCCCAGCGCGTGGCGGTCATGTACCTCGGCAAGATCGTCGAGATCGGCGACCGCGAGGACCTGTACGACAACCCGCGCCACCCCTACACCCGGGCCCTGCTCTCCGCCGTGCCCGAGGCCACGGTGGACGAGGAGCCGCGCGAGCGCATCCGCCTGACCGGTGACGTGCCGTCCCCGATCAACCCGCCCTCCGGCTGCCGCTTCCGCACCCGCTGCTGGAAGGCGACCGAGAAGTGCGCCACGGAGGCTCCGCCGCTGGTGCAGGTGGAGGGCAACAAGCCGGGCCACCTGACGGCGTGCCACTACCCCGAGACGCAGCCCACGATCCCGGCCCCCCGTCTCGCCAAGGACCCCGAGGCGGCGGCCTGACACACCCCTTTCCGTCAGCCGCCACCTTGCGGATCGGACTGTCACGGCCCATTGACCCGAGCCCCTGATCGTCCGCTCCAGGGGACGAGGGCCCGCGCCTCCCCAGGCGCGGGCCCTCTTCCGCGTTCCGGGCTCCCGCCCTGCCGCCGGTCCGCCCGCCGTCCGCCGTCCGCCGTCCGCGAGGCCGGCGTCAACGGCCGTTTGGGTATGAGGAGTTCGTGAACCGACGGTTTCCTGACCCACCGTTCAAGACGGTGTGTCAGACTGCCGCGGTGGTGGATCACGTCTTTGCCGATCTCTCGCTGGCCGCGCTGTACGACAGCCTCAATCCCTGGGGACCGGGTGACGACTTCTACCTCGGTCTGCTGCGGGACGCCGGCTGCGTGCTGGACATCGGGTGCGGCACCGGCCGGTTGCTGCGGCGGGCCCGGGCCGAGGGGCACGGGGGACGGCTGATGGGCCTCGATCCGGCCGCGGCCATGCTCGTGCAGGCGCGGCGGGCACGGCCGGACGTCGAGTGGGTGCTCGGCGACGTACGGGTGCGGCGGTGGCAGGAGGAGTTCGACCTTGTCGTCATGACCGGGCACGCCTTCCAGGAGCTCGTGACGGACGAGGAGATCCGGGTCTGCCTGGGCGCCGCCCGCGCGGCCCTGCGGGACGGCGGACGGTTCGTCTTCGAGACCCGCAATCCGGGGGCCCGCGCCTGGGAGCGGTGGACCCCGGACCGGGTGCACGAGATCGACGCCGCCGACGGCACTGCCGTGCGGGTCTGGCACGAGGTGCAGGACGGGGACCCGGACCGGGGCCGGATCCGCTTCACCGAGACCTACGCCGGACCCGGCTGGCCCGCCCCCCGGGTCAACCACAGCGTCCTGCGCTTCCTGGACGCCGGAACGCTGGAGACCTTCCTCGCGGAGGCGGGCCTGGCCGTCACCGAACAGTACGGCGACTGGGGCCGGGGCCCGCTGACGGACACCTCCCCGGAGATCATCACCGTGGCCCGCCGGGCCGGAACAGGAACCTAGTCCTCCTCCAGTGCCGCCAGGGCCGGGTCCAGGACGATGTCCTCCTCACGGGCCTCGATGGTCGGCTCCTCCGGGAAGTGGCAGGCCGTCAGGTGGCCGTCGCGATTGCCGGAGATCTGCAGCAGCGGGGGCTCCTCGGCCGCGCACTTGTCCTGCGCCTTCCAGCAGCGGGTGCGGAAGCGGCAGCCCGACGGCGGCGAGATGGGCGACGGCACGTCACCGGCGAGGCGGATGCGCTCACGCTGCTGCCCCTCCCCTTCCGTCAGGGTGACCTCGGGGACGGCGGACAGCAGGGCGTGGGTGTAGGGGTGCCGCGGCCGGGTGTAGATGGAGTCCCGGTCACCCACCTCGATGATCTTGCCGAGGTACATCACCGCGACACGCTGGGAGAAGTGCCGCACGATCGCGAGGTCGTGGGCGATGAAGACGAACGCGATGCCCAGTTCCCGCTGCACCTTCTGGAGCAGGTTGACGACCTGGGCCTGGATGGAGACGTCCAGGGCCGAGACCGGCTCGTCCGCCACGATCAGCTTGGGCTCCAGGGCGAGCGCGCGGGCGACGCCGATGCGCTGGCGCTGGCCGCCGGAGAACTCGTGCGGGAAGCGGTTGTAGTGCTCGGGGTTCAGGCCGACGATCTCCAGGAGCTCACGCACCCGCTTCTCCCGGCCGCCCTCCGGATCGATGCCGTTGATCTCCATCGGGCCGGAGATGATCTTGCCGACCGTCTGCCGCGGGTTCAGCGACGAGTACGGGTCCTGGAAGATCATCTGGATCTCGGAGCGGATCGGCGCCAGCTGCCTGCGGTTGGCGTGGCTGATGTCCTGACCGCGGTAGGTGATCGTGCCGCGGGTCGGCTCCAGCAGGCGCGTGATGAGCCGGCCGGTGGTCGACTTGCCGCAGCCCGACTCGCCGACCAGGCCGAAGCTCTCGCCCTCGGCGACCTGGAAGTCCAGGCCGTCGACGGCCTGGACCGCGCCGACCGTCCGCCGGATCGGGAAGCCGCCCTTGACCGGGAAGTGCTTGACCAGACCGGAGACCTTCAGCAACGGCTGCGACGCCGCGTCGTCACCGGCCCCGCGGGAAGTGGGGAGGACCAGGTCCTCTGTCATGACGGTTGTCCTCCTAGCCCAGACGGGGCCTGATCTCTTCGATGAAGATGGTGCGTTTCTGCTCCGTGCTCAGATGGCACGCCGAGGAACGGTCCGGTCCCAGCAGCGGGCGCTCGGTGACACACCGGTCACCCTCGACCCGGTCCCGGAAGGTGCACCGGGGGTGGAAGCGGCAGCCGGTCGGCGGGTTGAGCAGGCTCGGCGGGGTGCCGGGGATCGGCGAGAGCGGGGTGCCGAGGTCGGAGTCCAGCCGGGGCATGGAGTTCAGCAGACCCCAGGTGTACGGGTGCAGCGGCGCGCTGAGCACCTCGTCGACGGTGCCGCGCTCCACCGCGCGCCCGGCGTACATGACCATGATGTCGTCGGCCATGTCGGCGATGACCCCGAGGTCGTGGGTGATGAAGACGATCGCCGTGCCGAACTCCCGCTGGAGGTCCTTGAGCAGGTCCAGGATCTGGGCCTGCACGGTCACGTCCAGCGCCGTGGTCGGCTCGTCGGCGATCAGGAGGTCCGGGTCGCAGACCAGCGCCATGGCGATCATCGCGCGCTGGCGCATACCGCCGGAGAACTGGTGCGGGTAGTCCCGCGCGCGCTCCTTGGGGTTGGGGATGCCGACCTTGGCGAGCATCTCCACGGCCCGCTCCCAGGCCGCCCTCTTGGAGGCGCCGGTGTGCTTCATGTACGGCTCGGCGATCTGCCGGCCGATGGTGTAGAAGGGCGACAGCGCGGTGAGCGGGTCCTGGAAGATCATCGCCATCCGGTTGCCGCGGAGCTTCTCCATCTCCTTCTCGGTGGCGGTGATCAGTTCCTTGCCCTCGAGGAGGATCTCCCCGTCGATCGTCGTGAACACCGGGTCGTGCAGCCCGAGGATCGTCAGGTTGGTGACCGACTTGCCCGAGCCCGACTCGCCCACGATGCCGAGGGTCTTCCCGCGGTGCAGGTCGAAGGAGAGGCCGTCGACGGCCTTGACCGGGCCGTCCTCGGTGGAGAACGTCACCTGGAGATCGCGTACCGAGAGGAATCCGTCCGGCCCGGCCGGGGCCGGTGCCCCCTCGGCCTTGGTCACTGTGGTCACGATGGCTGTTCTTCCTAGGAGAGCCGGATGCGGGGGTCGATCCACGCGTAGGTGATGTCGGTCAGGATGTTGATGACCAGGATGAAGAAGGCGCCGAACAGCATGACCCCCATCGTCAGCGGCAGGTCCTTGTTGACCGCGCCGTCCACGGCGAGCCGGCCGATCCCCTGGAGGGAGAAGGTCAGTTCGGTGACGACGGCGCCGCCCAGCATGGAGCTGACATCGATGCCGAGCACGGTGACGATCGGGATGAGCGAGCCGCGCCAGGCGTAGCGCAGGAAGACGTACTTGCGCGACATGCCCTTGGCCCGGGCGGTGCGCACATGGTCCTCGGCGAGCTGTTCGATCATCGAGGAGCGCGCCATACGGGTGTACTGCGCGGTGAAGATCGTGGCCATCACACAGACCGGGATCGACATCCCGACGAACCAGCCGACCGGGTCCTCGGTGAGCGGCACGTACCTGGGGTCCTCCATCCAGCCGGTGCTGTAGACGAGGACCGTCAGCACGATCGGGCCGAGGAAGTAGATCTGGAACGAGCTGAGCACCATGGACGCGCCGGTGGCGACCTTGTCGACCAGGGTCCCGCGCCGGTAGGCGGCGATCATGCCCGCGCCGATGCCGATGACGAGGAAGACGATCGCGCCGCCGGCGGTCAGGGTGAGGGTCAGCGGGAACCGGTCCATGATCGTGCTCCAGACCATGTCCCCCGAGTAGAAGGACACGCCCAGGCAGGGGGCCGAGCAGTGCCCGGTCGGGAAGTCGCGGCCCGTCACGATGCCGGACATGAAGTCCCAGAACTGCTGGGCCAGGGGCAGGTTGAGCCCGAGGGCCTCCCGGATGTCCGCCAGCCGCTGGGGCGAACAGTCCTTGCCGCAGGCCAGGGAGGCGTAGTCGGAGGGTGCGGCCACGAAGAGGAAGAACGTCGCCGCCCCGATGAGGAAGAGCGTGACGAAGGCGCCGACCGTGCGCCGGATGATGAACTGAAGCATGGCGGGCTGGCTCTCTGCGGAGACGGTGGGTAGGGGGCGCTCGGACAAGGGGCGCGCTCGCCGCGGAGCGCGCCCCCTGGGTCAGCCGCGGGTCACGACTTCAGGTACAGCCGGTTGATGTCGATGAGGCTGGACACCGAGCCGTAGCGGGCACCGCCCACGTTGGAGCCGGAGATCTGGAACTGCTTCGTGTACCACAGCGGGGCCGCCGGGATGACGTTCTCCAGCAGGTAGTGGTGCGCTTCCTTCCAGGTCTTGGCGGCGTCGGTCGGGTTCTGCGTCAGCGCCTTCTTGATGAGGGCGTCGACCTTCGGGTCCTTGACGTGCGAGTAGTTCGCGGAGCCGTCGAAGACCTGCGTGCCGTCGTAGATCGGGGTGACGACCGTGCCCGGGGACGGCCAGTCCTGGCCCCAGCCGGTGATGTAGGCGTCGTACGGGTTGTCGAGCTTGCCGATCTGCTCGTAATAGCTCGCCGAGTCGACCTCCTTGGCGACGACGTCGATCCCGACCTTGGTCAGGGCGTCCTCGATGGCGACCTTGCGCTTCTGGCCGGCCTCGCTGTTGGGGTAGGCGAACACGATCTTCTTCTCGCCGGCCGGGACGCCCTTGAGGATGTCCTTGGCCTTGGCGATGTTGCCCTGCGGGGTCTTCAGACGGCCGTAGGGGTCGTAGCTCGCCTCGTAGCCGGGCAGCGTCGGCGCGAAGTAGTTCGGCGCGACGTCACCGCCGTAGGCGCCGCCCTCGCCGGCGATGAGGGACTTGGAGTTGACCGCGTAGGTGATGGCCTCGCGGACCTTCTTGTCCTTGACCCGGTCGAGGTTGAAGGCCAGCGTCATCACGTAGGGCTGGTAGCCCTTGACCGTGCGCTTGCTGGCCTCGGGGTTGTTGACGACGTCCTGGATCTGCGTGGCCTCGACGCCGTTGGTGAGCTGGATGGCGTTCCTGTTCTCGCCCTTGTCCGCGATCAGACGCTTGGTCTGGGTGGACTCGGTGACGCCGAACTGGATGGTGAAGCCGTCGACGTACTGGTGGCGCACGGAGTCGGTCTTCGGGTCCCAGTTGGTGTTCTTGACCATCTTCAGGGTCTTGCCGGGCTTGTTCTCGGCGATCTTGTACGGGCCCGTGGCGACCGGCTTCTTCTCGTAGCCCTCCTTGGTGTCGCCCTTCGCCGGGACGACGGCGTAACCGGCCATGGCGAGCGTCTGCGGCAGGTCGGGGTGCGCCTGGTCGAAGTGGAAGACCACCGTCTTGTCGTCCGGGGTGTCCAGCACGGAGGCCGGCAGGTGCTTGCCGTCGAAGCCGCCGCCCGGCAGGGCCTTGCGGTAGTCCGCGCCGCTCAGCCAGGTCTGGAGGTAGGTCGGGCCGTCGAAGATGAACTTCGCGTACTGACGCTCGACGGTGTGCCGGACGTCGGCCGACGTGATCGGGTTGCCCTTCTCGTCCTTGATGCCGTCCTTCAGCGTGAAGGTCCAGGTCTTGCCGCCGTCGGAGGACTTGCCGGAGTCGGTGGCGAGGTCACCGACGACGGACACGTTGCCCTTGTCGTCCTCCTGGAACTGGGTCAGGCGGCGGAAGAGCAGGTTGGCGACCTGGCCGGCGTCGGAGACGTAGATCTGGGCGGGGTCCAGGTGGGACAGGCCCGCCTCCTGGTACACCGTGATCGTGCCGCCGGGTTTGGCGCCGGGGACCTCCTTCGCGGGTCCGGTCGAACCCGCGGCGTCGACGTAGGTGACCGCCTTCGACTGGACCGCCGCTTCCTTCTGGTCCTTCTTGGAGTCCTTGCCGGACTTGCCGCCCTCGTTCTTGGAGCAGCCCGTGAGAGCCAGGGAGCCGGCCGCGATGGCGATCACTACGGCACGCGCTCCGCGGGCGCGATGAGACATCATGTGGCGAATCCACCTACCTGTCGGTTGTTATCCGTGAGATCTGCCGGGCGCCGGCCGGGTGCGGGCCGGCGGGGGCGGCAGCCACCCCCACCCAACGGACGACCTACCGCCCGGACTTGGGGTCGAACGCGTCCCGTACGGAGTCCCCGAGGAGGTTGAAGCACAGGACGAAGATCACCAGCGCCACCCCGGGGAAGAACATGAACGCCGGGTCCTGCTCGGCGTAGCGGGCGCCGGCGGCGAAGAGGCGTCCCCAGTCGGGCGTCGGCTCGACGAACCCGACGCCCGCGAAGGACAGGAAGGCGATGCTGAGGATGGTGCTGGGCAGCTGGTACGTGAACTGCACCAGGATCGGGGTGACGACGTTGGGCAGGATCTCCTTGCGCACGATCCGCCACGGCGAGGCGCCCGACACCTTGGCCGCCTCCACGAACTCCCTTTCGCGCAGGGACAGTACGGTCGACCGGACCAGTCGGGCCATGCCCATCCAGCCCAGCAGCCACAGCACGATCAGCATGGCCAGGGCGCGGAAGTAGGTCGGCGTCTCCTCGCGGGGATCCACGAAGAACGACGTGACGACGGGCATGAAGGCGATGAAGAACAGCTGTTGCGGGAAGGAGAGGAAGAAGTCGGTGCCGCGGCCGATCCAGTAGTCCGTGCGACCGCCGAAGTACCCGCCGATCAGGCCGATCACGACACCGGTGACCATGATGAGGACAGTGATGCCCAGCGCCATGTACAGCGAGGTGCGCATGCCGTACAGCAGCATGGCGTAGAGGTCGCGGCCGTACTGCGGCTCGACACCGAACCAGTGGTCGCCGGAGACGCCCCCCAGGTACCCCAGCGGAAGCCCGAACTCGTCGAGGACGGGCTTGTCGGCGTAGGTGGGGTCCTGTCCGTACAGGGTGTACGGATCGGTGCCCGTCAGCTTCACCAGCAGCGGTGCGAGCAGGGAGACGACGAAGTAGCCGATCACCACCACGGCGCAGATGACGCCCGTGCGGTCGCGCTTGAAGCGCAGCCACATCAGCTGGCCGGGGGACCGGCCCGCGAGCCTGACGGGTTCGCTCTTCGTCTCCGGCCCTGGTGCGCCGTCGACGACG
This sequence comes from Streptomyces sp. NPDC046870, assembly GCF_040704595.1. Classification (NCBI taxonomy): domain Bacteria; kingdom Bacillati; phylum Actinomycetota; class Actinomycetes; order Kitasatosporales; family Streptomycetaceae; genus Streptomyces; species Streptomyces sp. NPDC046870. The sequence continues at coordinate 350,901 of NZ_JBEYXM010000002.1, forward strand.
ATCGAAGCCCCGCCGCCCTCTATATCGATAGGACTTGTCACGGTTCGTCCGTTTCACAGGTATGAGCGTGAGAGGTGTCCGCGTACTCCGAGAACGCGCGTGACCGCAGTCGGACGCGCGTAGTTACCGGGGTTCCCTCCTCATGACTTCACGTGTTCACCAACTGGCGAGGGTTTCCGTCTTCCCTCCGACACCCCTGACGGAGGGTCAGAAACCCAGTGGTGCTCGTGAGTCGGCGCTGTCCCCACAGCGCGAGACCCATTGACCCGAGCGCTACGCGGCTAACTATCTGCCATGGGTCGACCACCGACCACTGCCCGTAGATCTCAATTCAGTCACAGCTCACGCCTACACCTTCCAAAATCTGGACAAACTGTTCGTCAGAAGAAGGCGCGAAACGGACTTGTTACATGGCTATCGGGCAGCGATCTCCGCATGTCGGACATGGTCCACCCGAAAACCGGTTGCAAAAAGCCCGGGTTCCCCCACGATGGGGGAACCCGGGCTCAGATGGCCGGGGAGGTGGCCGGAATCAGCTGTGCTTGGCGCGGCTCGCGGCGCGCGCCCGCTCCCTCTGGTCGAGCACGACCTTGCGGATGCGAACGGCCTCCGGGGTCACCTCGACACACTCGTCGTCGCGGCAGAACTCCAGCGACTGCTCCAGCGACAGCTTGCGCGGCGGCACGATCGACTCGGTCACGTCGGCCGTCGAGGACCGCATGTTGGTGAGCTTCTTCTCCTTGGTGATGTTGACGTCCATGTCGTCGGAGCGCGAGTTCTCGCCGACGATCATGCCCTCGTACACCTCGGTGCCCGGCTCCACGAAGAGCACGCCGCGCTCCTGGAGGTTCGTCATCGCGAACGCGGTGACGGCACCGGAGCGGTCGGCGACCAGGGAACCGTTGTTGCGGGTCTGCAGCGGACCGAACCAGGGCTCGTGTCCCTCGTGGATGGAGTGGGCGATGCCCGTGCCGCGGGTCTGGGTCAGGAACTCGGTACGGAAACCGATCAGGCCACGGGACGGCACGACGAACTCCATGCGGACCCAGCCGGAGCCGTGGTTGGACATGTTGTCCATGCGGCCCTTGCGGACACCCATGAGCTGCGTGACCGCGCCCATGTGCTCCTCGGGCACGTCGATCGTCATGCGCTCGACCGGCTCGTAGACCTTGCCCTCGACGTCCTTGGTGACCACCTGGGGCTTGCCGACGGTCAGTTCGTAGCCCTCGCGGCGCATGGTCTCGACCAGGATGGCGAGCGCCAGCTCACCACGGCCCTGCACCTCCCAGGCGTCCGGGCGCTCGGTCTCCAGCACGCGCAGCGAGACGTTGCCGATCAGCTCGCGGTCCAGGCGGTCCTTGACCTGGCGGGCGGTGACCTTGCGGTCCTTCACGGCCGCCTTGGCGTCCGCGCCCTTTCCGGTGCCGCCCCGGCCGACCAGCGGCGAGGTGTTCGTACCGATGACCATGGAGATCGCCGGCTCGTCCACCGTGATGAGCGGCAGCGGAACCGGGTTCTCGGTGTCGGCCAGCGTCTCGCCGATCATGATGTCCGGGATGCCGGCGACAGCGCAGATGTCACCCGGGCCCGCCTTCTCGGCCGGCTTGCGGGTGAGCGCCTCCGTCATCATCAGCTCGGAGATGCGGACGTTGCTGACGGAGCCGTCCCGCTTGATCCAGGCGACCGTCTGGCCCTTGCGCAGCTCGCCCTGCTCGACGCGGAGCAGCGCGATACGGCCGAGGAAGTTGTCGGCGTCCAGGTTGGTGACGTGCGCCTGGAGCGGGGCGTCCTCGTCGTAGGTCGGGGCGGGGATGTGCTCCAGGATGGTGGAGAAGAAGGGCTCCAGGCTGTCGCTGTCGGCCGGGACCGTGCCGTTTTCCGGCTTGGTCAGCGAGGCGATGCCGTCACGGCCGCAGGCGTAGACGATCGGGAACTCGATCTGCTCCTCGTCCGCGTCCAGGTCGAGGAAGAGGTCGTAGGTCTCGTTGACGACCTCGTCGATCCGGGAGTCCGGGCGGTCCGTCTTGTTGATGCACAGGATGACGGGCAGGCGCTGCTGGAGCGCCTTGCGCAGCACGAAGCGGGTCTGCGGCAGCGGGCCCTCGGAGGCGTCCACCAGCAGCACGACGCCGTCGACCATCGACAGACCGCGCTCGACCTCGCCACCGAAGTCGGCGTGGCCGGGGGTGTCGATGATGTTGATCGTGATCGGGTCCCCGCCGTCCTTGGGGTGGTACTTCACCGCCGTGTTCTTGGCGAGGATCGTGATGCCCTTCTCACGCTCCAGGTCGTTCGAGTCCATCATGCGGTCGTCGACCGAGTCGAGCTGATGGGCGGCGAAGGCACCGGCCTGCTTCAGCATGCCGTCGACGATGGTGGTCTTGCCGTGGTCGACGTGGGCGACGATGGCGACGTTGCGGATGTCGTGGCGCGTGGCCATAGTGTGGCGTACTCCCGGAGTGTGCGGACTGCCCTGCGCGTACGTCCGTGTCGCGCGGGCCCTGCCGGGCTGGACACGCCACGGCCTCACCCCATGGTACGTGGCCGCTGCCGCAGGAGCTCGCCGGGATACGTCGGTGCAGCTCAGGCCGCCTCCGACGCACCCTGCGCGGGCTACTTGGCCGGGCTCGGCGAGACCTTCGCGCCCTTCTTCAGGAAGCCCATGTCCTCGTAGACCGGCGTCCCGAAGCCGAAGGCCCCCGCGTTGACCACGTTCTTCCGGACGCCCACCAGCTGGGGCCGCTGGTAGAGCGGGATGGAGCCCGCGGCGGCCCAGATGCGGGAGTCGGCCTTGCGGATCAGGGAGCGCGCCTCGTCCTCGTCCAGCGTGGTCGCGGCCTGGTCGAAGAGCTGGTCGACCTGGTCCGTGCCGACCCGTGTGAAGTTCTGCTCGACGTTCACCGAGCCGTCCGCCGCCGCGACCGGCTTGGCGTAGATGGGCCGGGCGTCCGTCGCCGGGAACGCGGAGGACGGCCAGGAGTACAGGGCGAGGTCGTAGTCGCCGGCGGCGATGTGGTCCTTGAAGTAGCTCTCGTCCGAGACCTTCGTGATCGTCGTGCGGATGCCGACCTGCTCCAGCATCGCGGAGATCCGCTCGCCGACCGAGTTCAGCGTCTCCGAACCGGACCCGGAGGGCAGGACGAAGCGCAGCGCGAGCGGCTTGCCGTCCTTGGCGAGCGGTCCGGCGGGCGCGGCGGCCGGGGCGGCCGTGCCCTGCGGGGCGTACGCGCCGGGCGCGCCGCCGTGCTTGCCCTCCCCCCCGAGGCGCTGGTCGGGGTGCTCGTGCTGGTCGCCGGCGGACTCCCGGCGCTCGTTCTTGCCGTCGCCGTCCACGCCGCCGTGGCTCCCGCCGCCCGGCCCGTCGTCGCGGCCCTTCTCGTCGTCGTCCTCCCCGACGATGTACTCGCCGTCCTTGCCGCCGTTGGACACGTCCTCGGTGGGACGCTGGGGGCCGGCCGCCTTCTCGGGCTTCTTCGGCTCCTTGAGCGGGCCGCCGCGCACCCAGCCGGCGTCGGCGAGCAGCGCCTGCGCCTCCTTGGCGTCCTGGCCGCCGATCGCGCCGCTGCCGTCGGCGTAGGCGGCCTGCCCGGACAGGGCGAGGTGGCTGCCGACCGGTACGGCGGGCAGCCCCAGCGGGGTGAGCACCAGCCGGGCCAGCTCCACGCGGTCCAGGGCACGGGCGACGGCCCGGCGGACCCGTTCGTCGGCGAGGGGACCGGTGGAGCCGTTGAGGGCGAGCTGGGTGTAGGCGGGCTCCAGGGACTTGCGTACCTCGACGTCCCGCAGTGCCTGCTGCTGCTCCAGGTACCGGGTGATGGCCTTGCGCAGCTTCCGCTTGCCGGCGTGCACCTGGTCGGACTCGAAGCCGTGCGCGAGCGCCCAGTCGCGCAGCTTCTTCGCCGAGGTCTTGCCCCCGGCGCCCTGGAGCGGGGTGCCGGTGCCCTTCTCGCGGTGGGCGAGGCCGATCCGCTGGGCGTCGGCGGAGTCGACCTCGGCGAGGTCCACGCTGCCGTCGGCGAGGGCGGCGGCCCGCTTGTCGCGCGTCACGGCGTGCAGCACGATCTCGTTGAGCTTGGCGGGCTTGCCCCACCAGCGCGGGTTGCGGGTGAGGACGACGTCCTTCTTGGCGGTGTCGACCTTCGCGACCTTGAACGGCCCGGCGGTGACCTTCAGCTTGCGCCGGGCGCCGTCGTTGAAGGCGTCCGGGGTGCCCATGACGTCCTTGGGGTACAGCGGGGAGAACAGCGACTTCCAGTCGGCGTAGGGGCGGGAGAAGGTGACCCGGACCTGGAGGTCGCTGGCGCCGCGCTCGATCTTGGCGATGCGGTCGTAGCCGGCGTTGCGGGCGGTCCAGAAGGCGCTGTTCTTGCCGGACAGGGCGCGCCACTGGGCGACGAAGTCGGCGGCGCCGATCTCCCGGCCGTCGGTCCAGACGGCCTGCTGGTTCAGCTTGTACAGCACGACCTGGCGCGGCTCGGTCTCGATGACCTTGGCCGACTCCAGGTAGGCCGGGTTGGCCACCGGCCGCCCGGCGGCGTCCAGCCGGAACATGGACGGCAGCACGGCCTGGGCGACCCGGCTGGTGCCGGCGTCGGCGTCGGCCTGGAAGGTGTTCAGGGTCTCCGGTACGGCGTCCACGGCCCACTTCAGGGTGCCGCCGTCGGCGACCTTGTCACGGGCGACCAGAGCGATGTCCTGCGGTGCGAGGGGGGTGCCGGCGTCGTCGTCCTCGCCGCAGCCGGCGAGGAGGGGGACGGCGAGGGCGCCCGCGCCGAGGAAGACGAGGGCACGCCGCACGTGCCGGGACCGGGCGCCGGCCGTCCGCGGGGGCGTCGTGGCTGGTCGAGCTCCGCGGCAGAGCCGCCCGTCGATGGAGCCTCGCGCCGCTTCGGGGCGCTGCCCAACGCCGTCGTAGGACATCTCTGCTACCTCCAGGAAGCCACGGGCCTTATGCTCACATTTGTCGGTATATGGAGCTGATCACGTTTGGCGGTATATGGAGCTGATCAGATCTATGCGGCCACTGAAGAGGAAAGGATCCGGACACGGTGGGCGACACGGCGGCGACGGCCCGTAAGCCCACCCGTGCGGCGCAACACACCGGGCGGTGCCTCCGTACGCCCCGGCCAATCGCTGCACATCCCTTCACACCGGCGGTCGGGAGGCGCAACACTCCAAGGCGCATGCACGTTGCCGCCCCTGACCGCCGGACCCGCGGAAGCGAGGGCAAGTCATGTCCGTGCACGACGACATCAACGCCGTCCAGCGCTGCCTCGACGACCTCAACCGGTCGGTGAGCCACCTGGAGCACCAGCTCGGCGGCGCTCTGGAGATACGCCGCGTCCGCCTGGACGCCGACCACCTGCGGGAGAGCGTGGCACTGCTGCGGGAGGCCGCCGCGGCCCCGGCCATGCCGCGCCGGCCCGACCTCGTCACCATCTCCGACGCGCCCTACGACATCAGCCTGTGGACGGACTCGGACGACGAGGGCCTGGGCGCCCGCGACCGCCGCGCCCCCTGACATCCCCCGAACCGAACCGGAGTCCCCCTTGGCCACTGGTACGGAACCCCAGCAGAACAGCGGTGGCGTACGCGCCCGTACGCGCGCCGCGATCGCCGCCCCGCACCTGCGGACCGACCGCTGGTGGCTGGCGCCCGCCGCCACCGCGGCCGGTCTGCTGGCCTTCGTCGTGTACTCGACGTGGCGGGCCTTCGCGAACGCCCACTACTACGCGGCGCCGTACGTCTCGCCGTTCTACTCGCCGTGCCTGGCGGAGAACTGCCGCACCATGCGCGCCGGGCCCAACGCCGACCTCTTCGGCGGCTGGTGGGCCATCTCCCCCGCCGTCATCATCCTGATCTTCCCGCTCGGCTTCCGGCTGACCTGCTACTACTACCGCAAGGCGTACTACCGCGCCTTCTGGGCGTCCCCGCCCGCCTGCGCGGTGGCCGAGCCGCACCGGACGTACACCGGCGAGACCCGCTTCCCGCTGGTCCTGCAGAACGTCCACCGCTACTTCTTCTACGCCGCCCTGCTGGTGGCCGCCGTACTGACGTACGACACCGTGCTGTCCTTCCGGGACCAGCACTACCGGTGGGGGCACATGGGCCTCGGCACCCTCGTCTTCCTCGCCAACATCGCGCTGATCTGGGCGTACACCCTCTCGTGCCACTCCTGCCGGCACATCGTCGGCGGCAAGCTCAAGCACTTCTCCCGGCACCCCGTGCGCTACCGCGCCTGGCGGTTCGTAGGCCGCCTCAACGCCCGCCACATGCAGCTGGCCTGGGCCTCGCTGCTGAGCGTGGCGCTCGCCGACTTCTACGTCTACCTGGTCGCGTCCGGGGTCTTCGCCGATCCGCGCTTCTTCTAGAGATCCAGTGAGGGACTGAACTGATGTCCGTGGTCGACCGGCAGGAGTGGGACGTCGTCGTGGTCGGGGCCGGGGGCGCGGGCCTGCGCGCGGCCATCGAGGCGCGCGAGCGCGGCGCCCGCACGGCCGTGATCTGCAAGTCGCTGTTCGGCAAGGCGCACACGGTGATGGCCGAGGGCGGCATCGCGGCGGCGATGGCCAACGCCAACGAGCACGACACCTGGCAGGTCCACTTCCGCGACACCATGCGCGGCGGCAAGTTCCTCAACCAGTGGCGGATGGCCGAACTGCACGCGCAGGAGGCACCGGACCGGGTCTGGGAGCTGGAGACCTGGGGCGCGCTGTTCGACCGCACGAAGGACGGCCGCATCTCGCAGCGGAACTTCGGCGGGCACGAGTACCCGCGCCTGGCCCACGTGGGCGACCGTACGGGCCTGGAGCTGATCCGCACGCTCCAGCAGAAGACCGTCGCGCTCCAGCAGGAGGACTTCCGCCGGACCGGGGACTACGAGTCCCGGCTGAAGGTCTTCCAGGAGTGCACGGTCACCCGGATCCTCAAGGACGGCGACCGCGTCTCGGGCGTGTTCGCCTACGACCGTGAGACCGGCCGCTTCTTCGTCCTCCAGGCGCCGGCCGTGGTCCTCGCGACCGGCGGCATCGGCAAGTCCTTCAAGGTCACGTCAAACTCGTGGGAGTACACGGGCGACGGGCACGCCCTGGCGCTGCTGGCCGGCGCCCCGCTGCTCAACATGGAGTTCGTGCAGTTCCACCCGACGGGGATGGTCTGGCCGCCGTCGGTGAAGGGCATCCTCGTCACCGAGTCGGTGCGCGGGGACGGCGGGGTGCTGCGGAACTCCGAGGGCAAGCGGTTCATGTTCGACTACGTCCCGGACGTCTTCAAGGAGAAGTACGCCGAGTCGGAGGAGGAGGCCGACCGGTGGTACGAGGACCCGGACGACAACCGCCGGCCGCCCGAACTCCTCCCCCGCGACGAGGTGGCCCGCGCGATCAACGCCGAGGTGAAGGCGGGCCGGGGCTCCCCGCACGGCGGGGTCTTCCTGGACGTGTCGACCCGGATGCCCGCCGAGGTGATCCGGCGCCGGCTGCCCTCCATGTACCACCAGTTCAAGGAGCTGGCGGACGTCGACATCACCGCGGAGGCGATGGAGGTCGGGCCGACCTGCCACTACGTGATGGGCGGCATCGCGGTCGACTCCGACACGGCGGCGGCACGCGGGGTGCCCGGGCTGTACGCGGCCGGTGAGGTGGCCGGCGGCATGCACGGCTCCAACCGGCTCGGCGGCAACTCCCTCTCCGACCTGCTGGTGTTCGGGCGCCGGGCCGGTTGGCACGCGGCCGAGTACGCGCGGGCGCTGGCGGACCGGCGCCCGCCCGTGGACGACGCCCAGGTCGGCACGGCGTCGGCGGAGGCGCTGCGGCCGTTCTCCGCCGGGGCGGAGGGCGAGGCGGGCCCGCCGGAGAACCCGTACACCCTGCACCAGGAACTCCAGCAGACGATGAACGACCTGGTCGGCATCATCCGCCGCGAGGGCGAGATGGAGCAGGCCCTGCACAGGCTGGCCGAGCTGCGGATGCGGGCCCGGCGGGCCGGCGTCGAGGGCCACCGCCAGTTCAACCCGGGCTGGCACCTCGCCCTGGACCTCAGGAACATGCTGCTGGTCAGCGAGTGCGTGGCCCGGGCCGCGCTGGAGCGCACCGAGTCGCGCGGCGGGCACACCCGCGAGGACCACCCCCGGATGGACCGCGCCTGGCGCAACGTGAACCTGCTGTGCACCCTCGCCGACCCCACCGGCGGCCTCGCGGCGACCGACCCGGCCCGCGGCCAGATCCGCCTCACCCGCGAGACCACCGATCCCATCCGCCCAGACCTGCTCGCCCTCTTCGAGAAGGAGGAGCTGGTCAAGTACCTCGCCGAAGAGGAGCTGTACGAGTGAGCAGCTACGAAGCCCGCTTCCAGGTGTGGCGGGGCGACGAACGGGGCGGGGACCTTCAGGACTTCACGGTCGAGGTGAACGACGGCGAGGTCGTCCTGGACATCGTCCACCGCCTCCAGGCGACCCAGGCGCCCGACCTCGCCGTGCGCTGGAACTGCAAGGCCGGCAAGTGCGGTTCGTGCTCGGCGGAGGTCAACGGCCGCCCCCGGCTGCTGTGCATGACCCGCATGTCGGTCTTCGACCGCGCCGAGACCGTCACGATCACCCCGCTGCGCGCCTTCCCGGTGATCCGGGACCTGGTGACGGACGTCGGCTTCAACTACCAGAAGGCGCGCGAGGTCCCGGCCTTCGTGCCGCCCCCCGGTCTCGGGCCCGGCGAGTACCGCATGTTCCAGGAGGACGTGGACCGCCCGCAGGAGTTCCGCAAGTGCATCGAGTGCTTCCTGTGCCAGAACACCTGCCATGTGGTGCGCGACCACGAGGAGAACAAGCAGGCGTTCGCCGGCCCGCGCTACCTGATGCGCGTCGCCGAACTCGACATGCACCCGCTGGACGCGGCCGCCGGGAGCGGCCTGGACCGCGGCCGCGCCGCCCAGGACGACCACGGCCTCGGCTACTGCAACATCACCAAGTGCTGCACCGAGGTCTGCCCCGAGGGCATCAAGATCACCGACAACGCCCTCATCCCGCTGAAGGAACGCGCGGTGGACCGCAAGTACGACCCGCTGGTCTGGCTGGGTTCCAGGATCAGGAGGCGGTCGGGGGGGTAGCCGTCCAGTCGTCCCGGTACGCCCGCCAGTCCGCCTCGGTGGCCGCGAAGTCCACGTAGAGGGCGACGCCGAAGCGGGCGCGGCCGGCGTCGGTGCGGCTCAGTCCGAGGCGGACCCCGCGCACGGCGGCCGGGACGGTCTCGGCGCGCGCCCGGTGACCGAACCGGTTCTCGTGGTAGAAGGGCAGGCCCATCAGCAGGTCGGTGCTCTCGGGGGTGACCTCCAGGGCCAGGCTGGTCTGCTGGGCCACATAACCGCCGTACAGGCTCTGCAACGGCTGCATGGTGTCGTACGACATGACGGCGATCTGGTCGACCCGGCGGGCCACCTGCCCGAAGTACCTCTGCGACCACCACTTGGGGTGGCCGGTGGTCGTGCCCCAGAAGGAGTGGAAGGCGGGCAGTGGGTCGATCTGGTGGGCGGCGACCGAGAGGACGGCGCCCCGGGCGTGGGTGAGGTCGCGCAGGTCGTCGAGGAGGGACAGGTAGTCGCGGTCGCCGGAGTGGAGCGGCTCCAGGTCGAGGTGGGTGCCCTCGAAGCCGGCGGCGAGGATCTGCCGGGCCGAGGTGACGACCGCCGCCCGGGTCGCGGCGCGCTCCAGGCGCAGGCCGTCCGGGCTCTCCGTCGCCAGCTTGTCGCCGAGCCATGCCTGGACGCGGACGCCGGGGAGTTCCCGGTGGACGGCCGCGATCAGCCGGCGGGCCTTCGGGTAGGCCGACGCCGGGAGGGTCCCGTCGTGTTCGAGCGGCCCCGCGTGGACGTACAGATCGCGGATGCCGGTGCCCCGCAGGCGGCGGGCGAGGGCCTCGACGTCCCGGTCGGTCTTCCGCCCGTCCACCCAGGCGTGCCCGAGCCAGAGGGCGTCCCGGTGCCGGGTGCGGGTGCCGGGGGCCGGATCACCCGTGTACTCGAGCCGGAGGGCCGTCTCGGCGGCGAGCAGCGGGAGCAGGAGGAGGGCGAGGAGCCCGGCGGCGACCCGGAGGAGACGGCGCGTGCGGGAGCGGGGGCGGGCGGGGGGCGCGGGCCGGGTTCCGGAGGCGTCCGGGTCGTTGTGGTCGTCCGGGCGGGGCTGCGCCTGCCGGACCGGGTCCGGCGCCGGGGGGTGCCGGTCGGTCCGGTTCCCGTCCGCCGGGATGCCGTCCGTCCGGTTCTCGTCCATTCCGTCCCCCTGTCCGCCTGGTCCCCCACCCGTATCCATCCCGCTCGCGGAGTCGTCTACCGGCCCATACGCTCCGAAACGTGTCCTCCTCCCAGTTCCGGGGCCGGCCCCGGCGGGCCACCGCGCACATACGGGTGCGGGTGGCACATGCCGTGCTGGGCACCCTGGTGGGAGCGGGGTGGCTCGTGTTGCCGGTGATGACGGTCGACGCCCGTGATCCGGTTCCCGTGGCTCCCGCCGGCGCGGTGGCGAGCGCCGCCGCCCCGCGGCCGGCCGGCGGCGCATCGACCGCCGATCTCGTGCCGCCGCTCGTCGCCGGGGTCGCGGCCGTGGCCCTGGCCGGATACGGCTGTGTGCGGCGCACCCGCCGGGCCCGGACCCGGACGACCCCGGCCGGCGTCGCGAAGCGTCCGCCCGTGGCCGCCCCGGCCGACTCCGAACGCCAGGCCCGGGCGGCACTGCGGCTGGCCGACGACTGCGTGCGGACCAGCCGGGAGGAGCTGTCCTTCGTGCGGGAACGTTTCGGGGAGCAGCGGACCGAGCCGTTCACGCACGCGGTGCGGGCCGCCGAGACGGAACTGTCGGCGGCGTTCGCGATCTGGCGGCGGTACGAGGAGGGCGTCCCCGGGGAGGCGGGCGCCCGGCGTCAGGCGCTGGTCGGGGTGATCGGGCGCTGCGCGGAGGCGGGGCGGCGGCTGGACGCGCAGGCGGAGGCGCTGGACCGGTTGCGGGGTCTCACGGCGGACGAGGAGGGGATGCGCGCGGCGCTGGAGGCGGCCGAGGAGCGGTTCCGGGAGCTGGCGGCACGGACGATGACCGCGCAGCGGACCCTGGCGGAGCTGCGGGAGCGGTACGCGCCCTCGGCCACCGGGTCCGTCACCGGGTACGTCGAACAGGCCAAGGATCTGCTGGTGTTCGCCGGCGCACGGCTGAACGAGGCCCGGCAGGCCGCCGACGTGGGCGAGACACAGCGGGCCGTATGGCAGTTGCGCGCGGGCGAGGGCGCCGTGGCCCGGACGGTGGTGCTGGTGGACGGGGTGGAGCGGCTCGCGGACCAGGTACGGGAGGCGGCCGGACTGCTGCCGGCGGCGCTGACCGGCGCCGAGGCGGAGGTGGCCGCGGCCCGGCGCGCCACGCCCACGCCGGGCGGACCCCACGTCCGGCCCGCACCCGCCGACGGGGCGCCGGCCACGGTCCGGGGGGAGACCGGGAAGACGTCGCCGCCCCCGGACGAACCGGCTGCCCGGCCGGCCCACGCCGACGCGGTGCTGGCTGCGGTCCGCGAGGAGCTGACCGGTGGGCCGTACGACCCGCTGGACGCGCTGCGCCGGATCACCCGGGCCGTCGAGCGGCTGACGGGGGTGCGGTCGGGGGTGCTGGACACGGCGGCGCTGCTCGTGGCGCGGAGTTCGGTCGCCGGGGCGGAGGAGTTCGTCGGGGTGCACCGGGGGGCGGTGGGTACGGAGGCCCGGGCGCGGCTGGCGGAGGCGGTGCGCGAGCAGGGCGCGGGCAACGCGGGGCGGGCCGACGTCGTGGCCGGGGAGGCGCGCAGGCTGGCCGACCGGGATGTCCGGGCCCACGGACCGGCAGGGGACGCGGCCGGCCTCGCCGGTGCGGTCCTGGGCGGGATCCTCCTCGCGGAGGACCCGGACGGCGGTCCCCCGCCCGCGTTCGGCGGCCCCCGGACCCGCTCCCGGCTGCACAGGTAGGACCGGCCGGACGCCCCCGGCAGCGGCGGCCTGGGGGCCAGGCGCGTGGGCGGACCGGGGTCAGAACAGGCTCAGCAGGGCCTCGGCCGGGTCGGTGAGGCCGCCCTCCGAGCCGGGCAGCGGCAACTCGAACCACACCGTCTTGCCGCGAGGCGTCCGCCGGGAGCCCCAGGCCGCGCTGAGCAGCCCGACCAGCTGGAGCCCGCGCCCGCCCTCGTCGGTGTCGCGGGCCCGGCGGCGCCGGGGCTGGACCAGGCCGGAGTCCCAGACCTCGCAGACCAGGGTGCGGTCCAGCAGCAGCCGTAGCCTGATGTCCCCCTCGCCGTACCGCAGTGCGTTCGTCACCAGCTCGCTGACCAGCAGCTCCGTCGTGTCGACCAGCGGCTCCAGGTCCCAGGAGAGCAGCTGTCCGCGGGCGTACTCCCGGGCCCGGCCCACACTGCGCGGCTCGCGCGGCAGCGTCCAGTCGCCGACGGACTCGGCGGGCAGCCCCTGCACCCGGGCCATCAGCAGGGCGATGTCGTCCTCGCCGTGGTGGGTGTCGAGGGTGTTGAGGACGTGGTCGCAGACGTCCTCCAGGGGCCGGGAGGGGTCGGTGAGGGCGCCGACGAAAGCCTGGAGCCCCTCGTCCAGCGGGTGGTCGCGGGATTCGACCAGGCCGTCCGTGTAGAGCGCGAGCAGCGCGCCCTCGGGGAGTTCGACCTCGACCTCCTCGAACGGCTCCCCGCCCACGCCCAGCGGCATGCCGGGCGGCACGTCGAGCATCAGCGCCGCCTCCCCGGGCTCGACCAGCACCGGCGGCAGGTGCCCGGCGTTGGCGAACGTGCAGCGTCGGGTGACGGAGTCGTACACGGCGTACACGCAGGTCGCGAGGTACACCTCGGAGAGGTCCGCGTCCCGGGGCTGACGGGCCGTCCGGGTCGCCTGCTGGATACCGCCGGGCGTGCCGAGGCCCCGCGCGATCTCGTCCAACGCCGAGAGCACTTCCGCCGGTTCCAGGTCCAGCAGGGCCAGCGTGCGCACGGCGGTGCGGAGTTCGCCCATCGCCACCGCCGCCCTGAGGCCCCGGCCCATGACGTCCCCGACCACCAAGGCCGTGCGGTGACCGGGGAGTTCGATGACGTCGAACCAGTCGCCGCCCACCTCCGTCGCCGCGTTGCCGGGAAGGTAGCGGCAGGCGATGTCCAGGCCGGACGCCTCGGGGTCGCCGGGCGGGAGCAGGGAGCGTTGCAGTATCAACGCCCGTTCGTGTTCCCGGCGGTACAGGCGCGCGTTGTCGATGCAGACGGCGGCCCGTGCGGCCAGTTCGACCGCGAGGTCCCGGTCGCGGTCGCCGAACGGCTCGCTGCCCTTCGTCCGGGCGAACTGCGCGAGTCCCACGACCGTGTCGTGGGCGACCATCGGCACCGCCAGCGTGGACTGCACGAGTCCGCCCTCCTCGGGGGGCACGTGCTGCGGGCGGGCGGTGCGCAGGGCGTCCGCGCAGGGCGAGGTGAACGGGAAGTGGTGGACCGCGCCCACCTCGACGCGCTTGCCGGAATGGCCGAAGGGCGCGCCGGAGACGGCGCTGGCGTAGGCGACACGGCGCAGTTCGGCGCTGCCGTCGGCGAGGCCGGGCGGGGCCTCGTCGCCGGTCAGCAGGCCCTGGTAGAGGTCGACGGTGGCGAGGTCGCAGAAGCCGGGGACGACGACGTCGAGGAGTTCGCGGGCCGTGGTCTCCAGGTCGAGGGAGTTCCCTATGCGGGCGCCGGCCTCGTTGAGCAGGGCCAGGTTGCGCCGGGCGGCGGCCGCCTCGCGCGCGGCGGCGCGACGGGAGGTGATGTCGGTGCCGAGCCAGGCGACGCCGATGGGCCGGCCGCTGCCGCTGTGCACCCGGTAGAGGTTGACCGACCAGTGCCGGCGTTCCTCGGACCCCGGGACGAAGCCGGTGACGTGCATGTCGGTGATGGACTCGCCGCTCTCCAGCACCCGCCGCAGCGTGGCCGAGACCCGCTCGGCCTCGCCGCGCGGCAGGTAGTCGTGGACTCCCTTGCCCCGGTGGTCGTCCGGGGTGCCGCCGAAGATGGAGGCGAACCGCATGTTGGCGCGGCGCACCCGCAGATCCGTGTCGATCAGCAGGAATCCGAAAGGGGATTGACCGAAAATGGCCTGCGAGGCGGCGAGGTCGGTCTCGATGTTGCGCAGCGTGCGGACGTCCACGACGATGCACACGGCCGCCTTGTCGCCCTCGGCGGTGCGCGTCGGCATGACGTACACCTCGGCCAGGCCCTCTTCACCGCGCGTGCCGTCCGGCCGGTCGGGCATCCGGAACGGCACCACCCCGGTCCACTCCCGGCCGTCGAGGATTTCGGCCATCTTCCGCTGGCCGCGCTCCCGCAGATCGGGGTCGATGAAGGCCTCTATGGGGTCCATGCCGACGGCGCGTGCGGCGGGGATGCCGAAGAGCTGCTCGGCGCGCAGGCTCCACTGGTCGACCAGCCCGCCGGGACTGATGGAGAAGGACGCGACCTTGATGTAGTCGTAGATGGAACCGGGCGGACTGCTCTGCCACATGGCGTCACCAGGTGCCGCGGCGGCCTCCGCGGCCTGCCTCCTCGCGCCGTCCGACGGGTCCTCGGACTCCGTGGCCTTCGCTGGTATCTCGCTCACGCGAACCGTCCCCTCCAGCTCACCGCGTCCGGCACCGGTCACCGGGGGCGGCTGCCCGCAGTATCCAGCACTACGGCGCCGCACAACACGGTGTTCACGATCACAGCACGGCCCAGGTACTTTTCGGACCGGTCCGTGACAACACTTCCACTCTTCTAACCAGGGAACACACCGCCGAACCACCCACCGCGGGACCACGTGCGCCCCCGGCGCGCACGATGGACGGCACGCCGTCGGCTGTACACCCCCGTGCCCCTGCGCGTGCCGTGCCGAGCCGTCACCCGGGCACCGCCAGTTCGAACCAGACGGTCTTTCCGTTCGCGGCGGGCCGGGTGCCCCAGCTCAGCGAGGAGCCGGCGACCAGCTGAAGGCCGCGTCCGCTCTCGTCCTCGGGGTGCGCGACGCGTTCGCGCGGCAGGTCGGGGAGCGGGTCGGAGACCTCTACGCGCAGCGTGCCGTCGAGTCCGGCCGGGCGGACGAGCCGTACGCCGATGGGACCGGTGGCGTGCCGCAGCGAGTTGGTGACCAGCTCGCTGACCAGCAGTGCGGCGAGGTCGGCGACGCAGTCCAGGTGCCAGCCGTGCAGCTTCGACCGGACCGCCGCGCGGGCGCTGCGCACGGCGCCCGGTTCGGCGGGAAACGTCCACTCGGCGCAGTCGCCATCGGTGTCGATCACGCCGATCACTTCCCAGGCCAGCGAGCCCACCCATGTCCGGTTTCATGGGGTTAATGGGCACATACCCGATATCCGGGCGGCAGTACCGCGCGAGAGGGCGCACTGTGGCACGAACGGGCGCGTCCCGCCAGGGGGCCGTGCGCCTACACCCCGTGCCCGATCACGGCCATCGCCTCCCGGACCGCCGGGACGTCCTGGTCGAGCCAGTCGACCTCCCAGATCCGGTCCGGCGTCAGCCAGCGCAGCTCGTCGTGGTCCTGGAGGGGCCGGGGCGGGGGCGAGCCGGGGCGCAGACGCACGGTCCACACCTGGAGGACGTACGGCGTCCGCAGCGGCCACTCGCCGGGCACGCGGTCGACCGGCTCGGCGTCGACGCCCAGTTCCTCGCGCAGTTCGCGCACCAGCGCGTCCTCGGGTCGCTCCCCCGTCTCGACCTTGCCACCGGGCAGCTCCCAGCGTCCGGCCAGGTCGGCGGGTGCGCTGCGGCGCGCGGCCAGCAGTCTGCCGCCGTCGAGCAGGGCGGCCCCCACCACCACGGTCCGTTCCGCCCCGGGAGTCGTACGCGTCATGGAGCGGAGCCTACGGGAGCGCGCGACCGGTCAGTTCTGCGCGCCGTCCCCGTTCTGGCCGATGCGCTCGACCCAGTAGAGCTGCTTGTGCCCCCGGTCGTCGAGGCTGTCGGCGATCTGCTGGGCCTCGGCGCGGGTCGCGTACCGGCCGACGCGGTAGCGATTGCCGTTGTCGTCCTGCCGTATCACGATCCAGGGCAGGGACACCGTGCCCTCACTCATGGCCCCCACCGCCCGCGTTCCTTCTCGCACCGCCCCGCCCTCCCCCGGGCCCGGGCCCCCGCCGGGCCCCGTCTAAGGAAACCGCAATCCGCATATGCCCGAGCGTACGCCCAACCTTCACGCTGCGAATACGCCTTTTCACAAAGAGGTACGCATCGAGCCAGAACGCCGGGGGCGCACGGGGCCGAACGCGCCGTCGGCAGCACGGCCGTCCCGGGTCGCGGGCGCGCCGGAGGCACCCTGGACCACCTGCGAGAAAGGCCGGATCGCGGCGGCTCGCGCGGCGGCGCCGGAGGCGGCACGGAACCGCTGACGGCAAGGGCGGCGCATCGGGATGTGCGCTACCTCACGCCGAGGGGCGCGCGGACGACGGGCCGGAGGGGGGCGTTCACCGGACGGGCAGGTGGTAGGCGACCCGGTAGCGGTCGGCCGGGATGACCACGTCGGCGGTCTCCACCGGGCGCCCGGAGGCGAAGTAGGTGCGCTGGACGACGAGGACCACGTGCCCGGGGACGCCGCCGAGCAGGTGCAGCTCCTCGGCGAGGCCGGGGCGGGCGCCGACCTCCTCGGTGACGTTGTCCACGATGACGTCGATGGCCCGCATGCGCTCGACCACGCCCATCCCGCCGAGCGGCCCCTCCTCGGGGAGCATCACCGGGGTGCGGCCGGTGACGGCGAGGGGTTCCCAGGAGGTGGAGAGCATCATGGGCTCGCCGCCCTCCCGGAACAGGTACTTGGTGCGCATGACCCGGTCGCCGGCCTGGATCGCGAGCCGCTCGGCGATGGCCGCGCCGGCCCGGGTCTGCTCGCTGCTGGACTCCCACGTGCCGCGCACCGAGGCGTCGGACTGCTCCTGGCGGAACGGGGTGGCACCGCCGGCCGGGCGGTATCCGGAGCGGGCGACCCGCCGGGGCACGGGCCGCTCGCGCACGTACGTCCCCGAGCCGGAGCGGCCCTCGACCAGCCCCTCGGCCATCAGCACCTTGCGGGCCTCCAGCGCGACCGTGTCCGAGACGCCGTACTCCTCGCGGATGCGGGCCTGCGAGGGGAGGCGGGTGTGGGGTGGCAGTGAACCGTCGACGATCTTCTTGCGGAGATCACCCGCGACACGCAGGTACGCCGGCTGCTCACCGAAAGTCACTGGCCGCTCCCATCAGGTTGTACAGACAGCAACAGCCTGGCAACCGTGGGTTGAGCCGTGCAAGCGGAGGCCAGAGAATCACTCGATGTGATGACAAAGGCCTGGGGAGGGCTTCACCCAGGCACTTTCTGCCCCGTGCGGGCCCGCTCTCACACCTGGACGCTCGCATCGGATCCGTCGTCGCCGGCCGGCACGGTGGTGGCGAGCCCCAGGGCCCTGCGCGCGGCGACGCCCCGGGACGGGTCGATGAGGCCGATGCCGGTGTCGTAGTACTCGTAGAAGGCGTCCGCGTCCCCGGCCTGCGCGGCCTTCGCCCACTGCGCGCGCGCCTTGTCCAGGCCGGCGGCGAGCGCGGTCACGGGCCCGCGGGCGCCGGCGGGCCAGTCGTGCGCGCGCAGCATCCGGGCCTGTTCGCCCAGCGCGGCCGACACCCGGCCCGCCCATGCCTTGTGCCCCGGCAGGTCGTCCTCGACGTACTCCCCGTCAGGAGCGGTGTCCAGGGCGGCGTTGAGGACGTGAGCGGCCCTCAGATAGGCGACCTGGTCGGCGTCGAGGACGGTCTCGTCGTTGCGCAGCGACCCGGTCAGGTCCTCCCCCTCGACGGTGTTGCCGAACACGCAGGTGATCTCGCGGTCCCCGGCGGCCCAGCTGTCCTCGGTCGGCGTCAGGTAGTACACGTCGACGTCCCGCGGGACCGCCCAGCCGTCCATCGCGTAGCCGTCCTTGAGGCTCCAGCAGCGCTCGTCGGCGGTGTCGGCGACCGCGTCGTCGCCCGGGTAGGAGCCGCCGGGGAGCGTGACGGTCGCGAACACCTCGCCGTCGTGCGCGCCGGCGCAGGGGACCTCGTCCACGTCGTAGGTGTCACCGCTGAGCGTGCCCCCCGGCGTGTCGAAGCACTCGCCCTCGGCCGGCGCGAGCGTCCTCCCGCCGCGTGCGCCGTCCTCGAACCCGTGCCACAGCGCCGAGGCGCCACCCGTCGCGAGCAGCAGCGCCCACAGCACGAGCCCGACCCCGGACAGCGCCGCGCCGCCCACGGCCAGCCCCGTGCCGCGCTCGCCGCGCCGGCGGATCTGGCGCAGCCCGGCCAGCCCGAGCACCAGCCCCACCCCGGGCAGGCAGCACAGCACCCCGAACACCAGGGAGGCGATGGCGAGGCCGTTGACCGGCGCCGGGTGGTTGTAGGGGTGGTAGCCCTGCGCCCACGGCTGATAGGCGGGCAACCCGGGTGAGCCGCCCGGCTGTTGAGGGTACGGCGGCGGTCCGTACGGCTCCGGCGGCTGCGGCCGGGGTGGCTGGAACGGCTCCCGCGGCTGGTGGGGGCCGGAGGGCGGGGGGAGGGACACCGGTACCGTGCTCCTGGATCGGGCGGCGTCGGCACAGGGGACCGGCGGCCGGCCGGCGGCTGGACGGACGTACGACTGGCCGCATGGTAAGCGTGACCGGAACGGGGGCGTAATGCGGGTGGGGACGAGCACGGTGGCCGGGGAGGCCGTCCGACGGGTGAACGGGCTGACGGCCCGGTGGGCGCAGGCCCTGGACGGCGAGGGCACGGTGTTCTCCGCGCCGGGTGTGTGGCCGCTGCTGGCCTTCCTGGCCGACGGCGCGGCGGGCCCGGCGCGGGCGGAACTGGCCGGCGCGCTGGGCGTGCCCGCCGAGCAGGCGGCCGGTGCCGCGCGGGAGTTGCTCGCCGGGCTGGCGGGGATCGCCGGTCTGGACGCGGCGCTCGGCCTGTGGACGTACCACGGGCTGGCCCTGCGGGAGGAGTGGCGGACCGGACTGCCCGCCGGGACCCACGGGGTGTTCGGCGACGACCTCGTCACCGCGCAGGAACGGCTGGACGCCTGGGCGGCCGAGCGGACCGGCGGGCTGGTCGAGCGCATGCCGGTGACGCTGACCCGGGAGGCGCGGATGGTGCTGGCCGGCGCCCTCGCGCTGCGCACCGAGTGGCGGCAGCCGTTCGAGGAGCGGCCGCTGCGGCCCGGCTCCGGCCCCTGGCAGGGCCGCACCCTGCGCGGACTGCACCGGCGCAGCGTGCGGCCGGACCGGGTGGGCGTGACGGGCACGCCGGGCGGCTTCGTCACCGCGCTGACGGTGCCCGGGGACAACGGCGTCGACGTGCACCTGGTGCTGGGCGAGGAGCGGATGACGCCGGGTCAGGTGCTGGCGGCCGGGGTGGGGATCGTGGAGCGCGGTCTGCCGCTGACCGGGGGCGGCGCGCTCCCGCACGGGCACGTGGGTCCCGGTCTGCACGTGGAGCAGCAGCCGGCGACCGCGCCGCAGCCGACGACGCTGGACGTCACGACGGTGGCGTACGAGGTACGGGCCGACCACGATCTTCTCGCCCTGCCGGGCCTGTTCGGCCTCGGCACGGCGACGGACACCGCGACCGGTCACTTCCCGGGGGTGAGCCCTCACCCGCTGGCCGTCGGCGAGGCCCGCCAGTCGGCCGTGGCCCAGTTCGGCGCGCTCGGCTTCCGGGCGGCGGCGGTGACGGCGGTCATGCCGGTGCCGGCCGGCGGGGTCCCGCAGTACCGCTACGAGACGACGGTCGTCCGCGTCACCTTCGACCGTCCCTTCGCCTTCCTGGCCACCGACCGCGAGTCCCGCCTGGTACTGGCGGCGGGCTGGGTGACGGAACCGGCGCCGTACCCGGTGCCGGCCGCCGTCGGCTGACACGGCTCGGCCCTCCTGCCGGCAGCGGAGCGCGAGCGGGGCCCGGACGGGGACGTAACGGGGGGTGGGGCTGAACGCGGCCGGGCCCCGGAGGCGGACCGGGGCCCATGCCCCGCGGAAGGCGGATCGGTCCGGGGTGCCGCGACGGCGGTGGCGCTCGGGCCGGGCACAGCGGCTCCGCGGGAGGCGGTGGCCGCACCGGCCCACCGGGCACCAGGTGGCCGCATGAGCGGCCCGCCGGGTGACCGGCCGTCCGGTGCGGCCGGTCGCGCGACCGGGCGGCGGCGGTCCGCAGAGCCGGAGCCGGCTGGACCGGAGCCCCGGGATCCGCCGCGACCCGCTCGGCATCGAGCCTCCGCGGCACCGGCAGCACGCGTGTCGGCCGCGGAGGGGCCGAGCGGGCTCGCGGTGCCGGTGCGGCCGGCGCCTGCCCCCTCCCGCCGGGCTCAGGCGCCGAAGAGGCCGTTCATCTGGGAGTAGTCCAGCGCGCCGGTGAGTTCCTCGTAGGTGCCGGGGCCGAGGAGTTCCAGGGTGGCGCGGCGGGCCGCCGTGTACGCGGCCTGGGCGACCGCGGTGCCGACGCTGACGCGGCGCACCCCGGCCTTGGCCAGCTCGGCCACGCCGGGTCCGCCGGGGCCGGCCATGGCGTTCACCGGCAGCGGGGAGCGGGCGGTCAGCTCGCCGAGGACGGCCAGGTCCAGCAGGCCGGGCACGAAGAGGCCGTCCGCACCCGCCCGCTCGTAGGCGGCGGCGCGCGTCAGCACGTCCTCCAGCCGGCCGGACTCCTCGCCGATGCCGAACAGGTACACGTCCGTACGGGCGTTGATCACCAGCTCGGGCAGGCCCGCCCCGGTCGCGGCGGCGCGCGCCGCCGCGATCCGCTCGGCCTGCTCCTCGGCAGTGAACAGCGGGCCGCCGGGGGCCTGGGAGTCCTCCAGGTTGACGCCCACCGCTCCCGCGGCGACCACGGCCGTGACCGTCTTCGCCACCTCGTCCGGGGCCGCGCCGTAACCGCCCTCGACGTCCACGGTCACCGGGACGTCGACCGCGGCGGCGATCCGCGCGGCGGCCGCGAGCATCTCGTCCCGGCGGGCCTGCTCGCCGTCGCCCCTGCCGAGGGACCAGGCGACACCACCGCTGGTGGTGGCGATCGCCCGGGCGCCGGCGGCGGCCATCACGGCGGCACTGCCCGCGTCCCAGGCGTTGGGCAACACGAGGACGGACTCGGAGCCGAGCGCGCGCAGCCGCCGCGCCCTGGCCCTGGTGCTCTGGTCGACTGTCATGGTTCGCGGTGCCTTTCGTGGTCGGCACAGCCCTGTGCCGGCGGTTCGGGTGACGATCGCGAACGGATCGTCGCACAGGAGTTCGGAACGGGGGCGGTATTCGGACGACTGGCCTGCGGCCGGCCGTGCGGCGGGTGAGGACGAGTACCGAGGCCCGTGGCCCAGGCCCGGACGCTGCGCGGGTGGCGGGCCGCCGCCGCACCCCACTCGACGAACCGACCGGCGTCTACGCGCCTGCGGGCATCTTCCGGGGCATCCTGAAGCGCCCTGTGCTAACCCCGTCGGGGAGCGACCGGGGGCCGGCACCTGGTCGGACGGGAACGCGGAAGAGGCCGGGCTCGCCAGAACCCAGCCCCCTGTGACCTCGACGAAGGGGTTGACTCCCGGTGGAGTCAACCCCTTCTGACCTGCATGCTGCCACGTCGGCGACGTGGTGTTGTTTCATCCGCTCACACGTTGAAGCGGAACTCCACCACGTCCCCGTCCTGCATCACGTAGTCCTTGCCCTCCATGCGCGCCTTGCCCTTGGCGCGGGCCTCGGCGACCGAGCCGGTCTCGACCAGGTCGTCGAAGGAGATGACCTCGGCCTTGATGAAGCCCTTCTGGAAGTCGGTGTGGATGACACCGGCCGCCTCGGGGGCCGTCGCGCCCTTCTTGATGGTCCAGGCGCGGGACTCCTTGGGGCCCGCGGTCAGGTACGTCTGCAGGCCGAGGGTGTCGAAGCCGACGCGGGCGAGGGTGGCGAGGCCGGGCTCGTCCTGGCCGACGGACTGGAGGAGCTCCAGGGCCTCCTCCTCGTCCAGCTCGGCGAGGTCGGCCTCCAGCTTGGCGTTGAGGAAGATCGCCTCGGCGGGGGCGACCAGCTCGCGCTGCTCGTCCTTGAACTCCTCGTCCACCAGCTCGTCCTCGTCCACGTTGAAGACGTAGAGGAAGGGCTTGGTGGTGAGCAGGTGCAGGTCGTGCAGGAGCTCGGCGCGCTCGCTGCCCTGGACGATGCCGTGCGCGAAGAGCGTGTCGCCCTTCTCCAGGATCTCCTTGGCCTCCTCGACGGCCTTGACCTTGGGCGCGATGTCCTTCTTGATCCGGGACTCCTTCTGGAGCCGGGGCAGGACCTTCTCGATGGTCTGGAGGTCGGCGAGGATCAGCTCGGTGTTGATCGTCTCGATGTCGTCCTTCGGCGAGACCTTGCCGTCGACGTGGACGACGTTCTCGTCCTTGAAGGCGCGGATGACCTGGCAGATCGCGTCGGACTCGCGGATGTTCGCGAGGAACTTGTTGCCCAGGCCCTCGCCCTCCGAGGCACCGCGCACGATGCCGGCGATGTCGACGAAGTCGACCGTGGCCGGAAGGATGCGCTCGGACTTGAAGATCGAGGCGAGCTTGGCGAGGCGGCCGTCGGGCACGCCGACGACGCCGACGTTCGGCTCGATCGTGGCGAACGGGTAGTTGGCCGCCAGCACGTCGTTCTTGGTCAGGGCGTTGAACAGGGTCGACTTGCCGACATTGGGCAGGCCGACGATTCCGATCGTGAGCGACACGTTGCGACTTCCCGTAGTTGAGTGGGCCAGGGGCTGCCAGGGGCCAGAGACCGACACTGGCCGATCCACCAGTTTACGGCGTCCGGCCCGCCCGCCTCACGACAGCGGTGATCGTCCGGCCAAGCTCCGGCCATCGGCGTGTCTCACGGCCGATTCGGCACATAAACAGACCTAGGTTGGTCCCTGTGGAGCAATACGGATCGCGACACCCGAACGACGGACCGCGACGCGGCACGCCCCCGTCCGCCCCGCTGCCGGCGCAGGGACGGCGCCCGGTGAGCGGCGAGCGCGGGCCCGGCGGTGCCCGGCGCGGGCAAGGCGGTCTGCGCCGGCCCGCCCGGGGCGGTGTGCGCCGGCCCGGGCCGGGCGGCGGGCCGGCCGCGCGCCCGGTGCGGGAAGCGCGGCCCGCCGCGGCGGAGGGCCGGCTGCCCAATCCGCGGCTGACCGGGCTCGGCAGCGGGCTGTTCTGCCTCGCGGCCATGTTCCTGCTCGGCTGGCTGGACCAGCTGCTGTTCGGCGCCTCCCCGACGGTCTACGGCGTGCTGTTCCTGCCGGTGTGCGTGCTGACCGCGCTGTGGGTGCGCGGCGGGGACGTGCTGACGGCGCCCGTCGTCGTACCGATCGCGTTCGCCGTCGGGCTGATGCCGGTCGCCGAGGGCGGCGGGGGGCTGCTCGGCAGCCTGATGGGGCTGCTCACCGGGCTCGCCACCCAGGCGGGCTGGCTGTACGCGGGAACGCTCGCCGCCGGGGTGATCGTGCTCGTCCGCCGGGTGCGGTGGGTACGGCGCCGCCGACACCACCCGGGCTGACGCCGGAGTGCCGGCAGCTGTCCCGGCCGACACCGGAGCGCCGCCCTCCCCCCACCGGCGGCGCGCCGCACCACGGCCGGCGCCGGCCGTGGGGTCCTAGCCGCGCTGGGCCGCTCTCATCGCCGCGCCCACGATCCCCGCGTTGTTCTGCAGCTGGGCGGGGACGATCTCGGCCTTGACGCCCTCGATGAGGTGCAGGAACTTGTTCGCCTTGCGGCTGACCCCGCCGCCGATGATGAACAGCTCCGGCGAGAACAGCATCTCCACGTGGGCCAGGTACTTCTGGACGCGGTGCGCCCACTGCTCCCAGCTGAGGTCGTGGTCCTCCTTGACCTTGCTGGAGGCGCGCTTCTCGGCGTCGTGGCCGTCCAGTTCCAGGTGGCCCAGCTCGGTGTTGGGGAGGAGGACGCCGTCCACGAAGACGGCGCTGCCGATGCCCGTGCCGAAGGTGAGCAGGACGACCGTGCCCTTGCGGTCCCGGCCGGCGCCGAACTCCATCTCGGCGACGCCCGCCGCGTCCGCGTCGTTGACCACGGTCACCGGCAGGCCGCCGAGCCGGCCGCTGAACAACGCGCGCGCGTCCGTGTCGATCCAGCTCTTGTCGACGTTCGCCGCCGTACGGACCGTGGCCCCGCCGGTGACCACGCCGGGGAAGGTCAGGCCGACCGGGCCCGTCCACCCGAAGTGGTCCACCACCTGTTTGACCCCGTCCGCCACGCCCTCGGGCGTCGCCGGGTGCGGGGTGAGCACCTTGCAGCGCTCCTGGGCCAGGTCGCCCCGGTCCAGATCCACTGGGGCGCCCTTGATGCCGGATCCGCCGATGTCCACGCCGAAGATCTGCATGGCACCACGTTACGACGGACCACCGACGGTCACGCCACGGAGGTGCCGCTCCCGCCGCGCTCGGCGACCAGCGCCGCCGCCTCCTCGCGCAGGTCGCGGCGGAGTTCCTTGGGCAGCGAGAAGGTGATCGACTCCTCGGCGGCCTTGACGATCTCCACGTCGCCGTAGCCGCGCTCGGCGAGCCACTGCAGGACCTGCTCGACCAGCACGTCGGGCACGGAGGCGCCGGAGGTGACGCCGACGGTCGTCACGCCCTCCAGCCAGGCCTCGTCGATCTCGTCGGCGAAGTCCACCAGGTACGCCTCGCGGGCGCCGGCGAGCTTGGCGACCTCGACCAGCCGCTTGGAGTTGGAGGAGTTGCGCGAGCCGACGACGATGACCAGCTCGGCCTCGGCGCCCATCTGCTTCACGGCGAGCTGCCGGTTCTGCGTGGCGTAGCAGATGTCGTCGCTGGGCGGGGAGACGAGGCCCGGGAACTTCGTCTTCAGGGCGTCGACGGTCTCCATGGTCTCGTCCACGGAGAGGGTGGTCTGGGAGAGCCAGACGACCTTGGACGGGTCGCGGACCTCGACCTTGGCGACGTCCTCGGGTCCGTCGACGAGCTGGATGTGGTCGGGGGCCTCGCCGGAGGTGCCGATGACCTCCTCGTGGCCCTCGTGGCCGATCAGGAGGATGTCGTAGTCCTCGTTGGCATACCGGACGGCTTCCTTGTGGACCTTGGTGACCAGGGGGCAGGTGGCGTCGATGGTGGCGAGCCGGCCCTGGCGGGCCTCCTCGTGCACGACGGGGGCGACGCCGTGCGCGGAGAACATGACGATGTTGCCGGGCGGCACCTCCTCCGTGCGCTCGACGAAGATCGCGCCCTTCTTCTCCAGGGTCTGCACGACGTACTTGTTGTGGACGATCTCGTGCCGGACGTAGATCGGGGCCCCGTACTGTTCCAGGGCCTTCTCGACGGCGATCACGGCGCGGTCCACGCCGGCGCAGTAACCCCGGGGGGCGGCGAGCAGGACACGGCGGCCAGAGGAAGCGGTCATGCGTCCCATCGTAAGGCCGCGTCCGGGGCGCGGAGATCGCGTGCCCACCGGTCGCACGGGGAAGACTCGGGCGTATGTCCGACACCGGAACGACAGCCTCCGCCACCGGCGCGCACCAGCGGTTGCGGCGCGGCCTCGGCTTCCGTGACCTCGTGGTCTACGGGCTGCTGTTCATCGCGCCGATGGCACCGGTCGGGGTGTTCGGCACGCTCGACGCGAAGTCGCACGGCGCGGTGGCGCTGGTGTACGTGGTGGCCACGGTCGCCATGGCGTTCACCGCTTTCAGCTACGCCCAGATGGTGCGGGTCGTCCCGCGGGCCGGGTCTGTCTTCGCCTACGCGCGCGCGGGGCTCGGGAACGGGGCCGGGTTCGTCGCGGGCTGGATGGCGATGCTCGACTACGTGCTCATCCCCGCGGTGGCCTACCTCTTCTCCGGCATCGCGATGAACGCGCTGGTCCCCGGGGTGTCCCGGTGGGTGTGGACGGCGCTGGCCGTGGTCGTCACCA
The DNA here is from genome assembly GCF_040704595.1 of Streptomyces sp. NPDC046870. Taxonomy (NCBI): domain Bacteria; kingdom Bacillati; phylum Actinomycetota; class Actinomycetes; order Kitasatosporales; family Streptomycetaceae; genus Streptomyces; species Streptomyces sp. NPDC046870. The sequence goes on from NZ_JBEYXM010000002.1 coordinate 376,812, forward strand.
CCCTCCTCAACCTGTGGGGCGTACGGGCCGCCGCGCGCGTGGGCTTCGTCGTGCTGGCCCTGGAGATCGTGGTCCTGCTGGTGTTCGTGGTGTCGGCGGTCCTGGTGCTGGCGCGGGACGGGGCGCAGCGGGGGGTGCTGTCGCCGCTGTCCGGGGACGGCACGCAGGGCGCCTTCGCGCTGTCGGCGGTGATCGGCGCGGTGTCGGTGGCGGTCCTGTCCTACCTGGGCTTCGACGCGATCGCCACGTTCGCCGAGGAGGTCACCGGGGGCTCGGAGAAGGTGGCGCGGGCGCTGCTGTTCTGCCTGGCGCTGGCCGGGGTGCTGTTCGTGGCGCAGACGTACCTGGTCGCGCTGCTGGAGCCGGCGACGTCCGCGCGGCTCGCCCGCGATCCCGGGGCGCAGGGTGCGGCCTTCTACGACGCGGTGGACTCCGCCGTCGGGACGTGGCTGCACGATCTGGTGGCCGCGAGCAAGGCGGTCGGGGCGGCGTTCGCGGCGCTGGCCGGGCAGGCGGCGGCCGGGCGGCTGCTGTTCGCGATGGGCCGCGACCGGCGGTTGCCGCGGGCCCTGTCCCGGACGGATGGCGGTGTGCCCCGGGTGGCTCTGCTGTGCGCGGCGGTGGTCACGCTGGTCGCGGCCGGGTGGGCGGCGCGCCGGGACGACGGGCTGGACAAGCTGGTGTCGGTGGTCGACATCGGGGCCCTGTCCGCGTTCACGCTGCTGCACGCGAGCGTGGTGGGGTACTTCGTGGCGCGGCACGGGCGGTGGAGCTGGTGGCGGCACCTACTGGTCCCGCTGCTCGGCGCGGCGATCACGGTGGCGGTCATCGTGGAGGCGGCGGGGGTGGCGCAGGTGGTCGGTGCCGTGTGGCTGGCCATCGGCCTGCTGGTGCTGGTGGGGCAGCGGGGACGGCGGGACGTTCCCGGCGGCTGAGCCGCGGCGCGATGCGCGCGCGGCCCGCCGGCTCCCCCGGGGGCGCGGGGAGCTGCGCGCCCGGCCACACACCCGCCCGCGCCCGCCCCGCACACCCGCCCGCGCCCGGTGACGCACCTGGCCCGCTACGCGCGCAGCCGGACTGTCGGTGGCGGCCATTACGCTCGACGCCATGGCTGTGAACACGTCTCCCGAGACCCCCCTCCCCGTGGGCGAGATCTCCCGGCTGATCGGCGGCTGGATCGACCGGCTCGGCGCGGTGTGGGTCGAGGGGCAGATCACGCAGCTGTCCCGCCGCCCCGGCGCCGGCGTCGTGTTCCTGACGCTGCGCGACCCGTCGTACGACATCTCCGTGAGTGTCACCTGCTACCGCCAGGTGTTCGACGCGGTCGCGGACGTCGTCGGCGAGGGCGCCCGTGTCGTGGTCCTGGCGAAGCCCGAGTGGTACGCCCCGCGCGGCCAGCTGTCGCTGCGCGCCGCCGAGATTAGGCCCGTCGGCGTCGGTGAGCTGCTGGCCCGGCTGGAGCAGCTGAAGAAGGCCCTCGCGGCCGAGGGCCTGTTCGCGCCGGAGCGGAAGAAGCCGCTGCCGTTCCTGCCGCAGCTGATCGGGCTGGTGTGCGGCCGGGCCTCCGCCGCGGAGCGGGACGTGCTGGAGAACGCCCGGCACCGCTGGCCCGCCGTCCGCTTCGAGGTGCGCAACGTCCCGGTGCAGGGCGTGCACGCGGTCCCGCAGGTCGTGCAGGCGGTGAAGGAGCTCGACGCGATCGACGAGGTGGACGTGATCATCGTCGCGCGCGGTGGCGGCAGTGTGGAGGACCTGCTGCCCTTCTCCGACGAGCAGCTGGTGCGGGCCGTGGCCGAGTGCCGTACGCCCGTGGTGTCCGCGATCGGGCACGAGCCGGACAACCCGCTGCTGGACCACGTCGCCGATCTGCGCGCCTCCACGCCGACCGACGCGGCGAAGAAGGTCGTGCCGGACGTCGGCGAGGAGCTGGAGCGGGTGCGGATGCTGCGGGACCGCGCGCGGCGCTGCGTGAACGCGTATCTGGAACGGGAGGAGCGGGGGCTGGCACACGCGCTGGCGCGGCCCTCGATAGAGGATCCGCACCGGATGATCGACGAGCGGGCCGACCATGTGGCGGCGCTCCTCGAACGCAGCCGGCGGACCCTGGGGCACCTGCTGGACCGGGCGGACTCGGAGCTGACGCACACGCACGCGCGCGTGGTGGCCCTGTCCCCCGCAGCGACGCTCCAGCGCGGTTACGCGGTGCTGCAACGGGCGGACGGGCACGTGGTGCGCGATCCGGCCGGGGTGACGGCGGGCGAGGAGCTGCGCGCCCGTGTCGCCGAGGGTGAATTCACAGTGAAGGTGGGCGAATGACGAGCAAGGTGGACGAGACGCTGTCGTACGAGCAGGCGCGCGACGAGCTGATCGAGGTCGTACGGCGGCTGGAGGCGGGTGGTACGTCGCTGGAGGAGTCGCTGGCGCTGTGGGAGCGCGGCGAGGAGCTGGCCAGGGTGTGCCGGCGCTGGCTGGAGGGGGCCCGGGCCCGGCTGGACGCGGCGCTTGCCGAGGAGGAAGGGGACGGGGAGGCGGCGGGCGGCGAGTAGGGGGCCGCGCGGGTCGCTTCACCGGGTTGTGAAGCGGGTCACCGCACCCCCGATTTAGTTGAAGGTTAAACCTCACGTGCCGTAGGGTCGGCGACGTCAGCCGGTCCGGCACCCCGGGCCGGACGCGCCCCCGAGGAAAGTCACCATGTCTCTCGTTCTTGACCCCGCCGCCCAGGACCTGCTGTTCCGCGAGGCCCGCACCGCGAACACCTTCACCGGGGAGCCGGTGACCGAGGAGCAGGTTCAGGCGATCTACGACCTGGTCAAGTACGGCCCCACCGCCTTCAACCAGACCCCGCTGCGCATCACCCTGGTCCGCTCGGCCGAGGCCCGCGAGCGCCTGGTGCAGCACATGGCCGAGGGCAACCGGGCCAAGACCGCCACCGCCCCGCTGGTCGCGATCCTCTCCGCGGACAACGAGTTCCACGAGGAGCTGCCGGCCCTGTTCCCGGCCTTCCCGCAGGCCAAGGACGTCCTGTTCGCCGAGCGCCCTGCCCGCGAGGGCTCCGCCACCCTGAACGCCGCGCTCCAGGCCGCCTACTTCATCGTCGGCGTCCGCGCCGCCGGCCTCGCCGCCGGGCCGATGACCGGCTTCGACCACGAGGGCGTCCGCAAGGAGTTCCTGGACGACGACCACACCCCGCTGATGGTCGTCAACATCGGCAAGCCCGGCCCGGACGCCTGGTACCCGCGCGGCCCGCGCCTGGCCTACGAGGACGTCGTCACGACCGTCTGAGCCGCGCGGGCACGTCGAGAGCCCGCCGCGAGCACGCGAAGAGGCCCCCGGCACCGCCGGGGGCCTCTTCGCGCGTCCACGGTCCGTGCGGGGCCGGACGGGTCACCCCGTCTTCAGTGCCGCCGCCATCGTCCTCAGCTCCTCGGCGGAGCCGGTGCCGGCCACCACCGTCGTGGAGCCGGGCGTGTCCTTGAGCACCAGGGCGTCGTACCGGCCGCCGCTGTAGCGGGTCCAGGTGCGGCCGCCGATCTCCTCGGTCCGCCCGGTCGCCGACGCGCCCTGGCTGGCCTGGTCGATGAACTCGGCGGGCTTCTGCGTGGACTGCTCGACCTGGACGTACTGGCCGTCCGGGGTCTGGAAGCCGATGTGCCAGCGGTCGGACTTCTCGCCCTGGAAGCGTACGGAGGTCGCCTTCCAGGTACCCGGCAGGCCCTCGGGCGCGGCCACCGGGTAGCTCGCCGCCCGGCGGGCCGTGACCAGCTCGACCCGGTAGTCGACCCGCTTGAGGTCGGGAGCGTGATCGTCGTGCGGGATGGCGATGAAGTAGACGACCAGTCCCACGATGGCGATCACGACCAGGGAGAGAATCATGTCCCGGGCCGTCTTCTGCTTGCCGTTCGAACCTGCCACGCCTCCTATCGTCGCAGGTGCCCCAAGCGCTCATCCGTGGGGTCCCCTGCTCATTTTGTCTGCCTAACGATAGAGTCGGGTCCAGACCCTCATCCGGCCGTCGTCGTATCAGAAAGGTGCGCTCCGATGACCGAAAACCACCATCATCTGCCGTCCGAGCTGGACGTTCCCTCCGAGGCTCCCGACCGCAACCTCGCCCTGGAACTCGTCCGCGTGACCGAGGCCGCCGCGATGGCCGCGGGCCGCTGGGTCGGGCGCGGCGACAAGAACGGCGCCGACGGTGCCGCGGTGCGCGCCATGCGGACCCTGGTCTCCACCGTGTCGATGAACGGCGTGGTCGTCATCGGCGAGGGCGAGAAGGACGAGGCCCCGATGCTCTTCAACGGGGAGCACGTGGGCGACGGCACCGGTCCCGAGGTCGACATCGCCGTCGACCCGATCGACGGCACCACGCTGACGGCCAAGGGCATGCCGAACGCGATCGCCGTCCTCGCCGCCGCCGAGCGCGGCGCGATGTTCGACCCGTCCGCCGTGTTCTACATGGACAAGCTGGTCACCGGCCCCGACGCGGCGGACTTCGTCGACATCAACGCGCCCGTGGCGGTGAACATCCGGCGGATCGCCAAGGCCAAGCGGTCCTCGCCGGAGGACGTGACCGTCGTCATCCTCGACCGGCCGCGGCACGAAGGTCTGATCCGCGAGGTCCGGGACGCCGGCGCGCGCATCAAGCTGATCTCCGACGGCGACGTGGCCGGCTCCGTGTACGCGCTGCGCGAGGGCACCGGCGTCGACCTGCTGCTCGGCATCGGCGGCACCCCGGAGGGCATCATCTCGGCCTGTGCCGTGAAGTGCCTGGGCGGGACGATCCAGGGCAAGCTGTGGCCCAAGGACGACGAGGAGCGGCAGCGGGCCATCGACGCCGGGCACGACCTGGACCGGGTGCTCACCACCGACGACCTGGTGTCCGGGGAGAACGTGTTCTTCGTCGCCACCGGGATCACCGACGGGGAGCTGCTGCGGGGGGTCCGCTACCGGTCGGAGACCGCGCTGACCGAGTCGATCGTGATGCGGTCGAAGTCGGGGACGGTACGGAGGATCTTCTCCGAGCACCGGCTGAGCAAGCTGCGCGCCTACAGCGCGATCGACTTCGACCGGGCCAAGTAGGGGCGCCCGCTCCTCCCCGCGCTCCCGGGCAGGGAAGCGCCCTCGGTGCGGAGAGGGCGCCCCTGCTCCACGCGCTTCAGCCCGCCATGCGGTCGGCCGCCGCCCGCGCCGCCTTCTTCAGCTCCAGCTCCCTGCGGCGGCGCCTGGCCAGGACCACCCGGCGTTCGGCCGCCGTGAGGCCGCCCCAGACGCCGTAGGGCTCGGGCTGGAGGAGGGCGTGTTCGCGGCACTCGACCATCACCGGGCAGCGGGAACAGACCCGCTTGGCCGCCTCTTCGCGGGACAGCCGGGCGGCGGTCGGTTCCTTCGACGGGGCGAAGAACAGCCCGGCCTCGTCGCGCCGGCACACCGCCTCGGTGTGCCAGGGGGCGTCTTGGTCCCTGTCTCGCGCCGGCACCCGCTGGGCCGGAACGGCGGCGACCTGCAGGGACGAACGCGGCGGTTGCAGCACGGTCTACTCCTGACGACGGCTTCGCGAGCGAGAGACGATGCAGCAAGGCCTACCCGCTGTGCGCGCGCCTATGCACAGCGTTCCCGTCGGCCGGCGCGCGGCGCGGCCGTTCACGCCCCCCGGGGTCAGTGCCCCAGGTGTCTGCGCAGCTTGCGGTCCACCTTGTCCTGGACGCGTTCCAGGATGTCCGCCACGAGCCTGCCCCGCTTGGGCCGCGCCTCCACGTTGCCGAGGACGGCCCAGCCGTCGACGTAGACCACCGGCGCGTGGGCGTCCACGGAGTCCAGCGGGCTCACCTCGAAGTTGCCCAGCACGCCGCCGCCGGTGCCGCGCAGCGAGATGTTCTCCGGCACGCGGATCTGGACGTCGCCGAAGACGGAGACCGCCTTGATGACCACCTGCTGGTACTCGAAGATCGCCTCACTGAGGTCGATCTCGACGCTGCCGAAGACGGCGTACGCGTGCAGCCGGCGTCCGGCCCGCCAGCGGCCCCGGCGCACGGCGCTGCTGAAGACCGCCACCACGTTGGCGTCGGCCTCCACCGGGATCGCGCCCGGGGTGGGCCGGGGCGGCACCGGCGCGTAGGCGGAGGCGGTGGGTTGCTGATGGGCGGCCGGCAGGTCCCGGATGAAGACCTCCAGCTCACCCACCGTCTTGGCGTGCAGCACCCCGTCCACGCGCTCGGCGTGCTCGTCGGCGGTCAGCCGGCCCTCGGCCAGGGCCTCGCGGAGGATGTCGGCGACCCGGTCGCGATCGGCGTCGGAGGCGCGCAGCTCGGTGGCGGGTGTGGGTGCGGTCTGCTTCTGAAGGTCCACGACGGCAGCGTACCCACACACGATAGATCGCGACACCCCTGACTGAGCCCGACCTCACAGGTTCGCCGCCGGCGGCAGGTTCTACGCTGAGCAGGCCCGCCAGCGTCGGCGGGCGGCCGTCCGTCAGAGTGAGGAATGGGCTGAGATGCCTGAGTTCGAGTACACCGATCTGCTCCCCCAGGGCGAGGACACCACCCCGTACCGGCTGGTGACCTCCGAGGGCGTCTCCACGGTCGAGGGGCCCGACGGGCGGACGTTCCTCAAGGTGGAGCCGGAGGCGCTGCGCAAGCTGGCCGAGGAGGCCGTCCACGACATCCAGCACTACCTGCGCCCGGCCCACCTCGCCCAGCTCCGCCGGATCATCGACGACCCGGAGGCGTCGGGGAACGACAAGTTCGTCGCGCTGGACCTGCTGAAGAACGCCAACATCGCGGCGGCCGGCGTGCTGCCCATGTGCCAGGACACCGGCACGGCGATCGTCATGGGCAAGCGCGGCCAGAACGTGCTGACGGCCGGCGAGGACGAGAAGCACCTCTCCCACGGCGTCTACGACGCCTACACCAAGCTGAACCTGCGCTACTCGCAGATGGCTCCGCTCACCATGTGGGAGGAGAAGAACACCGGCTCCAACCTGCCCGCGCAGATCGAGCTGTACGCGACCGACGGCGGCGCCTACAAGTTCCTGTTCATGGCGAAGGGCGGCGGCTCGGCCAACAAGTCCTTCCTGTACCAGGAGACGAAGGCCGTCCTGAACGAGTCCTCCATGATGAAGTTCCTGGAGGAGAAGATCCGCTCGCTCGGTACGGCCGCCTGCCCGCCCTACCACCTGGCGATCGTCGTCGGCGGCACCAGCGCCGAGTACGCGCTGAAGACCGCGAAGTACGCCTCCGCGCACTACCTGGACAACCTCCCGGCCGAGGGTTCGCCGCTCGGCCACGGCTTCCGGGACAAGGAGCTGGAGGAGAAGGTCTTCGAGCTGACCCAGAAGATCGGTATCGGCGCGCAGTTCGGCGGCAAGTACTTCTGCCACGACGTCCGCGTGGTCCGCCTGCCCCGGCACGGCGCGTCCTGCCCGGTCGCCATCGCCGTCTCCTGCTCGGCCGACCGCCAGGCGGTCGCGAAGATCACCGCCGAGGGCGTCTTCCTGGAGCAGCTGGAGACCGACCCGGCGCGCTTCCTGCCGGACACCACGGACGAGCACCTGGAAGAGGGCGACGTCGTCAGGATCGACCTCAACCAGCCGATGGACACGATCCTCGCGGAGCTGACCAAGTACCCGGTGAAGACCCGCCTGTCGCTGACCGGCCCGCTGGTCGTGGCCCGCGACATCGCGCACGCCAAGATCAAGGAGCGGCTGGACGCGGGCGAGGAGATGCCGCAGTACCTGAAGGACCACCCGGTGTACTACGCCGGCCCGGCGAAGACGCCCGAGGGCTACGCCTCGGGTTCCTTCGGCCCGACCACGGCCGGCCGCATGGACTCCTACGTGGAGCAGTTCCAGGCGGCGGGCGGCTCCAAGGTGATGCTCGCCAAGGGCAACCGCAGCAAGCAGGTCACCGACGCGTGTGCCGCCCACGGCGGTTTCTACCTCGGCTCCATCGGCGGCCCGGCCGCCCGTCTCGCCCAGGACTGCATCAAGAAGGTGGAGGTCCTGGAGTACGAGGAGCTGGGCATGGAGGCGGTCTGGAAGATCGAGGTCGAGGACTTCCCGGCGTTCATCGTGGTGGACGACAAGGGGAACGACTTCTTCACCGACCCGGCCCCGCAGCCGACGTTCACGTCGATCCCGGTACGGGGACCTGGTCTGGCCTGACCTGGACGTGCCGAGGGGCGGCGGAGCGCACTCCGCTGCCCCTCGTGCGTTCATAGGGGGCACGAATGGCTTCGGGGCGCTTCCCGCCCGGTCGCAGTGCACCGGCCCCTATGCTGACGGTAAGTCACCCGTTCGGGGGGAGTGGGCATATGACCTTTCACCAGGAGAACTGGCAACTGCACGGCAGCAAGGTCTACAACATCGGCGGGGATCTCCGGCTCACCGAGCAGAGCAGCCCACAGGAGTTCGCCGCGGTGCTCCAGGAACTACGCGCCCGGCTGGCGGCCTTGGAAACCCTGCCCGAGGCCGACCGCCGGGACATCGACGAGGACCTCGCGGCCGCCGATTCCGACGCGGACGGCGACGAGACCGACACGGCCCAGGGTGACGTGGTGGCCGGACGCCTGAGCAGGATCGCGAACCGTCTACGTGCCCTCGGCGGCACGGCCACCGCGGCCGTCGAACTCGGAGCCGCAGTGGACACGCTGGCGCAGTTCGCCGGTCAGCATCTCTGAACGGGCATTGCCATGGCGGCCCCAGACACCTCGGGACCCGTCGATCCGGCGAGTCCCGCCACCCCGGCTCCTGGCGTCCCGGCGGGCGAGAGGCCGGCGCCGCAGCGCACGGAGCAGCCCATCGAACGGCTGCTTCCGCAGGCCAGCGAAGTCCTGCGGCCCCTGCTCCGCAGACTGGCCGACGAACTGGAACAGTCCCCTGCCTCCTATGACGACGGGATCGTCCAAGCCCTCGTTCTCTTCGCCGAGGAGGCCGACCGACGACTCGGCGAGGAGGGCGATCTCAGGGACGTACTCGACGCCGGTTCCACCCTACGCCCGCGGGACTTCAGCCAGCCTGGCTGGACGGTGGACACCGTGAACAACGCAGAGCGGATCTTCTTCACCACGGTCCGGGTGGTACTGAACGAGCCGACGCCCCGCTCCTCCGTCCCAGCCCCGCCACCGCCACCAGCTGACGGACCCGAGTTCCGCAAGGCTGTCGCCACCACCCTGCTCAACAAGCTGGCTTACCGCCAGAACGAGATCAACTGGTTGGACGAGACCTTCGTGGAGCTGACAGCCATCGTGGAGGACGTGGACGGCTACCCGGCAACAGGCCGACGCAGCCTGCTGCGCCGGCGCGGCCGGTATGCGACCCGTCCGCTGACCCAGGTGCTCGCCGATCCGGAAACCGACCTGGTCCTCCTCCAGGGCGCGCCCGGCGCCGGCAAGAGCGTGGCCCTGCGTCAACACGCCAAGGCCCGCCTGTCCGACATCCGCGACGGCCGGACACCGGACGCACCGTTGCCGCTCTACGTCAACCTGCGCGAGCTGAAAGCGAAGCCCCACGAGATCAACGCCCAACTGCTGCGGAAGTACGTGGTCGAGCAGACCGCGTCCAGGGGCAGCACCGAGCTGACGGCCTATTTCGCGCACTGCTTCGACGAGGATGTCCGTCAGCGTCGGGTCACCCTGCTGTTCGACTCCTTCGACGAGATTCCGGCGATCCTGGGCAGCGCCACCGTCGACAAGGCCCTCAAGCCGTACGTGGACACGGTCATCGAGTTCGTCGGAGGCGGTGGCCGGTGCATCGTGGCGTCCCGCGAGTACAAAGGACCACGTGCGGTGGGCTGGACCCGGCTCCAGATCCTCGGCCTGTCGCCCGCGCAGCAGGAGGACTTCCTGCACCGGGCGGGGCTCGACCGAAGCCGTATCGACCTGATACAGCCGCTGTTGACGGATCCACGGCACGGCTTCGCGGTGGAGTTGCAGAACCCGCTGAGCCTGTCACTCCTCGCGGACTACGTGAGAACCAGGAACGTCCTGCCGGACCGGCCCAGCGCGCTGTTCGAGAGTTACGTCGGCGAGCGGCTGGGCCCCGCGCTGCTCACCCTCGGCCTGCGCGAGGGCACCGAGGAACGCATCGTCGAGCAGCGGCGGACCGAGGACTTCCTCGCTGAGTTCGCCTTCCGTCTGACGTCGAGCCGTGGCGAGCTGTCAGTGGACGAGCAGAGCTACCTGGACGACATCGAGGAGTCGGCCGGCGGAGACCGCCATGCGCGTGACCGGCTGCTCGGTGTGCTTCGCGAGTCCAGGCTGCTGATCCAGCTGCCCGAGTACTCGGGCCGGCGCCGGATCTCCTTCGGTCACCGACGGGTCCAGCAGTACTTCGCGAGCCAGTACGTCGCCGGCCATCCGTCGGCCGTACCGGTGCGCGAACTGGCCACGCACGGCAAGTGGCGCGAGACCGCGGTGACCGTCCTGCAGGTCGGCTCAGCGGAGGTCACGGGCCCGCTGCTGGCGGAGCTGGCCAAGGTGCTGGCGGCCGAGTGGGACAGATACCAGGAGACGGAGACCGGCAGCAGGGAGCAGCACCACTCACGGTCGGCATACGAGGCAGCCGCCGGCGCTGGTCCCCGCGTGCCGTCGGCGCATGCGTCGTTCCAGTGGTCATCGGACGCCGTGCACTGCCTGGAACTGCTCACGGCCGCTTTCCACGGACGGCTGGACCGACCGCCCGCGTCGGTCGAGGAACTGGTCGCGTCACTCGTGTCGGCCGCCTGGGAACGCGGCAGCGTCAGTGATCGCAAGTTCGCCGTCGACTGTCTGCCTCTCCTGTCACAAGCCACCCGGGAGCGGTACATCGACCTGGCCTTCTCGGGGGAGAGCAATTGGATTCGGGCTACCGCTCTGCGTGACTGTGCGACGCTTCCCGCGCTATCGCCCGCCATTGCCCGCTCGATCCGCCGACTGCTGATCACGATGCTCAACGAACGGTCGCTGGCCGCGGAGTCCCATGCCGTGGATGTCGATCTCCAGAGGCTGCGTCGCAGTGACGACCTGGTCCGAGTGCGCAGGGTGATCAGCCGTACTCCACTGGGGCTTAGCCTGCTGTGCGCGCTACACGCACTCGTCGGTCTGGCCATCAGCCCCACGTGGTGGAGCCTGCGGGCAGAAGTGCTGTGGTGGTGGCTGTTTCCGTTCTTCATCTTCTGGTGGTTCCAGTCCAGTCGCCCGCTGTCCTATGGGGCAGCCATGGGCAGGGGCCGGCGGCTGGTGGAGCGGGTCGCACGCCGACTGGGCTGGCAGATGCCGGAGATCGAAGCCGACACCATCATGGGCCTGGCGGTGATGGCGGCCGGCGTGAACGCGGGCTGGGTGGTCGGGTGGGGCATCGCGCGGATCGTGACCGACCACGTCGCCACCGGGGTTGCACATCTCGCGCTGTACGCGCCGCTCAGCGTCGCCACACTCCTATGGGGACCGAGTGTGCTCTATCTGGCCTATTACGGCACCTCGGCCCGGGAGCTCAGCACGGGCCGCCTGATCCTGGCCATTGCGGCCGCGGCCCGGATCAAGGAACATCCGATCCGAAGGCTGTCCGCCCTCGACTGGCTGCGGTTCGTACTGCTGGCGGTGGGACGGTACGTGCTCACCTCGGGGCCCTTCCTGCTGCTCTACTACCTCCTGTCACTGGCCGGCCCCACGGGCCGGACCATCTCGCTGGCCGTGGCCGCCACCTTGGCGGCGATCTTCCCACTGATCTTCCTCGTCGCATCTGTGCGCGAGTTCCGCAGCCACCGTCGTGTCCGGCGCGCAGTGCGGCGGGGCAGCCAGGGCAACACCCAGTTCTTCGAGAACATGTTCTCGCTGCAGAACGCCGACGAGGCCGCTGAGTACGTGCAGCTTGTGCGGGGCAGCCCCGCCCTCGGCTCGCTCGGTCTGGATCAGCACCAGGTGCGGGCTTGCATCGGCCTCTTGCAGAACGGAGCCGAGTCCTCCGCGGACAACGACGGGCACAACCTGTGCCGATTGGTCAAGTGGCAGGGCAACCAGGGGTTGATCGACCAGTTGGGCCGACTGGACGAACAATTGCGCGCGCGCTGACCGACAGCGGGAACACAGCCGTCGACAGCGGTGCTCTCCTAGACGGAGGTGATCGGCAGTGGCCGACGAAGAGCAGGAATACCGCATCGAACATGACTCCATGGGCGAGGTCCGCGTCCCGGCCCACGCCAAGTGGCGGGCGCAGACGCAGCGTGCCGTGGAGAACTTCCCGGTCTCCGGACAGCGCATCGAGCGGGCGCACATCGAGGCGCTGGCCCGCATCAAGGCGGCGGCGGCCAAGGTGAACGCCGAGCTGGGCGTGCTGGACAAGGACATCGCGGAGGCCATCCAGGACGCGGCCGGCGAGGTCGCCGCGGGGAAGTGGGACGAGCACTTCCCGGTGGACGTGTTCCAGACGGGTTCGGGGACCTCGTCCAACATGAACACCAACGAGGTCATCGCGACGCTGGCGACCGAGCGGCTCGGCCGGGACGTGCATCCCAACGACCACGTGAACGCCTCGCAGTCGTCCAACGACGTCTTCCCGTCGTCCATCCACATCGCGGCCACCGCGGCCGTCACCCACGACCTGATCCCGGCCCTGGAGCACCTCGCCGCCTCCCTGGAGCGCAAGTCCGAGGAGTTCGCGGACGTGGTGAAGTCGGGGCGGACGCACCTGATGGACGCCACGCCGGTGACGCTCGGGCAGGAGTTCGGCGGGTACGCGGCCCAGGTGCGGTACGGCGTCGAGCGGCTCAGGGCCTCCCTCCCGCGCCTCGCCGAGCTCCCGCTGGGCGGCACGGCCGTCGGCACCGGCATCAACACCCCGCCCGGCTTCTCCGCCGCCGTCATCGAGGAGGTCGCCCGGGCGACCGGGCTGCCGCTGACCGAGGCCCGCGACCACTTCGAGGCGCAGGGCGCCCGGGACGGCGTCGTGGAGACCAGCGGTCAGCTGCGGACCATCGCGGTCGGCCTGACGAAGATCGCCAACGATCTGCGCTGGATGTCCTCCGGGCCGCGCACCGGTCTCGCCGAGATCCGGCTGCCCGACCTCCAGCCCGGCTCCTCGATCATGCCCGGCAAGGTGAACCCGGTGGTCCCGGAGGCCGTGCTGATGGTCGCCGCGCAGGTCGTCGGGAACGACGCCACCATCGCCACCGCGGGCGCCGCAGGCAACTTCGAACTGAACGTCATGCTCCCGGTCATCGCCAAGAACGTCCTGGAGTCGGTCCGGCTGCTCGCCAACGTCTCGCGGCTGCTGGCCGACCGGACCGTCGACGGCATCACCGCCGACCGCGAACGCGCCCGCGAGTACGCCGAGTCGTCCCCGTCGGTGGTGACCCCGCTGAACAAGTACATCGGGTACGAGGAGGCCGCGAAGGTCGCCAAGAAGTCGCTCGCCGAGCGCAAGACGATCCGCCAAGTCGTCCTGGAGAGCGGGTACGTGGAGCGCGGCGACCTGACGCTGGAACAGCTGGACGAGGCGCTGGACGTCCTGCGGATGACGCGCCCGTAACGGGGGGCGAACCATTCCGGCCACGCGGGTACCGCCGTGACCCGCGCTGCAGCGTCGTGTGTCCCCGGCACCTAATATCTGTGCATGACGGACGACGGAGCGATGACACGAGTGGCGGCGGGACCGGCGACCTACTGGACCCCGGGGACGCACATCCTGTGGCGCTACCGGGCGAACGGCGGCGAGCGGTACCACATCGCCCGGCCGGTCACCGTCGTACGCGACGACGCGGACCTGCTGGCGGTGTGGCTGGCCCCCGGCACCGAGTGCGTGAAGCCGGTCCTGGCCGACGGCACGCCCGTGCACCTGGAGCCGCTGGAGTCCCGGTACACCAAGCCGCGCACGGTCCAGCGCGACCGCTGGTTCGGCACGGGCGTGCTGAAGCTGGCCCAGCCCGGCCGGCCCTGGTCGGTGTGGCTGTTCTGGGAGCCGGGCTGGCGGTTCAAGAACTGGTACGTGAACCTGGAGGAGCCGCTGGTCCGGTGGGCGGGCGGGGTGGACTCCGAGGACCACTTCCTGGACATCTCCGTGCACCCGGACCGCAGTTGGCACTGGCGCGACGAGGACGAGTTCGCGCAGGCCCAGCGGGACGGGCTGATGGACGCGGCGACCGCCGAGCGGGTGCGGGCGGCCGGCCGGGAGGCGGTGGAGGTGATCCGCGCGTGGGGGCCGCCGTTCGCCGACGGCTGGCCGCGCTGGCGCCCGGACCCGTCCTGGACGGTGCCTCCCCTCCCCGAGGACTGGGACCGCACACCCGCGCGCGTATCCTCATGAGACCCTTGATGCGCCCCCAGGCAAGAAACGTAGGATCGTCCTCCGCAGGGGCGTAGAAGAGCAACTTCCGGGGCATGCGCCGGGCTTGACCGATCGTCACCGAGGGGCGGCAGGACGTGAGCGAGGGGTACCAGGGCACCACCACGAAGGCACGCGGAGACCGGTCCGCCGGCCGCGCGGAACTCGCCACCGGCACCACGGCCGCCTGCGACCCGGCCGGAATTCCGTTCCTGGGGCACGTATTGCGGGTATCGGGATGTCGGCGGGACCAACTGCGCGCCCGGCGCAACCGGCGCACAGCCCCGGACGGATGGATGCGACACGCGTGACGGAGCAGCCCACCTCCTTCGAACGCCCCCAGCCGGGCGTCGACCCCGCGGAGACCCGCGGGGCGCTCCTGCGTACCCAGCAGCAGTCCCAGAAGCCTCCGGCACAGCTCGGCGATCCGGCCTTACCCGTACAGGCCCGGGCCGACGGAACGCCGTCCGGACCGGGCACCGCGACCCCCCGTGGCACGGGGAAGGAGCCCGCAGCCGGCCAGGGGAAGGAGCCCTCAGTCAACGGCCCCGAGCACGCCCAGCCCGCCGGCACCGAACCCGACGCCCACCGTCCGCGCCCCGCGCCGGAGACCATCCCGGCGCAGCCCGGCGCCCAGCAGGAGCGGTCGCCGGGCGGTCAGGAGCGCCGTACCGGGCAGGCCGTGCCCCCGGGGCGGCCGATGCCCATGCGGCGCGACGGGGACCGGCTCAGGTTCGTGGGCGCGGCCACCCGGCGGATCGCCCGCGGGCTCGACCTCGACGAGATCGTCATGGGGTTGTGCCGGGCCACGGTGCCGACCTTCTCCGATGCGATCCTGGTCTATCTGCGCGAGCCGCTGCCGGTCGGCGACGAGCGGCCCAGCGGTCCGGTGGTGCTGCGGCTGCGCCGCACGGACCGGATACCCCCCGAGCGGGACACCGACGGGGTGCTGCTGCCGCCGGCGTTCGAGCCGGAGCCGGAGCCGTCCGTGCTGTCGGACCTGTCGTCGCTCACCGCCGAACTGTGCGAGGTGCGGCCGGGCGGGGCGCTGAACGAGGTGCTGCGCGGGGTGCGCCCGGTGTTCGCCGACGCGCCCGCCGCCCGGGACGCGCTGCCCGAGCTGCTCGGCGAGGGCGGTGAGGCGGTCGTACCGGGCGGGCGGCACGCGATCCTCGCGCCGCTGCGCGGCCGGCGCCGGGTGATCGGCGCGGCCCTGTTCCTGCGCCGCCCGGACCGGCTCGCGTTCGAGGCGGACGACCTGCTGGTGGCCGCGCAGCTGGCCACGCACAGCGCGCTCGGCATCGACAAAGCGGTGCTGTACGGCCGCGAGGCGTACATCGCCGACGAGTTGCAGCGCACCATGCTGCCCGAGACCCTCCCCCGGCCGACCGGTGTCCGGCTGGCCTCCCGCTACCTGCCGGCGGCGGAGACCGCGCGGGTCGGCGGCGACTGGTACGACGCGATCCCGCTGCCCGGCAGCCGGGTGGCGCTGGTCGTCGGCGACGTGATGGGCCACTCGATGACCTCGGCGGCGATCATGGGTCAGCTGCGCACCACCGCGCAGACGCTGGCCGGGCTCGACCTGCCGCCGCAGGAGGTGCTGCACCACCTGGACGAGCAGGCGCAGCGCCTGGGCACCGACCGCATGGCGACCTGCCTGTACGCGGTCTACGACCCGGTGACGCACCGCATCACGATCGCCAACGCGGGTCATCCGCCGCCCGTGCTGCTGCACCTGGGCGGCCACGCCGAGGTGCTGCGGGTGCCGTCGGGCGCGCCGATCGGGGTCGGCGGGGTCGACTTCGAGGCGGTGGAGCTGGAGGCGCCCGCCGGGGGGACCCTGCTGCTGTACACCGACGGTCTGGTGGAGTCCCGGCTGCGGGACGTGTGGACCGGCATCGAGCAGCTGCGGGAGAAGCTGGCCGCGACCGCGCGGCTGACCGGCCCGGACCATCCGCCGCCGCTGGAAGCGCTGTGCGACGAGGTGCTGGACATGCTGGGCCCGGGCGACCGGGACGACGACATCGCGCTGCTCGCCGCACGCTTCGACGGGATCGCGCCGAGCGACGTCGCCTACTGGACGCTGGAGCCGGAGGACTCCGCTCCGGGCCAGGCCCGCCGGCTGGCCCGGCGCGCGCTCGCCCGCTGGGACCTGGAGGAGCTGACGGACTCGGTGGAGCTGCTGGTCAGCGAGGTCGTGACGAACGCCGTGCGGTACGCGTCGCGGCCGGTGACGCTGCGGCTGCTGCGCACGGACGTGCTGCGCTGCGAGGTCGGCGACGACGTGCCGCAGCTGCCGCGCCTGCGGCAGGCGCGGGCCACGGACGAGGGCGGGCGCGGCCTGTACCTGGTCAACCGGCTGGCCCGGCGCTGGGGCGCGACCCGGCTGAGCACCGGCAAGGTGGTGTGGTTCGAGCTGAACCGCGGCTGAACGGCCGCCGGCCCCCGCGCCACGCGAAAGGGCGCCCGGTGTGACCGGGCGCCCTTCGCTGTCACGTCCCGCCCGGACCACGTTCTCCGGGCACGTGCTCCGGGTCGAGCGGGTTCTCCGGGCTGATCGACGTCGTCGGCGGCCCGCTCGTCGGGGTCTGGGTCGGGGTCTGGGTGGGCGTCTGGCTGGGGGTCTGGGTCGGCGTCTGCGAGGGCGTCTCGGTCGGCGTCTGCGACGGCGTCTGCGAGGGCGTCTCGGTCGGCGTCTGGGACGGCGTCCGGGTCGGGGTGTGCGTCCGGGTCGGCGTCTCGGTGGGCTCGACGGCCGCGCCCTGCGTGGTGTTCAGGTCGAAC
This sequence comes from Streptomyces sp. NPDC046870, assembly GCF_040704595.1. Lineage (NCBI taxonomy): Bacteria > Bacillati > Actinomycetota > Actinomycetes > Kitasatosporales > Streptomycetaceae > Streptomyces > Streptomyces sp. NPDC046870. The sequence continues at coordinate 393,883 of NZ_JBEYXM010000002.1, forward strand.
GAGGCCTTGTCGGTGACGCCGAAGGTGTACGTGGCCCAGATCTGCGCCGGGTAGCCGCCGCCGTTGATCCGGCCGGGCGGCGGGAGCAGGCCGGTCGCGCCCTTCATCGAGACGTGGGCCTTGGTCTTCGGGTCCTCGCCGAACAGGCCGACGGAGGTGACCAGGTCGGGGGTGTAGCCGGTGAACCAGGCCGACTTGTTCTCGTCGGAGGTACCGGTCTTGCCCGCCACCTGCTGGCCGTCGCGCAGCGGGTTGTCCGCCACGGACCGCTTGGCCGTTCCGTCGTCGACCACGCCGGTGAGCACCGAGGTGACCGTGTCGGCGGCCGTACGGCTGATCACCGAGCCGCCGACCGGGTTCGGCATGTCGACCGTGCGGCCCTTGTTCTCGGCCGACTTGATGACCGTCGGGGTCACCTTGTAGCCGTGGTTGGCGAAGGTGGCGTAGATCCCGGCCATCTCCAGGGGGCTGGCGCCCATCGAGCCGAGGGTCTGGGCGGGCACGGCCTGCATGCCCTTGGTGTTCATGCCGAGCTTGCCCGCCGTGCTCATGACCTTGTCCATGCCGACGTCCACGCCCATCTGCGCGAAGACGGAGTTGACGGACTTGTTCATCGCCTGCTGCACGGTGATCTTGTCGTAGTCGACGTCGTCCTCGTTCGGCGGGGCGAAGCCGACCTTGGCTCCGTGGTCCAGGACCTGGCGGCGGCTGGTGCCGTCGTAGACGGTGCTCGCGGTGATCGGCTTGCCGTCCTGGGTGGTGGCGTTCTGCTCCAGGGCGGCGGCGAGGATGACCGGCTTGAACGTGGACGCCGGCTGGTAGTCCCGGCGGGTGGCGTTGTCGAAGTAGTGCTTGTAGTAGTCCTGGCCGCCGTAGAGCGCGACGATCCTGCCCGTCTTGGGGTCGACGGAGACGGCGCCGGCCTGGATGGCGCCGTCGACCTTGCGCTTCTTCGGGTCGAGCTTGCCGGTCAGCTGGGTCTTGACGGCCTTCTCCAGCGCGGCCTGCTTCTTGCGGTCGATGTTGAGGGTGATGGTCCAGCCCTTGTCGACGACGGCGTTCTCCGCCTGGGACTGGGTCAGGCCCTCCTGCGCCATGAGCTGCTGCTCCAGCTGCTGGTTGGCGAGTTCGACCAGGTAGCCCTTCTGCCCGCCGAGGCCGGGGGCGCCCTTGGGCTCCTTCGGGTAGGGGAAGTGCAGGCCGTCCCGGTCGGTCTTGGAGAGCCAGCCCTCCTCGACCATGTTGTCCAGGACGTAGTTCCAGCGCTGGGTGACCAGCCGCTTGCCGGTCTTGGTGGCGACGGCCCAGTCGTACTGGCTGGGGGCCTGGAGCAGGGCGGCGAGGTAGGCGCCCTGGGCGACGCTGAGGTCCTGGGCGTCCACGTGGTAGTACGCCTGGGCGGCGGCCTGGATGCCGTAGGCGTTGCGGCCGTAGTAGCTGGTGTTGATGTAACCGGCGAGGATGTCGTCCTTGGACTTCTCGCGGTCCACCTTGAGCGAGATGACCAGTTCCTTCAGCTTGCGCGTGACGGTCTGGTCCTGGTTCAGGTAGTAGTTCTTGACGTACTGCTGGGTGATCGTGGAGCCGCCCTGCTTGCCCTTGCCGGACACCGTGTTGATCAGGCCGCGGGCGGTCCCGCGCAGGTCGACGCCGGAGTCGTGGTAGAAGCTCTTGTTCTCGGCGGCGACGAAGGTCAGCTGGACCTTGCGGGGCACCTTGGACAGGTCGACGATCTCGCGGTTGACCTCGCCCTTGCGGGCCAGGATCGTTCCGTCGCTGAACTTGTAGACGTTGCTCTGCTGCCGGGCGGCCGCGTTGCCCTCGGGGATGTCCACGTACAGGTACAGGCCGATGAAGCCCAGGATGCCGAGCAGGCACACGCCGAAGAAGGTCCCGAGGATCTTCTTCCAGCCGAATATCCGGCGTATGAGGCTCTTGGCGGGCTTGCCGGACGCGGGGGCGCCGCCGGAGGCGGCGGACGCGGTGCCGGGCGCGGGCGCGGAGCGGCGGCGCTTGGGTGCCGCGCGGTGGCCGCCGCGCTGTCGCGCTCGTCTCTCTTCCGCTCGTCCCATGGGTCCCTACGCTCGCTTCCGTCTCGGGGTCAGCTTCGAAAGCTAACACCCCCCTATATGACAAAGGGCGTCCGATCCGTTCTTTTACGGACGTGACAATCAGCACCCGCCCCAACGGAACCGACGGCTGTCACTGGTCCAGGGTTGCTCGGCGGCATAAAGTGATATCACTTGGATAGAAGCAAGCTAGGCACTACGAGCCAGGTACTACGACAACCGGGGGTCCCCTGTGTCCATATCCGAGCCGGCCGCCACCGCCGACGTCCCCGAGATGCCCGCGCCGCGGGTGCGGGAGTTCACCGCCCACAGCATCGGCGGGGGGCTCGCCCTGCTGCTCGGCCTGATCGGGCTCGGCGCCGCGGTCGCGCTGTTCGCGTCCTCCGGGGCGGCCCCCTCCGGCGGTGCCGAGGGCGGGCTCGTCGCCGCCGGCGTCGTCGTCCTGCTGGCGTCGGTCATCGGGATGCGCGGCCTGAACACCGTCGCGCCGGGCGAGGCCCGGGTCGTCCAGCTCTTCGGGCGCTACCGGGGCACGATCCGGCAGGACGGACTGCGCTGGGTCAACCCCTTCACCTCCCGGACCCGGATCTCCACCCGGGTGCGCAACCACGAGACCGCCGTACTGAAGGTCAACGACGCCTACGGCAACCCGATCGAGCTGGCCGCGGTCGTGGTGTGGAAGGTCCAGGACACCGCGCAGGCCACCTTCGAGGTGGACGACTTCGCCGAGTTCGTCGCCACGCAGACCGAGACGGCCGTGCGGCACATCGCCATCGAGTACCCGTACGACGCCCACGACGAGGACGGCCTGTCGCTGCGCGGCAACGCCGAGGAGATCACCGAGAAGCTGGCCGTGGAACTTCAGGCCCGGGTGGAGGCGGCCGGAGTGCGGATCATCGAGTCCCGCTTCACGCACCTCGCGTACGCTCCCGAGATCGCCTCGGCGATGCTCCAGCGGCAGCAGGCGGGGGCGGTCGTCGCGGCCCGCCGGCAGATCGTGGACGGCGCGGTCGGGATGGTCGAGGCGGCGCTGGCCCGGATCGCGGACGCGGACATCGTGGAGCTGGACGAGGAACGGAAGGCGGCGATGGTGTCGAACCTGATGGTGGTGCTCTGCGGGGACCGGGCCCCCCAGCCGGTCCTCAACACGGGGACGCTCTACCAGTGACGGACCCGGTGACGGACCCCTCGGGAACCCCGAAGCGCCGGCCGCGGCAGCGCAAGCAGGTGCTGCTGCGGCTGGACCCGCAGGTGTACGAGGCACTGGCCCGGTGGGCCGGGGACGAGCTGCGGTCGGCGAACGCGCAGATCGAGTTCCTGCTGCGGCGCGCCCTCGCGGAGGCGGGACGCCTGCCGAAGGACACCGGACCGCTGCCGCGGCGGGGCCGGCCGCCTGTGTCGGAACCGTGACAATCGGCCCCCACCTGCGGGGCCGTACCGCCCGCCACCCCTTCTGCACGGCGTGTATACATCCTGCGTATACACCGAGCGTAGAGTGCTGCCCATGTCCATCGGTCACACCCTTCTGGGACTCCTGGAGTCCGGCCCGCGTCACGGCTACGACCTCAAGCGGGCCTTCGACGAGAAGTTCGGTCACGACCGGCCGCTGCACTACGGCCAGGTCTACTCCACGATGTCCCGGCTGCTGAAGCACGGTCTCGTGGAAGTCGACGGGATCGAGGCCGGCGGCGGCCCCGAGCGCAAGCGCTACGCCATCACCGACGCCGGCGTCACCGACGTCGAACGCTGGCTCGCCACCCCGGAGAAGCCGGAGGAGTACCTCCAGTCGACCCTCTACACGAAGGTCATCCTCGCCCTGCTCACCCACCGCGACGCGACCGACATCCTCGACACGCAGCGGGCCGAGCACCTGCGCAGCATGCGGATCCTGACCGACCGCAAGCGCAAGGGCGACCTCGCGGACCAGCTGATCTGCGACCACGCCCTGTTCCACCTGGAGGCCGACCTGCGCTGGCTGGAACTGACCGCCGCGCGCCTCGACAAGCTGCGCGCGGAGGTGGTGGCCAAGTGACTCCCCCGCCCGGCACCCTGCTCGCCGCCGAGAACCTGCGCAAGGCCTACGGCCCGACGGTCGCGCTCGACGGCGCCGAGTTCTCCATCCACCCCGGCGAGGTCGTCGCCGTCATGGGGCCCTCCGGCTCCGGCAAGTCCACGCTGCTGCACTGCCTGGCCGGGATCGTGCCGCCCGACTCCGGCTCCATCACCTACGACGGCCGCGAACTGGCCGGCATGAGCGACGCCGGGCGCAGCGCCCTGCGCCGCAGCGAGTTCGGCTTCGTCTTCCAGTTCGGGCAGCTCGTCCCCGAGCTGACCTGCGTGGAGAACGTGGCGCTCCCGCTGCGCCTGAACGGCACCTCCCGCAAGGCGGCCGAGCGGGCCGCGCTGGGCTGGATGGAACGCCTGGAGGTGGACGACCTCAAGGACAAGCGGCCCGGCGAGGTCTCCGGTGGCCAGGGCCAGCGGGTCGCCGTGGCGCGGGCGCTCGTCACCGGGCCCCGGGTGCTGTTCGCCGACGAGCCGACCGGCGCGCTCGACTCCCTCAACGGCGAACGCGTGATGGAGCTGCTGACCGACGCGGCCCGCTCCACCAACGCCGCCGTGGTCCTGGTCACGCACGAGGCCCGGGTGGCCGCCTACTCCGACCGCGAGATCGTCGTACGCGACGGCAGGTCCCGCGACATGGAGCGGGCCATATGAACGTCCGCCAGTGGTGCAGAGACCTGGGCATGGGGGCCCGGTTCGCCCTCACCGGCGGACGCGAGGGCTGGGTCCGGATGCTGCTGACGGCGGTCGGCGTCGGCCTGGGCGTGGCCCTGCTGCTGCTGACGACGGCGCTGCCCAACGTGCTGACGGCCCGGCACCACCGCGAGGAGGCCCGCCAGGACCTCACCTACAACGCCCCCGTGCCGCCCAGGGGCGAGAACACCGTGCTGGTCGGCAACACCGACACCGAGTACCGCTCCAGGGACATCCGGGGCCGGCTGCTGGAGCCCGAGGGCAAGCGCGCGCCGCTGCCGCCCGGCGTCGGCCGCTTCCCGAAGAAGGGCGAGATGGTGGCCTCGCCCGCGCTGAAGGAGCTGCTCTCCTCGGACGGGGGCAGGCTCCTGCGGGAGCGGCTGCCGTTCCGGATCACCGGCACGATCGGCGAACCCGGGCTGATCGGCTCGCACGAACTGGCCTACTACGCCGGTGCCGAGGGCCTGAAGGTGACCGGGGACAGTTCGCGGGTGGTGCGGCTGACCGCGTTCGGCGACCCCCACCCGGTGACCGAGCGGACCGACCCGGTGCTCGTGCTGATGACGCTGGTCGTGTTCGTCGCCCTGCTGACGCCGGTCGGCGTCTTCATCGCCGCGGCCGTACGGTTCGGCGGCGAGCGGCGCGACCGCAGGCTGGCCGCGCTGCGGCTGGTGGGCTCCGACAGCCGGATGACCCGCCGGATCGCGGCGGGCGAGGCGCTGGCCGGGTCGCTGCTCGGACTGATCGTCGGCACGGTGTTCTTCCTGATCGGACGGCAGGCGGCGGGCTCGGTGGAGATCAGGGGGGAGAGCTTCTTCCCCAGCTACCTCGACCCCTCCCCCGCACTGGCCGCGCTGGTCGCGGTGGCGGTCCCGGCGGCCGCCGTACTGGTGACGCTGTTCGCCATGCGCGGGGTGGTCGTGGAACCGCTCGGCGTGGTGCGCACGGCCAAGCAGGCCCGGCGGCGCCTGTGGTGGCGGCTGCTGCTGCCGCTGGCGGGCCTCGCGATGCTGTACCCGATGATCGGCAAGGGCCGCTCGAACGGCGGCTTCAACCAGTACCTCGTCACCGGCGGTGTGCTGCTGCTCCTGGTCGGCGTCACCGCGCTGCTGCCCTGGCTGGTGGAGGCGTTCGTCACCCGGCTGGGCGCAGGCCCGGTCTCCTGGCAACTGGCCGTACGAAGGCTCCAGTTGAGCAGTGGTACGGCCGCCCGCATGGTCAACGGCATCGCGGTGGCGGTGGCCGGTGCCATCGCGCTGCAGATGCTGTTCGCGGGCTTGGAGGGCCAGTACACCAAGGACACCGGCCGCGACCCCCACCGGGCCTCGATGGAGGTCGACCTGTCGGACCGCTCCCGGCTGCCGCTGGCCGCCACCGAGCTGGCCCGCACCAAGGGCGTGCGGTCGTCGGTGGCCCTCTCCTTCGGCGGACTCGGCGACAAGCGCCGCGACCCCGGCACCACGGCGAACCTCACCGTCGGCGGCTGCACCGCGCTGCGCGAACTGGCCCACCTGCCGTCCTGCCGGGACGGTGACGTCTTCGTCCTGCCCGCTACGGCCGACGACGACGCCGCGCGGGCCCTCATGCGGCCGGGCCGGCACGGCTTCATCGACGCCACCTACTCCGGCAGTGAGCGCGGGCGGGAGATCCCCTGGACCGTGCCGGCCGGTCTGCGGCAGGTGACCGCCCGCAAGGACTCGCTCCGGTCCGACGTCACCGGTCTGCTGCTGACCCCGTCCGCGCTGCCCTCCGGGGCCGGGGCGACGCTGTACCACCAGGTCTTCGTCCGCCTCGACCTGTCCGTGCCGTACGCGGACGAGTACGTGCGGAACACGGCCGCACGGGTGGACCGCCTCTCCAGTGCCTGGCGCTGGGCGGCGACCGTCCAGTCCGACCAGTACGCCTCCCTGCGCACCGGACTGTTCCTCGGCGCGGTCTGTGTGCTGGCGCTGATCGGGGCGAGCCTGCTGGTCTCCCAGCTGGAGCAGTTGCGCGAGCGGCGCAAGCTGCTGTCGTCACTGCTCGCCTTCGGCACCCGGCGCCGCACACTCGGCCTTTCGGTGCTGTGGCAGACGGCCGTGCCGATCACGCTCGGTCTGCTGCTGGCCGCGACGGTGGGCCTGACCCTCGGTACGGTCCTGCTGAAGCTGGCGGCGACCCCGGTCTCCGTGGACTGGGCGAGCGTGCTGTCCCTGACCGGCGCCGGCGCGGCGGTGGTCCTCGCGGTCACCCTGCTGAGCCTGCCGCCGCTGGTGCGGATGATGCGGCCGGAGGGCCTGCGTACGGAGTGAGTCCGCCGTCGGCCGGCCGCGGCACCGCCGTGGCCGGCCGCGCGCTTCCCCGCGCCCCTGCGGGGCACTCAGCCCTCCAGCACCCTGACGGGCAGCGCCCGCAGCGCCTCCCGCAACGCCCCCGCCAGCTCCTCGTACTCCGCGGCGCGAGCCGCCCCCGCGCGCATCGCGAACGCGACCCGGCGGCTGGGGGCCGGCTCGGCGAAGTACCCGGTCAGCAGTTGGCTGCTGCGGGTGGTCTCCAGCTTCAGCGCGGTGCGCGGGAGCAGCGTGCAGCCGAGTCCGCCGGCCACCAGCTGGACCAGCGTGGACAGGCCGGCGGCCGTGGTGGTGACCGGCGCGTCCTCCCGGCCGGCCTCCCGGCAGATGTCCAGCGCCTGGTCGCGCAGGCAGTGGCCCTCGTCCAGGAGGAGCAGGTTCAGCTCCCGCAACGCCTCGCGCGGGATGCCCTCCCGGCCGCCGAGCCAGTGGCCGAGCGGGGTGACGAGCACGAAGTCCTCGTCGAAGAGGGGGAGTTCGACGACCCCGGGGACACCGAGCGGCACGGCCAGCAACAGCAGGTCGAGCCGCCCGGAGTTCAGTCCCTCGACCAGGGTGGCCGTCTGCTCCTCGTGCACCTGGAGGTCGAGGTGCGGGTAGCGGTCGTGGACGAGCCGCAGCACGGCCGGCAGCAGGTACGGGGCCACCGTGGGGATCACCCCGAGGCGCAGCACGCCCGTGAAGGGCGCCCGGACCGCCTCGGCCTCCTCCAGCAGCGCGCCCACCGCGTCCAGCACCGCCTTGGCCCGCACCGCCAGCCGCTCCCCCGCGGGCGAGAGCAGCACCTTGCGGGTCGTACGCTCGAGGAGGGTCACCCCGAGCGTCTCCTCCAGGGCCGAGACCGCACCCGAGAGGGCGGGCTGACTCATCCCGATGGCCGCCGCGGCGTCCCGGAAGTGCAGATGCTCGGCCACGGCGGCGAACGCCCGCAGCTGCGCCAGGCTCGGTTGCCGGCGCTTGCCGTTGCTCACGGTCACTGATAACTACCTCCGATCAACCTGACCGAGTGTAGCTATTTCACTAATCAATGCACCCTGTGCCACCATCGATCACGTCCAACCCATGGGAAACAACCCCAAAAGGGCAGTTTCTTCGCTGCAAGGAGAGCGCGTGCTCACTGTCGGTGACAAGTTCCCCGAGTTCGATCTGACCGCCTGCGTCTCGCTGGAGAAGGGCAAGGAGTTCGAGCAGATCAACCACAAGTCCTACGAGGGCAAGTGGCTCGTGGTCTTCGCCTGGCCCAAGGACTTCACGTTCGTGTGCCCGACCGAGATCGCCGCGTTCGGGAAGCTGAACGACGAGTTCGCCGACCGCGACGCCCAGATCCTCGGCTTCTCGGGTGACTCCGAGTTCGTCCACCACGCCTGGCGCAAGGACCACCCGGACCTGACCGACCTGCCGTTCCCGATGATGGCGGACCCCAAGCACGAGCTGATGCGCGACCTCGGCATCGAGGGCGAGGACGGCTACGCCCAGCGCGCCGTCTTCGTCGTGGACCCGAACCACGAGATCCAGTTCACGATGGTCACCGCCGGTTCCGTGGGCCGCAACCCCAAGGAGGTCCTGCGGGTCCTGGACGCCCTGCAGACCGACGAGCTGTGCCCCTGCAACTGGACCAAGGGCGAGCAGACCCTCGACCCGGTCGCGCTGCTGGCTGGTGAGTGACCCGTGTCGCTCGACTCCCTGAAGTCCCGTATCCCGGACTACGCCAAGGACCTGAAGCTCAACCTGGGCTCGGTCATCGGCAACTCGGACCTGCCCGCGCAGCAGCTGTGGGGCACGGTGCTGGCGACCGCCATCGCCTCCCGTTCCCCGATCGTGCTGCGTGAGCTGGAGCCGGAGGCGAAGGCGAACCTCTCGCCGGAGGCGTACCAGGCCGCCAAGTCGGCCGCCGCCATCATGGCGATGAACAACGTCTTCTACCGCACCCGGCACCTGCTGTCCGACCACGAGTACGGCACCCTGCGCGCGGGCCTGCGGATGAACGTCATCGGCAACCCCGGCGTGGAGAAGGTCGACTTCGAGCTGTGGTCGTTCGCGGTCTCCGCGATCAACGGCTGTGGCATGTGCCTGGACTCGCACGAGCAGGTGCTGCGCAAGGCCGGTGTGGAGCGCGAGACCGTCCAGGAGGCGTTCAAGATCGCCTCCGTGGTGCAGGCGGTCGGTGTCACCCTGGACGCCGAGGCCGTGCTGGCCGAATAGGCCGTACGCCGAGGACCCCGCTCACTCCTGGTGGGCGGGGTCCTCGGCGTTCCGGGGCACTTCCTCCTCCTCCGCGGGCTCGGCCGCGGTGTCGTGCTGCGCCTCCTGCGAATACTGCCGCAGGTACCCCACCACCGTGTTCGTGACCGCCACCAGCGGTACGGCCACCACCGCCCCGCCGATGCCGGCCACCATGCCGCCGGCGGCCACGGTCAGGACGACCGCCAGCGGGTGCACCCGGACCGCGCGGCCCAGGATGAAGGGCTGCAGGACGTGCCCCTCGATCTGCTGCACCGCGAGGACGACGACGAGGGTCATGACGGCGGTGAAGACGCCCTGGGTGACCAGCGCCACGATCACCGCGAGCGCGCCGGAGGCGACCGCGCCGACCAGCGGGATGAACGAGAACAGGAAGATGAACACGGCCAGCGGGACGGCCATGGGCACGTCCAGGAAGTAGATGCCGATGCCGATGAAGATGGCGTCGATGAGGGCGACCAGGACCGTGCCGCGCACGTAGGCGGTCAGGGTGCGCCAGGCGCGCGGGCCGGCGCCGGCCACGCCCGGACGGGCGGCGGCGGGCACCAGCTTCAGGAACCACTGCCAGATGCGCTTGCCGTCGTAGAGCAGGAACAGCGTCGAGAAGAACACCAGCAGGATGCCGGTGAGGGCCTCCACGATGACCTGGACGCCCTCCAGGCCGGCGGACGTTATCTGGTCGGCGTTGGCGCCGATCGCCTCACGGAGGTTCTTGGCGATCTGGTTGATCTGCTTGTCGGTGACGTGGAAGGGGCTCTTCAGCAGCCAGTTGCGCAGGTCGTCGATGCCGCTCTGGATCTGGTTGGAGAGCGTGTCGATGTTCTCCATGACCTGCCAGGTCACGAACCAGCCCATCAGGCCGATGACGACGAAGCCGCTGATGGCGGTGAGCGCGGTGGCCGGGCCGCGCGGCACCCCGCGCCGGGTGAGCCGGGCGACCGTCGGCTGGAGCAGCGCGGTGACCAGCAGGGCGATGACGAAGGCGAACACGACGAGCTGGATGGCGCTGATGACCCGCATCAGCACCCAGACCGTGCCGGCCAGCACCAGCAGCCGCCAGCCCGCCTCGGCGGCGACCCGGACGCCCCACGGCACGGCCTGGGCCGGATCGGGGCGGGGACCGGACGGCACCGCGGGCCGGCGGGCGGGCGCGGCCGAGGCGGCGGACGCCCCGGCCGGCCGCGCGGCGGGGGCGGCGGACTCGACGGCCTCGGTGTCCACGCCGTGCTCCTTCTCCACCTCGGCGCGGCGCTCGTCCAGACGCTCGCTCATCTCGGTGAGACCGGCCCCCAGCCGGCCGAGCCACCCTGGCACTCGCGACATGATCCGTCCTCTTCCCCCGCGTCCCCGGGTGCTCGCCACCACTCCCCCGCTGGAGTCGTTCGGATACGACCGTACAGGGCGAAAGCCCCTCCCCTGAGGACGGGGAGGGGCTGCGCGAGGTTGAGAGGGCACCGCGAAGGCCGCTGTGCCGGCAGAGCGCTCAGTACCAGTGGTTGGCCTGCCAGAACGACCAGGCCTGGCAGGGGCTGCCGTACCGGCTGTTCATGTAGTTGAGGCCCCACTTGATCTGGGTGGCCGGGTTGGTCTGCCAGTCGGCGCCGACGGAGGACATCTTGGAGCCGGGCAGGGCCTGGAAGAGACCGTAGGCACCGGAGGAGGCGTTCACCGCGCGGTAGTTCCAGCTGGACTCGTGGTCCACGATGTTGCTGAAGCACTGGAACTGGCCGCCGCCCACCATCTGGCGCGCCATCGCCTGGATCTGCGCGACGGTGTAGCTGCTCTGGACCGGGAAGCCGGAGGAGTCGCGGACGTCGGTGCCACGGCTGGCCGCGGTCTTCGCCTCGGCGCGCTCCTTGGCCTCCTTGGCCTCCTTGGCCGCCTTCTCGGCGAGCTCCTTCTTGGCGATCGCCGTCTCGGCGGCGGCCTTGCGGGCCGCTTCCTCGGCGTCCTTCTTGGCGCTCACGTCCGCGGCGATGGCCTGCGCGTCGGCCTGCTGCGTCAGGGACGCGGTCTGCACCTGCGCCTGCTGACCCGCGGGTATGTCGGCCAGGAGCGTGGTGTCGGCTGCCGTCGCCTCGGCGTCGTTGGTCTGCGCGGTGCTGCCCGAGGCAACGCCGACGACGCTTCCGACAGCGGTGACCGCGGTGGCGGAGGCCACTGCGAATCCCCGGACCGAAATCCGGCTCACACGGTTTCCTTCCAGCATCGCCCGCTTCGGTGACCCTGGCGGACGCGATCGTGCCCCTGACACTGGCCTCCCAACTGCGGGGTCACGGGAGGCGCGGGCCCGGTGGGCAACTCCCCCGAAGGGAGCGCCGCGTGGTGCGCGGGCGGCATACGACGAACTCTATGGAGTTGGTGGTGCCCAAGGGCTGCTCTACCGCTGGGGGTACAGCTGTGTCGTATGCGGGGCCTGACAGGAACGAGACTCTGCCGTAACCGGACGCCGCGTGGCAATTCTGTGTTGCGTGTGAAAGCTCACATCCCGTTTGGCCCTGGGGATTTCAGGAAAGCTCCACGCACGCAGGCGCCGCCCGGCTAGGCTCGTGGCCTTTGCCGGACGGCGCCAACAGCCGTCACCCGTATGCGAGATGCGTCAGATGTGGCCGTCCTCCAGCATTTCGGTCACAAGCGCCGCAATCTGGGACCTCTCGGAACGCGTCAGCGTGACGTGGGCGAAGAGCGGGTGCCCCTTCAGTTTCTCCACCACGGCGACGACGCCGTCGTAGCGTCCTACGCGCAGATTGTCCCGCTGCGCCACGTCATGCGTGAGAACGACACGCGAATTGGCGCCGATCCGGGACAGAACGGTCAGCAGGACGTTCTTCTCCAGGGACTGCGCCTCGTCCACGATCACGAACGCGTCGTGCAGCGAGCGCCCGCGGATGTGGGTCAGCGGCAGGACCTCCAGCATCCCGCGCGCGGTGACCTCCTCGATGACCTCCCGGCTGGTGACCGCCGACAGGGTGTCGAAGACGGCCTGGGCCCACGGGCTCATCTTCTCCGCCTCGGTGCCCGGCAGATAGCCCAGTTCCTGCCCGCCGACCGCGTACAGCGGACGGAAGACCATCACCTTCTGGTGCTGGCGGCGCTCCAGGACCGCCTCCAGGCCCGCGCACAGCGCCAGCGCCGACTTGCCGGTGCCGGCCCGGCCGCCCATCGAGACGATGCCGACGTCCGGGTCGAGCAGCAGGTCGAGGGCGATGCGCTGCTCGGCGCTGCGGCCCTTGATGCCGAACGCCTCCCGGTCGCCGCGCACCAGCCGGACGTTGCCGTCGGCGGTGACCCGGCCGAGCGCCTTGCCGCGCTCGGACTGGATGGTCAGGCCGGTGTGCACGGGGAGGTCGGCCGCCTCCGGGACGTACACGTGCCCTTCCTCGAAGAGGATGTCCACCTGCTCGCCCGGCAGGGTGAGTTCGGTCATCCCGGTCCAGCCGGAGTTCTCCGTGATGGCCAGTTCGGCCCGGTACTCCTCGGCGAGGAGGCCGACCGAGGACGCCTTGATCCTGAGCGGCAGGTCCTTCGACACGACGGTGACGTCGAACCCCTCGGCCTGCAGGTTGCGGGCCACCGCGAGGATGCGCGAGTCGTTGTCCCCCAGGCGGTAGCCGGTGGGCAGCACGCTGGGGTCCGAGTGGTTGAGCTCGACCCGGACCGTCCCGCCCAGTTCCCCGATCGGGATGGGGGCGTCGAGGCGACCGTGCTTCACCCGGTAGTCGTCCAGCAGGCGCAGCGCCTGGCGGGCGAAGTAGCCGAGTTCCGGATGGTGCCGCTTGGCCTCCAGCTCCGTGACCACCACGATGGGGAGCACGACCTCGTGCTCGTCGAAGCGGGACAGGGCGTTCGGGTCGGCCAGCAGGACGCTGGTGTCGAGAACATACGTGCGCCGGTCGGGCTTGTGGCGCTTTGTGCTGGTCACCACGGAAGGACGTACCCCCTCGGATGAGGTCGGGGAGCGACGAAGTGATGCTGGACCGGTGTCCGGCCCCCGCGTACGGCGGGCCGTGAACCGGCCCTCCGCGGCTGCTTCCGTGCGGTGACCGCACGGTCGGGCTGGTGCAAAGGGCCTCCCGGGCGGGCGACCCCGTGCCGCCCGCTGAGATCCGACGCCCGTGGTTCGGGCGTCGACCTGCTTGGCTTATGCCCTCGATGATGCGCGGCCATGCAAATGCGGCCACCGGCGCACCGGTGAACTCCTCGTTACGTCTCCGCCAATCGGGGTAAACGACAACGCCCCGTCACCGGGCGGCGACGGGGCGGGACCGGCGGGTCAGCCGCCGTACCGGCGGTGACGTGCGGCGTAGTCGCGCAGGGCGCGCAGGAAGTCGACCTTCCGGAAGGCCGGCCAGAAGACCTCGCAGAAGTAGTACTCCGAGTGGGCGGTCTGCCAGAGCATGAATCCGGACAGCCGCTGTTCCCCGCTGGTACGGATCACCAGGTCCGGGTCGGGCTGGGCGCCGGTGTAGAGGTGACGGCCGATCATGTCGATGTCGACGGACTCGGCGAGGTCCTCCATGGACACGCCCTTGTCCTGCGCGTCGAGGAGCATGGAGCGCACCGCGTCGGCGATCTCCTGCCGGCCGCCGTAACCGATGGCCACGTTGACGAGTATCCCGTCGATGTGGGCGGTGGCCTCCTCGGCCTCCTTCAGGGCCGTCTGCATCTGCGCGGGCAGCAGGTCCATGGTGCCGACGTGGTGCACCCGCCAGCGGCCGTCGGCGGCGAGGGTGCGGACGACGTCCTCGATGATGCCGAGCAGGGGGACGAGCTCCTCCTGCGGCCGGTCGAAGTTGTCGGTGGACAGCAGCCACAGGGTGACGACCTCGACGTCGGTCTCGGAACACCAGCCGAGGAACTCCTCGATCTTCTCGGCACCGGCCCGGTGCCCGTGGACGGTGCTGGAGCCGGACGCCTTCGCCCAGCGGCGGTTGCCGTCCATGATGACGCCGATGTGCTTGGGCACCTGAGCGTGGTCCAGGTGGCCTTCCACCCGGCGTGCGTAGAGCCTGACGAGCAGGCCGCGCAGCTTGTCGCGCAGGTTCACGTGACCCTCCGGGGGTTGGGCGCGGGGGTTGGGCGCGGGGGACGGGGTGCCGGAGCCGTTGAGCCTACCGCTGCTCGGGGGTTGGTCATGGCCCGGCCCTCAGTGGGGACGGCGGACCAGGGGCGGGAGGTTCCCGGAGCGGGTTCCCGGAGCGGGTTCCCGGAGCGGGTTCCCGGAGCGGGTTCCCGGAACGGGAAAGAAAAACGGGCCGGTCCGTGGGGGGGAGACGGACCGGCCCGAGGGGGGGTTTCCACCATAACCCTTCGTAAGGGCCGGCGGGTGCATCGGCGGGCCACAACTACTCTCCGGAATCACCCGGCGACGCCCCGGTGGTCGCGGAATGCGGGATTCATAGGGGCTTCCTGGCCGGTTCACAACGGAATTGCAGGGAAATCCGGTCGGATACGAATGGATTCGCAAGGATTAGGCCATCTTGGGGTTCATTGGCGAGTTGCCCCGGGTCCCCCCGGACGGGCGACGCCGTCAGTGAAGGGCGGACTTGACGCCTCCGCTACGCCACCGGAGGACGACCGCGCGGCTCCACGGCACCGCGCAGCCCCCTCCACTGCGCGGTACCGCCCGCGCAGCTTTGCTCACGCGAATAACCTTGGTCTGAACTTACGTGATCGAGGAGACCGATGGGAACCGCGATCGATAACAATGTGGAAACCCCGGGCGAACTCCGGTCGGCCTACGGCCGACGGCCCGGCTCGCGTACGTCGAAGAGGTGCCGGGCGCTGTGCGCGACGAACGGCCCCTCCTCCTCGATCCGTTCGTGCAGCGCGCGCAGCCGCGGCTCGTACGCCTCCACCGTGAAGTCCGGGACCTTCCACACCACCGTGCGCAGGAAGTGGACGACGGCGGCGATGTCGTGGAACTCCGCCCGCAGCCGCTCGGCCCGCAACCCGGCCGCCTCCAGGCCCGCCGCCTCGGCGTCGTGAAGTACGTCCCGCCGGGCCGCAGCACCCGCGCGATCTCCGCCCGGTGCGGCCGCACCGGGTGCCGGCTGAGCACCAGGTCGAACGCCCCGTCCGCGAACGGCAGCGGCGCGTCGTCCGGGGCGGCGATCACCACGACGCCCCGGGGCCGCAGCAGGGCGACGGCCTTCGCCGCGTTCGGCGGCCGGCCCTCGGCGGCCGCTGCTCGGTGGCCCGGCCCTCGAACCACGAGAAGTCCCACCCCTCGGTCGGTACGGCGGCGCCCTCGGCCACGAGGCCCCCGAAGGAACGCTGGGGAGTCATGCGGCCGTGATCCCAGCGGGCCCCGCGCGGTTCCCCCTGTTTTCCGCCCCCGGGCCGGGACCGCCCTCAGTCCTGCCCGGGCGGTGCCGCGAGAACCAGCAGGACGTGCTCGTCCGTCCCGTGGCGGACCGTGCCGGTCCGCTCGAAGCCGTGCCGCTCCAGGAGCCGCACGGAGGCGGTGTTGCCGGCGAAGGGGTCCGCGTACAGCGGACGCACGGGCTCCAGCTCCAGGAACCGGCCGAGCGCCCGCGTGCCGACCCCTCGGCCCCAGTACGGCCGCCCGAGCCAGTACCCGACGAACCTCCGTCCGTCCTGCGTCCAGGACACCGCGCTCCCGGCGACCTCCCCGTCGACGGTGACGACCCGCGCCAGGCAGTCGGGGTCACCGAACACCCGCTCCCGCCAGTGCCGGAAGAAGGCGTCCCGCGGCCGGGGGGTGAACCTCGACCGCCGGGCGGCTTCGGGGTCGTGCTCGTAGGCGAGGAGGGCCTCCAGGTCCTGCTCCGTGACGTCCCGCAGACGCACGGAGGACGCGTCCGGCGCGCCGGTCCCACGATCACCATGCGCGTTCACCCGACTTCCCACAGTCATGGAAGGAAGTGTGGAATCCGCCACCGACAACGTCCCTGACCTGCGGGACATCCCGTCGGGCCGTCCGCTCAGGGCACCAGTGGCCGGACCTCCCGCGCGGCGAACCGCACGAAGCCCTCCGGGTCGGGCTCGTCCGCCGTCGGCTGCAGGACGACGGTGTCCGCGCCGGCCTCGGCCAGCCGCCGTACCGCCCCGGCGACCGCGCCCGCGTCCCCGGCGATCCCCACGTCCCCCGCCGACTCCAGCCCCTCGGCGGCGAGTTCGGCGCGCAGACGTTCCTCGGCGCCGTCACCCGTGGCGGCCAGCAGATAGACCACGATCCGGTGCGAACCGTCACGTCCGGCCGCCCGCCGCCCCTCCTCCACGAGCTTGCGGGCCCGTCGCACGCCGTCCGCCGAGGTCGCGGCGGTGAGCAGGGTGCCGTCGGCCTTCTCGCCGGAGAGCCGGAGCGTGCGGGGCCCGGTGGCGCCCGCGAGGACGTCGACCGGGCGCCGCGGGGGCCAGTCCAGGGCGACGTCGTCCAGTTGGACGTACCGCCCGCGCACGCTGAGCCGTTCCCCGCGCAGCAGGGCGCGCAGGGCGTCGAGATGTTCTCCGAGGAGGCCCAGCGGGGAGGCGGCCCGGGCGCCGACCTGGCCCATCCAGTCCTGCACCCCGTGCCCCACGGTCAGGATGGCGCGGCCGGGGAACATGCGCTCCAGCGCGGCGGCCTCCATGGCGGTGACGGCCACGTTCCTCAGCGGCACGGGCAGCAGTCCGATGCCGACCCGCACCCGCTCGGTCCAGGCGAGCGCGGCGGCGGCCGTGGACACCCCGCCCTCAAGGAAGCAGTCCTCCCACAGCCACAGTTCTTCGAGCCCCACGTCGTCCGCGAGACGGGCGACGGCCCGCAGCCGCTCGGGAGGAAGCTGGGGACGGAATACGACACCGAGTCCTGTCATGGAGTCCTTCCTAGTGGGGAGGACGGCAAAGGACAACGCGTGCGCGTTGCCGGGCGAGTTGACGACACGGACGGCTGGGTGTGGGAGGTCGGGGCATGGGACGGCGCTGGCGGGACGGACGGGGACGGCTGATCGTGCGGGCGGGCTCCGCGCCGTCCTTCGGAGGGGAGCGGCCCGCCGTCTGTGTCCCCCTGGAGATCGCGGCCTCCTACCGGGCGCGGACGAAGGGCCTCCTGGGCCGGGACGCGGTCGACGGGGCGCTGCTGCTGTCGCCGGCCGGCGGGGTGCACACGTTCGGGATGCGGATCCCGATCGACGTCGCCTACCTGGACCGCAAGCTGACCGTCATCGCCGTCCGCACGATGCGCCCCGGCCGCCTGGGCCTGCCGCGCCTGCGGGCGCGGCACGTGCTGGAGGCGGGGGCGGGGGCGATGGCCGGGTGGGGGCTGCGGCCGGGAGCACGGGTGGAGGTGGACGCGGGAGTGGACCCGCACTAGCCGGGGTGCCGTCTCACCGCTGGGTACGGGGGAAGGACACCTCCACCCGGCGGTTCTTCTTCCGGCCGGCCTCGGTGGAGTTGTCGGCGATCGGGTACTGCTCGCCGTAGCCGCGGACGTCGAAGGTGATGGACGGGGTGTTCAGGTCCTGGTCCAGTACGGCCTGTACGGCGTTGGCGCGCTGCTTGGAGAGGGTGTCGCCGTGGGCGGAGGAGCCGAGGTTGTCGGTGAAGCCGAAGACGCGTACCTGGGTCGCGTTCTGCTTCCTGATCTCCTCGGCGATGCCGGCGATACGGGCCTTCGCCTCCGCGCCGAGCCTGGCGCTGTCCTTGCCGAACAGCACCTCGGCCTGGAGGGCGAAGGTCACGTCGGCGTTGGTGTCCTCACGCCGTTCGTCCCCGCTCTGGTCCTCCACGACCGACTTGATGTCCAACACCTTGGCCGCGGCCAGCGTGGCCCCTTCCGGAAGCTTCAGATCCGGATCCGTCGGGTCGACCTTCACGGGGGCGGCGGCGGAGGGTTCGGTACCGGGGGGTTCACTGGGGCCGGTGTCGTCTGCGAGCGCGGGGGTGGGGGCCAGATTCACGACCATGACGAGCGCGGCGACTGCGAGGGGGAGACGGGATGCGGTCACTTGGGCCTCACCCGGAGATCTCAATGGTCGCCGAGGGGAAACCAGGCAACTGGAACTCGACTTGGTTCGTGGTGGGGGGTGGTGACGGAAACTGCATGAAGACTGGCAGTGTTTCACCAGACTTCAGCGCTGGGAGTCCCGTCGTGGTGAGTGGCCTTCCGTCCGTGTCACGTAGGACGTAGTAGCGCTTTCTCCCTTTGGAGTCGATGAGTGTGGCGCCACCGAGTGAGCTTCCATTTCTGATGATCTCGGTCTCGTTGCCACTGAGGTTGGACGGGATGACGGCTGTACTGCCGCCGTCGTTCTTCAGGTTGCCGTTCACCGTGACGAACCCACCCGAGTCCCGCTTGGCGGAGGTGATCTGAAGAAGCAGTCCGCCCGGACCCTTCAGTTCGGCCAGAGGATCTGCCGATTGCCCTTCCTGAGGGCTGGCCTGGGATCCGCTGCTCTTGGAAGTCGATGTCGAAGTCTCCGGCTTCTTGGCGTCGTCCCCTCCACCACTGCAGCCGACCGCACCCGCAGCCATGCCCGCCGCAAGTGCCCATGCGATCATTCCCCTGCGGACGTTCGCAGTGAACCGAACGCTCATCTTTCCGCTTCCCTTTTCACTCGTGGTTCGCTTGTCGGTCGGCCAAGTGCACATCGAAGAGATCCTCGGGCCTCGGCAGCCCGTCCGGGTCGGCCGGGTCCGGCTTCCAAACTGTGCCGTCGCAGGTGAGTTCGGGCAGCGGTGTGTCCTCTGCTTCAGGACCGGGGGCATCGAACGTGCAGAGTGGCTCGATCACAGCAGTGGCGGACTGGCTGGATCGGATGTCCTTCACACCCGGGACAACCGAGTCGCCGACTCGCCTATTGGTTCTGACCTCGACCGTGATATCCAAGGGATGGGAGTCGTCACACGCTTGAACCTGGCCGTCGTTCTGTGCGGCCAGCTGGTCAGCCCGCTGACAGGTCGGGTTGAGGTCCACCTTGCCATCGAAGATGGCTTGCCACTCGGTCGGATCGGCCACCGTCCCCAGCCACTCTCCCGCCAGGTAGTCACGGCGACTTTGGGCCGCCGCCAGGGCTGCCGCATCGGCCGCCGTCTGAGCGCCACTCCGGTTCACCGCTGCTTGGCCGACCGCGAGGTAGGCGAACGCAAGAAAGAGCAGGCCTGCCACCACCGTGATGTAGATGGGGAAGGCCTGCCCTGTATCACCGCACCCGCGTCGACGCCTCAGGTGATTTCGGTGATCTTTTCCTTGATCTTGTCCAGGATGGTCTGCCCGATGTCCGTACCCGTGATCGCCAGCACGAT
Source organism: Streptomyces sp. NPDC046870 (assembly GCF_040704595.1). NCBI lineage: Bacteria > Bacillati > Actinomycetota > Actinomycetes > Kitasatosporales > Streptomycetaceae > Streptomyces > Streptomyces sp. NPDC046870. The sequence continues at coordinate 413,528 of NZ_JBEYXM010000002.1, forward strand.
CGCCACCACCACCGCGATGATCCCGAGGTACTCGACGGCGGTCTGACCCCTGTCGTCGGTGCGGCGCTGCATCGCCACCATGAACTTCAGCATCCAGTCGTTCATGACGCTCCCCTCCGGCTTCGCTTCGGATTCCGGAAACGTAAGGCTCCGGGCGGCACGAGTCAGAGGGCCCCAGGGCCCAACCCCAGGCCCATTCCAAGCGCCGGGTGCTGCCGTGTCGGGGCATGTCACGCCACCCCCAGCCATTTCGCCGTCGCCTGGGATCTCGTCGTGCTGTGGAGCTTGGCGAAGATGCGGTTGATGTGGTTCTTGACCGTCTTCTCGCTGATGAAGCAGGCGGCGGCGATCTGCTGGTTGGTCATGCCGGACGCGATGAGGTCCATGATCTCCGCCTCCCTGCTGCTCAGCCGGAACCGTGACCGGAACGACTGTCCCACAGACGGTTGCAGTTGCGAAAGAGGTTTGACGGATAAGGGTGGGTCAGTGAACGGAAGTTGTGGGGAGGCGTGTGCAGGTGCATCCCCTCGCAGTCCCTCCAGCAACGCCCTCGCCGCCCCCGGTGTCACATGCGGCCGGCCCTCCCGTACATCCCGTACCGCCCTCACCAACTGCTCCGTCGTGAACTCGCCGTGCACCAGGTATCCCCCCGCCCCCAGCCGCAGCGCCTCCCGCACGGTCTCCGTCTCGTGGCTGTAGGTCAGCATCATGACGGGGGCCAGCCCCACCAGGTGGGGCAACGCCGAGACTCCGTCGAGTCCGGGCATGCGGACGTCGAGGAGGATGACGTCCGGCCGGTGCCGGACCGCCTCCTCGTACGCCTCCCGCCCGTCCCTCGCCTCCGCCACCACCGTGGTGTCCGGGTGGGCCGACAGCAGGGCCGTCAGACCGGCGCGGACGACGGGGTTGTCGTCGGCGACCAGCAGCCGCAGGGGCGGGGACGCCGGCGCCGGCGGCGGGAGGGGCCGTGATGGTCGTCGGGGGCGCATGGGCCTCCTCTCAGGCATGTCGGGACACGGGTGGCGGTGCCGGCAAGGGGACCTCCAGGCGGACCTCCGTGCCTCGTTCGTGGGTGCCCTTTCCGATGCGGATCCGGGCACCGGCCTGTGCTGCCCGTTCGACCATGCCGAGCAGGCCGAAGTGGCCCGAACAGCGCAGCTCTTCGAGTGTGGTGCCCGGCGGGAGGCCCCTGCCGTCGTCGTGGACCGTGACCCGGAGCAGGTGGCCCTCGACCGCGGCCCGTAGGTCCACGCGGGACGCGGACGCGTGCCGGTGTGCGTTCTCCAGCGCCTCGGTGACGATGGCGAGGACGTGGCGGGCCAGGGGGTCCGGGAGTACCGGCAGGCCGGCCCCCTCGCTCGCCGCACCGGCCCCCTCCTGCCCTCCCCAGCCGCACGTGACCCGCAAGCCCGTGCGCTCGGCGAAGTCCGCCGCGCGGTGGGCCAGTTCCTGCCACAGCAAGGTCCGGTCCGGCGTGTCCGGCTGGTCCCGGCGCAGGTCCGTCAGCAGTTCCCGGGACTCCGCCGCCGCCCGGCGCGCCGAGCGGGACACCAGTTCCGCCTGTTCCCTGACGCGGGCCGGATCGGGGGTCGCGGACGACGCCGTGGCCGCCAGGCCGTCCGCCGCCAGGGCGACGCCGTACAGGGTCTTGGCCACGGAGTCGTGCATCTCGCGGGCCAGCCGGGCGCGTTCCGCGCTCACCGCCTCCGCCGCCGCGAGACGGGCCTGGACCGTCGTCAGGGCCTGGGTCGCGGTGCCGAAGCGGAGCATCAGGTTGCGCAGGGTGGAGCCCATGGCGCCGGCGATGACGCAGAGGCCGGGCAGGAGGAGGGCCTCCGCCACCGGCGCGTGGCGGTCGGCCTTCAGCGTGGCGTGGACCAGGAGCAGGATCAGGGACTGGAGCGAGGCGAAGCAGGCGGCGCCGCGCCAGCCGTAGACCAGGCCGGCCAGGAGCGGGGTGCAGACGCTGACGTAGGCGAGGGTGGTGTCCGGGCCGGCCGAGATCAGGAGGAAGGAGCCGAAGAGGGTGTCGGCGGCCAGGAGGCTGGGGTGGCGCAACAGGAGGGGGCCGAAGCGTTCCCAGTCGCGGAAGAGGACGTAGGACACCATGAAGGTGACGACCACGGCCGCGCCGACCAGGCGGGCGCCCAGGCCGGGGGCCGCGTTGAGGAGGGCGGCGGGAGCCGACAGGACGATCATCGCCAGACGGAAGCCGAAGACCTGGCGGCACAGGGCCTGGAGGGCGCGGATCTGGAGCTTCTCGGAGGGCTCGGCCGGGGGCGCCTCCGTCACCGGTACCGTCGCCGCTGCCGCCGGATGGGGTGGGGCCTCCGCCCCGGCACCGGCCGCCCCCGGTTCCCGCTTCGGCCCGGCCGCCACAGGATCCCACTCGGGCCCGGCCGCGCCCGGACCCCACTGCGGCCCGGCCGGCCCAGGCCCCCGCTTCGGCCCGCCCACCGCAGGACCCCGCTTCACCCCGGCCGCCCGCAGCCACGCCCCGGCCCGGACCACGCCCGCGTGTACGCCCCGGCCCGTACGCCCCCTCAGCACCGTCGCACCCGTCACCGTCACGGCCGTCGTCACTCCCCCGTGAGCGAGCCGAAGTCCACGCCGGAGCCGAGGAGCAGGCCCGCGCCCAGCAGGAGCATCGTCGCCGGAACCATGAACGTGGTGATCATCAGCGTGGCCTTCGGCACCGCCCGGGCGGCCTTGCGGCGGGCGTTCTGGGCGTCGGTGCGGCGCATGTCCTTGGCCAGGGAGACCAGCGTGTCCACGATGGGCGCCCCCAGCTCCTCGCCCTGCTGCAACGCCGTGACGAACATGGCCACCTGCTCGGAGTCGTTGCGCCGCCGCAGCTCCGTGAAGGCCTCGCGGCGGCTCATGCCGAGGTCCATCTGGCGCAGGGTGATGCGCAGTTCGTCGGCCCACGGGCCCTCGTAGCGGGAGGCGACCCGGTCCAGGGCCTGCCGGAAGCCGAGCCCCGCGCTGACCACCACGGCGAGGACGTCCAGGAAGTCCGGCAGGGTGCGTTCGATGACGTCCTTGCGGACCCGGATCGCCGACCAGAGGCCGACCTCCGTCCAGAACGCGCCGAACAGGAGCAGCAGGACGGCCACGAACCACTGGCCGCGCAGGAGGAACACCAGGAAGCCGACGCCGCCGAGGGCGCCGTAGACCGCGCGGCGGGCCGCGTAGCGGTCGAGGGTCAGGCCGCCGGGGTTGCCCGCGAGGTCGATCTTGCGGCGGTACCTGGCCACCAGGCGCGGGCCCATCAGGCGCAGCACGGCCGGGGCGTAGCGCATGCCCATGCGGTCGACGACCGAGCCGACCGCGCCGGTGCGGGTGGCGCCGACCTCGAGGGCGACGGCGAGGTCGCCGGGGAGCCGGGCGTCCGCGCGGTACATGCGGATGCCGGCGAAGACGCCCCAGACGCCGAGGCCCATCAGCAGGGCGAGCAGGTATGCCATCGGGTCACCTCCCTCAGACGTCGATCCGGCTCATCCGGCGGATGAGGACGAAGCCGACGGCGTACATGGCGAACGCGATGATCACGCACGCCTGGCCGACCGGTGAGCCGGTCATGCGGTCGAGCGCGCCGTCCTTGACGCCGTTCATCAGGAACAACGCGCCGATCCCGAGGACGGGCACGGCGTACGACGTCATGGTCACCTGGGAGAGCTGGGTGCGGATCTCGCGCCGGGTCTCCTTGCGCTCCTCCAGGGTCTCGGTCAGGTTCCGCAGCGCGGAGACCACCTGGCCGCCCGCCCGGTTCGACAGCACCAGCGTGGTGACGAGGACGACCAGTTCGCGGGAGGGGAGGCGGTCGGCCAGCTCGCCGAGGGCGTCGTCCAGGGAGTGGCCGACGGCCAGCTGGTCGGCGACCTTGGCCAGTTCCTCGCCGGCCGGGGCCTCCAGCTCCTCCGCGGCCATGCCGATCGCGGTGCGCAGGGCGAGGCCGGCCTGGGTGGCGTTGGCCAGGATGCGGGCCAGTTCGGGGAGCTGGTTGATGAAGCGCTCGATGCGTTTCTGCCGCTGCCAGTTGAGGAACTGGACCGCCGCCCAGATGCCCAGCAGGCCCGCGAGCGGTCCGAAGAACGGGGCCAGGGTGGCCTGGCCGACCAGCCACAGCGCGGCCACCGTCGCGAGCACGGCGGCGAAGAACTCCCCCGGTGTGACGTCCAGGCCGGTGGCCGCCAGGCGCCGCTCCAGCCAGCGGCCGAGGCGGGTGCGGCGCAGCCGCCGGTCCAGGTCACGGAAGCGGCGTGTGCGGCCGGTCGCGGGTGGCGCGCCGGTGTGCGCGAGGCGGTCCACGAGGGCGGCGCGCCGGGCCCGGCCGGAGGCGTAGGCGTGCACCCCGGCCACCGCCAGGACGCAGGTCAGCAGCGTCACGCCGGTGGTGAGCTGGACGAGGGTGTGCAGTTCCATGGTCCTTGAGTCCTACCTGGCTTCTCGGGTGGCGAGCTGGTCGGCGGAGCGGGCCACGCCGAAGGCCTGCGGGACGGGCTGGCTCGCCATGTAGAGGCGGTCGGCGGTGCGGCGGGGCAGCGGGAAGTACCGGAACTCGCCGTACACGCGGCCGTCCGGGGTCATGGGCCGCGCGTCGAAGCGCGCCACGGTCGCGAGCCGGTACGGCTCCCCGCCGTGGCTGTCGAGGAGCGCGATCTCGGTGATCCGGCGGGCGCCGTCGGCGAACCGGGTGAGCTGGACGATGACGTCGACCGCGCTGTTGATCTGGTCGTGCAGGGCGACGAAGGGCACCTCGACGTCGGACATGGAGGCCAGGGTCTGCAACCGGGTCAGCGCGTCCTCGGCGCTGTTGGCGTGCACGGTCGCCAGCGAGCCGTCGTGGCCCGTGGACATCGCCTGGAGCATGTCGAGGGACTCGCCGCCGCGGACCTCGCCGACCACGATCCGGTCGGGCCGCATCCGCAGGGAGTTGCGGACCAGGTCCCGGATGGTGACCTGCCCCTTGCCCTCCACGTTCGGCGGGCGGGACTCCAGGCGGACCACATGGCTCTGCTGGAGCTGGAGTTCGGCGGAGTCCTCGATGGTGATGATGCGCTCGTGCGACGGGATCAGCCCGGACAGGGCGTTCAGCAGGGTGGTCTTCCCGGTGCCGGTCGCGCCGGAGACGATGATGTTGAACTTCGCCTGCACCAGGCCCGCCAGCAGGTACACCATGTGCTCGTCCAGCGAGCCGAACCCGATCAGTTCCTGGAGGGTGAAGGAGCGCGGGAAGCGGCGGATGGTGAGGATGGGGCCGGTCAGGGAGAGCGGCGGGATGATGACGTTGACCCGTTCGCCGGAGGGCAGGCGGGCGTCCACCATCGGGTTGGACTCGTCGACCCTGCGGTTCACCGTGGAGACGATCCGCTCGATGGTCTGCATCAGCTGGTCGGCGGAGACGAACCGGAGGGGCAGTTGCTCCACCCGGCCGCCGCGCTCGACGAAGACGGCGTCCGGCCCGTTGACCATGATCTCCGTGATCGACGCGTCCTCCAGAAGCGGCTCCAGGATGCCGAGGCCCAGCGCCTCGTCCACGACCCGGCGGATCAGCTGGGAGCGCTCGACCGTCGACAGCACCGGGCCCTCGCGGCTGATGATGTGCCCGAGCACCCGCTCCAGCCGTGCCCGGCGTTCGGCGGCGGCCAGCGAGCTCATCTCCGCGAGGTCGATCTCCTCCAGCAGCTTGGCCCGGTAGGAGGCGACCAGATGCCCGTCCTCGCCCCGGCTGCCGTGCTCCTCCGGGGTGCTGATGCGTGCCCGCAGACTCATGGGGTCGCCTCTCCTCGGTCAGTGGTCGAGCGGCATGGTGGCGGACTTGGTGGCGGATCCGAGGTCCCAGACGACGGTGGGGATGTGGACGGTCGCGGTGACGGTGACCGAGTCACCCCCCGCGGCGGACGAGCAGGACACCGTCAGTCCGCCGCTCACCGCGTCGGCGCAGGCCTGGGCGTACGACTGGTCCAGCGAGGCCGCCCGCGCCCCCGCCCGGGCCGCCGTACCGGCCTGCTCGGCCGCGTAGGCGACGGCGCCGATCTGGATTCCGGCCAGCCCGACGACGAGCAGGACCGGGACGAACCCCAGGTATTCGATGGCCACTTGACCCCGGTCGCGTCCCGGGCGGCGGTACGGCATGTCAGTGCTTCGCCTCCTCGACGGCTCCGGCGTGGCCGTGGACGGTGACGGGGAAGTCGATGAAGCCGGGGAAGAGGACGGGAACCTTGACGGCCACGTCGGCCGTCACGTAGCCGGTGCCGCCGCAGTGGTCCACACCGGCGCCCTCCTGCCATGCCCCCGACAGGTGCTTCAGTGCCGCCTGTTCACACACCCCGAACCGCTCCCCCGGAGGTGCCGCCGTCGCTGCCCGCACGCCCTCGTCCGCAGCATTCCCCGCGAGCGTGAAGGCGTACCCCACCAGTACGGCCTGCCACATGAGCACCAGTGTCAGAACGATCAGCGGGGTCATGCCCAGGAACTCGACGCTCACCTGTCCCCGGTCCCCGTCCGGCCTTCTCATCGGGAGCTCACTCCTTCCGCCGCCGCAGGCTCACGGAACCGCGCCCGCCGCCGCGGTGGGAGGCTCCCTCCGCGGCCCGGACCAGCCCCAGTTCCCCCGCGAGCGCCCACAGCGCCTGCTTGACCGTGCTCCTGGCGTCGAGTTCGTGGACCCGCCCGGCGTCCACGACCCCCTGCAGCTCCTTGAAGTTGGCGGGGACGGCCGTACGGGCCAGCGCCGTCCCGGTGATGCGCTGCACGAGCGCGGGCTGGATCTCCGTGTGGCGCGTGTGCCGGTTGACGACCACGGTCGTCTCCTCGGCCTTGCGGATCTGGAGCCGGTCCCACATCCGCACGGTCCGTTTGGCGGCGCGTACGGCGATGACGTCCGGGGTGGTGACGAGCAGGGCGGTGTCGGCCATCTCGACCGCCGCCGCCCCGGCCCCGCCGAGCTGGGCCCCGCAGTCGACGACGACGACCTCGTAGCGCGAGCGCAGGGCGCTGACGAGCTGGCGGGTGGCGCGGTCGGTGACCTCCTCGCCGCGTTCGCCCTCGCCGGGGGCGAGGAGCAGGGCGAGCCCGGTGTCGTGACGGAAGACGGCGTCGGCGAGGACGCGGGGCGAGATGTCGGTGATGCCGGCCAGGTCGGCCACCGAGCGGCGGAACTGGATGTCCAGGTAGGAGGCGATGTCGCCGGTCTGGAGGTCGAGGTCGACCAGGGCGGTGGCGCGGCCGGACGCCTGGGCGGCGAGGGCGAGCTGGATGGCGGTCAGTGTGGCGCCCACGCCTCCCTTGGCGCCGCTGACCGTGACGACGGTGCCGCCGGCCCCGGCGAGCGTCTCGGCACCGTGCCCGAGGTGCCGTCGTACGCCCGTGGACCACTGGGCGACGGCCTGCACGCGGTTGGCGAGTTCCTCGTACGACAGCGGGAGCGCGACCAGGCCGCGGGCGCCGGAGTCCATGGCGGCGGCGAACAGGCCGGGGCTCGCGTCGGTGGTGACGAGGATGACGCCGACGGCCGGGAAGCGCAGGGCGACCTCGCGGATCAGTTCCAGGGCCGGGACCGGGCCGATCCGTTCGTGGACGACCACGACCTCGGGCAGTTCGTCGACCGACTCGGCGGCGAGCCGGGCGAGGGTGTCGACCAGCTGGGTGGAGTCGGTCACCGGGGGCTGCGGTTCGGCGTCGGGGAGCTGGCTGAGCAGGGTGGTGAGGGAGCGGACGGCGTCCGGGTCCGCGCCGGCCGGGAGGATCCTGGTGGGCATGGCCGCCTCTCACTTGTCCGTCGCGAGTTCGTAGGTGCGGTCCTTGTCGGGGACGCCGGTCTCGCTGCCGGGAGCCACGAGCGCGAGCCGGACGCGCTGGGCGAAGGACTCGGCGTAGGTGACGCGCTGGGCGTCGATGGTGGACAGCGCGAAGGTGATGGGGACGGCTTCGGTGGGCTGCCGGTCCTTGTCGCGGTCGGGTTCGAGGGCGGTGATCCGGCCGACGTCGATGACACGGGCGCTGGTCACGATGATCTTCGACTGGTCGGGGTCGCCCTCCTTCTTCCCCTCGAAGGTGGCGTAGACGTTGACCCGCGACCCGGGGGTGATCTTGCCGGCGACCCCGGTCGCCGCGTCGATCATGATGGCGACCTCCTGCTGGCCGGGCTGGAGGGCGGGCCGGTCCACGATCATGTCGGTCTGGAGCAGGGAGCCGGCGTGCAGGGTGGTGACGGCGATCTTGCCGCGGATCTGCCGGAGGTCGGTGACGGCGTTGCCGGACAGCCACCGCTTCGGCATCTCGATCTTCTCGAACTGGCCCGTGTCCAGTGCGGTGTACGGCTTCACCTCGGACCTGACCCGGTAGGCGGCGACCTCGGGCCCGACCTTGGAGTTCGCGTCGTGGATGACGGAGAGCACGCCGGCGAACGCGCCCAGCGCGCACAGGACCGACAGGATCAGGAGTATCACGCCGCGGCGCTGACGGGAGTTCATGGACCGTGCAACCTCATTGGGGGAATCGGTCGAGCGGGACGGGTCAGGTTCGCGCAGGTCAGGCGGGCGTTCGCTGTTCCAGGGCGCGGAGTGGCTCATACACGGGAGGGGTGGCGGAGCAGAAGACGCAGCGGTCGCCGATGACGTCCAGGCCGCACCAGTGGCAGCTGGTCTGCCGTACGGAGGTGACCAGTTGGTAGAGGACGGACAGGTCGGCGAGGTAGCCGCAGAACTCGACCATGCGGCCGGTCCCCCACCACACCGGGGACTCGGCGGGCAGCGGGGTCTCGCGCAGTCCGTGCACGCCCCAGCGTGTGCCGAGCCCGGCGGCCCAGTCGCTCTGCAGCTGCCCCTTCGCGACCAGCATCCAGGTGCTGAACTCCGGTCCGTCGAGCGTGGCGTCGGGGGTCACCTTGACGAGCTGGGGCTCGGGGTGCGCGAGGACGGCGAACTGGCTGCCCGGCATCCAGGACCTGGCGTGCGCCTTGAGACCGACCGGGACCCGGTCCAGCTTGGCGACGGAGCCGAGGACGGCGCCGGCGTGGATGTAGTGGGTGAGCAGCCGGCCGGCGGAGGCCAGCACCCCCGGGCTCAGGTCGCAGGAGGCGAGCTGGCGCAGCTGCCGGGCCAGGACGGCGATGCCGAGCGGCGGCAGCTCCGGCCGGAACAGGGCGATGCGGTCGCTCTCCAGCAGCGAGCGCAGGGTGTGGAGCCGGCGGACGACCGGCTCCGGGGTGGCCTGTGAGCAGACGACGACCACATAGCCGTACTGCTCGGTGAGGGCGTGGAGTTCGGTGAGGGCGTGGTCCAGCGGCTTGTCTGCGAGGCCGGCCAGCACGACGGCGGGCATGGTCCGCTCGTCCTGCGCCGGCAGCGCCATGTCGGCACTGGTCACGGCAATGGCAGTTGGCACGCGCAGCTCCCCGCTCTTCCCACCCGCCCGGCTGACCGGTGTCACTCCAGTGCGCCAGGACGACTTCATTGCGTGACTACCTGAGCACTGTATCCACGGGCGTGAGGCCGGAGAACAGCGTTGGTGAAGCCGGTGTGGAACTGTCCCGGAGCAAGTCCCGCCAAACCCGGACAGGTTGAGTCACCCTTCGGAGACGGTTTTGGTCTGGACCTCTTGACACCCGGATTGGTCTGGACCAACTTAAGGGCGCAAGCGGTGGCCACCGCCCCTCTCCTCCCTTCCCCGCCCACTCCCCACGGAGGCTCCAGTGGACCGCGCTCCAGGCATACCCAGACCACGCGGACGCCGGCTCGCGGCATGGTCCGCCGCCACCGCCCTGGCCCTCTCGGTCGCGGGCCTCGCCACGGCCGGCCCCGCGTCCGCCGCTGACGTCAACAACGTGAAGAACGCGGGCTTCGAGTCGGGCCTGGCCAACTGGACGTGCACGGCCGGCAGCGGCACGACGGTCACGTCACCGGTGCACGGGGGCACCGGGGCCCTGAAGGCGACCCCGGCGGGCCAGGACAACGCCCAGTGCACCCAGGCGGTCGCGGTCAAGCCCAACTCGACGTACACGCTGAGCGCGTGGGTCCAGGGCGGCTACTCCTACCTGGGCGTGACGGGCACCGGCACGACGGACGTCTCGACGTGGACCCCCGACTCGGCGTCCTGGAAGCAGCTGTCGACGACCTTCACCACCGGCTCCTCGACGACCTCGGTCACGGTCTACACCCACGGCTGGTACGGCCAGGCGGCCTACTACGCCGACGACGTCTCGGTCTACGGCCCCGACGGCGGCGGAGGCGGCGACCCTGCCCCGACGGTCCCGGCGGCTCCGTCCGGCCTCTCCGTGACCGGTACGACGTCCTCCTCCGTCTCCCTGTCCTGGTCGGCGGTGTCGGGCGCGACCGGCTACAACGTGTACCGCAACGGCTCGAAGGTCACGGCCGTGACCGGCACGTCGGCGACGGTCACCGGGCTCACGGCGTCCACGTCGTACTCCTTCCAGGTCACGGCGACCAACGCGGCCGGCGAGTCGGCCAAGTCGGCCACGGTGACGGGCACGACGGCCTCCGGCACGGGCAACGGGGGCGGCTCCCTGCCCAAGCACGCGGTGACCGGCTACTGGCAGAACTTCAACAACGGCGCCACGGTCCAGAAGCTCTCGGACGTCCCGTCGTCCTACGACATCATCGCGGTGGCCTTCGCCGACGCGACGTCGACCCCGGGAGCCGTCTCCTTCGCCCTGGACTCGGCCGGCCTGAACGGCTACACCGTCGACCAGTTCAAGGCCGACATCAAGGCCAAGCAGGCCGCCGGCAAGAAGGTCGTCATCTCGGTCGGCGGCGAGAAGGGCTCGGTGTCGGTCAACGACGCGTCCTCGGCGTCCAACTTCGCCAACTCGGTCTACTCCCTGATGCAGACGTACGGCTTCGACGGCGTCGACATCGACCTGGAGAACGGCCTCAACGCGACCTACATGACGCAGGCGCTGCGCGCCCTGTCGTCGAAGGCGGGCTCCTCGCTGATCATCACGATGGCGCCCCAGACGATCGACATGCAGTCCACGTCGAACGCGTACTTCCAGACGGCCCTGAACATCAAGGACATCCTGACGGTCGTCAACACGCAGTACTACAACAGCGGTTCCATGCTGGGCTGCGACGGCAAGGTCTACAGCCAGGGCACGGTCGACTTCCTGACGGCGCTCGCCTGCATCCAGCTGGAGGGCGGCCTCTCCCCGTCCCAGGTCGGCCTCGGCGTCCCCGCCTCCACCCGCGCGGCGGGCAGCGGCTACGTCTCCCCGACGGTGGTCGACAACGCCCTGGACTGCCTCACGGCGGCCACGAACTGCGGCACCTTCAAGCCGTCCAAGACGTACCCCGCGCTCCGGGGCGCGATGACCTGGTCCACGAACTGGGACGCGACGGCGGGCAACGCGTGGTCGAACACGGTCGGCCCCCACGTCCACGCACTGCCGTGACCTGACCCCACCCCCACCCGGCGCCCGGACCTTTCGGTCCGGGCGCTGTCCTGTGGGGCGGGGCGGCCGGACTTGATCGGTCGGCCGGGAGTCGCTTTGCGACCGCAGTCGGGCACTCTGTTCCGGGCCGCCCGTTTCTTGCCGGCGGAAGCCCGGCACCGGCCGGGAGGCGAGCGGCCCAAGGGTCACGTGCTCATTCCCCGGTGAACAGCTCCATGGCGTCCGCCGCGTGCACGGCTCGCTGGGCCCAGGTCTCCAGCTGGTCGAGATCCGTGCAGGCGTTCACCCGTTTGCGGACGGCGTCGGGCACGGGGATGCCTCGCCATTCCAGGATGTGAAGCACCATCTCGGCCTTGGCCTGCGCCCGGCCTTGCTCCAGGCCTTCCTCCAGGCCCTGCTCCCGCCCTTCTTCCCGTACCTGTTCGGCCAACGGGTGTCGCCAGAAGTACTGGATCGCCGTCATCAGATCCCTCCACATCTGCTTCGCCTGGGGGTCGGCCAGGCATGAGTCGACGAACTACACGAAGACCGCGGCACTGTCGGGGTCGATGGTCCGCAGGGCGGCTGCCAGGGATTCCAGTATGGCCGCCGCCCGCGGCCCACGCCCGTGTGTCATCGCCGAGAGCACCGCAAGGGGGACGTCCCGTTCGGCCTGCCGTTCGTCCTCGATCACCGGCACGTTGTCCGGCCCCAGCACCAGCGGCCGTACCGTCAGCGAGTCCCACCCCCGGAACCCGAACCGGATCGGACGCGAGGCCCATTTCGCCGTAGCACTGCTCTGCGTGATCACGATCAGCACCGGCTCACACCGGTACTTCTCGTACAGGTACGACAGGTAGTACGGCCAGCTGCCCCGCTTGCGCTCGTCCGCCTTCCCCTGCGACTCCACGACCAGCAGGTACGTGCCCTGGTCCGTCTCCGCCCGCAGCAACGTGTCCACCCGGCGCTCGACCGGCTCGATCTCCGTCAGGTCCACGTTCAGCGCCGCGATCTCCCGCGGCTCCGGGAACGGCACGTCCAGCACCCGCTGTAACGCCCGTGTCAGCAACGCCGGATCCTTCTGGAAGATCCGGTGCAGCGCCTCATGCGACGAGCCGACCATCAGCTCTCCTTTCATACGACGTGATCAACGAGCCAGGCCGCCGCGAGTTCGCGCACCACACGTACTTCGCTCCGCACGGCACGGCGTTCATCGACGCGGAAGCGCGGTTGGAGCACTTCCGGAGGCTGTTCCGTAGGGTGAGGGAGCAGGCGCTGTCCCCCGAGCGGTCGCGTGACCTGATCCACCAGTGGACGAAGGAGCTGTGAGGACCGGTGACCACCCCCGGTGGAGGTGAGGGCAACGACTGCGTCGAAGTCGCCCACCTGGACACCCACATATCCATCCGCGACTCCAAGGCCCCCACCCGAGCCACCCTCATCTTCCCGGCCCGTGCCTTCGTCACCTTCGTCGAAGCGCTGAAGGGCCGCCCGTACGGGGGCTGAGAGGCGCCTTCGCGTCGTCCCGCCGTTTCCGGACGTTCCCTCCGCCCGTACTTGACCTGATCATGCCAACCCCCCACCATGAGCGCCAACCCGCACAGCGAACTCACAGGGAGCCCGACCGAAGGTCTCCGTGGGTTCGTGTCCGCACGTCGCACGGGAACGCCCCACCTCCACCCCACAAGGAGAGTTCATGCGACTTCGCATCCGCGGCTCCGGCGCCCGGGGCAGCAGACGTACCGCCGCTCTCGGCGCGCTGCTGGCCCTCGTGCTCGCCGCCCCCGTCTCGGCCACCGTCGGACAGGCCGCCCGCGCCGACGGTGCCCGGAAGGCCGAGCCCACCGGTGACGACATCCGGCAGTACGAGATCCATCAGCGCACGACGCCCGTGACCCGTACGGCCATCCAGGCGACCGGTGTCACCGTCGACGAGGCCGACGAGGAAACCGTCGTCGTGTCCGGTCGGGCCGGGCAGATCCGGAAGCTCCGGCGGCTCGGGTACGACGTGCAGCCGCTGGGGGCGGTGCCGCAGCGGTCCGGGGCGCGGCTCTACGACTTCCCCGGCGCCGACGCGAAGTACCACAACTACGCCGAGATGAACGCCGAGATCGACCAGCGGCTCGCCGCCTACCCGGGCATCATGAGCAAGCGGGTGATCGGCAAGTCGTACCAGGGGCGGGACATCGTCGCCATCAAGGTCAGCGACAACGTCGGCACCGACGAGGACGAGCCGGAAGTCCTGTTCACCGCCCACCAGCACGCGCGGGAGCACCTGACCGTGGAGATGGCGCTGTACCTGCTGCGCGAACTCGGCGCGGGGTACGGGTCCGACTCCCGGATCACGAACATCGTCAACAGCCGGGAGATCTGGATCATCCCCGACCTGAACCCGGACGGCGGCGAGTACGACATCGCCAGCGGGTCGTACCGGTCATGGCGGAAGAACCGGCAGCCCAACTCCGGCTCCTCGTACGTCGGCACGGACCTGAACCGGAACTGGAACTACAAGTGGGGCTGCTGCGGCGGGTCGTCGGGGTCGGCGTCCTCCGAGACCTACCGCGGGTCCGCCGCCGAGTCCGCCCCCGAGGTGAAGGTCGTCTCCGACTTCGTGCGCGGCCGGGTCGTCGGCGGCAGGCAGCAGATCAAGGCCGGCATCGACTTCCACACCTACAGCGAGCTGGTGCTGTGGCCGTTCGGGTGGACGTACAACGACACCGCCACCGGCATGACCGCGGACGACGCCGCCGCGTTCAAGGCCGTGGGGCAGAAGATGGCCGCCAGCAACGGGTACACGGCGGAGCAGTCCAGCGACCTGTACATCACCGACGGGTCCATCGACGACTACCTCTGGGGCGTGCACAAGATCTTCGACTACACCTTCGAGATGTACCCGACGTCCAGCTCGGGAGGCGGGTTCTACCCGCCCGACGAAGTCATCGAGCGGGAGACCTCCCGGAACAGGGACGCCGTGCTGCAGCTGCTGGAGAACGCCGACTGCATGTACCGGTCGATCGGCAAGGCCGCCCAGTACTGCGGTTAGCTCACGCCTCCTCGAAGTAGGCGTCGAGCACCGCGTCCAGCTGCTCGTCCCACTCCTTGAAGCGCGCCCTGGCCGCCGCCTCGATCTCGATCGGGTACCAGCGGCGGTCAGGGGTGTGCACGGTGATCGTGAAGCGCTTGCCGAAGCGGGGCGACTCCGTCTCCACCGCCGCGATCTCGTCCCAGCGGAACTCGCAGGCCTCCTCGTCCAGGCTGAGGCGGACGCCCTTGCGGTCGGCCACTATCCGCGCCCGGCGGTCGGACGCCTCGAAGACCGGGCCACCGGCCTCGTCCTCCACGTCCGCGTCCGCGTCGGTCCCGGCGTCCACCCGTTCAGGGGACGCCGGTTCGGAGGACACCGGGTCGGAGGACGACGGCGGTGCCGAGTCCTCCACCGGTGCGGCCCCGGACGCCGGCTCCGGTGACTTCGTCACCCCGTCCGTCGGCGCCGGACCCGTGATCCCCGGGACGAAGGCCGGGTCGAAACCGGCGCCCAACACGGGCTCGGCCTTCACGGGTTCGGCCTTCGACGGCCCGGCCTTCGAAAGCTCCGGCTTCAACGGCTCCGCTGCCTCGGTCGGCTCGCTGCTCGATCCTATGCGCTGCTCCACGGCGGCAGTATGGACGACTTCCCTGTGCCGGAACCAGTCAGCTCACGAACACGCTGACCACCGCCGCCACCGCGAACCCCGCCAGTGACAGCACCGATTCCAGGACCGTCCAGGTGCGCAGCGTGTCGCGTTCGCTGATGCCGAAGTACTTGGCCACCATCCAGAATCCGCCGTCGTTGACGTGCGAGGCGAAGATGGACCCCGCCGAGATGGCCATGATGACCAGGGCGACGAAGGCCTGCGAGTGGTGGCCCTCGCTCAGCAGGGGCGCCACGATGCCCGCCGTCGTGACGATCGCGACCGTCGCCGAGCCCTGGGCGACCCGCAGCACGAGCGAGATCAGGTAGGACAGGACGATGACGGGCAGGCCCACGTCGTGGAACGTGTCCGACAGCGCCTGCGCCACCCCGCTCGCCTTCAGCACGGCACCGAAGACGCCGCCCGCGCCGACGACCAGCAGGATGTTGCCGATCGGCTTCAGGGACGCCGTGGACACCGTCTCCAGGGACTTGCGGGACCAGCCGCGGCGGATGCCGAGCAGGTAGTAGGCGAGGAAGAGGGCGATCGTCAGGGCGACGAAGGGGTGACCGAAGAACTCGACGACCGAGCGGCCGGTGGAGGGGTCCAGGGCGATCGAGGAGAAGGTGGCGGCGAGGATCAGGATCAGCGGTGTGCCGATGATGGCGAGGACCGTGCCCAGCGGCACCGGCTCCTCGCGCGGTTCGGCACCCGAGGCGCGCTGCTCCTGGAGGACGGCCTGCTTCGCCTCCGCCGCAGCCTCCACCATGTCCTGCGGTACGGCGACGAAGAGGCGGCGGCCGATCCACGCGGAGTACGCCCAGGCGGCCAGCACGGCGGGGATGCCGCAGACGACGCCCATGAGGATGACCCAGCCGAGGTCGACGTGGAGCAGTCCGGCGGCGGCCACCGGGCCAGGGTGCGGGGGCAGGAAGGCATGGGTCATCGACAGGCCGGCCAGCAGGGGCAGGCAGTACAGGAGGATGGACCTGCCGCTCCGCTTGGCGGCGGCGTAGACGATCGGCGCGAGGACGAAGATGCCGACGTCGAAGAAGACCGGGATGCCGAAGATCAGGCCGGTCAGGCCCATGGCGAGGGGGGCCCGGCGCTCGCCGAACAGGGCGAGCAGGCGCGAGGCCAGTACCTCCGCGCCGCCGCTGACCTCCAGGACGGCGCCGAGCATGGTGCCGAGGCCGATGATGATCGCGACGTGGCCGAGGATGCCGCCCATGCCGGACTCGATGGTGGACACCGCGTCCGAGCGCTGGACCGTGCCGAAGAGTTCGGTGACCGACAGGCCGGCCAGCAGGCCGACGGCTATGGAGACGGCGAGCAGCGCGACGAACGGCTGGAGCCTGGCCTTGATGATCAGGAAGAGGAGCAGGGCGATGCCCACGGCGGCGACCGTGAGCAGTCCGGCCGTGCCGTCGACGAGGAGGAGCAGGCCTCCGGTGTGGGGTGGTGCGGCGGGAGCGGGAGCGGGGGCGGCGAGCGGATAGGACATACGGGGGTCCTCTACGTAAATGCATACTGCTTTCGGGCAGGGGGGAGCGCGGCACGGCGCCCCATGAGGTGCCGTGCCGTACAGCACGTGCGGGAGGTAAGGGGGGTGAGGGGGGTGAGGGGGGTGAGGGGGGTGAGGGCTCGTCAGCCGAGGACGGCGAGGGCGTCGATCTCGATGAGGAGGCCGGCCGGCAGACCGACGTAGACGGTCGTGCGGGCGGCGGGCGGCTGGGTGAGGCCCTGCTCCTCGAAGTAGGCGTTGTAGATCTCGTTCATCTCGGCGAAGTGGTCCACGTCGGTGAGGTAGACGCGGATCATCATCACGTCGTCCCAGCCGGCGCCGCCCTCCTCCAGGATCGCCTTGACGTTGGCGAGGGTCTGCAGGGTCTGCTCGCGCAGCGTGGGACCGGCGGGCGTCGGGGGCCTGCCCTCCTCGGCGGGCAGGAAGCCGACCTGGCCGGCGACCTGGAGGATGTTGCCCTTGCGCACGCCGTGCGAGAACTTCGCGGGCGGGGTGGTGTGGGTCTTCGGGGTGAGGGCGATCTTGTCGGTCATGCGGTGCGGTCCTTCACTGGGGTGCGTCCGGAGTACTCGCCGCTGATGGCGTCCGCCGTACGGCGCACCAGCGGGAGCAGGGTGAGGAGTTCCTCGGCGGTGACGACCACGTTCGGCGCGGAGACCGACATGGCGGCGACCACCCGGCCGTCGGCGCCGCGGATCGGGGCGGCGACGCAGTTGATGGACTCCTCGTGGCCACCGAGGTCGGTGGCCCAGCCCTGTTCGCGCACCGTGGCCAGCTCCTTCAGGAAGGCCTCGGCGTGGGGGGTCGAACGGGCCGTGTACAGGGGGTAGTCGAGCCGCTCGGCAAGGGCGCGGCGCTCGGTTTCGGGCAGGTCGGCGAGGAGCAGCTTGGCCACGGCGGCGACGGTGATGGCGACGGGCTTGCCGATCCGCGAGTACATGCGGACCGGGTAGCGGCTGTCGACCTTGTCGATGTACAGCACCTCGTTCTCCTCGTACACGGCGAGGTGGACGGTGTGGCCGCACTGTTCGTTCAGCCGTACGAGGTGGGGGTGCGCGATCTCGCGGATGTCGAGGTTCTCCATCGCCTCCTGCGCGAGGGCGAAGAGGCGGGCGCCGAGGCGGTAGCGCTGGTCGGACTGGCGGTAGACCAGGCCGTGTTCGTGCAGGGTGCGCAGGAGGCGCAGGGCCGTGGACTTGTGCACGCCGAGGCGGTCGGCCACCTGGCCGAGGTCGGCGGGGCCCTCGGCGAGCAGCGGCAGGATGCTCAGGGCGCGGTCGACGGTCTGACTCATGGGATGTTCGCCTCCTCCTCGGCCTGCTCGGCTTGCGTCCAGCCGGGGCCGAGTCGAAGTCTCCCCCATGCGTCGTCGTCCAGGGCGGCGAGGCGGTCGGCGTGGCCGCGGGCGGGGGGCGCGGCCAGGTCGCCGGGGGTGGTGAGGGCGGCGGCGGCGAAGAGGTGGCCGTAGCGG
This sequence comes from Streptomyces sp. NPDC046870, assembly GCF_040704595.1. Classification (NCBI taxonomy): domain Bacteria; kingdom Bacillati; phylum Actinomycetota; class Actinomycetes; order Kitasatosporales; family Streptomycetaceae; genus Streptomyces; species Streptomyces sp. NPDC046870. The sequence continues at coordinate 431,587 of NZ_JBEYXM010000002.1, forward strand.
AGCCGGTCCTTGACGGTCAGCCCCCGCAGGGTCGCCGAGAGGAAGCCGGCGGCGAAGGCGTCCCCGGCGCCGGTGGTCGCCACGACCGCTGTGCTGAGGGCGGGTACGAAGGCGGGCGGGGTGGCATCGGGCCGGGGACCGGCCGCGCGGCCGGGCGCCGACGGGGCGCCGTCCTTCCCGGGGACGTCCGCCGCCCGCGCGGCGCCACCGCCCGAGGGCAGCGGACGCGCGAAGGCCGTCGCACCCTGCGCCCCTTGCTTCACCACCAGCGCCGCCGGCTCGGGCAGCAGCCCGCGGACGGCCTCGGGGCCGCCCGTGACGCCCCATGCCTGCTCCGCCTCGTCCGCGCCCACGAACACGATGTCCGCGCGCCGGGCCAGGTCCAGCAGGAGCCGGGCGTCCTCGCCGTCCCTCCACAGCCCCGGGCGGTGGTTCACGTCGAAGGACACCAGCGGGCGCCCCGGGACGGGGGCCGTCAGCTCGTGCAGCAGTTCCCGGCACTCCCGCGACAGCGCGGCGGTGATGCCGGTCAGGTGCAGGACGCGGGCCGCGCGGGCCGCCGTGAGGTCCACGTTGGTCACGGACATCGCCGACGCCGCCGAGCCGGCCCGGTAGTACGCCACCTCGTGCGCGCCCGTTCCCCGGTCCCCGGCGGTGCGGAAGTAGACGCCCGTGGGCCGGGCGGGGTCGCGGTCCACGGCGGTGACGTCGACGCCGTACCCGGCGATCCGCTCCAGCAGGTGGTCGCCGAAGCCGTCCGCGCCGACGCGGCTGACCCAGCGTGCCGTGTGCCCGAACGCGGCCAGGGCGCAGGCGACGTTGGACTCGGCGCCGCCGATGGCCCGGTCGAAGGAGGGGACGTCGGCGAGGCGGCCGGGCCGGCTGGGCAGGAAGGTGACCATGGACTCACCGAGCGCCACCACGTCCACGTCCATGACAGTACGCGGGTGCGCAACGGCCGAGGCGTAAGCAGCGTCGTTGATGATGACTCCTGTCGATCGCCAGGCCGGCGGATCCGTTGACCCGGTGTTCGGCGAGATGCTAGACACCGGTAAGCAGAACACGCAATGGTCGTTGCATTAGCTGCAACGCTGGAGAGGGGCTCCATGGGCACCGAAGCGCTCACCCGCCTGTCCGAGGAACGCGTCGACCACCGCTTCAAGGGGCTCCCCCCGGACGCCGACGGCCTGACCGTCGCCGAGCTGGCCGCCCAGCGCCGCAACCTATTCCGGGACGGCGACGGCTTCACCACTCCCGTCCTCGCGCTGTCCGCCGAGCGCCTGGAGCACAACCTGGCGCTGATGGAGGCGTACACCGCCCGGCACGGTCTCGCCTTCGCCCCGCACGGCAAGACCTCCATGGCCCCGCAGCTCTTCCACCGCCAGATCGAGCACGGCGCCTGGGGGATCACGCTGGCGGTGCCGCACCAGGTGCGGGTGGCCCGCGCGTTCGGTGTCCAGCGGGTCTTCCTCGCCAACGAGCTGGTGGGCGCGCCCGCCCTGCGCTGGATCGCCGGCGAGCTGGCCGCCGACCCGGAGTTCCGGTTCGTCTGTTACGTCGACTCCGTGCGCGGGGTGGAGCTGATGGACGCGGCCCTCGCCGGCACGGCCCGTCCGGTGGACGTCGTGATCGAGCTGGGCGCGGGCGAAGGGGCCCGGACGGGTGTGCGCACGGAGGCGGAGTGCGCGGCCGTCGCCGCGGCCGTGGCCGCCGTACCGACCCTGCGCCTGGTCGGCGTGGCGGGGTACGAGGGCGAGGTGCCGGGGGCCGATCCGGAGCGCGTGCGGGCGTATCTGCTGCGGCTGGTGGCGCTCGCCGCCGGCCTCGACAAGGACGGCCGCTTCGACGAGGCCGGGGAGATCGTGGTGAGCGCGGGCGGCAGCGCCTGGTTCGACGCCGTCGCCGACGTCTTCGCCGGGATCCCCGAACTGTCGAGGCCCGTACTGAAGCTGCTGCGCTCGGGCGCGTACGTCTCGCACGACGACGGGCACTACCGCAGGCTCACCCCGTTCGGCCGGGTGCCCGAGGAGGGCGCCCTGGAGCCCGCCTTCCGGCTGTGGGCGCGGGTCGTCTCCCGGCCGACGCCCGAGCAGGCCTTCGCCGACGCGGGCAAGCGCGACGCGGCCTACGACCTGGACCTGCCCACCGCCCAGGTGGTGCGCCGGGACGGCGAGGAGCGCCCGGCGACCGGCATCACCGTGACCGGGCTCTCCGACCAGCACGCCTGGCTGCGCACGGACCCGGAGGCCGACCTGGCGGTCGGTGACTGGATCGGCTTCGGCCTGTCCCACCCGTGCACGTCCTTCGACAAGTGGCAGCTGATCCCGGTCGCCGAGGCGGACGGCACGGTCGTCGACTACATCCGTACGTTCTTCTAGGAGGCCCTCGTGGAGGACCTGGTCATCCGGGACGCCGACGTCGTCGACGGCAGCGGGGCGGACGCCTACCGCGCCGATGTCGTGATCGACGCCGGCCGGATCGTCTCGATCGTCAAGGAGGCCGCGGCGGCGGGCTGCCAGCGCCCGGACGCCATGCGGGAGATCGACGCGGAGGGCCTGGTCCTCTCCCCCGGCTTCATCGACATGCACGCCCACTCCGACCTGGCCCTGCTGCGCGACCCCGACCACAGCGCGAAGGCGGCGCAGGGGGTCACGCTGGAGGTGCTGGGCCAGGACGGGCTGTCGTACGCCCCGGTGGACGACCGCACGCTGGAGGAGGTGCGCCGGGCGATCACCGGCTGGAACGGGTACGGCGAGGACGTCGACTTCGACTGGCGGAGCGTCGGCGAGTACCTGGACCGGCTGGACCGGGGCATCGCCGTGAACGCGGCCTACCTGATCCCGCAGGGCACGGTCCGGGCCCTCGTCGTCGGCTGGGAGGACCGCGAGGCGACCCCCGAAGAGCTGGACCGGATGCGGCGGTTGGTGGCCGAGGGGCTGGAACAGGGCGCGGTCGGGCTGTCCTCGGGGCTGACGTACACGCCCGGGATGTACGCCCGGAACGCCGAACTGACCGAGCTGTGCCGCGTGGTGGCGTCCTACGGCGGCTACTACTGCCCGCACCACCGCTCCTACGGCGCCGGCGCCCTGGAGGCGTACGCCGAGATGGTCGGCCTGACCCGGGAGGCGGGCTGCCCGCTGCACCTCGCGCACGCGACGATGAACTTCGGCGTCAACAAGGGCCGGGCTCCGGAACTGCTCGCCCTGCTCGACCGGGCCCTGGACGAGGGCGCGGACATCACCCTCGACACCTATCCCTACACCCCCGGCTGCACCACGCTGGCCGCGCTGCTGCCGAGCTGGGCCAGCGAGGGCGGCCCGGAGGAGATCCTGGCCCGGCTCACCGACCCGGCGACGGCCGAGCGGATCCGGCACGACCTGGAGGTCACCGGCTCGGACGGCTGCCACGGCGTGCCGGTGGAGTGGGACACGGTCGAGATCTCCGGGGTGACCGATCCGGCCCTGGCCGACGCCGTGGGCCGTACGGTCCGGCAGGCGGCGCGGCTGCGCGGCGAGACCCCCTGGGCCACGGCGCACCGGCTGCTGGTCGGGGACCGGCTCGGGACGACCGTCCTCCAGCACGTCGGCCACGAGGAGAACGTCCGCGCGATCATGCGGCACCGCGCGCACACCGGCGGCTCCGACGGCATCCTGCGCGGCAGCAAGCCGCACCCGCGCGCGTACGGCACCTTCCCGCACTACCTCGGCCACTACGTGCGGGAGCTGGGGGTGCTGACGCTGGAGGAGTGCGTGGCCCACCTCACCTCCCGGCCCGCGGCGCGGCTGCGGCTGCCGGACCGCGGGCTGGTGCGCGAGGGCTACCGGGCCGACCTGGTCCTGTTCGACCCGGGGACGGTCGCGTCCGGCGCCACCTTCACCGAGCCCCGCGGGCTGCCGTCCGGCATCCCGTACGTGCTGGTCGACGGACGGTTCGTCATCGAGGACGGCAGGCGGACGGACGTCCTGGCGGGACGGTCCGTCCGCCGTACGCCAGTGTGAACCGCGCCTACGGCTTGGGCAGGGTGCAGCCGGCGGCGCTCAGGTTGAGCTTGTTGCCGGTGGTGAAGCAGGCCGGGATGTTGTAGGTCTCCTCGGCGTAGTTGATGCCCTGGCGGACGGTGACGGTGCCGTTGGCGTCGACCTCGCACGGGTTGTTCTCCGTGCACCGCTGGCCGTCCTCGTTGCCGGTGTTGTTGACGGCGACGACCTTGCCGGTGGCGGTGTCGACGACCGGGGAGCCGGAGGTGCCGCCGATGGTGTTGCAGGCGGAGGTGTAGCGGACCGAGTCCTTCCAGGTCCAGTCGCCCTCCTTCAGCCGGTACACGAACCCGTCGATGTTGCAGCTGTAGATGCGCTTCCAGTAGCCGGAGACCACCTTGATGGCGGTGCCGGCGACCGGGTGCGTGTCCTGCACGGTGAGCGGGCTGATGCCGTAGGAGCTCCTGATCGCCGCGTACGTGGTGGTGGTGCGGTAGATCGTGACGTCCGTGTCCGTCATCGTCGAGTAGACGACCTGGTTGGCGCGGAGGGTGGCGACCTTGGTGCCGGCGGAGTTCAGCAGGCCGAAGGTACGGCTGGAGGACTGGCCGGTGATGACCTCGCCGGGGGCCGGGAAGCCGGTCTCCAGGCAGTGACCGTTCGTCAGCACCAGGGCCGGGTCGGTGTCGGCGGAGCCCGGGAAGCGGATGACGGAGCCGGAGCAGTTGCTGAGCGAGACGGTGCCGGCGAAGTCGACGGTGACCGCGGCGGCCTTGGCGGGGTGCGGGGCGGTGGTGTGCGGGGCGGTGGTGTGCGGGGCGGCCATCGCCGGGGTCGCGCCCAGCCCTGCCAGGGCCAGGGAGGAGAGCGCGGCGACGAGAGGCTTCTTCATGTGGGGGTCCCCTCTTACGACTTGGGCGACCGGAGTACTCCGGTCGCCCACTCGGTTGTCATGCGCATTCTCAATGTCGAGGAGGGGCGGCGACAAGACACGGCGTCAGGTCATAGGGGTTTCCCTGTGCGGACGGCAGGGGCGCGGCGCCCGGCAGGGGCGCTTCGTGGAGCCGGGCGGCAGCGATGGGGCCACCGAGGGGCAAGGGTCGGCAACCCGGGCCTCAGCGCAGGTGGTTCGTGATGCCGCGATTCCTGCCGGCGGCGCCGGACGGCTGTGCGCCTGATGCCGAGGGCGCGGCGGTGACCGCCACGGACGGGCAGCGGCGGCGGGACCACGAAGGCACAATGGTCGGCAACCCGGCTCTCAGCGTGGGCGGTTCGCGATCACGTGACCCCTGCCGCAGGTGCCGGACGGCGACACGCCTGGTGCCCAGAGCGCGGCGGTCCCCCACAGACGGGCGGCAGCGGTGGCGGGGCCGCCGAGGCGCGACGGTCGGCAACCCGGCCCCCGCCGCCGGAGATTCGTGGTGCCGTGGCCCCTGCCGGCGGCCCGGACGGTGACGCGCCTGGCGGCGGAGGCGTGGTGCGGCACGCTGCGGGTCGGCCCTCAGCCTGGGTGTTTCGTCGTGCCGTGGCCGTGGCCGTGGCCCCGGCCGGGGGTGCCGGACGGTGATGTCTGCGGCGTGCCGGACGACGCCGTCACCGTGGGGGTCGGTGTCGTCGTCGGCGTCGGTGTGGCCGACAGGGAACCGCCCGGCGCCGAGGGTGTGGTGGTGGCCGCCGGACCGTCGGCCGTCCCGCTGTTCGCCTCTCCCCCGGCGACGGTTGCCGAGGGGCCGGCCGGGTGCGACGGCGCGGGATCGCCGGACTCCGGGGCAGTCACGCCCGGCGAGCCGGTGTCCCCGCGCGGGCTCGCGGGGGCGGAGCCGACGCCGGCGCCCTTGCCGTCCTCGGGGCGCGCGCCGGCCGGGGAGCCCGAGCCGCCGAGCATGGCGAACGCGGCCACGGCGCCGGCCACGCCGAGGACTCCGGCGACGATCGCCACCCGGCGCCGGCCGCCCGCGCGGCGCGCGGCCCGCCGCCGGCCGGCCCGGCCCCCGCCGGGCACGCCGGTGGCCGCGACGGGGCCGAACGGATCGAACGGACGCGTCGCTTCCGCGTGGTCCTCGGCTCCGAGCGACGCAACGGTCCGCGCCGTCTCATCGCCCCCCTGAGCCCCCTGAGCCCCCTGAGCCCCGACAACCTCGCCGGCCTCGGGCAGGGCGGACAGTTCGCGGGTCGCGTCGTAGGCGTTCTGCCAGCCGTGCGCGGCGGCGGGGTCGGCGTACTGCTCGTACGCGGGGGCCGGAGCCGGCTGCGGGTGGTACACGTTCGGCCGGGTCCCGGACACGCCGCCCGCTCCGTCCATGCCGTCCGCCCCCGCCTCGTACTCCCGTTCCGTGGACATGCCAGCGAATTGTAGGGACGCAAGCGACTCCTGAGACAGCCGACGGTGATATCCGGGCAAATCTCCGTGTCTCACGTGGCGGAAAACACGAGCCATGAGGCGTTACCGGGTCGTAAGCTCACGCACATGCAGGTGATCCAGTCGACCAAGCTCGCCAACGTCTGTTACGAGATCCGGGGCCCGGTTCTCGAGGAGGCCATGCGGCTTGAGGCGGCGGGCCACCGCATCCTCAAGCTCAACACCGGCAACCCCGCCGCCTTCGGCTTCGAGTGCCCCCCGGAGATCCTGGAGGACATCCTCCGCAACGTCTCCACCGCGCACGGTTACGGCGACGCCAAGGGGCTGCTGGCCGCCCGCCGCGCGGTCGTGATGCACAACCAGACCCTCGGCATCGAGACCGACGTCGAGCACGTCTTCATCGGCAACGGCGTCTCCGAGCTGATCGTGATGGCGATGCAGGGCCTGCTGGACGACGGCGACGAGGTGCTCGTACCGGCCCCGGACTACCCGCTGTGGACGGCGGCCGTGTCCCTCTCCGGCGGTACGGCGGTGCACTACCGCTGCGACGAGCAGTCCGACTGGATGCCGGACCTCGCCGACGTCGAGCGCAAGGTCACCGACCGCACCAAGGCGATCGTCATCATCAACCCGAACAACCCCACCGGCGCGGTCTACGACGAGACGGTGCTCCGGGGCCTGACGGACATCGCCCGCCGGCACAACCTGCTGGTCTGCTCCGACGAGATCTACGACAAGATCCTCTACGACGGCGCCACGCACACCCCGACCGCGAAGGTCGCCCCCGACCTGCTCACCCTCACCTTCAACGGCATGTCGAAGGCGTACCGGGTGGCCGGCTACCGCGTCGGCTGGATGTCGATCTCGGGCCCGCGCGCCCACGCCGACTCCTACATCGAGGGCCTGACGATCCTGGCGAACATGCGGCTGTGCGCGAACATGCCGGGGCAGCACGGGGTGGTCGCCGCACTCAGCGGACGCCAGACGATCAACGACCTGGTGCTGCCGGGCGGTCGGCTGAAGGAGCAGATGGACACCGCGTACGAGCTGCTGACGCGGATTCCGGGGGTGAGCTGCGTACGGCCGAAGGGCGCGCTGTACCTGTTCCCGCGGCTGGACCCCGACGTCTTCAAGATCAAGGACGACCGGCGGATGGTCCTGGACCTGCTCCGCAAGGAGAAGATCATGGTCGTCCAGGGCACGGGCTTCAACTGGCCGGAGCCGGATCACTTCCGGGTGGTGACGCTGCCGACGGTGGGGGACCTGCGGGACGCGGTGACCCGCATCGGCACCTTCCTGGACGGATACAGCCAGCCGTAGTCGACGGGCCCCGCTCCGTGATCCGACTCAACTTTAGACGAAATCCAAGCTAAGATGGTTTCCTGTCAGAGCACAGGAGGCCATCCCCCATGTACGAGCCGATCCGCACCAAGTCGGTCCACAGCACGATGGCCGGCACCACCTCGGACTTCCCCCACCGGTCGCGCGAGGAGGAGCTGGACATCCAGCTCGCCGGGCACCTGGCGGCGCTGCTCGCGGTCACCGACGAGCTGCGCGCGCTGTCCCCGTCCGCCGACCTGGACACGGCAGCGGAGCGCCTCGCGGCGCAGGTGGCCCGGCTGCGGGGAGGGCGTACCCCGCTGCGGGCGGCGCCGGCCGCCGCCGGTGACCCCGGCGCCCTGCACCGGCGAGCGCACGCCCTCGCCGGGCGCGCGCTCGTGGTGGCCGCGTCCCGCGCCGACACGGCGGCGGCGATCCTCTCGGCCGAGCGGATGGACGCGCACACCGCCGCGCTGTCCGCCGACCCCAAGGAGCTCAGCACCGCCTGACCCCCGCGGGGGTCCCCCGATCGGCCCCAGTCCGCGTGCACCCGCAGCGACGCGCGGACCGGGCGCCATACGCTGCGCTCGGCTTCGGCCGGGTCGGGAGTGCCGTGTGTTTCTTTCCGCGGGGCGCCGATCCCTCGTGGCCGAGCGCTACGCAGACCGCCGGCCAGGTGTGTGCGGGTGAGCGCCGCTGTGGCGGGAAAGGGGTGACCGGCACTCTCCGCCGACCCGGCGTCGCCGCCCCGTTCCGGAGGGATGACTTCCGGTTGCATACCGGGAACGGGACGTCACGCCCCGTTCATCTCGATGCGTGGGGAACGTGGGGTTCCGGGAGCACGCTCCCCGGCGTGAGACGTATCGCGGGAATCGTCCTCGCGGTTCTGCTGATCGGTGGCGTGGTGGCCGCCGTCGTCGCGGGCCGGCAAGGGGAGGACAAGGGCACGGCAACGAAGACCGTGCGTGGTGTGATCGGATCGGAGAAGGCCGACTTCTTCTCCGATCCCGACGTGGTGAAGGCCCTCGCCGCCAAGGGCTACACCGTCAGGACCGAGGCCTCCGGGTCCTGGGCCATGGAGGGGCTGGACCTCGAGGGGTACGACTTCGCCTTCCCGTCCAGCCAGGCACCCGCCGACCAGCTGGCGCGCAAGTACCACGTCCAGGAGCCCCTGCCCCGGCCCTTCTACTCGCCGCTCGTCGTCGTGGCCCACCGCGGCGCCGCCGACGTGCTCGCCGCCAACGGACTGGCGGTGCTCGACGGGAAGAACCGCGGCACGCTGAGGACGGGCGCCTACGTGGACGCCGCCCGGCACGACCGCACCTGGCAGCAGCTCAAGGGCGCCAAGGCCCACGGCGAGCTGACGGGCACCCTGTACATCGCCAGCACCGACCCCGAGTCGTCCAACTCCGGCGCCCTCTACCTCGCCGCCGCCTCCTACGTGGCCAACGGCGGCAAGGTGGTCGCCGGCAAGGCCGACCTCGACCGCACCGCTCCCCTGCTGCACAAGCTGGTCAGCGTGCAGGGCGCCCAGCAGTCCAGCACGGACGCGGTGTTCCGGGACTTCGTCAGCGGCGCCGGCAACCCGCTGGTGCTGGTGTACGAGTCGCAGGTCGCGGCGCTCCTCGCGGAGCAGCACGACGTGGACGACCTCGTGGTGCTGTACCCGGACACCACCGTCAACAGCGACCACACCGTCGTACCGCTGGACGCGGACGGCCGGGCGCTCGGGGAGCTGCTCAGCACCGACCCGGCCCTGCGCAGGCTCGCCGTCCGGCACGGATTCAGGCCGCAGGGCGACGCCGCCGAGTTCGTCGCGGCCACCGCCGGCCGCGCCGCCTACCTCAACCAGAAGCTCACCGGTGTCCGGCAGGCGCCCGTGCCCACCTCCGCGGTGCTGCACGAGATGGCCCGCCGGGCCCGCGGATGACACGGGGGACCCACCGCATGACCGACAGCGACTTCCAGCTCACCCCGCCCGACCCCGTACCGCCCGTGCCCAGGGAGAAGGCCGGCGGTCTGGTGCCCGTCGAGGACGCGGTGCGCACCGACATGGCCCGCAAGGCCACCGCCTTCGTCGAGCAGCTCGCCGCGCTCGACGCCCGCTCGCCCGAGTTCGCGGGCAAGGTCGGCGAGATCACCGCGCTCGGCTCCGGTGAGATGCGCACCGCCGCCGTCCAGTCCAACCGCATGCTGGAGCGGGCCGTGCGCAGCCTGCCCGACAGGGGCGGGGACGCCCAGGGCAAGGTGGCCGGCTCGCTCGTGGAACTGCGCCGCGTGGTGGAGGACCTGGACCCGCGGGACCTGCCCGCGAACAAGGGGCGCAGGTTCCTGTCCAGGCTGCCCGGCGGCAACAAGCTGCGCGACCACCTCGCCAAGTACGCCTCCGCGCAGGGCAACCTGAACCGGATCGTGGGCGCGCTGCGCGGCGGGCAGGACGAACTGCGCCGGGACAACGCCGCGTTGCAGACCGAGCGGGTGCGGCTGTGGGAGACGATGGGCAAGCTCCAGGAGTACGTGGTCCTCACCCAGGCCCTGGACGCCGCCGTGGAGGAGCACATCGCCGGGACCGGCGACCCGCAGGAGGCCGACGCCCTCCGTGCCGACGTGCTCTTCCCGGTCCGGCAGAAGCACCAGGACCTGCTCACCCAGCTCGCGGTGTGCGCGCAGGGCTACCTCGCCATGGACGTCGTGCGCCGCAACAACGACGAACTGGTCAAGGGGGTCGACCGGGCCGCCACGACCACCGTCTCGGCGCTGCGCATCTCCGTGATGCTGGCCTCCGCCCTGGACAGCCAGAAGAAGGTCGTCGAGCAGGTCAACGCGTTGCGCGGGACCACCGAGGACCTCATCCGGGGCAACGCCGAGATGCTCGCCACGCAGAGCGGCGAGATCCAGCGCATCGCCGCCGACCCGGCGGTCGGCGCGGAGACCCTGCGCGCGGCGTTCCAGCAGATCTACCGCACCCTCGACGCCATCGACAGCTACAAGGTGCAGGCGACCGAGGTCATGGCGAGCACCGTCCAGTCCCTCACGGACGAACTGCGCGGCGCATCCGCCCACCTGGAGCGCAGCCGCGCCCAGGGCGCGCTGGAGGGGGGCCTCGGATGAGACGGCGCTCTCTGATCGCCGTGGTCGCCGTCACCGCCGGCCTGCTGGGCGCGTGCACCTCGCAGGACGCCGACGACGACGCGAACGCGCCGGAGCCCGGCACGCTCCGGGTCCTCGCCTCCAGCGAACTCAGCGACATGACCGCCGTCTTCGACCGCGTCCGCGAGGACACCGGCATCACCGTCCGGCCCACCTACATGGGCACCCTGGACGCCGTCGACCTGCTGGCCCGGGGGAAGGCGGACGGGGCGTACGACGCGCTGTGGCTGTCGTCGGACGACTACCTGCGGCTGCGGCCCGAGGCGGCGAAGAAGGTGGTGTCCGAGACTCCCGTCATGTCCAGCCCGGTCGCCGTCGGCGTCCGGACGGCCACCGTGCGGGAGCTCGGCTGGAAGCCCGAGGACGTCACCTGGTCCCGGGTGGAGCAGGCCGTCCAGGACGGGAAGCTGACCTACGGCATGACCGACCCGGCCCGCTCCAACTCGGGCTTCGCCACGCTGGTGTCGGTCGCCTCCGCCCTCTCCGGCGCCCAGTCCGCGCTCACCGACGCCGACGTGGCGAAGGCGACGCCCCGGCTGAAGGAGTTCTTCCGGGGCCAGAAGCTGACCTCGGGCTCGTCGGGCTGGCTCGCCTCCGCCTACCGGCGGCGCGGCACCGTCGACGCCCTGCTCAACTACGAGTCCGTCCTCAAGGGCATCCCGGGCCTCACCGTGATCCGCCCCCGCGACGGCGTCGTCACCGCCGACTACCCGCTCTCCTCGCTCGCGTCCACCGACGCCCGCACCCGCGAGGACGTCCGCAAGGTGACCGCGGACCTGCGCACCGGCGCCGTGCAGAAGCTGATCACCGACACCACGCACCGCCGGCCGGTCGTGCCCTCGGTGCGGCCCGCCGCCGGGCTCGACACCGGCCGGCGCCGTGAACTGCCCTTCCCCGGCAGCCGCTCGGTGGCCGACGGGCTGCTGGACTCGTACGAGAACGAACTGCGCCGCCCCTCGCGCACGGTGTACGTCCTGGACACCTCCGGCTCCATGGAGGGCGACCGGCTCGCCGCGCTGAAGAAGGCGCTGGCCGGGCTCACCGGCGACTTCCGGGACCGGGAGGAGGTGACGCTGATGCCGTTCGGCTCGGACGTGAAGAGCGTGCGCACCCATGTCGTCGACCCGGAGGACCCGGGGGCCGGGCTCGCCGCGATCCGCCGGGACACCGAAGCCCTCAGCGCCGACGGCGGCACCGCCGTCTACACCTCGCTGGAGCAGGCGTACGACCATCTCGGCGCCGACCGGGACACGTTCACCTCGATCGTGCTGATGACCGACGGGGAGAACACCGCGGGCGCCGAGGCCGGCGACTTCGACGGCTTCTACCGCGCCCTGGGCCGCGACCGGCGGGACATCCCGGTCTTCCCGATCCTGTTCGGCGACTCCTCCCGCTCCGCACTGCGGCACATCGCCGACCTGACCGGCGGCCGCCTCTTCGACGCCCGGCAGGGCTCGCTGGACGGCGCCTTCGAGGAGATCCGTGGCTACCAGTGAGGTCCTCGGCTATCTGGAGTCCCGCAAGAACCTCACCGGCGGCGCCTGCGGGCTGCTCGGTCTGGTGCTGACCTTCACCGGGGTCGCGGGACCGTACTGGCCGGTCGTGGTGGCCGGGCTGTACGGCGCGGGCGCGCTCATCGCCCCGCCGGAGCGGCCCGCCCCGCCGGACTTCCCGAGCCCGTCGGACCAACTGGAGGAGCTGCGCGCCGACTTCGGCCGGCTCGGCGGCTACCTCGCGGACGTCGACCTGCCGCCCGGGGCCGCCACCCGGCTCGGCGCGCTGACCGGTCTGCTGGGCGCGCTGCTGGAACCGGGCTGGGCCGCCGAGGCGCTCGGCCGGGACCCGGAGGCCGTGCACACCGTCTCCCGGGCGGTGCGGCAGGACCTCCCGGAGGCCGTGGACGCCTTCGTCCGCACCCGCTGGTGGACGCGTCTGGCGCCGGGCACCGAGCCTCCCGAACGCCATCTGGAGCGGCAGCTCGATCTGCTGCGGCGGGAGGCCGAGCGGCTCGCGGCGGAGCTCGGCGAGACCGAGGCCCGCCGTCAGGAGTCCCACACCCGGTACCTGGAGGACCGGGGCGGGACGGGGCAGGGCGAACCCGGCGCCTGACGTGCACGTCCCGGCGGCGGTCGCCGGCGAGGCGGGCGGCCGGTGCCGGGCCGGTCCGTGCGGCGACCGGGCCCCGCGCCCGGCGGGGCCCGGTGGGCCGTTCACCGCGGCCGGTCGTGACGATCGCTGGTCAGGGCACGGCGACCGGCCGCGGAGTCATGGGCGGGCGGCTCAGCCCAGGCGCTCCACCAGCGCCCGGTACTGGTCCCACAGCTCCTTCGGGGTGTGGTCGCCGAAGGTCTCCAGGTGCCCGGGGATCAGCGCGGCCTCCTCGCGCCAGACCTCCTTGTCGACCGTGAGCAGGAACTCCATGTCGGAGTCGGAGAGTGCGAGGCCGTCGGTGTCCAGGGCGTCCTTCGCCGGCAGGACGCCGATCGGGGTCTCGACGCCCTCGGCCCTGCCCTCCAGCCGCTCCACGATCCACTTCAGGACCCGGGAGTTCTCTCCGAAGCCCGGCCAGACGAACCGGCCCTCGTCGTTCTTGCGGAACCAGTTGACGTAGTAGATCTTCGGCAGCTTGGACTGGTCCTTGTCCTTGGCGACGTCGACCCAGTGGGCCATGTAGTCGCCCATGTTGTAGCCGCAGAACGGCAGCATCGCGAACGGGTCGCGGCGCAGCTCGCCGACCTTGCCCTCGGCGGCGGCGGTCTTCTCGGAGGCCACGTTGGCGCCGAGGAAGACGCCGTGGTTCCAGTCGAAGGACTCCGTCACGAGCGGCACCGCCGTCGCGCGGCGCCCGCCGAAGAGGATCGCCGAGATCGGCACGCCCTTCGGGTCCTCCCACTCCGGCGCGATGATCGGGCACTGCGCGGCCGGCACGGTGAAGCGGGCGTTGGGGTGGGCGGCCGGGGTTTCCGACTCCGGCGTCCAGTCGTTGCCCTTCCAGTCGGTCAGGTGGGCCGGGGGCTCCTCGGTCATGCCCTCCCACCACACGTCGCCGTCGTCGGTGAGGGCGACGTTGGTGAAGACCGCGTTGCCCCAGAGGGTCTTCATCGCGTTGGCGTTGGTGTGCTCACCGGTGCCGGGCGCGACGCCGAAGAAGCCGGCCTCGGGGTTGATCGCGTACAGCCGGCCGTCCTCGCCGAACCGCATCCAGGCGATGTCGTCGCCGATGGTCTCCACGGTCCAGCCGGAGATCGTGGGCTCCAGCATGGCGAGGTTGGTCTTGCCGCAGGCGGAGGGGAAGGCGGCGGCGACGTACTTGGACTCGCCCTGCGGCGGCGTGAGTTTGAGGATCAGCATGTGCTCGGCCAGCCAGCCCTCGTCGCGGGCCATGACGGAGGCGATGCGCAGGGCGTAGCACTTCTTGCCGAGCAGGGCGTTGCCGCCGTAGCCGGAGCCGTAGGACCAGATCTCCCGCGACTCGGGGAAGTGCGAGATGTACTTGGTCCGGTTGCAGGGCCAGGGGACGTCCTCCTGGCCGGGCTCCAGCGGGGCGCCGAGCGTGTGGACGGCCTTGACGAAGAAGCCCTCGTCGCCCAGCTCGTCCAGGACGGCCTGGCCCATGCGCGTCATCGTGCGCATCGAGACGGCGACGTAGGCGGAGTCGGTGATCTCCACGCCCAGCGCGGACAGCGGGGAGCCGAGCGGGCCCATGCAGAAGGGCACGACGTACATCGTGCGGCCCCGCATGGAGCCCCGGAACAGGCCCTGCTCACCGGTGAAGACGTCCCGCATCTCGGCGGGGTCCTTCCAGTGGTTGGTCGGGCCCGCGTCCTCCTCCTTCTCCGAGCAGATGAAGGTCCGGTCCTCGACGCGCGCGACGTCGGACGGGTCGGAGGCGGCGTAGTAGGAGTGGGGGCGCTTGATCGGGTCGAGTTTCCTGAAGGTTCCCTTGGCGACCAGTTCCTCGCACAGCCGCTCGTACTCGGCCTCGGACCCGTCACACCAGACCACGCTGTCCGGCTGCGTCAGTTCGGCGATCTCGTTGACCCACGAGATCAGTTCCCGGTGGTTGGTGGGGACGACGGTGGGAGCCGCGATGTCGCGCGCCACGATTGCTCCTAAGTGAGGGATTTTTTGTGTTCTCGCCCCGTGGGGGCCGCGACCCGGATGCTTCGTAGCCTGCTCATCCGGTGCCGACCGCACTCATTTGATCATCCGAGTCTAGTGCCCATCTGTCCAGAGGGCATCACAAGTGAGCGGCGTGAGGAATCCCACGGTTACCACGACTCTTTGCGTCCACGTTGGGTTCAGCTGAAGGACTTTTTGCCGGGTGACTTGATTGACCGCGCATTGATGAATGACTTACGGCAGCCTCGGTACCATGCGGGCCATGACTGTGTCCGCCTCCGACGCGCCCACGGACACGCCGGACGCCGGCCGTGGCCCCGTGGAGCTCTCCCTGCCGCATCCGGTCAAGCCCAGGCTCCGCGGCTGGCTGCATCTCGGGATGTTCCCGGCCGCACTCATCGCGGGCCTCGTGCTCACCGCCCTCGCCGACTCGACCAGAGGCCGCGTCGCCTGCGGCATCTACGCCCTGACGGCCTGCCTCCTGTTCGGCGTGAGCGCGCTCTACCACCGGGGCAACTGGAGCCCGCGCATGGACGGCGTGCTGCGCCGCCTCGATCACGCCAACATCTTCCTGATCATCGCCGGCACCTACACCCCGCTGACCCTGCTGCTCCTGCCCGGCACCAAGGGCCAGTGGCTGCTGTGGGGCATCTGGGCCGCCGCGGCGGCCGGCATCGTCTTCCGCGTCTTCTGGGTCGGCGCCCCGCGCTGGCTGTACACGCCCTGCTACATCGCGATGGGGTGGGCGGCGGTCTTCTTCCTGCCCGACTTCCTGCGCACGGGCGGCGTCGCGGTCCTGGTCCTGGTGGTCGTCGGCGGTCTGCTCTACAGCGCCGGCGGCGTGATCTACGGCATCAAGCGCCCGAACCCGTCACCGCGCTGGTTCGGCTTCCACGAGGTCTTCCACTCCTTCACCCTGGCCGCGTTCGTCGTCCACTACGTCGGGATCTCGCTGGTGGCGTACCAGCACACGTGACGCCGTCCGCCCTCGCCCCCCCCCACCGGCCACGGCTCCTTCGAGCCGTGGCCGTCTTCGCGCCCCGACGCTGTTCGGCGATGGACAGTCCCGTGGAGGTGCGAGTCACTCCCACATCCACACGCCGGCGCCCCCACCACGGCCGATGCCGGACAATGACCGGCATGAGGCACGCACGCTCCCCGCTCTCCCCCGCCGACCGACCCCAGCCGGGCCTGCGTGAACGCAAGAAGATCAAGACCCGTGAGGCGATCCGTGCCGCGACCTACGCGCTGATCGAGGAGCAGGGCTACGACGCCACGACGATCGACCAGATCGCCGACCGGGCCGAGGTGTCACCGTCGACCGTCTTCCGGTACTTCCCGGCCAAGGAGGACATCGTCCTCACGGACGAGTTCGGCTCGCTGATGGTGGAGGAGCTGCGCGCCCGGCCCGCGGGAGAGCCGTGGACGGACTCGGTACGGCACGTGATGCGCAAGGCCGTCGACGCGATGACGGCGGAGGACCCCGACGTGGTGCGGGCGCGGGCACACCTCGCGGCCCGGGTCCCCGCCGTCCGGTCCCGGATGGCCGAGAGCCTGTCGCGGACCGGGCGCCTGCTGCGCGAGGCCCTCGCCGAACGCTCCGGGCTGGCCGCGGACGGCCTCGAAGTGCGCGTCTACGCGACGGCCCTCGTCGGCGGCCTGATGGAGGTCACCATGGCGTGGGCGGAGAACGGCTTCCAGGACGACCTGCGCGGCATGGTGGACCGGGCCCTGGACGTCCTGGAGCACGGCCTGCCCACCGGAAAACCCTGAGGCCACGGTCGGCTCCCATGACATCCTGACCGGGTGAACGGTCCCGAGATCCACGTCGAGTTCGCCCCCGAGCTGGGCGTGTTCGTGCAGCGCAGACCGCGGCGGACGGTCGTCACCGACGGCGTCTCGTCCCTCGGCCATGTCGTCGAGTCCCTCGGGGTACCGCTGACCGAGGTCGGCGCGCTGGTCGTGGACGGCCGCGAGGTCCCGCCCTCGTACGTCCCGCAGCCGGCCGAGCGGCTGGTCGTCCGGCCGGTGGAACGCCCCCAGCGGGTGCCCGGCGCACCCCTCCGCTTCCTCCTCGACGTCCACCTCGGCACGCTGGCCCGCCGGCTGCGGCTGCTCGGCGTGGACACGGCGTACGAGTCGACGGACATCGGGGACCCGGCGCTCGCCGCCCGCTCGGCGGCCGAGAAGCGGGTCATGCTCAGCCGCGACCGGGGCCTGCTGCGCCGCCGGGAACTGTGGGCCGGCGCGTTCGTCTACAGCACCCGCCCCGACGACCAGCTCCACGACGTCCTCGACCGCTTCGCCCCCGACCTCAGCCCCTGGACCCGCTGCACCGCCTGCAACGGCCTGCTCAGAGCGGCCACCAAGGACGAGGTCGCCACCCAGCTGAAGCACGGCACCCAACGCTCCTACGACGTCTTCGCCCAGTGCACGGCCTGCGGCCGGGCCTACTGGAAGGGCGCGCACCACGATCGGCTGGAGGCGGTCGTGGAACGGGCGCTGAGCATGCGCACCCGGAGCGGCTGAGCACGCCGCCCGATCCGCGGTGACCGGCCGGCGGGGCCGGCTGCGGGCACGAACACGGCGCGGATGACCGGCGTCCGGGTGCGGGACGTCTTCCGCGTGGCAGCGGGGTGGGGGCTCGGGCTGCTCCTGCCGACGGCGTTCCTCTCCACGCTCCGCAGTTTCCGGGCCTCTCTCGTGGCCGGTCCGGCCGTGCCGGCGTGACTCCGGGCCCGGTGGACGGGCGCCAGGGCCGGCGCCCCGCTCGTCCGGTGGGGCGCCCGGCTGCCGCCGGCGGCGCTGATCCCCGGCTACGCCTGACACTTCCCGGCGGACAGTGCCGTCGCTCGTGGCGGTCCAGGTGGCGGCGGCCGCGGCCGGGTGCCCCGAGCGGTCCTCGCCGGCCCGGCTGGAACCGGTGCCGGTTCCCGGGCCGGCGGCCGCCGCTCTCAGGGAGTGATCAGCTTCGTCCGCAAGGCGTCCGGGTCCGTCACCGGCAGGTCGCAGACGAAGCCGCGGCAGACGTACGCGGTGGGCGCGCCGTCGATGAGCGTGCGGTCGGCGAGCAGCGGGAACTCCTCGCTGTCCGGGGTGCCGCAGGCGACGACGGCCCCCGGGGCGGTGCTCAGCAGCGCCGTACGGTGCAGGGCCGCCGTCCGCTCGTCGTCCGGGGCCGGTCCGACGACCGCCACCTCACGCGGCCCGTCGAGCAGCGCCTCGGCGACGGCCAGCCCCCATCCGATGAACCGGGGCACGCGCGGCCCGAGCGTCTTCACCACACCCAGCGCCCGCTCGGCGGCGGTCCGGTGCGGCTCGGAGCCGGTGTGGGCGGCGTAGCTCAGCAGCGCGCCGGCCGCGGCGGTCCAGCCGGAGGGGACGGCGTT
The DNA here is from genome assembly GCF_040704595.1 of Streptomyces sp. NPDC046870. NCBI lineage: Bacteria > Bacillati > Actinomycetota > Actinomycetes > Kitasatosporales > Streptomycetaceae > Streptomyces > Streptomyces sp. NPDC046870. The sequence continues at coordinate 449,904 of NZ_JBEYXM010000002.1, forward strand.
GTCGGTGGGGTCCTGGGGCCGGCGGATGAGCTGCTCGGCGTCGGACGCGGTGTCGTACAGGCCACCGGTCTCCGGGTCGGTGAAGCGGGCGAGGACGTGGTCGAGCAGCAGTCCGGCGAAGTCCAGCCAGACGCCCTCGCCGGTCACGGAGGCGAGCGCGAGGAAGCCCTCGGCGACGTCGGCGTAGTCCTCCAGCACGCCCGCGTTCGGGCCGACCCGGCCGTCCTTGCTGGTGCGGGCGAGCCGGCCGTGTTCGTCCAGGTGGACCCGGACCAGCAGGTCGGCGGCGGCGACGGCGGCCTCGGTGAGGTCCGGCCGGTCGAAGCAGGCGCCGGTCTCGGCGAGCGCGGCGATGGCGAGCCCGTTCCAGGCGGCGACGACCTTGTCGTCCCGGCCGGGCGCGGGCCGCCGGTCCCGGGCGGCGAGGAGCCGGTCCTTGACGGAGGCGATCCTCTCGGCCTCGAACACGCCCTCCGTCTGCGGCAGTCGCAGGACGGACTGGCCGTGTTCGAAGGTGCCCTCCTCGGTCACGCCGAAGTACTGGGCGGCGAGGCCGGCGTCGTCCCCGAGGACCTCGCGCAGCTGATCGGGCCGCCAGACGTAGTACGCCCCCTCGACGTGCCGCCCGCTGCCGTCGTCGCTGTCGGCGTCGAGGGCCGAGGCGAACCCGCCCTCCGCGGTGCGCAGTTCGCGGAGCAGGAACTGGGCGGTGTCCAGCGCGACCCGCCGGGCGAGGTCCGAGCCGGTGGCCCGCCACAGGTGGGTGTACACCCGGCAGAGCAGGGCGTTGTCGTACAGCATCTTCTCGAAGTGCGGCACGACCCAGTCCCGGTCCACCGAGTACCGGGCGAACCCGCCGCCGAGCTGGTCGTAGATGCCGCCCCTGGCCATCCGCTCACAGGTGTCCCGGGCCATCTGGAGCGCGCCCTCGGCACCGGTCCGGGCGTGGTGGCGGAGCAGGAACTCCAGCACCATGGACGGCGGGAACTTCGGCGCGCCGCCGAATCCGCCGCGCTGGGGGTCGTACTCCCGGGTGAGCCCGAGCAGGGCCTGTGCGAGCTCCTGCTCGCCGGGGGCCGTGTCGGCCTGCCGGACGATCTCCCGCTGGGCGAGATCGCGGACGATCTTCCCGGCGACGTCGGCGACCTCCTCCCGGCGGGTGGTCCAGGCCTGCTGGACGCCCTCCAGCACCTGCCGGAAGGAGGGCATGCCGTGCCGGGGCGCGGGCGGGAAGTAGGTGCCGAAGTAGAACGGCTCCGCGTCGGGGGTGAGGAACACGGTCATGGGCCAGCCGCCGTGCCCGGTGGCCGCCTGGACGGCCTCCATGTAGACGGCGTCCACGTCCGGCCGCTCCTCGCGGTCGACCTTGACGCTGACGAAGTGCTCGTTGAGGTAGTCGGCGGTGGCCCGGTCCTCGAAGGACTCGTGAGCCATCACGTGGCACCAGTGGCAGCTGCTGTACCCGACGCTCAGCAGGACGGGCCTGCCGGTCCTGCGGGCCTCCTCGAAGGCCTCGCCGGACCACGGCCACCAGTCGACGGGGTTGTCCGCGTGCTGGAGCAGGTACGGGGACGTCTCATGGGCCAGTCGATTCGGCATGCCCCCATCCTGCCGCAGCCATGCCCGCGTGGGACGTCAGGCCCGGACGGCGACCCCCGGTTTCGCGGAACGGGCGGGCGCCGCGGCGGCGCCGTGGGGCACGGCTCCCGGACGTGACCGGGGGGAGACAGTCGGCACGGAAACCGGCACGGAACCCTCACCGGCCCGCTGATCGCCACCCCCTCGCCATCCCGTCGTCCCCGAAGGACACTCGTACGCGAGGGAGTTGCCGCCGGAGGGGGACGGGACATGCGGGACGGTCATCGGGCGGAGGCCGAGCGGCTGCTGGTGCGGGCCGTGGAGGAGGAGGTACGGCGTTCGGGCGGGCGGATCGACGGTCAGCTGCTGCTGTCGCGGGCGCGCGGCGCGCTGGAGGCGATGGCGGGTGCGGCCGGCGAGGAGTACGAGGCCTACACGCGCGCACTGGACGAGGCGGAGGCCGGCCGGCTGACCTTCGGCCAGCGGTACGCCCGCGAAGGCGCCGGAACGGCCCTGCTCGTCGCGGCGGTCGCCGCCGTCGCCGCCGCGGTGGCCGACCTGGCCCTCGGCACCGGTACCGGCACGGCCCTCGGCGCGGGCGTCACCGCGGGCGCGGTGGGCGCCGCGGCGACGGTGGTGAAGGTGGCCGGTGCGCATCTGCCCGCCGCCCACCACCGCGCGGGCGCGGCCGGCCAGCCCGGCGGCCCGGAGCAGCTGCGGCTGCAGTGGCTGACCGCGCTGGAGGTGCGCGGCATCCGTCCGTTCCTCGACCAGCAGCGGGTGCTCAGCGCCTCCACCGGCGCCAAGAAGAAGGGCACCGGCCCGGCGCTGCGCGGTGCGGACAAGAGCGCGGCGGCCCGCAGGCGTTCGGTGCTGGAGCAGTCCTTCGGGCAGCTCCCGGACGCCGACGGCCCGTTCGCGGGGCGCCGGGCGGAGCTGGCGCGGATCAGGCAGTGGGCGCAGGCGGCGCGCGCGGCCACCGAGACCCGGCCGACGCTGGTGGTGCTGCACGGCGAGCCCGGCTCCGGCCGGACCACGCTCGCGGTGCGCGCGGCGCACGAGCTGCGGGACCACTTCCGGGGCGCGGTGGTGGTGGACCTGCGCGGCGGCAGCCGGGAGGAGGCGCCACTGTCCACCCGGGACGCCCTGCTGCACCTGCTCAACCGGCTGGGCGCGCCCCGCGAGCAGCTGCTGTTCAGGGAACGCTCCTCCCCCGACCAGCAGGTCAAGCGGCTGGCCGAGCTGTACCACCGGCATCTGACCGGACTGCCGGTGACGATCGTGCTGGACGACGCCTCGGACCCGGAGCAGGTGCGCGCCCTGGTGCCGGAGCGCTCCGACAGCCTGGTGCTGGTCACCGCCCGCTCTCCCCTCGACCTGCCCGCCGAGCTGCCGGCCTGGGTGCACGAGCTGCCCGTCCCGGCGCTGGACGCGGCGGGCGCCGAGGAACTGCTGAACGCGGTGGCCGAGGACGCGTCGGGGCCGTACGACGCCGACTCCGCCGACCGGGTCCGCGAGCTGTGCGGCGGGCTGCCGCTGGCGCTGCGGGTCGCGGGCTCGGCGCTGGGCCCGCGCTCACCCCGGCAGCTGGCCGCGGACCTGGGGGCGTACGGCCCGGTGGAGCCGGTGGAGCGGGCGCTGTGGCTGCGCTACACCGACCAGCCGGAGCCCACCCGCCGGCTGCTGCGCAGGCTCGCCCTGGCGGGCCGGGCCTCGCTGGGCGCGGCGGCGGCGGCCTCCCTGCTCGCCACGGACGAGGCCGAGGCCACCCGGCATCTGGTGGCGCTCGCCCGGGCGGGCCTGATCGACCATGTGCGCGGCAGCCGCTACCGGCTGCACGACCTGGTGCGGGCCTTCGCGCACGCCCGGCTGCTGGACGAGGAGGACCCGGCCGAGCGGGCGGCCGCGCAGCAGCGGCTGATCGTGAACTACGCGGAGCTGGCCGACTCGGTGCTGCGCCTGGTCGACGGGAACATGTCGACGCGGTCGAACCGGTTCGGCTCGCACGGCTTCCCCTCCCTCGACGAGGCGCTGCGCTGGCTGGACGACGAGTCCAGCTTCATCACGGCGGCCCTGCGGCACGCGGAGGGCGTGGACCAGGCGGCCGTGCTGAACCTGCTGGGCGCGCTGTGCGACTACTGCCTGCTGCGCGGCGACCTGTACCGGCTCGGTGAGATCAGCGAGCTGGCGCAGTCGGTGGACCAGGGACTGCTGGTGCGCTCGGTGCAGTGGCGTACCGGCATCGCGGCCCGGCAGCTCGGCGAGCTGGACAAGGCACGGACCACGCTGACCTCGGTCGTGGACCTGTACCGGGAGGCCCAGCACGAGGCGGGGGCGGCCCGCGCGCTGACCTCGCTGGGGATCACGCTGCACCACCAGGGCAACCTCACCGAGGCGGCGGCCAGGCTCCAGGAGGCCCTGGACATGCAGGCGGCACCGGAGCTGGCGACGGACCGGGCGTGGACGATGCACGCGCTGGCGGCCGTCCAGCGGGACCGCGCCCGCCTGGCGGAGGCCCTGGACCTGCTCACCCGCTCCCTGGTCCTGCACCGCGAGGGCGGCTCGGTGCACGGCGAGGCCTGGGCGCACTTCCAGCTGGGCCAGCTGGCCCTGCGGCTGGGGGACGTACCGCGCGCGGAGACGGAGCTGCGGGCGGCCCTGGAGCGGTACGGCAGGACGCAGGACGCCCGTGGGGAGGCGTGGGCGCTGACCCAGCTGGCCCGGGCCCGGCTGGTGGCCGGCGATGCCCCCGCGGCCGTGGAGAGCCTGCGCCGGGCGGTGCCCCGGCACCGGGAGAACGAGGACGCGCGCGGCGAGGCGTGGACGCTGTACTACCTGGGGCAGGCGCTGGAGGAGACCGGTGAGCTGGACCAGGCCGTGCGGGACCTGGAGCGGTCCCGGACGATGTTCTCCCGGATACGGGACGTGTACGGCCTGGCCTGCGCCCGGCACCACTCGGCGCGGGCGACCCGGGACCAGCGGGCCGCGCGGACCGGCTCGCTGCGCAACTCCGGTTTCGCCCGGCAGCTCCTGGTGGACGCGCGCGCCGACTTCCAGCGGATCGGCGTCGCCCACGGCGAGGCCTGGACCTGCCTGGAGCTGGCGGTGGTGGACGCGGGCAACGCGCGGTCGCAGCAGGCGCTGGCGCTGTGCGACGAGGCGCTCGCCCTGTTCACGTCCTACGGCGACCGGCGCGGCGAGGACTGGGCCCGCTTCCTGCGCTGCACCCTGCTGCCGTACGCGGCGCCGGGCGGGGTGGAGGTGGGCACGGCCGTCGCCCAGGAGGAGCTGGCCCGGCTGGCCCGCGCCTCGCACCCACTGCGGGACGAGAAGCTGGCGGACTACGTCTCGGCGTACGCCCTGCTGCTGGAGCGGGGTGTCGAGCTGGAGGCCGGCTGGCAGGCCTGGCGGCTGCGCATGACTCCGGACCGCCACGCCCGGGAGGTGATGGGGGTGGCGGTGCCGGCGGAAGGCTGACCCCGGCGGGTCAGCGCTGCCGGGCCGCGGAGCCGGCCTGTTCCCGGCCCTGCTCCGCGTCCGCGTCCGGGGACTCCTTGAAGTCGACCTTCTGCATGTGCTTGTTCATCGACTTCATCAGCCCCCACACGGCCACGGCCATCACCGCGAAGACGATGAAACCGAGGATGCCGGGGGTGACCTTGTTCTCGTCCACCTCCTTGGCGAGGGGGACGAGGTGCGTCACTGCCAGGCTCACGCTTGCGCTCATGTCAGGCATTGTCCCGGATGCCCGCGAAGAGGTCGTCCTCGGGGAGGGAAGTATCGACGAGGGACTTCGCCAGCTCGTACTCCTCCGTCGGCCAGACCTCCTTCTGGAGCTCCAGCGGCACCTTGAACCAGCCGCCGTCCGGGTCGATCTGCGTGGCGTGGGCGATCAGCGCCTTGTCGCGGATCTCGAAGAAGTCCGCGCACGGGATGTGCGTGGTCAGGGTGCGCTCGGTGCGCTCCATCTCGTTCCACCGCTTGAGCCACTCCCCGTACGGCGACTCCAGGCCGCGGTCGAGCATGGCCTGGTGCAGGGCCTCGGTGCGGGGACGGTTGAAGCCCTGGTTGTAGTAGAGCTTCAGCGGCTGGTAGGCGGGGCCGAACTCGTCCTCGGGGTACTTCCCGGTGTCCGCCGCGCCCTCGAACGCCACCATGGAGATCTTGTGGGTCATGATGTGGTCGGGGTGCGGGTAGCCGCCGTTCTCGTCGTAGGTGGTGATCACCTGCGGGCGGAAGGAGCGGATCTGCTTCACCAGCTCACCGGCCGCCTCGTCGACGTCCTCCAGGGCGAAGCAGCCCTCGGGCAGCGGTGGCAGCGGGTCGCCCTCCGGCAGGCCGGAGTCGACGAAGCCGAGCCACTCCTGCTTGACGCCGAGGATCTCCCGGGCCTCGTCCATCTCCTTGCGGCGCACCTCGTGGATGTGCTCCTCGATGTAGGTGTCGCCCTGGAGCTTCGGGTTGAGGATGGACCCGCGCTCTCCGCCGGTGCAGGTCACCACCAGCACGTCCACCCCCTCGGACACGTACTTCGCCATGGTGGCCGCGCCCTTGCTCGACTCGTCGTCGGGGTGCGCGTGAACGGCCATCAGCCGCAGCTGCTCAGTCAAGACTCATTCCTCGGTAAGTCGGCGCCCCCGTGGCTCCGGGCGCGATCGGCGGCTTCTATAGTGACCGAATCGGGGGGCGAATAATTCCGCGGAGAGGACGATCATGAGTACCGCGAGCACGCGGCTGCCCGAGGGCCGCTACGGCCGTTCCTCGGACCAGCGCGCCGACCGCAAGCTCAGGATCGCCGGTTCGGTGCTCGGCGCGGTCCTGCTCGCACTGGTCGGCTACTTCGCCTACCACTACGTCGCGCAGAACGAGATCAGCGCCGAGGTCATCACCTTCCAGGCCTCCGGCGACGCGGTCAAGGTGCACCTGGAGGTCCGCAAGGACGCCGGCGCGTCCGGCTACTGCACCCTGCGCTCGCAGTCGGCCGACGGCGCCGAGGTGGGCCGCGCGGACTTCCGCTTCTCCGGATCGGCCACCCGGATCGACAAGGTCGTCACGCTCCGTACGACGGCGCAGGGGACGACGGCCGAGCTGCTGGGCTGCCACGCCGGCTGACACCCGGCGGACACGCGCGGCCACGGTCCGGGTTCACCCGGAATGCGTAGGCCCTGACCTGCGTTGATGTAATTCTGATGGCTTATGTCCTCCCCCTTCCGGCGTTGAATTGTTAGGCTCGTGGTTTCGCCCATCCATGAGGGAACATTCTTCTGGGTAGGGCGATGCTTTGTATTCCCAGTACCGACGAGGAGCACCCTGTGACCCAGACCAGCGAGAACGTCACCTGGCTGACCCAGGAGGCGTACAACAAGCTCAAGGACGAGCTTGAGTACCTTACTGGTCCTGCGCGCACGGAGATCGCCGCCAAGATCGCGGCTGCGCGCGAGGAGGGCGACCTGCGCGAGAACGGCGGGTACCACGCGGCCAAGGAGGAGCAGGGCAAGCAGGAGCTGCGCGTGCGCCAGCTGACCCAGCTCCTCGAGAACGCCAAGGTCGGCGAGCCGCCGGCCGCGGACGGTGCCGTCGCGCCCGGCATGGTCGTCACGATCGCCTTCGACGGTGACGAGGACGACACGCTGACGTTCCTGCTCGCCTCCCGCGAGTACGCGAGCGCCGACATCGAGACCTACTCGCCGCAGTCCCCGCTGGGCTCGGGCGTCATCGGCCACAAGGTCGGCGAGGACGCGGAGTACGAGCTGCCGAACGGCAAGAAGGCCTCGGTCCGCATCCTGAAGGCCGAGCCGTACACGGGCTGATCCCGGCCCCGGTCGACTTCCGGCCCCCGGCGCCCTCAGGGGTGCCGGGGGCCTTGTCATGTTCGGGCCGTCCCGCGGCGGTTCCGCCGCCGTGGCGCTGTCAGGCGGTCGCGGAGCGGTACTTGCGCACGGCGAGGGTGCGGAAGACCAGGATGATCACGACCGACCAGATCAGCGAGGCCAGGACCGGGTGCTGCATGGGCCAGGCGTCGGGTGTCCGGAAGCCCGGCGGCAGGTTGCCGAACAGCTCACGGCAGGCCTGGACGGTGGCGCTGAACGGGTTCCACTCCGCTATGTGCCGCAGGAAGACCGGCATCTGGTTCGCGTCCACGAAGGCGTTCGAGATGAACGTCAGCGGAAACAGCCAGATCAGACCGCCCGAGGTCGCCGCCTCCGGGGTGCGCACGGACAGGCCGATGAGCGCGCCGATCCAGGAGAACGCGTAGCCGAGCAGCAGGAACAGGGCGAATCCGGCGAGCACCTTGCCGAAGTTCTCGTGCGTGCGCCAGCCGACCAGCACGGCGACGACCGCGAGGACGAGCAGGGTCAGCGCCGTCTGGACCAGGTCGGCGAGGGTGCGCCCGGTGAGGACCGCGCCGCGTGCCATGGGCAGGGAGCGGAACCGGTCGATGAGGCCCTTGTGCATGTCGTCGGCGATGCCGGCGCCGGCGCCCGCCGTGGCGAACGTGACGGTCTGGGCGAAGATGCCGGCCATCAGGAACTCGCGGTAGGCCTGCGTGGAGCTGGACGAGCCGACCTGGATCGAGCCGCCGAACACGTAGGTGAACAGCACCACGAACATGATGGGCTGGATCAGTCCGAAGATCAGCATCTCGGGGATCCGTCCCATGCGGATCAGGTTCCGGCGGGCCACGACCAGTGAGTCGCGGACGGATCTGACCACGGGGTTGCCGGGTGCCGCGACGGGCGCGGTGTCGGTGACGGCACTCATTTCACGGCCTCCTTGCCGGTGCGCTCGTCCTGCTCGGCGTTCTCCGCCGCGTGTCCGGTCAGGGACAGGAAGACGTCGTCGAGGGTGGGGCGGCGCAGCCCGACGTCGTCCATCTCTATCCCGCGCGAGTCGAGCTCGCGGATGACCTCGGCGAGCAGCTTGGCGCCGCCGGTGACGGGCACCGTGAGCTTGCGGGTGTGCTCCTCGACCGTGGTCTCGCCCTTGCCGAAGCCGCGCAGCACCTCCGCGGCGGCGGCCATCTCCTCCCGCTCGTGCACCACGACCTCGACGCGCTCGCCGCCGGTGCGGGCCTTGAGCTGGTCGGAGGTCCCCTTGGCGATGACCCGGCCGTGGTCGACGACCGCGATGTCATGGGCCAGGTGGTCGGCCTCTTCCAGGTACTGCGTGGTGAGCAGGAGCGTCGTACCGCCGGAGACGAGCTGTTTGATGACCTCCCACAGCTGCTGGCGGTTGCGCGGGTCGAGGCCCGTCGTCGGTTCGTCCATGAACATCACCGGCGGCGAGACCACGAGGGCCGCGGCGAGGTCCAGCCGGCGGCGCATGCCTCCGGAGTAGGTCTTGGCGGGGCGGTCGGCGGCGTCGGCGAGGTGGAACTGTTCCAGCAGCTCCGTCGCGCGTGCCTTGGCCGCCTTGGCCCTCATCTGGTAGAGCTGCCCGACCATCTGGAGGTTCTCCCGGCCGGTCAGGTACTCGTCGACCGCCGCGAACTGGCCGGAGAGGCCGATGGAGCGGCGTACGGCGTCGGGATGGCGCAGCACGTCCACGCCGGCGACCACCGCCTTGCCGCTGTCGGGGCGCAGCAGGGTCGTCAGGCAGCGGACGGCCGTCGTCTTGCCGGCGCCGTTCGGCCCGAGGAGGCCAAGGACCGTGCCCTCGGGCACGTCGAGGTCGACGCCGTCCAGTGCCCTTACGTCGCCGAAGGTCTTCACCAGGCCTTCGGCATAGATGGCACCTGGCATATGTGTCTCCACGTCGTCGGGGATTTTCGGGGACGGATTCTTCGCAAAGGCTAGGTTTGTTCGCCCGGCCGTGCCCGTGGTTTCCGCGGATGCGGAACACCGGTGCGCGCGGGTGCCGTGCACCTGCGGGCGGGCCGGCCGGCGACCACACGACACACCATAACGCGATGTATCGCGTCTCTCAAGAGACTTCGCTCGAACGGGTGGTGGCCGTGGCCGGCCGATCCGGGTCAGTCCATGACGGTGTAGCCGGCGTCCCGCAGGGACCGGCCGACCTCGGCGCAGTGCGCCGGGCCCTTCGTCTCCAGGTGCAGCTCCACCTCGGCCTCCGTCAGACCGAGCCGGGGACCGGTGCGGACGTGACTGACGTCGAGGACGTTGGCGTCGACCGCCGACAGCACCCCGAGCAGCGTGGCGAGCGCGCCCGGCCGGTCCGTCAGCCGCAGCCGGACGGCCAGGTAACGGCCCTGCGCGGCCATGCCGTGCCGCAGCACCCGCTGCATCAGCACCGGGTCGACGTTGCCGCCGGAGAGCACCGCGACGACCGGGCCCTCGAAGGCGTCCGGCGCGGCCAGCAGCGCCGCCACCGGGCTCGCCCCGGCCGGCTCCACGACCAGCTTGGCCCGCTCCAGGCAGAGCAGCAGCGCCGCCGACAACTGGTCCTCGCTGACCGTGCGCACCTCGTCGACCAGTTCGCCGACGATCCCGAACGGCACCACGCCCGGCCGCCCCACCTTGATGCCGTCGGCCATCGTCGCCGGGCTCAGCAACGACACCGGACGCCCGGCGGCCAGCGAGGGCGGGTAACAGGCGGCCCCCTCCGCCTGCACGCCGACGATCCGCACGTCCGGCCGCAGCGCCTTCACCCCCACCGCGATCCCGGCCGCGAGCCCGCCGCCGCCCATGCCGACGACGATCGTGCGGACCTCCGGGCACTGCTCCAGGATCTCCAGGCCGACCGTGCCCTGGCCGGCGATCACGTCCGGGTGGTCGAAGGGGTGGATGAACACCGCCCCGGTCCGGTCGGCGTACTCCTGGGCGGCGGCCAGCGTCTCGTCGACCACCTGGCCGTGCAGGCGCACCTCGGCGCCGTAGTCCCGGGTCGCGCTGATCTTCGGCAGCGGCGCGCCCTTCGGCATGAACACCGTCGCGTGCACACCGAGCAGGGCGGAGGCGAGCGCGACGCCCTGCGCGTGGTTGCCGGCGCTCGCGGCCACCACACCGGCCGCCCGCTCCTCCGGCAGCAGCCCGGCGATCCGCACGTAGGCGCCGCGCAGCTTGAACGAGCCGGTCCGCTGGAGGTTCTCGCACTTCAGGTGCACGGGGGCGCCGACCAGCTGGGACAGGTGCCGGCTGCCCTCCATCGCGGTCACACGGGCCACTCCCGAGAGCATCTTCTGGGCGCCGCGCACATCGTCGAGGGTCACGGAGCGCAAGGAGTCAGCCGTGCGGTAGCTCATGACTCCAGCATCGCAGTTCACGTTCGCGCACGACGGGTGTGACCAAGCAGCGAGACCGGTTCGTGCAGCGCCGGTACGGCGCGGCGCCGGGCCGCGTACCCTGTCCCCCAACCCAGCAGCCCTTCATGAAGCGAGCCTCCGGCCATGCCCACAACACCTGAAATGTCGATGGACATGACGACCGTCGGTGACACCGGTCTCCTCGACACCCTCCAGCACGAGGTGGCGGTGTTCGCCCGCCGTGCCGAACAGACGCGGCTCGGCGGCGTCGGCCAGGTGCGCAACTCCATGGACCGTGCCGCGTACCTGCTGCTCAACCGGCTCGACAACGAGGGCCCGATGGGCGTCAAGGCGCTCGCCGCGAGCATGGGCATCGACTCCTCCACGGTCACCCGGCAGGTGGCGCCCCTGGTCGACACCGGGCTCGTCAAGCGCACCTCGCACCCGGAGGACGGGCGCGCGGTGGTGCTCCAGCTGTCGCCGCGCGGCGCCGCGCGGCTGGAGGAGGTGCGCTCGTCCCGGCGTCAGCTCATGGCCGAGCTGACACACGACTGGGCACCGGAGGAGCGCGAGCAGTTCTGCGCGCTGCTCACCCGCTTCAACCACGCGCTCTCCGCGCGGATGACCGTCCAGGGCGTACCGGCGGCGGAGCAGCCCCCGGCCTCCTGACCGCGCGCCGCACCGCGCGGGTTCCGAGGTCTTGACCCCGGCCCGCCACTGGCCTGATATGAGACCGGGTCCGCAGAGGGGTTCGTCCGGACCGGCTCCGGCGGACCGGGGCGGGGCCCCGTCGGGGGGAGGCACGGTGGGGGATCGGCAAGTGGCCCGTGATGCCCGCCGGGCCCGCGAGTTCGAGGCGTTCGTCGCCGGTGCGGCCGGGCGCCTGCTGCACGCCGCCATGCTGCTCACCGCCGAGGCGCCGGACGCCAACCCGCGCGCGCGGCGCCTGCTGACGCTCGCGCTCGCCCACACCTACGCCCGCTGGGACCGGCTGCGCGGCGAGGACCCGTACGACTGCGCCCGCCAGTACCTCGCCACCCGCTTCGCGCGCACCACCTGGCACCGGTACGGCGTCCTCGGCCGCGCCCGGCCGGATCCGCGCAGCCCGCTGGCCGCGCTCGCGCCGCGCGAGCGGCTGGTCCTGGTCCTGCGGTTCTACGAGGGTGTGGCCGAGGAGCAGACGGCGGCCCTGCTCGGCCTGCCCGCGGAACGCGTCCACACCCTCTGCGACCGCGCGACGGCCGACGTCCTGCACCCCGCCCGCCCGGTCGCGCCCCGCGCGGCGAACACCGGGGCGGCACCGTCATGAGCCGCGCCGGCGACCTCGTACGGCGCGTCCCCTCGCACGGCCGCCACCGGAGCCCCTGCTCGCGCGACCGCCGGTCCGGCGGCGGGAGGCCGCGGTGAGACGGGGCGAGCGGGAAGCCGCCGTGCGGCGGATCATGGAACAGGGCGGGGCTCCGGTGCCGCCGGAGCTGCACGGTGACGCGGTGCGCCGCGGGGAACGCCTGCTGCGGCAGCGGCGGCTCGTCCGCCGGGTCCTGTGGCTGCTGGCCTGCGTCGCGGCCGTCGCCTTCGCGGTGTGGGCGGCCGACGCCCACCCCTGGGTGGAGCCGCCCTCGCAGACGACCCCACCGCTGTCCGGCTGGTGACCCCCGCTACTTGCCGAGGGCCTGCTGCAGGTCCTCCAGCAGGTCGTCGACGTTCTCGATGCCGACCGACAGGCGCACCAGGTCGGCCGGGACCTCCAGCGCGGAACCGGCGGCGGAGGCGTGCGTCATCCGGCCGGGGTGCTCGATGAGGGACTCGACACCGCCGAGGGACTCGCCGAGGGTGAACACCTGGGCGCGGTTGCACACGTCGACCGCGGCCTGCTCGCCGCCCTCGACCCGGAACGACACCATGCCGCCGAACGCCTTCATCTGCTTGGCGGCGACCTCGTGGCCGGGGTGCTCGGGCAGCCCCGGGTAGAGCACGCTCGTCACGCGCGCGTGCCGGGACAGCATGTCGGCGATCTTCGTGGCGTTCTCGCTGTGCCGGTCCATGCGCACCGCGAGGGTCTTGGTGCCGCGCAGCACCAGCCAGGAGTCGAAGGGGCCGGCGACCCCGCCCATGGCGTTCTGGTGGTAGGCCAGTTCCTCGCCGAGCCCCGGGTCGGAGACGATCAGCGCGCCGCCGACCACGTCGGAGTGGCCGCCCATGTACTTGGTCAGGGAGTGCACGACGACATCGGCGCCGAGCGCCAGCGGCTGCTGGAGGTAGGGCGTGGCGAAGGTGTTGTCGACGACGAGCTTCGCGCCCGCGTCGTGGGCGACCTGGGCGACGGCGGCGATGTCGGTGATGCCGAGCAGCGGGTTGGAGGGGGTCTCCACCCAGACGGCCTTGGTCTTCGGGGTGATCGCGGCCCGCACGGCGGCCGGGTCGCTGGTGTCGGCGACCGACCACTCCACCCCCCAGCGGGTGGCGACCTTGGCGAAGAGCCGGAAGGTGCCGCCGTAGGCGTCGTTCGGGATCACCACGTGGTCGCCGGGGGTGAGCAGCGTACGCAGCAGGGTGTCCTCGGCCGCCAGGCCGGACGCGAAGGCGAGGCCGCGGCGGCCGCCCTCCAGCGCGGCGAGGTTCTCCTCCAGGGCGGTCCGGGTCGGGTTGGCGCTACGGCTGTACTCGTAGCCGCCGCGGAGCCCGCCGACGCCGTCCTGCTTGTAGGTCGAGACCTGGTAGATCGGCGGGACGACCGCGCCGGTGAGGGGATCCGCGGTGTTGCCCGCGTGGATCGCGAGGGTCTCGAAGTGCTGACTGATGTGCCTGTCGCTCATGTGCACCGAGCGTAATGCGCCCGGCGGGATGGTGACGCCCGCCATGAGCTCTCGTCGTGCCGCGCAATCCGGCCGTCACGCTCGGGCGGCCGGGGGGTTCCCGGCGGCACGCTCCGGGCCGCCCTGCCTCGTGAGCGTCATGGCCTCATGCGCCTCCTCCGCGCCGCCGAGGCGTCCCGGTGTCATGTCCTCGACCGGAGTTGTCCACAGTCCGGCGGCGGGGTTCGCCAATTGTCCGCGGCGTCTGGTTCGCTTGAGGCATGTCGATTCTCTGGCTGCTGATGGCGCTGCTCCTGCTGGGCTTCGTGCTGCTCCCGGTCGTACGGCGCAGGCGCGGGGTGATCGAGCAGGTTCCCCCGGGACACCCGGACGCCGCCGACCCCGCGGCCTACGGCTTCCTGCGCCAGGAGGAGCTGGACGTACGCCTGCCCGGCCCGGACGAGGACCTGCTCCAGGTCCTGGAGCTGGTGCAGCGCACGCAGGACTACCGGGCCGCCGCCCAGCTGCTGGCCGGCACCGAGTCCGAGGGCGAGCGGCGCTGGCAGCGGGTGCAGGCCTTCGCCGGTGCCGCCGCGCTGGAGTTGCAGCAGCGGCCCGGCGGGGTGCACGAGACGCCGGGCGGCCAGTGGCTGCGGGTGTGGCGGGCCGAGCAGCCCAAGGACGCGGGCGGCGCCGCCGTCCACGCGGAGTTCCTGGTGCAGCAGGCCTGGCGGACGTCGACGCCGGGCACGGACGACTTCCGGATCATCATGGAGGAGGCCCGGGACGCCTGTGCGCAGGCGGCCCTGCTGGCGCCCGGCGACCCGGTGCCCTACGTGACGGAGCTGTCCATCGCGCGCGGCCTGGCCTATCAGCACGCCGAGTTCGACCAGCTGTGGCTGAAGATCCTCGACCGCGCCCCGCACCACATGGGCGCGCATCTGGCCGCGTTGCACTACTGGTGCGAGAAGTGGCAGGGCTCGCGCGAGCAGGCGTACTCCTTCGCGGAGGCCGCCGCGGCCCGCGCCCCGGAGGGCTCGCTGCTCGCCGCGCTGCCGCTGTTCGCGGTGTTCGAGCACCTGCCGGAGGTGAACCTGGTCGCGAGCTTCTACCAGAGCGAGGTCGTCACCAAGGCGATCCACGGCGCGCTGCACGCCGTCCACGCGGCCGACCCCGAGGACCCCATGCTGCCGCACGTCCGGCATCTGCTGCTGTTCTTCCTGGTCCGCGCCGAACGCTGGTCGGAGGCCATGCAGCAGCTGATACACATCGACGGTCACGTCGGCGCGCTGCCGTGGATCCTGTCCACCGATCCGGCCGCCGAGTTCGCCCTGCACCGCGCGCTGGCCGTGGCCGGTTACGAGGCCAACGGCGGCAGCCCGGCCGGCCTCCCCGGCTGACGCGCCCCGCCTCCGGGCCCCTTCCCCGGACCACCACCCCTCCCTCCCCGTATCCGCATTGCCCTCCTGACCTGCGGTAGGGCATACTCCGGCATCCCCCCACACCGCACCACCGAGCACCGCCGGCACCGCCGAAGCACCACCCCCGACCGACCGGCCCGGCGCTCCGTCATGTCCCTTTTTCCGAGGTCCTGTGGGGGGATCTGCCCGATGGGCGCAACTCTGCGCGCGCTGCGCGCCCTCGTCCTGCTGCTCGGCTTCTACCTGCTGAGCCTCGTCCTGCTCGCCGCGCTGATCGGCATCGACGTCCTCGTGTACGGCTGGGGACACGGCCCGCTCACGGTGAAGGTCGGCTTCGTCACGGTACTGCTGGCCGTCCCCGTCGTCCGCGGCATGCTGATGCTGCGCACCCCGAAAGGCGAGGACGGGCCCGGCATCCCGGTCACCGAGGCCGACGAGCCCCGGCTGTGGGCACTGGTCCGGGAGCTGGCCGCGGCGGCCGGCACCCGCGCACCCGACCGCATCCTGCTCACCGGCGAGGTCAACGCGGCCGTCAGCGAGAACCCGCGGCTGCTCGGCCTGCTCCCCGGCCCGCGCCGGCTCTACCTCGGCGTCCCGCTGCTGACCGGTCTGACCGAGGCCCAGCTGCGGTCCGTACTCGCCCACGAGTTCGGGCACTTCACCGGCGGGGACACCCGGCTCTCCGCGCTCGTCGTGCGCGGGCGCGTGCAGATCGGCCGGGTCATCGGCCAGTTCCACGAGAAGGCGGACGACAAGGTGGCCGCCGACCGGGCCCGGCAGGAACGGGCGTCCGCCAAGCGGATCGCCAAGGGCAAGCAGGCCAAGCGGATCGACACGACCGGCGTCGGAACGACGTACCGGACGATGGCGAGGATCTACACCGCCTACGGCAGGCTCTACCTGCGCGCCTCCCTCTCCACCGCGCGCGGCCAGGAGTTCGCCGCCGACCTCACCGCCGCCCGGATCGCCGGACGCGACGCGACCGCGTCGGCGCTGCGCGAGATCCCCGTCCTGTCCGCCTCCCACGACTTCTACCTGGAGTCCTACGCCACCCTCGGCCTGCAGACCCGGCTGCTGCCGCCCCGCGGCGAGTTCTTCGGCGGCTTCGGCCGCCTGCTGACGGCCCGTGAACTGGAGCTGGCGGGGCTCCGCTCGCAGCTGCCGGACGAGCCGGCCGGACCGTACGACTCGCACCCGCCGATCGCCGAGCGCGTGCGCCGGGTCGAGGCACTGCCCGCGGACGGCCGCGCCGACGAGGCCAAGGGAGCGGCGCTGACCCTGCTGACCGACCCGGCGCGCACCCTGGCCGCCCTGGAGGACGCCGTCCTCGCCGACGAACTGCTCGGCTACCCGCGCGCGGCCGGCTGGGAAGAGCTGCTGGACGCCTCGATGGCCACGGGCCTGTCGACGGCGCGGACCCCGCTGCACCAGGCGCTGGCCCAGTACACCGGTCAGCCGGCGACGCTGTCCGCGCTGCTGGACGTCATCGACGACGGCCGGCTGTGGCGGGTGGCCGAACAGCTGCCGCTGTCGGAGGAGGCGGCCGCCGCGAAGGGGCGGGCGTTCCGCGAGTTCGTCCGGCCCGTGCTGCGCCGCTCGCTGCGCACCATGGTGCTGGCGGAGTTCAGCTCCCGTTCGCTGCTGCACTGGGAGTTCTCCTGGACCCGCCCGGCGACGGTGCGGCTGCCCGGCTGGGGCTCACAGACGGAGGACGACAATCCGGAGGCGGCACTGGAGGCCGCCGTGGAGGCGGCGGTCGCCGACCACCCCGAGACCACACGACTGCGGGCGCTCCTGCCCCCTGCGACCCAGAACGCCTGACGGGCCACGGGCCTGCCCACTGCCCGGCAGGCCCGCGCCGCCCACCCCTGCCGTACCTCCCGAAACGAACGGACCCGACCCCCGATGACCGTCCTCTTGTGGATCCTGGGCATCCTGGCCGTGCCCACGCTGCTCTTCGTGCTGTGGCTGGCCTGGGTGTTCCTCAAGGAGCTGTTCCACCCGAGCCCCGACGACGACGCGGAGGCGGCCGAGGCGGCGGAAGCCGCGCAGGCCGCGGAGAAGCTCGGGCTGCTGCCCGCCGAGCGGCAGAACACCGACCTGGCCGCACCCCTGCCGCCGGACTGGAGCGCCGCGCTCACCGCGGTCCGCGAGGGTGACTGGCGGCCGGCCGCCGACCTGCTCGCGGCGATCGGCCGGGACTGGGAGCGCCGGTCCGCGCTCGTGTACCTGCTGGCGGACCGCGCGGCCGAGGAGGACGCCTGGCTGCTGGCCTGGGAGGCCGAGCGGCGCGACGACCCCGACGCTGCCGTGGTCCGGGCGCGCAGCACGGTGATCCTCGCGTGGAAGCTGCGCGGTGCGAAGACCGCCCAGTACACGACCCGGGAGCAGGCCGAGGGCTTCCACCGCACGCTGGTCTCGGCCCGTGAGGAGATCACCCGCGCGGCGGCGCTGAACCCGGACGACCCGACGCCGTACGTCGCGGAGATATGGGTGGCGCTGGGCCTCGGCTATCCGAACGCCGAGATGGACAGGCTGTGGGCGGAGATCTCCGCCCGCGCCCCGCACCACTACGAGGCGCACTTCTCGGCGCTCCAGTACTGGTGCGCCAAATGGCGCGGCTCCGAGCGGCTGGCCTTCGAGTTCGCCGAACGGGCCGCCGCCGACGCGCCGTCGGGCAGCCTGCTGACGGCGCTGCCGCTCATCGCGCACTTCGAGCACGACGAGTCGGAGGACACCGCGGCCGACAACACGCCGGAGATGCTGGCCCAGGTCGAGGCGGCGCTCCAAGACGCCGCGGCGGCGGACCCGACCCACCCACGGTTGCCGGAACTGCGGCACCTGCTGGCGTTCTACCTGCACCTCCAGGACCGCAACGAGGCGGCGCTGGAACAGTTCACACTGGTGGACGGCCATGTGAACGCGCTGCCGTGGCGCTACCGGGGCGACATGGCCGGGCACTACTGCCGGGTCCGCGACACCGTGGTGCGGGCGGTCCGGGAGACCGCGGCGGCACCCGCCTGACCGGAATGCGGCGGGTGCCCCGGACGTTATCAGCGGTGCCGGCCGGCGAGGCCGCCGGCACCCCATCCCCCGACCGACAGGGAGACCCCATGCTCTTCGGCCGCACGCCCCGGCTGCCCACCCCCGAGCAGGCACTCACGGGCCGCCCCGCACTCCCCTACGAGGTCCCCGACCGGCACACCGTCCTCGGCACCCCGCTCCTCGGCCCGTACCCGGAGGGTCTGGAGGTCGCCGACTTCGCCCTGGGCTGTTTCTGGGGCGCGGAGCGCACGTTCTGGAAGCTCCCGGCGGGCGTGCACACCACTCTGGTCGGCTACCAGGGCGGCTACACCGAGAACCCGACGTACGAGGAGGTCTGCTCGGGCCTGACCGGCCACACGGAGGCCGTCCGCGTGGTCTACGACCCCCGGCGGATCTCGTACGACCGCCTGCTCAAGACCTTCTGGGAGTCCCACGACCCGACGCAGGGCTTCCGCCAGGGCAATGACGTGGGCACCCAGTACCGCTCGGCGATCTACACCCACACCCCCGAGCAGGCGGCTACGGCGCAGGCCTCCCGCGAGGCCTACCAGAAGGTCCTGACCTCCTCCGGCTACGGCACCATCACCACGGAGATCCTCCCGGCACAGGGCCGCGCCTTCTACCCGGCCGAGGCGTACCACCAGCAGTATCTTTCGGACACCAAAAACCCGGGTGGGTACTGCGGGCTGGGCGGCACGGGCGTGTCCTGCCCGATCGGCGTGGCCCAGGCGGATGGCTGATCTCTTCAAATCGACCCAACGGACGAGACGTTACAAGAACGCTGGTCCGGCGCCGGCTTCGAGTGTTCACGCGCGCTGAGGTGGTGAGGCACTCGATCAGGTGATTGAGGCGCTGCGGGGGGTGAGCGAGGAGGAGGAGGCTGCGGTGCTTGCTGCGGTTGGCGTCTCTCGCCTCGCGGCCCCGCTGGTGGTGTCTCGAACACCGCTATCGGAGGCCGGCGCCTCACCACACATCGTCTCCGAGCTGAAGTCGATCTGCCCCCTCCAGCCTCATGATCGGCTGTACGGCGCGGTGTGTCCCCTCTCAATCAGGGAGGGGACTCGCTGCTGTCCACCCACTCAGGACGGGGATGTCGTGGGTGCTGCTCCATCGAAGAATGCCCACCCTCAGGTCCGCAGACCACTCTGAGAGCAACTGTACGGATATAGTCCTGTGATGACTGGGTGTCACCTAAACTGGCTGCAGCCACGCGACTGGCACAGGGGACGGAGGGGACTGACATCATGATGCGGATCAAAATGGTTGGCCCAGGCGCTGACGAGGAACTGCGTTCATTCCGCTCATGGCTCTTGGAGACCCCCGAGATTCGACAGCACGCCAAGATCTCATGGGTAACTACCGAGCCCCGTCCAGGAGAAATGGGTGCTGGCACACTCGATACGCTCCAGTTGGTAACGGATAATTTCTGGCAGATCACAACCTTTTCGCTAAGCTATCTCGCATGGAGAAAGACGCGGAAAAGGCCGTCACAGGTAACGATCGAACATAACGGGAAAGTCGTCACCCTGGAGGGCGGCGATAGCGCCACGGTCGAAGGTATTATGCGGGCGCTCACGGAGGAGTAGCGGCATCCGTGACCTTTCCTGACCCTTACAAATCTCGGGCTGTCATAATTGGCGTCAGCGAGTACACGACTCTACCGTCACTGCCCGCAGTGAGAAGCAACGTCGAGGCCCTGAAGGAAATCCTGACGACCCAATTGTCGTGGAACCTTCCGTCTGAGCACTGTGTGGTGATCCAGAACCCAAGGACCCCGGAAGAGCTGGTAGATCCGATCGTGCAGAGTGCAGAGGAAGCTACCGACACACTGCTTGTGTATTACGCTGGCCATGGCCTTAAAGGGGCTAATAGGGGAGAGTTTCGCCTGAGTCGTTCTACCTCCAGGGCTGGCGCTTCTCATACTTCCACAGACTATAATGACATCCGGGAAGCGCTTATTGAGTCAACTGCGGCTCGCCGAATAGTCATCCTTGATTGCTGTTACGCTGCTAGCGCCCTCGGAGTGATGGCAGATCCTGCCCATGCCGTAGCCGAAGATGCAGTGGTTGAGGGAACCTACCTTATTGCCGCAGCAGGCGAAACCCAAGTCGCCATGTCGGACGACGGCGGCGGCTTCACTGTATTCACGGGTGAGCTAGTACGCCTCATTCGAGCCGGTGTACCTGATGAGACTAAGAGATTCATCGACCTGGATACAGCGTTTACCCACCTGAGGAGTTCACTGCGCGCCAAAGCCCGCCCCCTACCTCACAAGAGGGTGCGTAATTCACCCGGAGGTCTGACACTCGCCAAGAATAAAAAATGGCGGGGATGGGGCGATTTTCCTCCTGCCAGAGAAGCACAGAAGCTGGAACCGCCTAAAATAGAGCAAGTCCCACAGGCGGCGGCTGGCCCATTGAGCAATATTCTGGACGGCCGCGGGTGGCCGACGACCGAGAACGCTCAGCCCTCCAGTTCAGCTGCTTCTGTGGAGGCGGCCACCCCGGCGGTGCCGGGCTTGCTCCCTGCTGATGAGCGCCGCCCTGGCGGGTGGCCTACGGCCAAGAAAACTCAGCCCCCCAGCTCTGCTCCTCCCACGGAGGCCGCCCCGGCAGTGCCGGGCCTGCTCGCCCCCGATGAGCGTCGCCCTGGCGGGTGGCCTACGACCAAGAAGGCTCAGCCCCCCAGCTCTGCCCCTCCCGCGGAGGCCGCCCCGGCAGTGCCGGGCCTGCTGGCTCCAGCCGTTGAGGGGTCGGGCTTGCTCCCTGCTGATGAGCGCCGCCCTGGCGGGTGGCCTACGGCCAAGAAGACTCAGCCCTCCAGCTCTGCTCCTCCCACGGAGGCCGCCCCCACGGATCGACCACGGCCCGGCGCATGGCCGGTGGCTAAGAAAGCTGCGCCACCTCTTGCGGAAGCTGTCAACTCCGACAGTGAACGCACTGTTTGGCCGAATGTGAAACAGCCTCCACGTAGAGATGCAACCGGACTGCCAGCATTTGAGCAAGTGTGGTCGAGAATTCTCGAAGAAGTTAAAGGACGGCGACGATTCGCCTGGATTCTCCTCAGGGATACTGCTAAAGTGGTCCAGTTCGATGGCGAGACCATCGAACTTGAATTTTTGAATGAATCGTCTAAGGCTAACTATTGGTCAGCAGGTGTGCAGCATGTCCTTGGGGATGTGATCCGAGAGAAATTTGATATATCGTGGCGAGTCGAGGTCGCAGATCGGAAGGCCCCAGCTCCTGCGGTAACGGCGAGAGTAAGCGACGGGACTGGAGAATCGACACGCCGCCCTGGTGAATGGCCGAAGAGTCCGAAGCTGAACTCTGCAGAAGGGGCAGGCGGGCTCTCGGAAATACAAAAATTGTGGTCGACCATCCTTGAGGTTGTTAAAACGCAGCGACGCTTTACCTGGCTTCTCCTGAGTCAGAACGCAAAGGCGACTCGGCTTGACGGAAATAAGCTGCGGATCGAATTTATCAATGAGGGATCCAGGGAGACTTTCATGTCTAGTGGATCTCATGAGGTTATGGAGCGAGCGATCTGCGAACATTTTGGAACTTCATGGGAAATTGACGTAGCGACTCGGAGGGAACCTAACTAGGCGACAGCAGGGAAGGGGTGAATGCAGAGAGGTCGCAAGGGGCACTTTGTGAGATCAAGGGAACCAATCTCAGTTGTGACACCAGTCCACCTGCGAAACAAACTCACCTGGCGGTCAAGAACGCGGTCCGACGCCCGGCGCGGGTGGCCACGCGCACGAGGCGGAGATAACTGCGGCGTTGGCGGCGGTCGATGCTTCGCGCCCTCGCCGGTTGGCGCCGCTGCCAGGCCCGGAGGCGGGGTGGGCCTGAGGGTCAGTACATGCTTGTCCACGACCGTGTGGCTCCAACGAATCTCCTTCCCTGACTGGGAAGGCGGCTCGCTGGTCTTCGGTGGCCGTGTGTCCGTGCGCGGCGCTGAGGAGTGCCCGACGCAACTGATTTGCAAGTCGTTCCACGTCGTCCAGCCCCGGCTGCGTTGCAGGCGCCGCTCCTGCCTTCGGCCCACTCCGCCCGCGCTGCTCCGACACGCGTCCACATGTGGATAGGGCCGGTGATCATGACTCGAGCATCGCGTAGCGGGCCAGAGCAGTGACTCCGGCGGGGGATGGGCCAGCACCGAGATGGAGGGGGCGCCGTTTCCGTCCGCAGGTCCGTCGTGGCGTACGCGGGGTGCTCCTATCCCGTACGCCATCGACCTAGGCAGCCGAGCAGACGTGGCCCATGGCGTCCAAGTCGTTCGTACAGTGGCGCGCTCCACCTAAACGCCATGAACCACGCATGCTCCACGGTGTGTGGGTCGACGGCGTACGGGATGGGAGTTGGGGTGATTGGTGGGATGGGTCGAGGGCAGCTTCCCGATATGACTTCACCTTCGATGAATTGACTGTCTGTCAGTGGGAAATGGTGCCAGAATCGTCTCCATGAGCGAACGATTTGGCACAGACGTGCTGATCACGTGCCCGCACTGCGAACGGCCCACGCTCGCCGTGGTGGTTGGGGAAGCGTCTGGTATCGACGAGGACGGCAGCCCCCCGTATCTGCTTGAGCTGGTCCGCTGCAGTAAGTGCTCAAAGCCCTTTCTCGCTGTCGAGGAGGACTACGGAGAAGGGTGGGACGGGGAACCCGGTGTTCTATGGCCGGAACAGCAGCGACCCCTAAGCTTGCACGTACCTGAGGACCTACGCCGCGTGCACGCAGAGGGGCGACGGTGCTTTTCTGCGAAGGCGTATACAGCAACTGCTGTGATGGTGCGCCGCACGCTAGAGGCCGTATGCGTCGATCAGGGAATGGTCAGCGATGCTCCAGGCCGCCCGAAACCATTGTTTAAAATGCTCGAAGAGATGCGCGATCAAGGAAAGATCGATGGTCGTCTCTTCGAGTGGGCGCATGAGCTCCGCAGCCTCGGCAACCAGGGGGCTCACTACAGCAGCACGTCTGTAACACGGGAAGATGCTGCTGACGGACTAGCCCTAGCAGAGGCCCTGCTCGACTATCTATACGTGCTTCACGCCCAATTCAATGCGTTCAAGCAACGACGGCAGGACGCGCAAGAAAAGCGACAGGCTCATAAGGTTCCGCCGCCAAATCCCAAACCGACGACTAGACAAGAAGCGTAGGCCCTAGCCAGAGGTTCCCCGTGCCAGAACCGTGCCAGGGGCGGGGACTCAGGGTGAACTGCGGCTGCTGCCAGGGACCACAGCGGACAGACACCCAAGTCGGTATCCCGCTGGTCAGACGACAAGTTGCCCCGCCTCGCTCCTGAAGCGGTGGTAGCCGGCAGGCCCGCACACATCTGCATCCGGGGGTCGTAGCGCGAGTGTGTGTGGCTACCTGCCCTCTCGCAACGCTAAACGTCAACGTTCCCCCTTCCATGCTGAGAAGGGGGAACTCGGTCATGCAGTCGCCTACAAGCTAGTCCAGCAGTGCGCTTGTTGGGATATGCGAAGCTGGCGCTTCCTATTGGAAGTCCCGATACATCACTCAGTTACTGCACTCGCTCAAGCGGATGGTCGTCTTGCAGTTAGATCTGATGCCGGATTGCTTGCTATTTCGCTTGACCAAAACTGGTTCGACTTGGCCGATTAGCAGCCCGAAAGTGGCGCGAGGAGGATAGCGGTATGGGCTTTCGTGGCATGTGCGCCGGATTCTGTGTCCGTTGGAACAGGTGACGGAATTCTATGTGTGCTCTGCCGGGCTGACGGCTTTGATGGCAGCAGCATGCGGCGGATTTTCCAACACGGTCACCCGGCACGCCCTTGATGCAGCGCTGTCTCTGGGGGTGGACAGAGCACCGCTTCCCACAGATACGGTCGTTGCTGTGTCTGGCGCGCGTCGGGTTGGTCACCTAGACGTGCGCCGGTTGATCGCGCGCGACTAGGGGAGCTGGTACGGACATGGCGGTTGACGCTGCTCGATCGCAAGAGGGGTTCACGTCCACGAGGGCTACGAAGGTGATGCATTTGGCCTGCAAGGCGGCTGGCCTGGATGACACGGACGCAGAGTTGATTCGCCTCGGGGAAAACGCGCTGTTCCGACTGGCTACTGCACCAGTGATCGTTCGGGTAGCTCGGGGTGAACCATGGTTGCCGAAGGCTCGTGTCGAGGTTGCTGTCGCCAAGTGGCTGGCTGCGGAAGGCTTCCCGGCATCCCGACTCGTTGACGGCCTGGAACAGCCGCTTCTGATCGACAGCCATCCGGTGACCTTCTGGCGCCTCATCGTGGAAGGTGACCGCAAGGCCACGTACGGCGAACTGGGCGGCATCCTGCGGGACCTGCACTCCATGACGTTGCCCGCCGGTCTTGAGCTGCCGGCGTTCGATCCCTTCGACAAGCAAGAGCTGCGGATCAGTAGGGCGCCGATCTCGGACGATGACCGGATCTTCCTCCGCAAGCGGTGGCAGGAGTTGCGCGGTCAGTTCGAGGAGTTGTCGTTCGATACTCCGGAGGGGCCGGTGCACGGTGATGCCCACGTGCAGAACCTCATGGTGAACGATCGGGATGAAGTGATCCTGATTGACTTCGAGGCTTTCTGCTTCGATCACCCCGAGTGGGACCTGATGGTCACGGCGGTCGAGCACCACAGCCTTGGGTGGCAGAGCGATGAGCAGTACGCCGACTTCGTGCGAGCCTACGGGCGGGACCTGTACGACTGGCCTGGCTACGACACGCTCCGGCGGCTCCAAGAGTTCGGCATGACGACGTGGCTCATGCAGAACGTGCGGGAGAGCGAGGAGACGGCGGCCGAGTACCGCCGGCGCATCGCTGGGTTGCGTAACGACGACGCGCCGCGCGACTGGCGTCCCTGGTAGCTGCTACTCGTCGTCGTCCAGGCGGGCGAGTGCTTCGTTCACCTGCTCGTTGAAGGCTACGACGGCGGGGTGGGCGGCGTGCGCGCTGACCTCGGCCTGGAAGTCGGTGACGTAGCGCTGGAAGCGGGAGGACTGGAGGGAGTCGCCGCCGTCCACAGCAAGGCTCGCGGTGGTGACGGCGGCTTCCAGTTCGCCGTTCAGTAGCTGGCTCTGGGCGAGCACCATGCGGCAGAAGCCCAACGTGCGGGCATATTGCGGGTCGGTGGTGTCCACGGCGCGCTGTGCGTGCTCTACGGCTTCGCGTCGCATTTTCAGGTCCCTGAAGCAGTGGCAGAATTCGCCCAAGAGTTCGGCATCATCGAAGTAGCTCAGCCATGCCGGGTCATCGGCGCTGTCGGCCCGCTCGAAGTTTCGTTCCGCTTGGTTCATCGCGTCGGCCGCCCGGCTCGATCGCCGGCGTTGGAGAGTGCGCGCGCCTCCATCGCCCAGTAGTTCGCCATGGCTCGCGGGGTGGCTCGGCCTTTGGCACCCTCGACGGCTGCGCGGGCGAGCTGGATGGCTTGGGTGTGGTTGCCCAGGTAGTTGGCCTGGTGGCTGAGGTTGCCCAGGATGCGCGCCCCGAACATGCGGTCATCGATGACCTGGGACAGCCGCAGTGTGGACGTGAGGTAGCGGTGGGCAAGCCGCGTGGAGCGAGGAACGCTGGCACCGCGTCGCCAGGATTCTTGGGATTGAACTGATGGAGGACCCTCGCGGAGGAGGGCACCGCAAGAGACGGGCGCCTAACGAATGAGTGGGGGGTGGGGCCATGGATCCCATTCCAGTCCCGAGCTGGCTGCCGGGGACCTTCAATACCCACCCCCCATCGCCGCGAGTCCCGCAGGATCTCCGTCCGGCCGAGTACGGCGACCGTACTCGGACCTACTGACAATCCGGCTCTCAGCCGTCCCTCCATTTGAGAACAAGGAGGTCCGGGTTGAAGGGGCGCCTTCCCCCTCCCCCGACCGGTAGAACGATCACCGCGTGGAGTGCCTCACGGACGAGTGCCCGCTTCTGGGCCATGTCGAGGTCGCCTGAGAACCACCGCTCTCGCACGTTCGCGGTCACCTTCGACGCTCGCTGAACGCGCAACGCGTGCTCGGTGCGTTCCTTGCGCAGCTCTTTGATGCGGACTTCCATCTTGTGGTTCTCCGGGAAGAACAGCTCATCCGAGATGAGGTCGTCCTGCCACTTCTGGAGCATGGTCCGTTGCTTCCTCGTGAGCCGTTCCAGCTCTTCCGCCCCGTCCCACTCCCCCTCGCTCTCGCGCTTGACGGCGGCGCGCTCCTCCAGCTTGGCCAAGACAGCTTCCGTCACGTACTCATCCACCTTCACGCCGTTCCGCCCACTGCCGCCACACCCGCCCATGGAGCGTGCAGGGCACTGGTAGACGAACCCACCCGACAGGTCCCGCCGTGTGCTGACGCGCATCGGCGCGTTGCAGATCCGGCCGTCAGGCTTGGGCTTGCCACATCGCAGTATCCCTGTGAGCAGGTGGGAAGGCGTCCGGTAGTCCGTCACCGTCCCATCGGCCTTGACGTTGGGCTTGATCCTTGCCGAGAAGAGGGCATCGATCGCCATCCACTCTTTCGGCGTGATGATCGGCTCCCACTGGCCCACCACGGGGATGCCATCGGCGTCTCGCACCAACTCCCCGTTGTGGCGTCGCCATCCGCACAGCCGGGGATTCCACAGCGCGAGCTTGAGTGATCGGGCACTCCATGCATTGCCATGGACGGTCCGCACGTCCTCCTCGCGCCACTGCAAGAGGATCGAGTGCAGCGACTTCCCGGCAATCGCGTCACGGGCCGCTTGGGCAAGTCGCTCCGCTTCCTCGGGGCGAAGCGTCCGCTTGTCGTCGTTCCAGCCGAACGGGCGCTTACCACCCACAGGGATGCCCTGCTCTGCCCGGCGACGGTGCGAGCGGCGCGTGCGACGTCGGATCTTGCGCACCTCCGCCTTGGAGATGACGACGCCGAACAATCCCATGGACTCGACGTCTTCGTTGTAGAGATCCTTGAGGCCCTTGGCGTCCGCGTACAGCCGGCCGTCTTCGTACGTCAGAGCGTCCACGAATCGTTCGTAGTCGCCCACCCGCCTCACAAGACGGTCGTCCGCGACGACGATCACACCGCGCACTGCCTGGCCGTCCGGCAAGCGGCCGGCCTTCAGCGCCTTGAGCATCGCTTCAAAGTCCGGCCGGACGAGGTCGGCCTTCGCCGCAGAGTGATCGTTGTCCGTGTAGTAGTGCACGATTCGGCATCCGACCGCGGCTGCCGTCTCGTCGTTGACCTTGTGTTGGTCCTCCACCCCGTGGGCGTCCCTGGCCAGGTCAGCCGAGATCCGGGCGTACGCCACCACCGGTACTAAGTGATCGTTGTTGCTCATGCCAACTCCCCGAGTTCCGTGAGGAGTTCTTATGCTGCACCAAGTTGAGGGCTACCACCAGCAGTACCTCGACAAGAACCCCGCGGGTTACTGCGGGCTGGGCGGGACCGGGGTGTCCTGCCCGGTCGGGGTCGCGCGAGCCTGACACGGCCGGCGCGGGGCTGAGCTGATTCCGGCGACGGCTCCGGGCCTCTCCCCGTAGATTCGCCCCCGTGTCGAGACGGTTCGGCGCGGAGCGAAGGGGAGGGCATGGGCAGTCGGGTTTTTCTCATCGGTGGGGGCTGGGACCACGCCGAGGTGTATGAGCCGTTCCTGCGGGAGCTGGGCGGTGAGCGGCGGGTCGGGTGCCTGGTCCTCGACGAGGGGGACGGGGCCGCGCAGTTCGAGCGGTACGCGGCGGCGCTCGGCAAGGCCGGGCCGCCGTGCACACCGGTGCCGCTGCTCGTGCCGCTGGGCGGACGGTTCGAGCCGGAGGCCGTGCTGGACGGGATCGACGGGCTGCTGGTGTGCGGTGGGCTGACGCCCGCCTACCTGGACGCGCTCGCGGACTGCCTGGAGCGGCTGCCGGCGCTGCTGGCGGCGCGCGGGATGCCGTACGCCGGTTTCTCCGCCGGCGCCGCCGTGGCCGCGCGACGGGCCGTCGCCGGCGGCTGGCTGCTGGACGGGGTCCCGGTGTGCGCGGAGGAGACCGGGGAGGACCTGGCGGAGATCGAGGTCCGGCCGGGGCTCGGCCTGGTGCCGTTCGCGGTGGACGTGCACGCGGCCCAGTGGGGCACGCTGGCGCGGCTGGTGACGGCGGTGGCGCGGGGGGACGCGCCGTACGGGGTCGCCGTGGACGAGAACACGCTGCTCATGGTGGGGGACGGCGAGGCCCGGGTGGCCGGGTCCGGCCGGGCCCATGTCGTACGGCCGGCGGACGACGGAGCCGTCACGGTGCGGGCGTACGGCGCCGGGGAGGGATTCGGTCTCGGATAGTGCCCCGAAGGGGCGCGGGGAACTGCGCGAACGGCCGCCACGACGGTCCGCACCCGGCAGACCGCCCGCGCCCCCGCAGCTGATCCGCCGAAGGCCGTAGCCCGGCAGGACTACGGCCTCGCAGGGCTACGGCCTGTCAGCGCTACGGCCGGGCAGGACCGCAGGTCAGATCGTGGCCGTGTCGATCACGAAGCGGTAGCGGACGTCGCTCGCCAGCACCCGCTCGTACGCCTCGTTGACCTCGGCCGCGCTGATCAGCTCGATCTCCGCGCCGATGCCGTGCTCGGCGCAGAAGTCCAGCATCTCCTGGGTCTCGCGGATGCCGCCGATCATGGAGCCGGCGAGCGTCTTGCGGCCGCCGATCACCGAGAAGAGGTTGAGCGCGACGGGCTCCTCGGGGGCGCCCACGTTCACCAGCGCGCCGTCCGTCTTCAGCAGCGACAGCAGCGCGCCGAAGTCCATCGGCGCGGACACGGTCGACACGATCAGGTCGAAGGTGCCGGCCAGTTCCTCGAAGGTCTTCGGGTCGCTGGTGGCGTAGTAGTGGTCGGCGCCCAGCTTGAGCCCGTCGTCCTTCTTGCGCAGGGACTGGGACAGGACGGTGACCTCGGCGCCCATGGCGTGGGCGATCTTGACGGCCATGTGGCCGAGCCCGCCCAGGCCGACGATCGCGACCTTCTTGCCGGGGCCGGCGTTCCAGTGGCTCAGCGGGGAGTAGGTGGTGATGCCCGCGCAGAGCAGCGGCGCGGCGACGTCCAGGGACAGCCCGTCGGGGATGCGCAGGACGTAGTTCTCGTCGACGACGATCTTCTCGGAGTAGCCGCCGTAGGTGGGCTCGCCGTCCTTGCCGACGGCGTTGTAGGTGCCGACCATGCCGTTGAGGCAGTACTGCTCCTCGCCTCGCAGGCAGTTCTCGCACTCGCGGCAGGAGTCGACCATGCAGCCGACCCCGACCCGGTCGCCCACCTGGAACTTCGTCACGCCGGCGCCGACCTCGGCGACCACGCCCGCGATCTCGTGGCCGGGGACCATCGGGAAGATCGCCTCGCCCCAGCCCTCGCGGGCCTGGTGGATGTCGGAGTGGCAGATACCGGCGAACTTGATGTCGATCAGGACGTCGTGCTCACCGACCGCGCGTCGCTCGATGGTCGTCCGCTCCAGCGGGGCCTTCGCGGCGGGCGCGGCGTATGCGGCAACAGTGGTCATGCGGAGGATCTCCTAGCGAGGGGTTCCGTGCCCGGCTGCCTTCCCGCCGGGCACGGTCTCCAGCCTGCCGGGCGGGGCGCCGCCCACCCAGACCACGCTTTTGCGTACGACCGCCGTGCCTACCACCGGCGGGGTCAGGCTGCCGTGCATACGACCAGGAATACTGGAGGCATGGACAGCAGGGACGAGCAGGCGGACGCAGGCGTGACGACCGGCCGGCCCCTGGACCGGCGGGCGGAGCTGAGCGAGTTCCTGCGCAGCCGGCGGGCCCGGCTGAAGCCGGAGGACGTGGGACTGGCCGGATTCGGACGGCACCGCCGGGTGCCGGGGCTGCGCCGTGAGGAGCTGGCGCAGCTGGCCGGGGTGTCGGTGGCGTACTACACCCGTCTTGAGCAGGGCAACGGCCGTAACGTCTCGGCCGAGGTGCTGGACTCGATCGCCCGGGCGCTGCGGCTGACGGACGCCGAGCACGCGCACCTGACCCACCTGGCCAAGCCGAAGGCGCACAAGAAGAAGCCCGCGGCGCGGCAGCAGCAGGTGCGGGCGGCGCTGCGGCAGCTGCTGGACAGCATGGAGGGCGTACCGGCGTACGTCGTGGGCCGGTGCTCGCAGATCCTCGCCTGGAACCGGATGGCGGCGGCCGTCTTCGGTGACTGGGGCGAGTTGCCGCCCGGTGAGCGCAATTGGGCGCGGCTGGTCTTCCTGCGTCCCGCCTACCGCGAGCTGTTCGTCGACTGGGAGCAGAAGGCGATCGACATCGTGTGCGCCCTGCGCATGGACGCGGGGTGCGATCCGGACGACGCGCGGCTGTCGGCCCTGGTGGGTGAGCTGTCCGTCAAGAGCGAGGAGTTCCGCCGGCTGTGGGCCACGCACGACGTCAAGGAGAAGAGCCACGGCGTCAAGCACCTGCACCACCCCCTGGTGGGCGACCTGGCCCTGCACTTCGAGAGCTTCCGCCTGACGGACGGCTCGGAGCAGTCGCTGGTCACCTATCACGCCGACCCTGACTCCGCTTCCGCGGACTCCCTGCGTCTCCTGGCCAGCTGGGGCGCCGACGCGACCCGCTCGGCAACGCGCTGAGGGGTGCACCGGAGGCTGTCCTCCGGTGCACCCCTCGTCAAGGAGCGTTGCGGTCTACCGCGCGCCGGCCTACTTGCCGAAGTACGCGTTGTAGATCGTGATCGCCGACGTGTTGCCCTTCTTGTCGGTGATGTTGGCGCGGAACGAGATCGCCTTGTTCTTCGCCGGGTTCTTGACGGTGATCTTGCCGCTCTTGACGGTGACCTTCTTGAAGTTCTTGCCGTCGTAGGAGACGTAGACGGCGAGGGACTTCAGGTTCCTGCCGGCGGCGGAGCCCTCCACGGTGACCGGGAAGGTGACCGTCTTGCCGGCCGTGACGCGGCTGTCCAGGCCGGTCGTGGCGCCGAAGTGCAGCGCGGAGGCGGGCAGCTGGACGAAGTCCGCCGGCTTCTTGGAGCGGAAGGTCCAGGTCGCGTCGATGCGCGTCGAGGCCTCCGACACCTTTGCGGACCGCTTGACCGAGGTGGTCAGCTTGTACGCCGCGTCACCGGACGGCACCTTGAAGGTGGCGTCGCCGAACAGCGGGTCGGTGTTGGAGCCGACCTTGGTGCCGTTGCGGTAGAGCGTGGTGTTCACCGAGGTGAACTGCGAGGACCCGGCGTGCTTGGCGGAGTCGGCGAACAGCGGCAGCACGCCGAAGATCTCGTTGCCGTCGCGGAACAGGCCGTAGTTCGCGTTGAGGTGCGGGCCGAAGACGGCGGTGTTGACCGTCTTGGTGTAGGTCTTGCCGCCCTTGAAGGTGAACTGGCCGAGCCCGTAGCCGGCCTCGGTGACCGGGAAGCCGTCCTGGTCGACCCCGCCGTTCTGCTGGAAGTCCAGCTCCCACTGCACGCCGCCGGTGGCGGACAGGTGCAGGGTGCGGGTGCCGGGCAGCTTCTGCGGGATGCTGATGGAGGAGGCGCCGGAGCTGCCGGGCAGCCAGCCCACCGCGTCGATGGTGCCCTTCTTGCCGCTCGCCGCCGCGCCCAGCCGGGCCTTCACCGTGGCGAGGTCGCCCGCCTTGTAGTGCTTGGTGTAGCCGGTGGCGAGCTGCTTGACGGCACCGCCGGAGGTGACGTCGTACTGCTCGGTCGCGCCCTTGCTCCAGTGGCCGTCCCACTGCTGCCACAGCGTCCCGGCGGGCAGCTGCGGGCCCAGGTGGGCGGTGCGGAAGTTCTTGTACGAGTCGAGGAACCAGCCGAAGCCGTACTGGCCGTTGCCGACGGTGACGTCGTACTCCGGCGAGGCGAACTGGGACTTCAGGCCCGAGGCGGGGACGGTGATGTCCACCGGCTTGGTCTTGCGCGCGTCGATGGTGATCGTCTGCTTCTTGTCGACGGTCAGCTTCGGCTGCGCGATCCAGTCGATGCCCTTGGAGGCGTCCTGGGGGTCACCGTAGACGGAGGTGTTGAGGATGTACGTGCCCTTGGGCGCGCGCACCTTCACCGTGCCGGACTTGTCGTAGGGGTTCAGCCAGACGCCGTTGGCCAGGCCGCCCACGCCGCTGACGTCGGCGTTGTAGTACGGGGCCGGCTTGCCGTCGCGGCCGATGAACTTCAGGGTCAGGTCGTACGACTCCACCTCGCGCTGCACCGCGGCGGCCGTGCGGACGGTCTGGCCGTCGCCCGTCGCCGTGACGTACGCCGAGTAGGCGCCGTCGACGGTGCCGCCCAGCTTGGTGTCGACGGTGAAGTCGGCCGAGGCGGTGCCGTGCGCGGGGACGGTGACGGTGGTCGCGCCGAGCTTGAAGAAGCCGGACGGGGCCGCCGCGCCCTTGGGGTTGGTGGCGGTGCTGCTCAGGGTGAGCGTGACGTCCTTGTCACCGAGGTTGCGGTACGTCAGCTTCTTGGTGACCGGCTTGTCGTCGGTGTGCGGCCACTGCTGCACACCGAAGCTCACCGACACGGGGTCGGCGACGATCGACTGCTTGATGGCCTTGTCGACCTGGATACGGCCCGTGCCCTGCTGGAACGGGGTGTACTTGCCGCCCTTGGTGGAGCCGGTGAGGGCGCCCTTCAGCTCGGCGTAGCCCCAGTCCGGGTGCTCCTGCTTGAGGATGGCGGCGGCGCCCGCGACGTGCGGGGTGGCCATCGAGGTGCCGGAGATGGTCAGGTAGCCCTCGGGCTTCTCGCCGACCTCCTGGTCGATGACGCTGCCCTTGGCCGCGGCGGCGGTGATGTCCACGCCCGGCGCGGTGACGTCCGGCTTGATGGCGCCGTCGCCGGCGCGCGGGCCGGTGGAGGAGAAGTCGGCGAGCCTGTCCTTGTCGTCGACGGCGCCGACGGTGAGCGCGGCGTCCGCGCTGCCCGGCGAACCGATCGACTGGGGGCCCTCGTTGCCCGCGGCGATCGCGAACAGGATGCCCTTTTCGGCAGAGAGCTTGTTGACCTCGGCCTCGAGGGGGTCGATCTCGGGGGTGTCGTAGCCGCCGAGGCTCAGGTTGATGACGTCGGCGCCCTGGGAGGCCGCCCACTCCATGCCGGCGAGGATGCCGGAGTCGTCACCGGAGCCGTTGTCGTCCAGGACCTTGCCGTTGAGGAGCTTGGCGTCCGGGGCCACACCCTTGTACTTGCCGCCCGACTTGGCACCGGTGCCGGCCACGATGGACGCGACGTGCGTGCCGTGACCGAAGTGGTCCTTGGCGTCGGCGGCGGGGGTGAAGTTCTTGGACTCGATCACCTGGTCCTTGAGGTCCGGGTGGCTGGTGTCCACACCGGTGTCCAGGACGGCGACCTTCACGCCCTTGCCGGTGTAGCCGGCGGCCCACGCGGTGGGGGCGCCGATCTGCGGCACGGACTTGTCGAGGGCGGCCTTGCGGACGCCGTCGAGCCAGACGTGGGCGATGCCGGAGGCGGTCTTGTCGCCGTTGGTGACGGCGGCCCACAGGCCGGCGGTGTCCTTGACCGGGGTCTGCACGGCGTCCGCGTTGAGCGCCTTCAGGCTGCGGCGCAGGGTGCCGGCGTCGCGGACGTCGGCCTTGGCGGCGGCCGCGGTTCCGCGGTAGCCGACGATGACCTTCAGGCCGTTCTTCTGGGCCTTGCGGGTGGCGGCCTTGTTGAGCTCGGTGACGTCGAACAGGCGCTGGTCCAGCGTGCCGGAGGCGACCAGGTGGGCCGCGTCGGCGGGGACCACCAGCGTGTGTCCGGAGGCCTTGCGGACCTGGAAGGGTATGTGCTCGCGTCCCTTGGCCCGCTCCAGGCCGACGACACGGCCCTTGGCGTCGAGGGCGACGCGGTCACCGGTGATCAGGGTGACGTGGTGCTTGACGGCGGCCTTCGAGGCGGCGGTGGTGACCACCGAGGCGCGGTCGGGCTTCGCCGACGCCGGGCTGGTCATACCCGCTGCGAGGGCGACTGCTGCGGCCGTTGCCACGGTGGCCGCAGCCGCTCTTTTCACTTGTCTGCGCAAGTTCTCCCCCTGGAGATGGAGTACCGGGCGGATTCCCCGTTCACCCGGTCGGGGGTGGACTCGCACGTATGCACGCCAACCCCCCGGACCACGCAGTATGCCGGGGGGTGATCAGTGGGCTCAATAGATGAGAGGACGGTGAGAAAGCGCGCCAGGAAACTGTTACGCGGCGGCCGGGACACCGTTACACAACTGCGAAGTCCGCCGCGTTCCGCCTGTGTTATGCGCCGTCAGGTGGCCGCGTTCTCCTTCACGGTGATCCTGCCCTTGCGCAGTGTGGCCAGGCGCGGGGCCTTCTTCGCCAGCGTGGAGTCGTGGGTGACCATGATGAAGGTCAGCCCGTGCTCCGTCCACAGGCGTTCGAGCACGTCCATGATCTCGTCCCGCGTTCCCTCGTCCAGGTTGCCGGTCGGCTCGTCGGCCAGCAGCACCTTGGGTTTCTTCACGACGGCCCGGGCGATGGCGACGCGCTGCTGCTGCCCTCCGGACATCTCGCCCGGGAGATGCCCGAGGCGCTCGCCCAGACCGACGGACTCCAGTGCCTCGGCGGCGAGTTCGCGGCGTTCCCTCACCTTGATGCCGAGGGGGACGAGGGCGGTCTCCACGTTCTCCTGGGCGGTGAGGGTCGGGATGAGGTTGAAGGACTGGAAGACGAAGCCGATGCTCTCGCTGCGGACCCGGGTCAGCCGGGCCTCGCTCAGCCCGGCCAGGTCGGTGCCGTCCAGGACGACTTCGCCGGAGGTGGGGCGGTCGAGGCCGCCGAGCATCTGCAGGAGCGTGGACTTCCCGCCGCCGGTGGGGCCCTGGATGACGAGCCTGTCGCCGTCGGGGATGGTGAGGTCGATTCCGTCGAGGGCGTGGACGGTGTCCTTGCCCCGGATGTAGCGCTTGATGACGTTGTTCAGTTCGTACACGGGGGCTCCGGGATCTGTTTTCGGGGTGGGTGCGCGCTGGTTCCGGCCGCCGGTCCGCGGGGGCGGGCGCGCGTGTCCCCGCGCCCCTGCCGGACCGGCCGGCCACGCCGTGAAGCCGGCCTACTCCACCCGCCTCAGCGCGTCCGCCGGGCGCAGCCTGGACGCGCGCCAGCCGCCGAACGCGCCCGCGATCAGGCCGCCCGCCACCGCGAGGCCCACCGCCAGGACGATCGTCGTCACGCTCACCGGGGCCGTGAGGGCCACTTCCAGGGTCTTCGCCGTCCGCCGGCCCGGTCCGCCCGGGAAGCCGCCGCCACCGCCGGGGCCGCCCCCCGTGCCGCCGACCTGGGCCTGGAGGCCGGGGCTGACGGCGGTCACGGCGTACGCGCCCGCGAGGCCGAGGGCGATACCGAGGACGCCGCCGACCAGGCCGTTGACCATGGCCTCGCCGACCACCTGCCGGGTCACCCGGCCCGACCGCCAGCCCAGCGCCTTCAGCGTGCCGAACTCGCGGACCCGGCGGGAGACCGCCGAGGAGGTGAGCAGGCCGGCCACCAGGAACGCGGCCACCAGCACCGCCAGGGACAGCCACGTGCCGACGTTCGCGGCGAGGGAGGAGGCCGTGGACAGGGAGCCGGAGACGGTGTCCGCGAGGTCGGCGGAGGTGGTGACCGTCGTACCGGGGACGTTCTTCCGGATCGCCGACTTGACGCTGTCGATCTTCTTCGAGTCGGCCGCCTTGACGTAGATCGTGGTGACCTTGTCCTTCGCGTCGCCGAGGGTCTGGGCCTGCTTCAGCGGGAGGTAGAGGTCGGCGGCCGAGTCACCGCTGTCGGCGGTGGCGATGCCGATCACCATGAACCTGACGCCCTTGACGGTGACGGTGGAACCGACCTCGTACTTCTTCTCCTTGGCGTAGGCGGAGTCCGCCACGACGACCTCGGCGTCGGTATCGGTCGCCCTGAAGGCACGCCCGCTGGTGATCTTCGAGGAGGTCAGCGGGCCGAGGCCGGGCTTGGTGACGTCGGTGCCGTACACCGAGTAGCTGTTGACGTCGAAGTCGGCGCCGCCGCCCTTCACCTCGCCCTGGGGCTGACCGTTCCCGCCGCCGCGCTGGAAGCCGCCGCTCCCGCCCTGCTGGAACTGACCCCGCGTGAACTGCCCGCTGACCTTGAGGACCTGGAGGCTCAGCCCGCCGACCGCGTCCGCGACGCCGGACTGCGAGCCCACCTTGGTCACCGTGGAGGCCGACAGGGTCTGGAAGCCCTGCACCATCACGCGGTCGTTGCTCTGGGTGGAGTCGTCGCCGTCGTTCCGCGCGTCGAACCGGAAGCGGGGCCGCTGGGCGTCACCGGTGGACGCCGACGCCGCCTTGGTCACCGTCATGTCGGTCCCCAGGCCGTAGAGCGACTGGAGCACCTTGTCCTGGGCCTTCCCCATGCCGTTGGACACGGAGTTGACCACGATGACCAGCGCGATGCCGAGCGCGAGGCCGGAGGCGACGACGAGGGCCGCCTTTCTGCGGCGGCGCAGTTCGCGCCTCAGGTAGGTGAAGAACATGGCCGCAAGCTAGGGACGGACCGTGATCGCACCATAAGGCCGGCATAAGAGGAGCATGAGAAGGCTTCCACCGGCCCCCGGAACTCCCGGGTGAGCGCCCGTGAAGAAACCGGTGCCGCCCCTGGAGGGCGGCACCGGTGCGGAGGGTGAGGGGGCGTCAGACGGCCGAGCCGGCCTTCCACTGCGCCCAGTCCATGTTCCAGCCGTTGAGGCCGTTGTCCGGCGAGACGGTCTTGTCACCGGTGTGCTGGACGACCACGACGTCACCGATCAGCGAGTGGTCGTAGAACCAGGACGCCGGCGTGCTGGGGTCGTCGGCGCCCTTCTTGTCCTGGAGGCCCACACAGCCGTGGCTGGTGTTGACGTTGCCGAACACCGAGGGCGCGCCCCAGTAGTTGCCGTGGATGAAGGTGCCGGAGTTGGTCAGGCGCATGGCGTGCGGCACGTCCTTGATGTCGTACTCGCCCTTGCCGTCGTCGTCGGTGAAGCCGACCGTCGCGCCGTTCATCCGGGTCTCCTTGAACTTCTCGGAGATCACCATCTGGCCCTCGTACGTCTTGTTGTCGGGCGAGCCGGCGGAGATCGGTATGGTCTTGACGACCTTGCCGTCCTGCGTGACCTTCATCTGCTTGGTCTGCGCGTCGACGTACGAGACCTGGTTGCGGCCGATGTGGAAGGTGACCGTCTTCTGCTGGACGCCGTAGACGCCGCTGGCGCCCTGGACGCCGTCGAGCGCGAGCTTCAGGGTGACGGTGGAGCCTTCCTTCCAGTACTCCTCCGGGCGGCAGTCCATGCGGTTGGCGTTGAACCAGTGGCAGGCGACCTCCTGGCCGCTGCTGGAGCTGACCGTGATGCCCTTCTGCACGGCCGCCTTGTTCGTGATCGCCTTGTCGAAGTTGATCGACACCGGCATGCCGACGCCGACCGTGGAGCCGTCGTCCGGGGTGAAGGTGCCGATGAAGCTGTTGGCCGGGGAGACCGTGGTGAAGGACGCGTTCTCGTGCGCTATGCGGCCCCCGGAGTCCTTGGCCTCCGCGGCGAGCCTGTAGGTGGTGGAACGCTCGAGCTGGACGCTGGGCTTCCAGCTCGTCTTGTCGGCGGACAGCTGCCCGGCGACGGTCTTGCCGTCCTGGCTGGTCATCGTGACGGACGTGAGCGTGCCCTTGCGCACGGAGACGGCCGCGGAGTTGTTGATGGACGCGTTGTCGGAGCCGTCCTTGGGCGTGATGGTGATCTGCGCCTCCGACGACTTCTTGGCCGCCGCCTCGTCGACCTTGGCCTGCGAGGTGTCGTCGCCGCCGGAAGTGGCGCCGGCGTCGGAGCCGGAACACGCCGTCAGCACCAGCACACCACCGAGCAGAGCGGACGCGGCCGTCAGGCGCCTACGCCGCATACTGTTCGTCATCACAAGCTTCTCCATCGTTGCCGAGTCGCGATAACCCCGAGAGTCCCCGCCGAGAACCTTCAACGCTACGGCCGGTGCCTCCCGTTCCCCAGCCCGTCGGGCTGTGGGGCATCCCACGTCCGCGGAACGTGGTCGTCCGCGGCGGCGGGTGGTGCGGGATTCGGTCCGTGCGTCCCCTGGGACGACGAAACCCCGGACGGTGGTTGCCGTCCGGGGTCATGGGTGCCCCGCGACGCTCAGCCGATGCCGTCCTCTTCCCCGTCGTCCGCCCCATCATCCTCGTCCAGGTCCCAGTCGGGCGAATCGGGGTCGTAGTCGACCCGCTCGCTCGACCAGGACGCCTGCTGCAGTTCCACTCCGGGCACCTCGCTCACCAGGTCGAACGGGTCCACGAGATACGCCAGGGCCTCCGCGGTGTCTTCCGTCACAGCGGCCTCGGCCTGGGCCCGCTCCCCCTCCGGCAGCTCCTGGTCCCCGGCGATCCGGCGCAGCGCGGCCTTGGCCACCTCGTCGTCGTCCTGGACTTCCAGCACCAGCTCCACGCGAAGCCGCACAAAACGTGATGTCTCTTCTGTGCTCATGGCGGGAGCGTACGGCCGAAACCTCCCGTGACTTTCCTGTGACCCGCGCCTTTCACTAACATCGCCCCACACGGCCAATTCGCCAGCGTCACAAGGGGATCGATATTCCGTGTCATCCGCTCGCCGTCCGCTGCTGACCGCCACCGCCGCGGGCACCCTGTTGTGCGCCCTGTGGTTCGTCCCGTCCGCGAACGCCTCGCAGGACGCCCCGGCACGACAGACGGCGCGGGAGTCCGCGCCGACGCAGGTCACGCAGGCCAGAGCGGTCACGGTGGCCACCACCGAGGACACCGGCCAGGAGGCGGCGGAGGAGACCGGGCTGGCCGACACGGGAAGCTTCGACACCACCCCGTACGTCGTCGGCGGCAGCCTCTTCCTCGCCGTGGGTGCCGGATTCGTCGTGTATTCGGTGCGCCGGGAACGCCTGGGCTTTTAATCGTCCTTGACGAAAGTTTGACAGCCCGCTCATAGTTCGCTCATGAAGAGATCATCGGGCGTGCGGCTGTGCGCCACCGCAGCTGTGAGCGCGCTGTCGCTCGCCCTCGTCACGGGATGTGGCGACGGGGGGTCCAAGGACTCCGGGGACGCCAAGGGCCCGGACGCGGCGAAGCCGGCCGCGAAGGCGCTGAGCGCCGCCGAACTGAAGAAGCTGATCATCGCCAAGGGCGAGGTGCCCGGGTACGAGGTGGGCCCCGTCGAGGGCGGCATCCCCGACAGCGCCAAGGTCACGTCCGACGACGCCAAGTGCCGGCCGGTGCTCCAGGTGTTCACCGGCATCGCGCCCGGTGAGCCGGCGGCGAACACCAGCCGCATGGCCACGGAGGACAAGAAGAAGGACCCCACGGACGACGCCACGTCCCTGGACGACCTGGCCGACGGCAAGTTCGAGGACGCGATCAACAAGTCCATGGACCTGGACGTCACCGTGGTCACCCTGGCCTCGTACGACGGCGACGGCGCCGAGCGGGCGCTGACGTCGGTCTCCGACGCGGTCAAGGCCTGCGCGGACGGCTTCTCCGGCGTGCAGGACGGCGAGAAGGGGAAGTTCACCAAGGTCGCCGAGGAGAAGTCCTCGGGCACGGGTGACGCGTCGGTGGCCTTCACCGCGACCAACGACGCGGGCGAGGACGGCGCCATGCCGCTGCACGCCGAGGTCGTGCGGCACGGGAACACCCTCGCCACGTACACGACGATCAACATCGGGGCGATGATGAGCAAGAAGGCCTACACGGTCTCCGCTCCGGTGGTGAAGGCGCAGGCCGCCAAGCTGAAGTGACGTTCCGTCCGTAGCGCCGAGGGGCCCCGGCCGGTGTGCCGGGGCCCCTTCGCGTTCACTGGAGCGGGCCGGTGACCTTCTCCACGGCCGCCACCAGATCGCCGCCGCGCACGAACGCGTCGGCGGCGGCCAGGTCGGGCGCCAGGAACCGGTCCGGACCCGGACCCCGCACACCCGCGGCCCGGGCGGCCTCGATGACCTCCTGGGAGGCGGGCGCCGGGGTGA
Source organism: Streptomyces sp. NPDC046870 (assembly GCF_040704595.1). Classification (NCBI taxonomy): domain Bacteria; kingdom Bacillati; phylum Actinomycetota; class Actinomycetes; order Kitasatosporales; family Streptomycetaceae; genus Streptomyces; species Streptomyces sp. NPDC046870. Next base: position 489,834 of record NZ_JBEYXM010000002.1, read on the forward strand.
GGCCCTCGCGCAGCTCGATGGCGCGGGTGGCCGCGTACAGCTCGATGGCGATGACCCGGGTGAGGTTGTCCACGGCGGTGCGCAGCTTGCGCGCGGCCGACCAGCCCATGGAGACGTGGTCCTCCTGCATGGCGGAGGACGGGATGGAGTCCGCGGAGGCCGGGACGGCGAGCCGCTTCAGCTCGCTGACCAGCGCGGCCTGCGTGTACTGAGCGATCATCAGACCGGAGTCCACGCCGGCGTCGTCGGCGAGGAACGGCGGCAGGCCGTGGCTGCGGTTCTTGTCCAGCAGCCGGTCGGTGCGGCGCTCGGCGATGGAGCCGAGGTCGGCGGCGGCGATGGCGAGGAAGTCCAGGACGTAGGCGACCGGGGCGCCGTGGAAGTTGCCGTTGGACTCCACGCGGCCGTCGGACAGGACGACGGGGTTGTCGACGGCGGAGGCCAGCTCCCGCTCGGCGACCAGGCGGGCGTGCGCGAGGGTGTCGCGGCCGGCGCCGGCGACCTGCGGGGCGCAGCGCACCGAGTAGGCGTCCTGGACGCGGGGCGCGTCGTCCTGGTGGTGGCCGGTGAGCTGGGAGCCCTTGAGCACCGCGAGCATGTTGGCGGCGGAGGCGCCCTGACCCGGATGGGGCCGGATGGCGTGCAGTTCGGGCGCGAGCACCTTGTCGGTCCCGAGCAGCGCCTCCAGGGTGAGGGCGGCGGTGACGTCGGCGGACTTGTAGAGGGTGTCGAGGTCGGCGAGAGCCATGATCAGCATGCCGAGCATGCCGTCGGTGCCGTTGAGGAGGGCGAGGCCCTCCTTCTCGCGCAGCTCGACGGGGGCGATCCCGTGCTCGGCGAGCAGCTCGCCGGCGGGCCGGACGGTGCCGTCGGGGCCCTCCGCCTCCCCTTCTCCCATGAGGGTGAGGGCGCAGTGGGACAGCGGGGCCAGGTCGCCGGAACAGCCGAGGGAGCCGTACTCGTGCACCACCGGGGTGATCCCGGCGTTCAGCACGTCGGCCATGGTCTGCGCGACCTCGGGCCGCACACCGGTGTGCCCGGAGCAGACGGTCTTCAGGCGCAGGAACATCAGGGCCCGTACGACCTCGCGCTCCACCCGGGGGCCCATGCCGGCGGCGTGCGAGCGGACGATGTTGCGCTGCAGCTGGGCGCGCAGTTCCCGGCTGATGTGCCGGGTCGCGAGGGCGCCGAAACCGGTGGAGACGCCGTAGACCGGGTCGGGCTTGGCCGCGAGCGCGTCCACGATCTCCCGGGCCGCCGCGAGGGCCGCCACCGCCTCCGCCGACAGCTCGATGCGGGCACCGCCGCGCGCCACGGCGAGAACGTCGGACGCGGTGACGCCGGACGTCCCCACCACCACAGTGTGCATATCCATATTCAGGAGCGTACGCATTGAATGCCCCGGTGTCACTAGTGGGGACCGGGTGCACCCCTTACCGCGCCGTGTGGGCTTCGCCTCACGGCCGGCGTCCGCGGAACCGGCGCCGTTCGGCCCGTGCGGGCGGTGGCGCGTCGGCCAGCCGCACCACCGGATCGTCCGGCCCCTCCCGGCCGGCCACCACCGGCCGGTCCAGGCGCAGCGCCTTCGCCCGGTACTGGGCGGCGTCCGCGAGCCGGAACAGCCGGCGTGCGTCCCGCACCTCGCCGATCGCGTCCTCGGTCGAGGCGACCCCGCAGGCGACGCCCTCCCCCGGCTCCAGCTCGCCGGCCCGCCGGCACAGCTCGTCGGCCGCCTTCACCACCTCGTCGGCGGGCGGCCCGACCGCGAGCAGACAGAACTCGTCCCCGCCGAGCCGTGCGGCCAGCGCGCCCGGCACCATCGCGCCGCACAGCGACAGCACCGAGCCGAAGCGTTCGAGGAGGCGGTCGCCGACGGCGTGCCCGAGGGTGTCGTTGACCCGCTTGAGCCCGTTGAGGTCGCAGACGACCAGGCTGACGACCACGCCCTGCGCACGGTGCCGCTCCACGGCCTCCTCCAGGCGTACGTCCACGGCACGGCGGTTGGCCAGGCCGGTGAGGGCGTCGGTGAAAGCGAGCCGGCGCGCCTCCTCCAGCCGCTCGGTCTGCGCGATGCCCGCGGCGACGACGGCGGCGAGGACGGTCGCGAAGTCGGCGTCCCCCCGCGCGAAGAGGGGCTCGCCGACCGGCCGCGCCACGTACAGCTCGCCCCAGGCCCGGCCGTGCAGGACGACCGGGGCGACCACGCAGCAGCCGCGGCCCCGGCGGCGCAGGGCGGCGACGCGCTGGTGGAAGTAGCCGGGGGTGCCTTTCGCCGTGCCCTCGGCCGTCTCCACCCAGGCGTTGGGGCCCCCGCCGCCGGCCCACCGCTCGTGCAGGAACTCGGTGATCTCCGGGAACTGGTGCACCGGGTAGGTCTCGGCCTCCGGGAACTCCTCTTCGTCCGGGGCGCGGTCGCCCACGTTCACCAGGACCCGGAGCCGGCCGAGCTCGCGTTCCCACACCGACAGCGCGGCGAAGCTGCCGTCCAGCGCGTGGCAGGCGCCGCGGGCGGCGGCCTGCCAGCACTCCCGCGGGGTGTGCGCCGCCGCCATGCCCTGCGCCAGCGCCACGACTGCGGCCAGCCGCTTGTCCTGACCCATTACTCCAGGTTAGGGAGGAATGAGGTGTTTGGGGCTGTCGGTGCGGCGATCAGGTGGCCGCGCGGGTCACTGCGCGTGTGCGTGTGCGTGGTGGCTTGCGGCGTGCCGGTGCCGGCTCGGGCGCGGGACGGGTACCCGGTGCCGGTGGGTTGCGGCTTGCTGCGGCGTCCGGCTACCGGGGCGGGGACCCGGACCGCTGCCGGGTGCGGGTGCGCTGTGGCCCGTCGCGCAGTTCCCCGCGCCCCTTCAGGGCGCCAGACCGTTGCCGGGTGCGGGTGCGCTGTGGCCGGTCGCGCAGTTCCCCGCGCCCCTTCAGGGCGCCGGACCATTGCCGGGTGCGGGTGCGTAGTGGCCGGTCGCGCAGTTCCCCGCGCCCCCTTCGGGGTTCCAGGGTCGGGGACCGGTGTCGTCCTACTCTCCCGGCCACTGCGGCTTGCGCTTCTCGTTGAAGGCCGCCACTCCCTCCGCCCGGTCGCCCGAGAAGGCCACCGAGCGCCAGGCCGCGTCCTCCACCTCCAGCCCGGCCCGCAGGTCCAGCCCGTGCCCCAGGCGCAGCGCCCGCTTCGCCGCCCGCAGCCCCACCGGCGAGTTGCCGGCGATCCGCTCGGCCAGTGCCAGCGCCTCCTCGCGGTCCCGGCCGGGCTCGACCAGCCGGTCCACCAGTCCCAGCTCGGCCGCCTCCGCCGCCTCCACCCGCCGCGCCGAGAAGATCAGCTCCGCCGCGCGGGCCGCGCCGACCCGCCGGGGCAGCAGCTGGGTGCCGCCGCCGCCCGGGATCACGCCCACGGACACCTCCGGCAGTCCCACCACGGCCGTGCGGTCCGCCACGATCAGGTCGCAGGACAGCGCCAGCTCGAATCCCCCGCCCAGCGCGAAGCCGTGCACCGCCGCGACCGTCGGCACCGGCAGCTCCAGCACCCCGGTGTACGCCCCGCGCGCCACCGGCCGCTGCCGCACCAGGTCGGCGTCCGTGAAGGAGTTCCGCTCCTTCAGGTCCGCCCCGACGCAGAACGCCCGTTCGTGCGACGAGGTGAGGACGACCACCCGGGCGTCCCGGTCGGCGGAGAGCGCGGCACAGGCGCTCGTGAGGGAGCGGGCCATCTCCGTGGAGACCGCGTTCATCGCCTTGGGCCGGTCCAGCATCAGCTCCGCGACGTGCCCGTGCCGCCGCACCAGCACGAACTCCCCGAACCGCTCCTCACCCATGACACCCTCCGGTTAACGTGGGTTAACATCCGTCGCCCTGATCATCGCAGCCGGGTTCCTTCCCGTGAAGTCCAGGGGGCTACACCCGTTCGAGTGACATCCCGGCCTTCTCCCCGCACACCGCCCACACGAGCGCATAGCGTCCGGGACCCATGACACCGATACCTGCACACTCCGGCACCGAGCGGGAACGCGCGCCGGAGCGTACGCCGGGAGTACGGCGCGGCCGGCACCGCAAGCCCCACCCGCGCAAGGTGCTGCTGGCCGCCGGCGGCCTCGCCCTGGCCGCGGGCGTGCTCAGCCTGGTACGGGCCGCCCCGGACGCGGGAGTCGGGGCGCCGGGCACCGCGGAGGCCGAGCCCAGGATCGGACCGGGCGGGAGTCCCACGGACCGCTCCGCCGGCACCGCGGCCACCATCGCCGCCGCCCCGACCGCCCTGCCGTCGGCGACCTCGGCCATGGGCGGCAGGAACCTGGTGCCGGTGCCCACCGGCACCCCGGCCCGTACGGCACCGGCCCCGGACACGGCCACGCCCGGCGGCACCGCCGTACCGACCGCCCTGCCGAGCCGGACCCCGGCCCCGCCGAACGGCACCTCCCGGCCGCCCGCACCGACGACGTCCGCTCCGCGTCCGGCCCCGGCGACCCCCACTCCGACCGCCACCCCCACCCCCGGCCACGGCCCGGCGGACCCGGAGCCGCGTCCGGGCGGGGTGTGCGTGCCGGTGATCGGACTGTGCGTGGACGTACTCGGCGACCGGCACGGCCAGGGCCTGTCCGGACAGGCGGTGACGCGACCGGCGGCTACGGCTGGCCGTCACGGCGGGTGAGCAGCCACGGCTCGACCACGCCGAGCCCGCGCACCGGGCGCTGCCACATCGGCTGGAGCGCGAAGCGGTACACCGGCGGGTCCTCGCCCTCCTTCTCGGCCGCCGCAGCGGCCTCCGCCGCCTCCGCCTCCGAGGCGGGCGCCTCCCCGCTGCGGATCAGCTCCTCGGCGAACGCGCTGTCCACGAGGACGGCGTCGCGCGGGGCTATCGAGGTCAGCCGGGAGGCCAGGTTCACCGTCGTGCCGAACACATCGCCCATGCGGGTGGTCACCGTGCCGAACGCCATGCCGACCCGCAGCTCGGGCATCGTCTCGTCGTTCGCCAGCGTCTCCACCAGCCGCAGCGCGATGTCCGCGGCCACACCGGCGTCGTCCGCCGCGTACAGCACCTCGTCGCCGAGGGTCTTGATGAGCCGGCCGCCGCGCGCCGCCACCAGGTCGGCGGCGGTCGTCTCGAACGCCTCGACCAGCTCGCCCAGCTCCTCCTCCTCCATGCGGCGGGTGAGCCGGGTGAAGCCGACGAGGTCCGCGAAGCCGACGGCGAGCCGTCGGTCGACCATCTCCTCGTCGTCGGCGGTCTGGACGACCCGGCCGGCCGACGCGGCGAGCTGGCGCCGCCAGACGTAGACGAGGAACTCCTCCAGCTCGGGCAGGAGCAGCTCGACGATCGGGTACGTCACCTCGGTCCGGGTCATCCCCGGTTCCGGGGGCTCGGTCAGGCCCTCCAGGAAAGAGTCGATCTGCCATTCCGCCAACCGGGCGGTGGTCTGCCCGGTGGACCGGGCCACCTGCACCGCCATGGCCTCGCTCAGCAGCCCCGCCTCCACCAGGCCGGCGAGGCGGCGCAGGGCCAGCACGTCGGCCTCGGTGAGGGCCTTGGCCTGGCCGATGTCCGCGAAGCCCATCGCCCGCCAGAACCGGGACGCCAGCTCCATGGAGACGCCGGCGCTGCGGGCGGCCTGGAACGGGGTGTAGCGGCGCTCGGCGCCCAGGATGAGCTGTTCCAGACGCAGGGCCAGCGGGTCGTCGCCGGTCTCGGGGGCGTGGGGGTCCACCCGGCCGTCCCCGCCAGCGCCGGAGCCCGTGTCGTCGACGGTCACGCCTGCTGCCCTTCCGATCTGCCGCGGTCAGGTATCGACCGGCCTCAACTCTACGGCAGGTGTGCGCCAGCTCACTCCGTCGGGTTGGGCCGACGGGACGCGTTCCCGGCACCGGTCGAGCGAACCGGCGTGGTCCGGCGGCGGGTGATCGCCGTGCCCGGCCGCGGGTCCATCCTGGCTGGTCGCGCGGCTCCCCGCGCGCTCTACGCCGGCCGCAGGTGGACGATGTCGCCCGCTCCCACCGGCTCCTGCACCCCGTTCTCCGTGGCGATGATCAGCCGTCCGTCGCCGTCCAGCGCCACGGCCTCCCCGACCACCGAGCGGTCGCCCGGCAGCTCCGCCCGCACCACCCGCCCGAGGGTCGCGCAGCCCGCGGTGTACGTCTCCTGGAGCCGGCTCGCCGAGGGATCGCCCCCCGCGGCCCGCCAGCGCCCGTACCAGTCCTCCAGCGACCGCAGCACCGCCCGCAGCAGCGGATCCCGGTCCGTGCCCAGCGCCCCGGCCAGGGCCAGGGATCCCGCCTGCGGGACGGGCAGCTCGTCCGCCCTGAGGGTGACGTTGATGCCGACGCCGATGACGACGCCGTCGTTTCCGGCCCGCTCGGCGAGGATGCCCCCGGCCTTGCGTTCCTCCCCGCCCACGGTCACGAGCAGGTCGTTCGGCCACTTGAGCGCCGTGTCGACGCCCGCCGCCCGGGACAGCCCGGTCGCCACCGCCACGCCCGTCAGCAGCGGCAGCCACCCCCAGCGGGCCACCGGCACCTCGGTGGGTTTGAGCAGGACGGAGAAGAACAGGCCGGAGCGCGGCGGAGCCGTCCAGCGGCGGTCCAGCCGGCCCCGGCCCGTCGTCTGCTCCTCGGCCACCAGGACCGCGCCCTCGTCGGCGTCGCCCGCGGCGGCCAGGGCGACCAGGTCGGAGTTGGTGGAGCCGGTCCGCTGCACCACCTCGATGTCGCAGTACAGGCCCTCCGGCCTGACCAGCCCGCGGCGCAGGGCGGCGCCGTTCAGGGGCGGACGGTCCAGGTCGGACCAGCGGCTGTCGTCTGATGGATTCTGCGGCGTCATGCAAGCCACCCTAGGTGTGGTAAACGACGCACTGCTGATCCGCAGGCCCGCCACTACTCTACGGATGAGTAACCGTCCCCCCTTTTGAGCAGGCAGGGAGCCGCATCCCGATGTCCGAGCCGGAAGAGCGTCACGAGGTCCAAGAGATCGACATCCACACGACCGCGGGGAAGCTCGCGGATCTCCAGCGCCGCATCCACGAGGCGACGCACGCCGGCTCGGAGCGCGCCGTCGAGAAGCAGCACGCCAAGGGCAAGCTGACGGCGCGTGAGCGGATCGAACTGCTGCTCGACGAGGGGTCGTTCGTCGAGCTGGACGAGTTCGCCCGGCACCGCTCCACCCACTTCGGGCTGGAGCGGAACCGCCCGTACGGGGACGGTGTCGTCACCGGCTACGGCACGGTCGACGGCCGCCCGGTCGCGGTCTTCTCGCAGGACTTCACCGTCTTCGGCGGCGCCCTCGGCGAGGTCTACGGCCAGAAGATCGTCAAGGTCATGGACTTCGCCCTGAAGACCGGCTGCCCGGTCATCGGGATCAACGACTCCGGCGGCGCCCGCATCCAGGAGGGGGTCGCCTCCCTGGGGGCGTACGGCGAGATCTTCCGGCGCAACACCCACGCCAGTGGGGTCATCCCGCAGATCTCGCTCGTCGTCGGGCCCTGCGCGGGCGGCGCGGTCTACTCCCCGGCCATCACCGACTTCACGGTCATGGTCGACCAGACCTCGCACATGTTCATCACCGGCCCGGACGTCATCAAGACCGTCACCGGCGAGGACGTCGGCTTCGAGGAGCTGGGCGGCGCCCGCACCCACAACACCGCCTCCGGCGTGGCCCACCACATGGCCGGGGACGAGAAGGACGCCATCGAGTACGTCAAGCAGCTGCTGTCGTACCTGCCGTCCAACAACCTCTCCGAGCCCCCGGTCTTCCCGGAGGAGGCGGACCTCTCCCCCAGCGACGAGGACCGCGAGCTGGACACCGTCGTACCGGACAGCGCCAACCAGCCGTACGACATGCACACGGTGATCGAGCACGTCCTGGACGACGGCGAGTTCTTCGAGACCCAGGCCCTGTTCGCGCCGAACATCCTCACCGGGTTCGGGCGGGTCGAGGGCCACCCGGTCGGCGTCGTCGCCAACCAGCCGATGCAGTTCGCCGGCTGCCTCGACATCACGGCGAGCGAGAAGGCCGCCCGCTTCGTGCGGACCTGCGACGCCTTCAACATCCCGGTGCTGACCTTCGTGGACGTGCCGGGCTTCCTGCCGGGCGTCGGCCAGGAGCACGACGGCATCATCCGGCGCGGCGCCAAGCTGATCTACGCCTACGCCGAGGCCACCGTCCCGCTGATCACCGTCATCACCCGCAAGGCCTTCGGCGGCGCCTACGACGTCATGGGCTCCAAGCACCTGGGCGCCGACCTCAACCTGGCCTGGCCCACCGCCCAGATCGCCGTCATGGGCGCCCAGGGCGCCGTCAACATCCTGCACCGCCGCACGATCGCGGAGGCGGAGGCGAGCGGCGAGGACGTCGAGGCGGTGCGCGCCCGGCTGATCCAGGAGTACGAGGACACCCTCCTCAACCCCTACGTCGCGGCCGAGCGCGGCTACGTCGACGCGGTGATCATGCCGTCCGACACCCGCGCGCACATCGTCCGCGGGCTGCGTCAGCTGCGCACCAAGCGGGAATCCCTCCCTCCGAAGAAGCACGGCAACATCCCCCTCTAGGTCCCCGAGCCCTGCCGACCCCGGGAGCGGTCATGAACATCAAGGTCGTACGAGGCAATCCGACCCCGGAGGAGCTGGCCGCCGCCCTGGCGGTGGTCCGCGCCCGCGCCGCGGCGGCGGCGGCGACGCCGTCCGGCGCGGAGTCCCCGAGGGACGCGTGGTCCGACCCGTCCCGGATCGCGGCCCGCCGCGTCCCCCGCCCGGGCCCGACGTCCTGGACCCGCACCTACTGGCCGGGCTGAGGCGCCCTGGGTGCCACACCGGGGCGCCAACCTGAGTAGCAGTACTCAGGCGCCCTCCCCGGCGGAAGCCGCACGCTGGAGGGATGCTGTGGTCAGACCCGGAGAACGAGCCGCCGAAGGAACTGCGCGACGCGCAGGACATGCTTCGGCGGCTCGGGCTCCTGGTGGCCCTCGCCATGGTGCTGTTCATGATCGTCAGTGGCCTGAGGTGAGCCGCGGCGCGCCCGCTGACTAACCTGACCGCATGACTGCCAAACCCCGCAGGCGACTCGTGCTCGCCTCCCAGTCCCCCGCCCGGCTGGCCCTGCTCCGGCAGGCCGGCCTCGCCCCCGAGGTGATCGTGAGCGGCGTCGACGAGGACGCCGTCACCGCGCCCACCCCGGCGGAACTGGCCCTCGCCCTCGCCGAGGCAAAGGCGAGCGTCGTGGCGGCGAAACCGGAGGTGCGGGGCGCCCTGGTGATCGGCTGCGACTCGGTGCTGGAGCTGGACGGGCAGGCGCTCGGCAAGCCGGCCGACGCCGAGGAGGCCACCGCCCGCTGGAAGAGCATGCGCGGGCGGGCCGGGGTCCTCCAGACGGGGCACTGCGTGTGGGACACGGAGGCCAAGCGGTACGTGTCGGCGACCGCGTCCACCGTCGTCCGCTTCGGTGAGCCCAGCGACGAGGAGATCACCGCCTACGTGGCCTCGGGGGAGCCGCTGCACGTCGCCGGCGCGTTCACCCTGGACGGCCGCTCGGCGCCGTTCATCGAGGGCATCGACGGCGACCACGGCAACGTGATCGGCATCAGCCTTCCCCTGCTCCGCAAACTCCTCGCGGAACTGGGCGTGGGCATCACGGAGTTGTGGGCACCGGAGCGGTGATCCGGGCGGGGACCGTGTCCTGCGGCTCGTCGTCCCCGTCCTGCGGCTCGTCCGTACGGCTCACCGGCGCGCCCGCGCCGGCGGGGGCCGCGCCCGGTTCCGCCCGCGCGGCCGGGCCGGCGCCCTCCCCGGGCGTGCCGCCGGGTGCCGCGCCCTCCGGGCCGCCCGCACGGTCGTACGTCATCAGGAGCAGCACGATCAGCGCCAGGACGACCACCATGAACAGGAACGCCGTCCAGCCCACCAGACCCCAGGCGAACGCGCCGAGCAGGCCGTGCACCACGGCCGCGCTGATCAGCAGGACGCGGCCGAGACCCGCCGGGGCACGGTCCCGTACCGCGACCAGCGCGGCCACCAGCGCGCACAGCGCGAAGTAGAGGCCGAAGACCACTCCGCCGATCTTCGAGGACATCGACATAACGTCGGGGTCCAGACCGGCCAGGGACATGTCCTGGCGGTCGACGACCACTCCGAGGAACCAGTTGAGCGCCGCGATGAGGACGGCCTCCGCCAGGAGGACGACCGCCACGACCCCTGCCACCGGTCTGCGCACCACCGGTCCCCACCCACTCTCACACCAGCAGCCTGTTACCCCAGGTACGTTCGGGACAGCGCGAACGCTACTAACGGGTAAACCCAGGGACAAGGGTTCGGGCGGCAGCAAAGAATCATTGGGCCATTCGTAGGGACTCGACAAAGAATCCGAGTGGCCCGCAGCACGCCTTCACAGAGACCTTGGCCACATGACAGGGCTAGGGTTTTCCGCAGGAGTCCTGCGTACCGAGGTGCGACATGGGCTTTCGCGGGTCGAGCGGGCCTCGCATCACGCTCCGTGTGGGCAAGCTCACCACAGGGGACGGGTCGAAGTGCCGTGTCGGCAGTCCCTAAACTCGGCTTGTTTCAAGGAGGGAGCCTCAATCGTGCGCAAGGTGCTCATCGCCAACCGTGGCGAAATCGCTGTCCGCGTGGCCCGGGCCTGCCGGGACGCCGGGATCGCGAGCGTGGCCGTCTACGCCGACCCGGACCGGGACGCTCTGCATGTCCGCGCCGCGGATGAGGCGTTCGCTCTGGGCGGTGACACCCCGGCCACCAGCTACCTGGTCATCGAAAAGATCTTGAACGCGGCGCGTGAGTCCGGCGCGGACGCCGTCCACCCGGGGTACGGCTTCCTCTCGGAGAACGCCGAGTTCGCGCAGGCCGTGCTGGACGCCGGCCTGATCTGGATCGGCCCGCCGCCGCAGGCGATCCGCGACCTGGGCGACAAGGTCGCCGCCCGGCACATCGCCCAGCGCGCCGGCGCGCCGCTGGTCGCCGGTACACCCGATCCGGTGAGCGGTGCCGAGGAGGTCGTGGCCTTCGCCCGGGAGCACGGCCTGCCCATCGCCATCAAGGCCGCCTTCGGTGGCGGTGGCCGCGGCCTGAAGGTGGCCCGCACCCTCGAAGAGGTCCCGGAGCTGTACGACTCCGCGGTGCGCGAGGCGGTCGCCGCCTTCGGCCGCGGCGAGTGCTTCGTCGAGCGCTACCTGGACCGTCCGCGCCACGTGGAGACCCAGTGCCTGGCCGACAAGCACGGCAACGTGGTCGTGGTCTCCACCCGTGACTGCTCCCTGCAGCGCCGCCACCAGAAGCTGGTCGAGGAGGCCCCGGCGCCGTTCCTGTCCGAGGAGCAGGTCGCCGAGCTGTACCGCGCGTCGAAGGCGATCCTGAAGGAGGCCCGCTACGAGGGCGCCGGCACCTGTGAGTTCCTGGTCGGCCAGGACGGCACGATCTCCTTCCTGGAGGTGAACACCCGCCTCCAGGTGGAGCACCCGGTGACCGAGGAGGTCGCCGGCATCGACCTGGTCCGCGAGATGTTCCGCATCGCCGACGGCGAGGAACTCGGTTACGGCGATCCGGTGCTGCGCGGTCACTCGTTCGAGTTCCGTATCAACGGTGAGGACCCGGGCCGCAACTTCCTCCCGGCCCCCGGCACGGTCACCCGGTTCGACCCGCCGTCCGGCCCCGGCGTCCGCCTGGACGCGGGCGTGGAGTCCGGCTCGGTCATCGGCCCGGCCTGGGACTCGCTGCTCGCCAAGCTGGTCGTGACCGGCCGTACCCGCAAGGAGGCCCTGGAGCGGGCCGCCCGCGCGCTGGACGAGTTCCAGGTCGAGGGCATGGCCACGGCGATCCCCTTCCACCGCGTGGTGGTGCGGGACCCGGCCTTCGCCCCCGAGCTGACCGGCTCCCAGGACCCCTTCACGGTCCACACCCGCTGGATCGAGACCGAGTTCGTCAACGAGATCAAGCCGTTCGCCGCGCCCGCCGACGCCGAGGCGGAGGAGGAGCTGGGCCGCGAGACGGTCGTCGTCGAGGTCGGCGGCAAGCGCCTGGAGGTCTCGCTGCCGTCGTCGCTGGGCATGAGCCTGGCCCGCACGGGCCTCGCGGCCGGCGCCAAGCCGAAGCGCCGCGCGGCGAAGAAGTCCGGCCCGGTCGCCTCCGGTGACACCCTCGCCTCGCCGATGCAGGGCACGATCGTGAAGATCGCCGTCGAGGAGGGCCAGGAGGTCAAGGAGGGCGACCTGGTCGTCGTCCTGGAGGCCATGAAGATGGAACAGCCCCTGAACGCCCACAAGGCGGGCACCATCAAGGGCCTGACCGCCGAGGTCGGCGCGTCCATCACGTCGGGCGCGGCGATCTGCGAGATCAAGGACTGAGGTCCGACCGCGAAAGACCGAGCCGGCCCCCGGAAAACACCCGGGGGCCGGCCGCTTTTCCGGGCTCTAAGCTGGCCGCGTGGACTTCGTCTTCACCGTCATCAGCGCCGACGCCGGTCAGGTCGAAGGGCTGCTCCAGTGGTTACGGCAGGACGCGGGCACGCCGGCGTGGTCCAGTCAGGCGGTCCCCGTCCGGCACAGCGTGGACTTCCGGGTCAGCGGCGACATCGACACAGCGGCCCGGTTCGCGCGGTCCCTGGTCGACTGGCGGGACGAGACTGCCAGGACCGTCGGCACCGTGTTCGTCACGGTGGACGTGTCCGCCACGACGACGTTCAGCGTCTCCCTGCCCCACCGCGCGACGGATCGTGAACTCAGGGACCGGCTCTCACAGTTGGTCGGGGACGCCATACGTGCCGCGGTGACGCCCGGCACCGTCCACTTGGCCCAGGAGCGGATCGGCGCGGAGACGCCGGCCCCACCGGTGGGCCACACCTCCCCCGGCCCCGTGCTCGACCCCGACGACGACTGGGCGCGCGACACGGAGGGCTCGTAGTCCGTGGGAGACATCGCCAAGGGCGCCCTCGGCGGCGGATGGGCCCTGCTCGTCGGATGGATCCTGCCGACCGCACTGAATCTGGCCGTCTTCCTGTTCGCGGTCGCGCCCAGCGTGCACCGCCCCGCGATCCTGGCCGGGCACCATCCGGCCACCGGGGGCCGTACGGCGCTGCTGCTCCTGGTCGCGGCCGTCCTGCTCGGCCTGGTCCTCAACGCCCTGCAGACGCCCCTCTACCGGTTCCTGGAGGGGTACGCGTTGTGGCCGGCGGTGGCGTACGAGCGGGGCTGCCGGGTGCAGCGGGCCCGGCGGGGGCGGATCGCCGACCGGCTGGCGGCGACCGCCGGCGCAGCACCGATCCGGCGGGCCCTGCTCGCCGAGAAGCTGAGCCGCTACCCCGTGGACGACGACCAGATCGCCCCGACCCGGCTCGGCAACGCCATCCGCCGCTTCGAGGAGTACGGCCACGACCGCTACCGTCTGGACACCCAGGTTCTGTGGAACGAGTTGACCAGCGCCGCACCGGAGTGGACCCGCAAGCAGAACGAGAGCGCCCGCACCAACGTCGACTTCTTCGTGGCCCTGCTGTACGGCCATGCGGTGGTGGCCGCGACGGCCTTCACCGCACTGTCGTCCGGACGGGGCGATCGCCCGGTGCTGGCGGTCACGGGCGTCGTACTGGTCGTCCTGATCCCGGTCTGGTACCACGCGGCCGTGGCCGCCACCGACGAGTGGGCGGCGGCGGTGCGCGCCCTGGTCAACCTGGGCCGCAAGCCGCTCGCCGAGGCACTCGGCCTGGACCTGCCGGGAGACCTGGAGGAGGAGCGCACCATGTGGCAACTGGTGACCCGGATGTCCCGCCGCCGGTACGCCCCGGCAGCCGTCACGGCCTTCGCCCCCTACCGGGCCCGGCCCAACCGGCCCGAGGACAGCGGGCCCGACGCGGCGCGGAACCGTTCGTGACGAGCGGCCGCCGTGTGGGCGCGCACGACCGTCGCGGACCCGCAGCGGCCCGACGCCCCGTGCCCGGACGGGCGCCCGGGTGTTCTCAGCGCCTTCGCAGATCGGCGACGCGTCCCCGCTCGGCCGCGGCCGACTCCCCCAGCCCGGCCCCCGAGCGGAGCGCCACGTGCCCCCGGCGCGGCCCCGGCAGTGGGGCTCGGCGGGTCGCCGGGACCTGTTCACCCCCCGGGTTCCCACTCGCCCCGGCGACGGCGATCTGCACGCCCTGGTCCGCGAGCGCCTGCAACTCCGTGGCGGCGCGGTCGTCGTGGGCCGGGGGCTCGTCGGTGACCAGCCGGGTGATGAGGTCCGTGGGCACGGTCTGGAACATGGTGTCCGTGCCGAGCTTGGTGTGGTCGGCGAGGACCACGACCTCCGCCGCGGCCTGGACGAGGGCCCGGTCGACGGAGGCCGAGAGCATGTTGGAGGTGGACAGGCCGCGCTCGGCCGTCAGGCCGCTTCCGGACAGGAAGGCCTTCGACACGCGCAGGCCCTGGAGGGACTGCTCCGCGCCGGAGCCGACGAGGGCGTAGTTGGAGCCGCGCAGGGTGCCTCCGGTCATCACGACCTCCACCCGGTTGGCATGGGCCAGCGCCTGCGCCACCAGGAGGGAGTTGGTGACGACCGTCAGGCCCGGCACACGCGCGAGCCGGCGGGCCAGCTCCTGCGTGGTCGTACCGGCCCCGACCACGATCGCCTCGCCCTCGTCGACGAGGCCCGCGGCGAGGTCGGCGATGGCCGTCTTCTCGGCGGTCGCGAGATGGGATTTCTGCGGAAAGCCGGATTCTCGCGTGAACCCGCCCGGCAGTACCGCACCGCCGTGCCGGCGGTCGAGGAGTCCTTCTGCCTCCAGTGCCCGCACGTCCCGCCGTACGGTCACTTCGGAGGTCTGGACGACGCGGGCGAGCTCACGGAGCGACACGGCACCGTTCGCTCGCACCATTTCTAGGATCAATTGGCGACGTTCAGCAGCGAACACGAAACTGACAGTAACCCCAGCGACCGTCTGCTTTCAGCAGTTTGCGCCGAATAGCAGAAGTTGTTCGCATGACAGGGCGGGAAGTGGTATAGAACCCGCCCGCCCCGACTATGCCGGCCGCACACGCCACAACACCCCGTGACCAGGGGGAAGTCGGCGGCGGCCGTCAGGCCTCCGCGCTCGCCTTACGGGTGTGCAGCTGCCGCGCGACCTCCGCGATCGACCCCGAAAGGGAGGGGTACACCGTGAACGCGTTCGCGATCTGTTCGACCGTCAGATTGTTGTCGACGGCGATCGAGATGGGGTGGATCAGTTCCGAGGCGCGCGGCGCCACGACCACCCCGCCGACCACGATGCCCGTGCCCGGCCGGCAGAAGATCTTCACGAAGCCGTCCCGGATGCCCTGCATCTTGGCGCGCGGGTTGCGCAGCAGCGGCAGCTTGACGACCTTCGCGTCGATCTTCCCCGCGTCCACGTCCGCCTGGCTGTAACCGACGGTGGCGATCTCGGGGTCGGTGAAGACGTTGGACGAGACGGTCTTCAGGTTCAGCGGGGCCACCGCGTCGCCGAGGAAGTGGTACATGGCGATGCGCCCCTGCATGGCGGCGACGGACGCGAGGGCGAAGACGCCGGTCACGTCACCGGCCGCGTAGACGCCGGGCGCGGTCGTCCGGGACACCTTGTCCGTCCAGATGTGACCCGAGTCGCGCAGCTTGACCCCGGCCTCCTCCAGGCCGAGGCCCGCGCTGTTCGGGATGGCACCGACCGCCATCAGGCAGTGCGAGCCGGTGATGACCCGGCCGTCGGCCAGCGTCACCTCGACCCGGTCACCGACCCGCTTGGCGGACTGCGCGCGGGAGCGGGCCATGACGTTCATGCCGCGGCGCCGGAAGACGTCCTCCAGGACGGCGGCGGCGTCCGGGTCCTCTCCCGGCAGCACGCGGTCGCGGGACGACACGAGCGTGACCTTCGACCCCAGGGCCTGGTACGCGCCGGCGAACTCGGCACCGGTCACGCCCGACCCGACCACGATCAGCTCTTCGGGCAGCTCGGTGAGGTCGTAGACCTGGGTCCAGTTGAGGATGCGCTCGCCGTCGGGCCGGGCGTCGGGCAGCTCGCGCGGATGACCGCCGGTGGCGATGAGGACGGCGTCGGCGGTGAGCGTCTCCTCGGTGCCGTCGGCGGCGGTGACGACGACCTTCCGGGACCCGTCCAGGGCCTGCATGCCGTCCAGCCGGCCGCGCCCCCGCATGACCCGGGCGCCGGCCCGGGTGACGGAGGCGGTGATGTCGTGGGACTGGGCGAGCGCCAGCCGCTTCACCCGGCGGTTGACCTTCCCGAGGTCCACGCCGACCACCCGGGCCGCCTGCTCCAGCGGCGGGGTGTCGTCCGCGACGATGATGCCGAGCTCTTCGTACGACGAGTCGAAGGTCGTCATGACCTCGGCCGTAGCGATAAGGGTCTTCGACGGCACGCAGTCGGTCAGCACCGACGCTCCGCCCAGACCGTCGCAGTCGACGACGGTCACCTCCGCGCCGAGCTGAGCGGCCACCAGCGCCGCTTCGTATCCGCCGGGTCCGCCACCGATGATCACGATCCGAGTCACGTACTCCATTGTCCCGCACGCTTCAAGGTGCCACTGCCCGGGGGCGCCACCCGGTGACTCCCGGGACGCCCGGGACCCGTGGTGTGCCTGCCGTACCCTCTCTCCATGTCGCTCTATGCCGCGTACGCCGGCAACCTCGACGCGCGCCTGATGTCCCGCCGCGCCCCGCACTCCCCGCTGCGCGCCACCGGCTGGCTGAACGGCTGGCGGCTGACCTTCGGCGGCGAGCAGCTGGGCTGGGAGGGAGCGCTGGCGACGATCGTCGAGGACCCGCTGGCCGAGGTGTTCGTCGGCCTCTACGACATCGCGCCCATGGACGAGGAGTCGCTCGACCGGTGGGAGGGCGTGGGCCTCGACATCTACCGCCGGGTACGCGTGCGCGTGCACACCCTGGACGGTGAGGAGCCGGCCTGGGCGTACGTCCTCAACGCGTACGAGGGCGGGCTGCCGTCGGCGCGCTATCTGGGCGAGATCGCCGACGCGGCGGAGTCGGCGGGGGCTCCGCACGACTACGTGATGGAGCTCCGCAAGCGCCCCTGCTGATCCTCCCGGCACCCTCTGTGCCGTGTTTTGCTCCGCTTTTTACGGCTGCTTGTGGAAACCGACAAGACAACGAAGGCAAACCCGTGGGCTCTGTCATCTACGCGCGTAGGCGAAGACCGGCTACCCTCATCGGCGTGAACGCATCTCTTCTTCCGGACGACATCCAGGGCGACCCCTACGCGGCCGCCGACGCCGCCGCCGCGCGCCTGCGCGCCCTCACGGGCGCCGAGACCCACGACGTCGCCCTCGTGATGGGCTCCGGCTGGGCTCCGGCCGTCGACGCCCTCGGGGCGCCGGACGCCGAGTTCCAGGTCACCGAGCTGCCCGGCTTCCCGCCGCCGGCCGTCGAGGGCCACGGCGGAAAGATCCGCTCGTACTCCTCCGGTGACAAGCGCGCCCTGGTCTTCCTGGGCCGCACCCACTACTACGAGGGACGCGGCGTGGCCGCGGTGGCGCACGGCGTCCGTACGGCCGTCGCGGCCGGCTGCAAGACCATCGTGCTGACCAACGGCTGCGGCGGTCTGCGCGAGGGCATGCGGCCCGGCCAGCCGGTGCTGATCAGCGACCACATCAACCTGACGGCGACGTCCCCGATCGTCGGCGCGAACTTCGTCGACCTGACGGACCTGTACTCGCCGCGCCTGCGCGCCCTGTGCAAGGAGATCGACCCCACGCTGGAGGAGGGCGTCTACGCCCAGTTCCCCGGCCCGCACTACGAGACCCCGGCCGAGATCCGCATGGCCCGCGTCATCGGCGCGGACCTGGTCGGCATGTCCACGGTGCTGGAGGCCATCGCCGCCCGCGAGGCCGGCGCCGAGGTGCTCGGCATCTCCCTGGTCACCAACCTGGCCGCGGGCATGACCGGCGAACCCCTCAACCACGAGGAGGTCCTCCAGGCCGGCCGCGACTCGGCAGCCCGCATGGGCGAACTGCTGGCGCGGGTCCTGGGCAGGATCTGACGAGACGCTGCGCCCGACTCCGACCGGACCGCCGCACCGACCGCGTCGGGGTGACACGGAGCGCCTGGCCCCGGGAGGGACAGCGCGCTTGGGTCTCGGCGGGGTCGGGGGCTTGGCCCCGGGAGGGACAGCGCGCTTGGCTCCGGGCGGGGGGCGGTGTGCCGGCCGGCTGGGACGGAGCGCCGGGCTTGGCCCTGGGCGGGCGTGGGGCTCGGCCTTGAGCGGGGCACGGGCTTGGCTCTCGGCGGGCGTGGGGTTCGGCTCCGGACAGGAGCGGAGCGCCGACCGGCTTCGGGCGGAGCACCAGGCTCGACCCTGGGCGGAGCACCAGGCCTGGCTCCGGGCCGGGGCGGTGTGCCGGCCGGCTGGGGCGAAGCGCCGGGCTTGGCCCTGGGCGGGCGTGGGGCTCGGCCTTGAGCGGAGCACCGGGCTTGGCCCTCGGCGGGCGTGGGGTTCGGCTCCGGACAGGAGCGGAGCGCCGACCGGCTTCGGGCGGAGCACCAGGCTCGGCCCTCGGCGGAGCACCGCCCCTGGCTCTGAAAGGAGCACCGCGCTTGGCCCTCGGGCGGGCGTAGGGCTCGGCTCCGGACAGGGGCGGAGCACCGGGCTCGGCTTCGAACGGAGCCGCTGGGCTCGGCCGGCGGTGGCGCGGCGGGCGGCTCTCCGGAGCGCGGCCGGCGACTGATGCCGGCGGCCCGGGGCAGGCGCGTACCGCGAGCGGCCGGGAGCGGCCCGCCGTGCGGCCGGCGGCTCACAGCGGGCGCGGTTACCGCACGCGGCCGTGCGTGGTGCGCGGCGCGCGATGCGGCAAGCTCCCTTCCATGCCGCGCCCGGCTCCCAGGGGGCGCCGGCGGCAGGTGGGGGTCCGGGGGCGGCGCCCCCGGTTGGACGAGGCAAACACAGGAGAGGTTGATCCCAAGGTGCACGACGATCTCATCGCCCGGGCCAAGGCCTGGCTCGCCGAGGACCCGGACCAGGAGACCCGCGACGAACTGGCCGCGCTGCTCGACGCCGGTGCCGTCGAGGAGCTGACGGACCGCTTCTCCGGCACACTCCAGTTCGGCACCGCCGGCCTGCGCGGCGAGCTGGGCGCCGGCCCGATGCGCATGAACCGCAGTGTCGTCATCCGCGCCGCCGCCGGACTCGCCGCGTACCTGAAGAAGAACGGCCACCCCGGTGGACTCGTCGTCATCGGCTACGACGCCCGGCACAAGTCCGCCGACTTCGCCCGGGACACCGCCGCCGTCATGACCGGCGCCGGCCTGCGTGCGGCCGTACTCCCCCGCCCCCTGCCCACCCCCGTGCTGGCCTTCGCGATAAGGCACCTCGGCGCGGTCGCGGGCGTCGAGGTCACCGCCAGCCACAACCCGCCCCGGGACAACGGCTACAAGGTCTACCTCGGCGACGGCTCCCAGATCGTCCCGCCCGCCGACGCGGAGATCGCCGCCGAGATCGCCGCGATCGCCTCCCTGCACGACGTACCCCGTCCGGAGAGCGGCTGGGAGACCCTGGACGAGTCGGTCCTGGACGCCTATCTCGCCCGTACGGACGCCGTGCTGGACCCCGCCTCCCCCCGTACCGCCCGCACGGTCTACACGGCGATGCACGGCGTCGGCCGGGACGTCCTGCTGGCCGCGTTCGCCCGGGCCGGCTTCCCCGAGCCGGTGCTGGTCGCCGAGCAGGCCGACCCGGACCCGGACTTCCCGACGGTCGCCTTCCCGAACCCGGAGGAGCCGGGCGCGATGGACCTGGCGTTCGCGCGGGCCCGCGCCACCGACCCGGACCTGGTGATCGCCAACGACCCCGACGCGGACCGCTGCGCGGTGGCCGTGAAGGACGGCGGCGACTGGCGGATGCTGCGCGGCGACGAGGTCGGCGCCCTGCTCGCCGCCCATCTGGTCCGCCGTGGCGCCCGGGGCACCTTCGCCGAGTCGATCGTCTCCTCCTCCCTGCTCGGCCGGATCGCGCAGAAGGCGGGGCTGCCGTACGAGGAGACGCTGACCGGCTTCAAGTGGATCGCCCGGGTCGACGGCCTGCGCTACGGCTACGAGGAAGCCCTCGGCTACTGCGTGGACCCGGACGGCGTGCGTGACAAGGACGGCATCACCGCCGCGCTGCTGGTCACCGAGCTGGCGTCCGCGCTGAAGGAGGAGGGCCGTACCCTCCTCGACCTGCTCGACGACCTGGCCGTGGAGCACGGCCTGCACGCCACCGACCAGCTGTCGGTGCGCGTCCAGGACCTGTCGCTGATCGCGGACGCGATGCGCCGTCTGCGCGAGCAGCCGCCGGCCGGTCTCGCCGGGCTGCCCGTCGTCCGGGCCGAGGACCTGAGCCGGGGCACGGAGAAGCTGCCGCCCACGGACGGCCTGCGCTACACGCTCGACGGCGCCCGGGTCATCGTCCGTCCCAGCGGTACCGAGCCGAAGCTGAAGTGCTACCTGGAGGTCGTCGTACCGGTCGCGGCACACGCCGACCTGCCGGCCGCCCGCGCCCGCGCGGCGGAGCTGCTGGCGGCCGTCAAGCGCGACCTGTCGGCGGCTGCCGGCATCTGAGGATCCGGGGCCCTGCTGTCCGTCCGCACGCCAGCGACCGCAGGGCCGCCGTCCCTCCGCACGACAGCACCCGCGGGGCCGTCGTCGTGCCGCCGCGAGCACCAGCGCCCGGCGTCACAGCGGCGGACAGCCCGCGCCGCGCCCACGCAGGCACGTCCCGGTACGTCACACAGGAAACCCGGTCCGAGGCCCGCAGCCGACGTACACCGACACCCGCCCGGGCCGCGACGGCGAACCGCCCCGCCCCTCCCGCGCAGGCACCCGTCCCAGCGGGAAACCGGCGGCTCCGCTCCAGCCCGACCAGGCCGTGGCCCCCCGCCTCCGCGGGCCGCACAGGCAGCCTCCGCGGGCTCCCTCAGCCCACCGCCAGCAGGATCGCCAGCAGTACCGCTCCGGCGACCGCGGGCGCGGCCACCTCGTAGGCCCAGCGGACGGTGATCTCGCCCTGTGCCGACTCGGCCTGCCCGCGCCGTTCCAGCATCTCGCCCAGGTCGGCCATGATCTGGTCGGTCTCCGCCCGGGCCGGCCCCGCGTCCGGGCCGCGCACGCTGAACCCGCCGAAGCCGAGGCCGCTCGGTGCGAGCGTCCCGTCCCGGCCGCCCCGGGCGGTGCCGCGGGCCGCGTCCGCCGCCGCGCGCTGCTGGCGGCGGACTGCCTTCTTGCGGGCCCGCAGCGAGACGGGGACCGCCCACAGCTGGTACTTGGTTCCGGACTTGGCGACGACCTCGTTGGAGTACCCGGAGCGCAGGCCGGCGATCTCGCCCCAGGGCAGGGTGATCACCCGGAACGGGTTGCGGACGCGCAGCCGGTCCTCGCCCGCGAACACCGCCGGGCGGAGCGTGAAGGCGAGGACCAGCGGCACGATCAGGATCATCCCGGCCAGCGCCAGCCACGGGGTCCGGCCGTGGCCCTTGAACAGGGCGTCGAAGCCCAGCCAGAGGACGACCAGGAGCAGCAGCGTGCCGCCCGCCAGCGCGAGGGGCGAGCGGTAGACGCGGTCCTTGGCGGCGGGCGCCGGCGGCTGTGACGCGGGTGACGGGTGGTCCGGGGTGGTCATGGCCCCGATTCTGCACGACGCCGTACGCGGGGCGGCCACGCGCCCGTGAACCGGCGCTCATCCGTGATGTCGGCCTCGGGGTCGGGCCCGGGGGGTGTACAGCCGCTACGCGCGTAGATATGCTCGTCTGGTGACCATGCCCACTACCGCACCCACAGCTCACGCTCTCGGTGACGTCACCGCGTCCGACAGCACGCTGCGCCGCTTCCTCCACGGGCTGCCCGGCGTCGACGCGGTCGGCCTGGAGGCGCGCGCCGCGTCCCTCGGCACCCGTTCCATCAAGACCACCGCGAAGGCGTACGCCATCGACCTCGCCATCTCGATGGTCGACCTGACGACGCTGGAAGGCGCGGACACCCCGGGCAAGGTCCGGGCGCTCGGCGCCAAGGCGGTCCACCCGGACCCCACGGACCGCACGACCCCGACGACGGCCGCGGTCTGCGTCTACCCCGACATGGTGGCCGTCGCCAAGGAGGCCGTCGCCGGCTCCGGCGTCAAGGTCGCCTCCGTGGCCACCGCCTTCCCGGCCGGCCGTGCCGCGCTCGACGTGAAGCTGGCCGACGTCCGTGAGGCCGTCGCCGCCGGCGCCGACGAGATCGACATGGTCATCGACCGGGGCGCGTTCCTCGCCGGCAGGTACCTGAAGGTGTACGACGAGATCGTCGCCGTGAAGGAGGCCTGCGGGACGAACGCCCGGCTGAAGGTCATCTTCGAGACCGGCGAGCTGTCGACGTACGACAACATCCGCCGCGCCTCCTGGCTCGGCATGCTGGCCGGCGCCGACTTCATCAAGACGTCGACGGGCAAGGTCGCCGTCAACGCCACGCCCGCGAACACCCTCCTCATGCTGGAGGCGGTCCGCGACTTCCGGGCCCAGACCGGCGTCCAGGTCGGCGTGAAGCCGGCCGGCGGCATCCGCACCAGCAAGGACGCGATCAAGTTCCTGGTCCTGGTCAACGAGACCGCGGGCGAGGACTGGCTGGACAACCACTGGTTCCGCTTCGGCGCCTCCTCGCTCCTGAACGACCTGCTGATGCAGCGCCAGAAGCTGGCCACCGGCCGCTACTCCGGTCCCGACTACGTGACGGTGGACTGATCCCCCATGGCATTCGAGTACGCACCCGCCCCCGAGTCCCGCGCGATCGTCGACATCGCGCCCTCGTACGGTCTGTTCATCGACGGCGAGTTCACCGAGGCGGCCGACGGCAAGGTCTTCAAGACGGTCTCGCCGTCGACGGAGGAGGTCCTCGCCGAGGTCGCCCAGGCCGGTTCCGAGGACGTCGACCGTGCCGTCAGGGCCGCCCGCAAGGCGTTCGAGAAGTGGTCCGCGCTGCCCGGCTCGGAGCGCGCCAAGTACCTGTTCCGCATCGCCCGGATCGTCCAGGAGCGCAGCCGTGAGCTGGCCGTCCTGGAGACGCTGGACAACGGCAAGCCGATCAGGGAGACCCGCGACGCGGACCTTCCGCTGGTCGCCGCGCACTTCTTCTACTACGCGGGCTGGGCCGACAAGCTCGGCCACGCCGGCTTCGGCCCGGACCCGAGGCCGCTGGGCGTGGCCGGCCAGGTCATCCCGTGGAACTTCCCGCTGCTGATGCTGGCGTGGAAGATCGCCCCGGCCCTCGCGACCGGCAACACGGTCGTCCTGAAGCCCGCCGAGACGACCCCGCTGTCCGCCCTGTTCTTCGCGGACGTCTGCCGCCAGGCCGGCCTGCCCAGGGGTGTCGTCAACATCCTCCCGGGCTACGGCGACGCGGGCGCCGCGCTGGTCGCCCACCCCGACGTGAACAAGGTGGCCTTCACCGGCTCCACGGCCGTCGGCAAGGAGATCGCCCGCACGGTCGCCGGCACCCGTAAGAAGCTCACGCTCGAACTGGGCGGCAAGGGCGCGAACATCGTCTTCGACGACGCGCCGATCGACCAGGCCGTCGAGGGCATCGTCAACGGCATCTTCTTCAACCAGGGCCAGGTCTGCTGCGCGGGCTCCCGCCTGCTGGTCCAGGAGTCGATCCAGGACGAGCTGCTGGACTCCCTCAAGCGCCGTTTGTCCACGCTGCGCCTCGGCGACCCGCTGGACAAGAACACCGACATCGGCGCGATCAACTCCGCCGAGCAGCTGGCCCGGATCACCGCGCTGGCCGAGCAGGGCGAGGCGGAGGGCGCGGAGCGCTGGTCGCCGGCCTGTGAACTGCCCTCGTCGGGTTACTGGTTCGCCCCGACGCTGTTCACGAACGTCACCCAGGCGCACACCATCGCCCGCGACGAGATCTTCGGCCCGGTGCTGTCGGTCCTCACCTTCCGTACGCCCGACGAGGCCGTCGCCAAGGCCAACAACACCCAGTACGGCCTCTCGGCCGGCATCTGGACCGAGAAGGGCTCGCGCATCCTGGCCGTCGCGAACAAGCTGCGCGCCGGTGTGGTCTGGTCCAACACGTTCAACAAGTTCGACCCGACCTCGCCGTTCGGCGGTTACAAGGAGTCGGGCTTCGGCCGCGAGGGCGGCCGCCACGGCCTGGAGGCGTACCTCGATGTCTGACCGACTCAGTGTGTTCAAGACCTACAAGCTGTACGTCGGCGGGAAGTTCCCGCGTTCCGAGAGCGGCCGGGTGTACGAGGTGCAGGACTCGAAGGGCAACTGGCTGGCCAACGCTCCGCTGTCCTCCCGCAAGGACGCCCGTGACGCGGTGACCGCCGCGCGCAAGGCGTTCGGCGGCTGGTCCGGCGCGACCGCCTACAACCGCGGCCAGGTCCTCTACCGCGTCGCGGAGATGCTGGAGGGCCGCAGGGAGCAGTTCGTCCGGGAGGTCGCGGACGCGGAGGGCCTGTCGAAGTCGAAGGCGGCGTCCGTCGTGGAGGCGACGATCGACCGCTGGGTCTGGTACGCGGGCTGGACCGACAAGATCGCCCAGGTGATCGGCGGCGCCAACCCGGTCGCGGGCCCGTACTTCAACCTCTCCTCCCCGGAGCCGACCGGCGTAGTCGCCGTGCTGGCCCCGCAGGAGTCGTCCTTCCTCGGCCTGGTGTCGGTCGTGGCCCCGGTGATCGCCACCGGCAACACGGCGATCGTGATCGCCTCCGAGAAGGCCCCGCTGCCGGCCCTGTCCCTGGGCGAGGTGCTGGCCACCTCCGACGTCCCGGGCGGTGTCGTCAACGTCCTGTCCGGCCGTACGGCGGAGATCGCGGCGCCGCTGGCCGCGCATCAGGACGTCAACGCGATCGACCTCGCGGGCGCGGACGAGGACCTGGCGAAGGAGCTGGAGATCGCGGCGGCCGACAACCTGAAGCGGGTGCTCCGTCCACAGGCTGTGGATTACTTCGAGACGCCGGGGACCGAGCGGATGACGGCGTTCCTGGAGACCAAGACCGTGTGGCACCCGACGGGGGCGCTGGGCGCGTCGGGCTCCTCCTACTGAGGGGCCGGGCGGGGAACCGCCGCCGTTCGCCGAACTGCGGGCTGGTCGTTGCTGGTCGCGCCCGCACGGCGGTGCCGCATGCCGGACCCCGCCCCGCGCCCCTTCGGGGGCGCTCTCAGTGACCGAGGGCGCCGAGGGCCTGGCCGACCCCCGGGACGCTGCCGACCGACTGCGCCTGGGCCAGCGGGCGCGTCAGCGTCTGGGAGCCGACCGGCTTGAAGTCGGCCACCTGGGTGCCCACGCCGTTGTCGAGCGGGTCCACGCCCGTGCCCGCGAGCGGGTTGGGCTTGAGACCCGCGACCGGGCCGGTCACGTACTCCACCATGCCGGTCAGGGAGCGCGCGCCCGCCTGGGGGTCGACGTTGCCGAGGTCCAGGGGACGGTGGTGGAGGCCCACGCCGGGGACCGAGCCGGCGGACGCCGTCGCCGCCCCCGCGCCCAGGGCCGCTCCGGCGGTCGCGAGGACGATCAGGGCGCGCTGCGCGGTGGAGTGCCGGGGGAAAGTGTGTCGGGCCATCGCTGGTGCCACCTTCTGGTGCGCAGGGTAAGGGTGTCGGCACTCAGGGTAGTTGAGGCGAGACTCACGCTCAAAAGCCGACCCGCGGGGTCGGCAGGGCGCCCCCCATGCGTCAAACTGGTGTTCCGTGAGCCTTCATCTCCCGTCTCCCGCCCGTGTCGTGCTGCTGTGCGGCCCCTCGGGCTCGGGCAAGTCACTCGTCGCCGCCCGTTCCGGGCTCCCCGTGCTGCGCCTTGACGACTTCTACAAGGAGGGTGACGATCCGACTCTGCCCCTGGTGGAGGGGAGTTCGGACATCGACTGGGACCACCCGGAGTCGTGGGACGCGGACGTCGCCGTCGAGGCCATCGCCCGGCTGTGTGCCACGGGGTCGACGCCGGTGCCGGTGTACGACCTCTCGCTGAGCGCCCGCACCGGCGAGGAGACGCTGCACATCGGCCGTACCCCGCTGTTCATCGCGGAGGGCGTCTTCGCCGCGGAGATCGTCGAGCGCTGCCGGGAACTGGGGCTGCTCGCGGACGCGCTGTGCCTGTCCCGTGGTCCGGTCACCACCTTCCGGCGGCGCTTCCTGCGCGATCTGCGGGAGGGCCGCAAGTCGGTGCCGTTCCTGCTGCGCCGCGGGTGGCGGCTGATGCGCACGGAGCGGTCGATCGTCGCCCGCCAGGTGTCGCTCGGCGCGCACCCCTGCGACCGGGACGAGGCGCTGGGCCGGCTCGCGGCAGCGGTGGCGGGCCGGCAGGTACGGCAGCGGACGGCGGCCTGACCCGTACCGCCCCGTACGCACGCAAGAGCGGGGCCGGCAGGCCCCCCGGCCCACCAGCCCCGTTCCCTTGCTCCCCCGTTTCCCCCGTGGGCCCACCCCCCAGTGGTCCCCGGCCTTTCCCCCGTCTCCCCCGTCGTCCCCCCCGGACCTCAGGCGACCAGTTCGCCGAAGGCGTCCTCCTCGTCACGGCCGAAGCTGAGGACCTCGTCCTCGCGCAGCCGGCGCAGCGAGCGCCAGATGCTGGACTTCACCGTGCCGACGCTGATGCCGAGGATCTCCGCGATCTCCGGGTCCGTGCGGCCCTCGTAGTAGCGCAGGACCAGCATGGTGCGCTGGAGTTCGGGCAGCCGGGCCAGCGCCTGCCACAGGACCGCGCGCAGTTCGGTGCCGCGCATCGCGTCCGTGTCGGAGGGCGTCTCCGGCAGTTCCTCGGTCGGGTACTCGTTGAGCTTGCGGCGCCGCCAGGCGCTGATGTGCAGGTTGGTCATGGTGCGGCGGAGGTATCCGCCGACCGCGGCCTTGTCGCTGATCCGGTCCCAGGCCCGGTACGTCGAGAACAGCGCGCTCTGCAGCAGGTCCTCGGCCTCGAAGCGGTCCCCGGTCAGGTGGTAGGCGGTGGCGTACAGGGAGGCGCGGCGCTCCTGGACGTAGGCGGTGAACTCCGCCTCCGTCAGCGAACGGCGCTCCCCCGGTTCCTCCCTGTACGCGGCTCCCCCGTGAGCCTCCCCCCGTGTGTCAACCACCGCCATGTACGCGGTGTGCTGACGCCCGGTGCCCCGAGCGCATCCCCGCCCTCCCCCACGCTCGAACGCGCTCGCGCGGGAGGGACCCCCCTCGGCACCGGACTTCTCGTTGCCCCGGTGCACGTCGTGCAGACGCGTGACCACTGCGCTGGTGCTGATGCTGTGCAGCGTGTTCATCTCGCGCTCCCCGTCGTGGACTTCCGGTGACTCCGTCTTGCCCGGGCTGGTTCCGGCCGGCGGCCCTGCCCGTGCCGAAAAGACTGCCGGGGTGACTTCATGGCCGTGTCTGCCGACTGTCACAGACCTGTCACAGGGGTCCCGCCCAGGCGGGTCACACACCGCGCACAGGCGGTGGCGCTGCGGATGACCTGGTCCCGGCAGGTCGTACGGCGGCCCCTCCATGGGCCAGAATGAGCCCGTGCCTTCCCTGTTGCTGATCGAGGACGACGACGCCATCCGTACGGCCCTGGAGCTCTCCCTGACGCGCCAGGGACACCGGGTGGCCACCGCTGCCAGCGGCGAGGACGGTCTGAAGCTGCTGCGCGAGCAGCGGCCGGACCTCATCGTGCTGGACGTGATGCTGCCCGGCATCGACGGGTTCGAGGTGTGCCGGCGCATCCGGCGCACGGACCAGCTGCCGATCATCCTGCTGACCGCGCGCAGCGACGACATCGACGTCGTGGTCGGTCTGGAGTCCGGCGCCGACGACTATGTCGTCAAGCCGGTGCAGGGCAGGGTGCTGGACGCCCGGATCCGGGCCGTGCTGCGGCGCGGGGAGCGCGAGTCCAGCGACTCGGCGACCTTCGGCAGCCTGGTCATCGACCGGTCGGCCATGACCGTCACGAAGAACGGCGAGGACCTCCAGCTGACCCCGACCGAGCTGCGGCTGCTGCTGGAGCTGAGCCGCCGGCCCGGTCAGGCGCTGTCCCGGCAGCAGCTGCTGCGGCTGGTGTGGGAGCACGACTACCTCGGTGACTCGCGCCTGGTCGACGCGTGCGTGCAGCGGCTGCGCGCGAAGGTGGAGGACGTGCCGTCGTCGCCGACGCTCATCCGTACCGTCCGTGGTGTCGGCTACCGCCTGGACGCCCCTCAGTGACCGGTACGCAAGGGGGGCTGCGCGGCTGGGCCGCGGGGCGCAAGGGAAGTCTGTCGCGGCTCAGGTTCACCAGCCTCAGGCTGCGCCTGGTCGTCGTCTTCGGGCTGGTGGCCCTCACGGCCGCCGTGTCGGCGTCCGGGATCGCCTACTGGCTCAACCGGGAGGCCGTGCTCACCCGCGCCCAGGACGCCGTGCTGCGCGACTTCCGGCAGGAGATGCAGAACCGCGCGGGCGCGCTGCCGGAACACCCGACGCAGGACCAGGTGCAGCGCGCGGCCGGCCAGATGGCCGCCAGCAGCCAGCACTTCAGCGTGCTCCTGGTCGCCCAGGACGCCGACGGCAAGACCGTGTACGGCAACTCGGGCGGCATCAACGGCTTCTCGCTGGAGGACGTGCCCCGCTCGCTGCGGGACGCCGTGACCAGGCGGCAGGGCGTGACGGACTCCAACAAGGAGCCGTACCACCTGTACTGGCAGCGGGTCGTGGACCACGGCACGCCCTACCTGGTGGCCGGTACGCGCGTCATCGGCGGCGGCCCGACCGGCTACATGGCGAAGTCCCTGGAGCCGGAGGCGAAGGACCTCAACTCGCTGGCCTGGTCGCTGGGCATCGCCACCGGGCTCGCGCTGATCGGGGCCGCGCTGCTCGCGCAGGCCGCCGCCACGACCGTGCTCAAGCCCGTGCACCGGCTGGGCGTGGCCGCGCGGCGGCTCGGCGAGGGCCGGCTGGACACCCGGCTGCGGGTGTCCGGGACCGACGAACTCGCCGACCTGTCCCGGACGTTCAACAACGCGGCCGAGGCGCTGGAGCAGCGGGTCGCCGAGATGGCCGCGCGGGACGAGGCCTCGCGCCGGTTCGTGGCCGACATGAGCCACGAGCTGCGGACGCCGCTCACCGCCATCACCGCCGTCACGGAGGTGCTGGAGGAGGAGCTGGAGGCCGAGACCGGCAGCATGGACCCGATGATCGAGCCCGCCGTCCGGCTGGTGGTCAGCGAGACCCGGCGGCTGAACGACCTCGTCGAGAACCTGATGGAGGTCACCCGCTTCGACGCCGGCACCGCCCGGCTGGTCCTGGACGACGTCGACGTCGCCGACCAGATCACCGCGTGCATCGACGCCCGTGCCTGGCTGGACGCCGTCGAGCTGGACGCCGAGCGCGGCATCCACGCCCGGCTGGACCCGCGCCGGCTGGACGTCATCCTCGCCAACCTGGTCGGCAACGCGCTCAAGCACGGCGGGTCGCCGGTGCGGGTGTCGGTCCGGGAGGCGGACGACTCGGTCGAGATCCGGGTCCGCGACCACGGGCCCGGCATCCCGGAGGACGTCCTCCCGCACGTCTTCGACCGCTTCTACAAGGCGAGCGCCTCCCGGCCGCGCTCGGAGGGCAGCGGGCTCGGCCTGTCCATCGCCCTGGAGAACGCCCACATCCACGGCGGCGAGATCACCGCGGCCAACTCCCCCGACGGCGGCGCGGTGTTCACACTCCGGCTGCCTCGGGACGCCTCGGCACTGACCGAGGAGGACGGCGGGGACACCAAGGCCGGCGAGACCGGCCACGACAGCGCGGGAAAGGAGGGGTCATGACCGTACGACGCCTGCTGGCGCTGCCCCTCCTGGGCGTGCTGCTCGCCGGCTGCGGCATCCGGGCGACGGAGGTGCCGACCGACTTCGGGCCGGCACCGTCCAGGGTGCCGTGCTCGCTGGCCGGGCCCGACGCGTCCGCGCAGTCCGCGCGCGGGGTGCCGGTACGGGTGTTCCTGCTGTGCGGGGCGTCCCTGGTGGCCGTCGACCGGACCGTGCGGGTCCCGGAGGGCACCCCGGACGCCCGGCGCCGGGTGATCGTGGCGCAGGGACTGCTGGACCAGCTGGCCACGTCACCGTCCGCCGCGGAGCGCTCCGCGGGCTACACGACGTACGTGCCGGGCGGTCTCCGGGTGGCCGGGCCCGGCCCGAAGGACCCCGAGGACACGCTCAGGCTCGGCACGGCGCCGTCACGGCTCACCTCCTACGCCCTGGCGCAGCTGGTGTGCACCCTGTCCGACTCGGCGGCGACGGAGGACGACGGCTCGGTCATCCTGGCCGGCCCCGCCCCCGACCCCCTGCGCCGCTACGCCTGCACCGACGAGGTCCGCGACCACCCGGGCACCACGCAGCCGCCGTCGAGCGGGGTCCCGAACGCGTAGCGCTGCGCTCGGCTTGTGCGGGGTCACGGTTGCCGTTCGCC
This sequence comes from Streptomyces sp. NPDC046870, assembly GCF_040704595.1. Classification (NCBI taxonomy): domain Bacteria; kingdom Bacillati; phylum Actinomycetota; class Actinomycetes; order Kitasatosporales; family Streptomycetaceae; genus Streptomyces; species Streptomyces sp. NPDC046870. The sequence goes on from NZ_JBEYXM010000002.1 coordinate 520,163, forward strand.
TTCGGCGGGGGCCGGCGGGGTGACGTCGTGGGGGGCGTCCCTCGTCCGGCTGCGGGTCCGTTGTGGCCGCTCGCGCAGTTCCCCGCGCCCCTTCGGGGCGCTCCCGGCAGCGGCGTGCCGCGGGAGCGTCCCGAGCCGGAACGTTTCCACGGCGGAACCGATCGGGGCCGCCCCCGCGTCTACGGGGTCGTGCAGCGTCAAGGCTCCATCGGCGGCAGCGCCGCGATCCGCATCCGTGTGACGGGAGGTGTCCTCCTCGTCGCACATCTCGCCCTCGTCGCCTGGCTGATGCTGCGCCCCCTGGACGTCCCCTGGGTGATGCCCCCGAACCTGCGCCCACTGGCCGGCATCCGGGCCGACCTGGCGCTGGGCTGGCCCCAGGCGGTCAGACCCCTCGGCGAGGGACTCGCGCTGCTCGCCCCACTGGGCGTCCTGCTCCCGATGGCGCACGGCAGGCTCACCGTCTCCCCGGTCGCGTCCCTGATCCGCACGGCCGCGGCCGGCGTCCTCCTCTCCCTCGGCATCGCCCTGTTGCAGACCGGTGTGCCGGGCAGGGTCGTGGACGTCGACTCGGTGCTGCTGAACACGACGGGAGTCGTCCTGGCGCACCTGGCCGTCGTACCGGCGGCCCGCGCCCGGCTGCGACGCCGGGACGCGGGGGAACACGGCGCGCCCGAGCCGGTGGTCTCCGTCCAGGAGGAGCTCTCTCAGGGCCGTACCCCGACGATTCCCAGGGTCGGTATCGCCCCTTAGAGTGATGCTTCGTCCCCTTCGTCTCCGTACCGTTGAAGGCAGTTGAGGGGCCCCGGACCGGGGGTCCGCCACCGGCTCGCGAGAGCCGACGACCACGGAGGAGCCGACATGACCGCCCTTTCCCGCCCCACCCACGGCCGCGTGATCGGCGGAGTCTGCGCCGGACTGGCCCGGCGCTTCGGCACCTCGGCCACGACGATGCGGGTGATCTTCCTGGTGTCCTGCCTGCTGCCGGGCCCGCAGTTCCTGCTCTACATAGCGCTGTGGCTGCTGCTCCCGTCCGAGGACAAGGCGCGCACCGCCTGGTGAGCCCGCACGCCGGCGCGGACACGGGCGCGGGCATGCCACAGGGGCGCGTCCGGACGTACCGGAGCGCCCCGCGCGCGTCGGACGGAAGCCGGGCTCAGCCGACCGGGATGCCGTTGACCGGCACGCCGTGCGTGGGCAGACCCTGCACCGGGAGCCCGCCGAGCAGACCGGCGACCGGCTTGGTCGGCCTGTCGGCGAGGACGTTCCCGACGACGGGCCGCGCGGTGGACGTGCCCTTGCCGACGGCCGGCAGAGCCGCCGCGACACCCCTCTTGGCCACGGGCTTCACCGTCTTCACGGCACCGCTGTCCGGCAGCGCCTCGACGACCTGCTCGGGCGGCAGCATCTTGGTGACGGTGTTCAGCGTCTGGCCGGCGTCGGGGCTGACCGGGGCCGCGTCGGCCACGCCCGCACCGGCGGCGGCGAAAGCGGCACCGAGGGCTGCGACACCGAGGGTCTTGGCAGCAGACTGCTTCATGGTGAATGCGTCCTTGCATGCGGAGACGGAAGATCACGAACGATCTGAGCGGTCCACGACCGTAAACATCCGCAGCCGTCCGCCGCAAACACCGAAATGCGGACGCCCGGTGAGAGCGCGCCCGCGTTCCGGTCCGGCACCCACCCGTCCGCTAGGCCCCGGAACCGTCAGAACCGCTGGTGGACGCGGTCTGCCGGAACAGCCATTCGGATTTCAGCTCGGCGTATCCGGGCTTGATGACGTCATTGATCATCGCGAGTCGTTCATCGAAAGGAATGAACGCTGATTTCATCGCATTGACGGAGAACCACTGGACATCGTCAAGCGTGTAACCGAACGCCTCGACGAGGTGCTCGAACTCCCGGCTCATCGTGGTGTGCGACATCAGCCGGTTGTCGGTGTTCACGGTGGCCCGGAAGTGGAGTCGGCGCAGCAGGCCGATGGGATGCTCGGCGTAGGAGGTCGCGGCCCCGGTCTGGAGGTTGGAGCTGGGGCACAGTTCCAGCGGGATCCGCTTGTCGCGCACGTAGGAGGCGAGCCGGCCCAGCTTCACCGAGCCGTCCTCGCGGACCTCGATGTCGTCGATGATCCGCACCCCGTGTCCGAGCCGGTCGGCTCCGCACCACTGGAGCGCCTGCCAGATGGACGGCAGCCCGAAGGCCTCGCCGGCGTGGATGGTGAAGTGGTTGTTCTCGCGCTTGAGGTACTCGAAGGCGTCCAGGTGCCGGGTGGGCGGGTAGCCGGCCTCGGCGCCGGCGATGTCGAAACCGACCACGCCGGAGTCCCGGTAGCGGTTGGCGAGTTCGGCGATCTCCAGGGAGCGGGCGGCGTGCCGCATGGCGGTCAGCAGGGCGCCGACCCGGATGCGGTGGCCGTTCTCACGGGCGAGCCGCTCCCCCTGCCGGAACCCCTCGTTGACGGCTTCGACGACCTCCTCCAGGGACAGCCCGCGGTCCAGGTGCTGCTCGGGCGCGTAGCGCACCTCGGCGTAGACGACCCCGTCCTCGGCGAGGTCCTCGGCGCACTCGCGGGCGACCCGGGTCAGGGCCTCCTTGGTCTGGAGCACGCCGACGGTGTGCCGGAAGGTCTCCAGGTACCGTTCCAGCGAGCCGGAGTCGGCGGCCTCCTGGAACCAGATGCCGAGTTTGTCCGGGTCGGTCTCGGGCAGGTCGGTGTACCCGGTCTCCCGGGCGAGGTCCACGACGGTGCCCGGGCGGAGCCCGCCGTCGAGATGATCGTGCAGCAGTACCTTGGGGGCCCGGCGGATCTGGTCCGCGGTGGGGGCGTTCCCGGTGGGTGCGGTCTGGCTCGTCATTTCCGCACTCTAACTCCTACGCGCGTAGAGCACCCCGTGCGCGCGACAGCGGTTTCGCGGCGCTTCTCCGTCGATACCCAACGGTGACCGGACGCACGGGTTCAGTACACCGCGCCGTTCTGACACTGTTCTGCCATGGGACAAGCGACGCCGGTCCGAACGGCCGGGCTGGGGAAGGCAGTCGGCGCGCAGCCGACGTCGGTGAGCGGAGCGGTGCTGCTGCTCCCCGGCGGGGAGGAGGTCTCCGTCCGCCGGCCGTCCCCTGTCCGGGCGTTGACCCTCGTCCGCTCCCTGGGCCGCGCGCTCGCCCGTGCGGGCCGGGACGAGGGGCTGGCCGTCCATCCGGTGCAGTACCGCTACCGCGGCTGGAACGGCAGCGAGGCCCATCCGGCGGCCGATGCCGAGTGGGCCGCCGACGAGGTCGTACGGCGCTACGGGGACGTGCCCGTGTGTCTGGTGGGCGTGGACATGGGCGGGCGCGCGGCGCTGCGGGCCGGCGGGCACGAGGCGGTCAGCTCCGTGGTGGCGCTGGCCCCCTGGATGCCGGAGGAGGACGTCGCCGCGCCGCCCGAGCCGGTGAAGCAGCTGGTCGGGCGGCGGGTGCTGATCGCCCACGGCACGAACGACGACCGGACCGACCCGGAGCTGTCGTTCCGGTTCGCGGCGCGGGCGAAGAAGGCGAACCGGGAGGTGTGCCGGTTCGAGGTGCACTCCGACGGGCACGGGCTGCACGGGTACCGGGACGAAGTGCTGTGTCTGACGGTGGATTTCGTGATGGGCGCGTTGTTCGGGCACGCCGTGTCCCGTCCCGTGGAGGACGCGTTGGCCGCGCCCCCGCCGATCGGCCTGCGGATGCCGCTGGCCGCGGGGTTCGGCAAGTCGTGGAAACGGTAGGGCGGGGCGTCCCTCAGCCGGGCAGCAGGTTGCCCCTCCTGGAGAGCAGGAACCTCTTGAAGGCCGCCACCGGTGGGGTGTCGGGGCGGCCGGCCGGCCAGGCCACGCCGATCTCGCGGACCGCCCTGGGGGCCGTGACCGTCAGTTCCGCCACGCCCGGGCGCGGGACGGTCGGGGGCGGCAGGAGGGCGACCCCGAGGCCCGCCGCCACCAGGCCGCGCAGCGTCTCCGCCTCCTCGCCCTCGAAGGCGATGCGGGGCTTGAAACCGGCCTCGCGGCACAGGTCGTCCGTGATGCGGCGCAGGCCGTAGCCCGGTTCCAGGGTCACGAAGGTCTCCTCGGCCGCTTCTGCCAGCCGGATGCGGCGGCGGCCCGCCAGGCGGTGCTCCGCGGGGACGACCAGGCGCAGTTTCTGCTCGTCCAGGCGCCGGGCGACCAGGTCGGGCGCGTCGGGGACGGGCGAGGTGAGGCAGAGGTCGAGTTCACCGGCGCGCAGCCCCTCCAGCATGGCCTCGCCGTAGTTCTGCACGAGGCTGAAGCGCACGCGCGGGTGGTCGGCGCGGAAGGCGTGCAGCAGGCCGGGCACGGTCTCGGCGCCCATGGTGTGCAGGAAGCCGAAGGCGACCTTGCCGGTGGCCGGATCGGCGTCCGCGCGGACCTCCTCGGCGGCGCGCTCGATCTCGGCGAGGGCCCGCTCCACGGAGGCGAGGAAGGTGCGGCCGGCGGTGGTCAGGGAGACCGTGCGGCCGTGCCGGGCGAACAGGTCGACGCCCAGGTCCCGCTCCAGGCGGACCATCGCCCGGGACAGGGTGGACTGGGGGACGTCCAGCTCCCGCGCGGCCCGGGTGACGTGCTCGGTGCGGGCCACGCCGGCGAAGTACGCGAGGCGGGGCGCGAGCAACAGCGCCATGTCTTCTGCGTCACTGGACGGTGACAGTCGCGCCGGTGAGCTCTGCTGATGCGCCATGGGAACGATTATGGCGATTCCATGCATTGGACGCATGAGTGGGGCCGGTCTACGTTCGAAGCATGTCTCCCGCCAGTACCGGGGCGTCCACCGGCGTGGACGCCGTCACGTCCCTCCGCACCGCCGAGTCCGGCCCCGACTCCCGGCTGACGCCGGGCGGCCCCGGCTACCGCCGGATGAGCCTCGCCCTGTTCCTCGCCGGGGTCGCCACCTTCGCCCTCCTCTACTCCACCCAGGCCCTGCTGCCCCTGATCTCCGGGGAGTTCGGGGTCGCGGCGAGCGAGGCGAGCTGGACCGTGGCCGCCGCGACCGGTGCTCTCGCGCTGTTCGTCCTGCCGATGAGCGCGCTGTCGGAGCGGTTCGGACGCCGTACGGTCATGACCGCCTCGCTGGCCGTGGCCGTCACGGTCGGCATGCTGGTGCCCTTCGCGCCGTCGCTCGGCGCGCTGGTGGTGCTGCGGGCGGTGCAGGGCGCGGCGCTGGCCGGGCTGCCGGCCTCGGCGCAGGCGTACCTGGCGGAGGAGGTGCGGCCGAAGGCGCTGGTCACGGCGATCGGGCTGTTCGTGGCGGGCAACAGCGTGGGCGGCATGAGCGGCCGGGTGATCACCGGCTGGGTCGCGCAGGAGTGGGGCTGGCGGGTGTCGGTCGGGGTGATCGGCGCGCTCGCGGTCGCCTGCGCGGTGGCCTTCCGGCTGCTGTTGCCGGCCCCGAGGCACTTCACGGCGGGTTCGCTGCGCCCGCGGGTCCTGCTCGGCACCGTCCGCGACCACCTCTCCGACCCGCTGCTGCGCCGCCTGTACGCGATCGGCGCGCTGTTCATGACGGTGTTCGGCGGTGTGTACACGGTGATCGGTTACCGGCTGACGGCGGCACCGTTCGGGCTTCCGCAGGGCATCGTGGGCTCGATCTTCCTGGTCTACCTGGTGGGTACGGTCTCCGCGTCGGCGGCGGGCCGGCTGGTGGGCCGCCTCGGCCGCCGGGGCGCGCTGTATCTCGCGGGCGGTACGACGGCGGCGGGGCTGCTGCTGTCCCTGACCGCCTCCCTGGTGCCGGTCCTGGCGGGTCTGGTGCTGATCACGGCGGGCTTCTTCGCCGGGCACGCGGTGGCCTCCTCGGCCGTCAGCAAGACGGCCACGCACGGCCGGGCCCAGGCGTCGGCGCTGTACCAGTCCGCCTACTCCATCGGCTCCAGCGTCGGCAGCACGGTCGGCGCGCTGGCGTTCCACGCCGACGGGTGGGCGGGCACGGTCGGTGTCGGCCTCCTCGCGGTCCTCGGCGTCGTCACGATCACCGTCCTGGGCTCGCGGGCGGCCCGGGTGGCGGCGCGGCGGGAGCCGGTGGGCGCGCACTGACCCGGCGCACGCCGCCCGGCTCCCCCGGGCAACCGTTCCGAGCTGGGCCTTTCCCCACTCCGGGGGCCATTGTCAGTGGGCTGCGGTAGCTTCTCAAGTGCTGGGGCGCGAAGGCGCGCTACAGGGACGGCCACAGGGGTGGGTGGACGATGGGCGACAGCACGGCGACGGCGGATCTGGACGTCGCACTGGAGAAGCACCGGACCGAGCTGACCGGGTACTGCTACCGGATGCTCGGTTCCTCCTTCGAGGCCGAGGACGCGGTGCAGGACACCCTGGTGCGGGCCTGGCGGAGCTACGACAAGTTCGAGGGCCGTTCCAGCCTGCGCTCGTGGCTGTACCGGATCGCGACGAACGTGTGCCTGGACATGCTGGCGGCGGGCAGCAAGCGGGCCCGGCCGATGGACCTGTCGGAGGCCACCCCGCTCGCGCGGGCGGCGCTCTCCCCGCGCCCGGACAACACCTGGCTGGAGCCGATGCCGGACGCGCGCGTGCTGCCGGTCGTGGAGGACCCGGCGGAGGCGGCGGTCGCCAAGGAGTCGATCCGGCTCGCCTTCATGGCGGCCCTCCAGCAGCTGCCGCCCAAGCAGCGGGCGGTGCTGATCCTGCGTGAGGTGCTGGCCTGGAAGGCGAGTGAGGTGGCCGAGCTGCTGGACACCACGGTCGCCTCGGTGAACAGCGCCTTGCAGCGGGCCCGGGCCACGCTCGCGGAGCGCGGGGACGCGGGTACCGAGGGGGCGGTGTCCGATCCGCTGGACGAGGAGCAGCAGAAGCTGCTGGAGCGTTACGTCAAGGCGTTCGAGGGCTACGACATGACGGCTCTGACGGCGCTGCTGCACGAGGACGCCGTCATGACGATGCCGCCGTTCGACCTGTGGCTGCGCGGCACCGCGGACATCACCGGTTTCATGACGACCCTGGGCGCCTCCTGCGCCGGTTCCCGGCTGCTGCCGGTCCGGGCCAACGGTCTGCCGGGCTTCGCGCACTACAAGCCCGACCCGGACAACGGCGGGTTCAGCCCGTGGGCGGTGCAGGTGCTGGAAACCTCAGACGGCCGGATCACCGGATTCCACTGCTTCCTCGACACCCAGCGCTGGTTCCCGCTCTTCGGTCTGCCCCTCCACCTGGAAGCGGAGTCCGACGAGGCCGAGAAGGGCGTGTAGCGCGGGGTCGGGGTCCCGCAGCCGTATCCGGCCGCCGGCCCGGCGGGCGGTCAGCTCCAGCCGGGCCAGCAGGTCGACGGCCGCCAGTCCCGGCGGCCCGAGCCCGCCCACGTCGCACACGACCACCCCGGTCCCGCCGGCTTCCAGCAGCGCCCGCACATCGGCGCACAGCCCCGGCACGTCGTCCCGACGGACGGGCCCGGGCAGCACCAGCACGGCGGGGGTCTCGGCATCCACGTGCGGTAGACCGCCGGGCCGGGCGGAACTCATCGGGGTCGGTGGCGCGCCGCGGTGCCGGTCCGGCCGGTGGGGCGGCGGCGGTGTCGGGGTGACGCCGGTCAGCCGACCGGGAACTCGCCGGTGTCGAGGGTGAGGCCGAACGGCTCCGGCAGCTCGATGAGGTCGCCGAACTTGACCGCCTTGAGGACCCGGTAGACGTCGCCTTTCGGCTCGCCGTAGAGCGTCGCGGTGGGGCCTCCGGGGGCCCAGCGGTCGATCAGGAGGTACAGCGGGATACCGGCGGTGGCGTATGCGGCGGGCTTGCTGACGCGATCGTGGCCGGCGTTGGACTTGGAAGTGACCTCGACGACGAGTTCGGCGAGGGCGGCGGGGATGTGGGAGTCGGCCTCGGCGCATTCTCGCACTGGAGCCACCACCAGGTCCGGGATGAGCATGCCCAGCCGTGACGGCACGGCGATGGCCAGTGTCTGGAAGATCCCCCACTCTTCGGGGACCACGGAGTAGAGGCGACGCTGGATACGTTCCGCGATCACGTTGTGACGGGATGCGGGAGCAGGTGACACGGTGATGATCCCCTCGATGATCTCCACCTTGCTGCCCTCGGGCCATTCCATCTCCTCCCAGTACCGGACGAGGTCGTCCCAGTTCTGGTCGGAGTCCTGGCTGACGGTGAGTGCGCTCATGGCGGTCTCCTATCGGTGCGTCACCGATCCCAGCATGCCGAACGGGACCGGTGGAGGTCCACCGGTCCCGTGGAAAGCCCAGGTCAGGCGATACGTTCCCGCACCACCGGCGTGGCCTGGAAGGCCGTGCCCGGGGCCGCGATGTCGTAGGAGCCCGCCACCGCCTGGAGCGCGTACTCGAAGCGCTCCGGGGTGTCGGTGTGCAGGGTCAGCAGGGGCTGACCCTCGGTCACCGTGTCGCCCGGCTTGGCGTGCAGCTCGATGCCCGCGCCCGCCTGCACCGGATCCTCCTTGCGGGCCCGGCCGGCGCCCAGGCGCCAGGCGCCGACCCCGATGTCGTACGCGTCGAGGCGGGTCAGGACGCCCGAGGCCGGGGCCTTGACGACGTGCTGCTCCCTCGCGGTGGGCAGCGGCGCGTCCGGGTCGCCGCCCTGGGCCGCGATCATGCGGCGCCAGACGTCCATCGCCGAGCCGTCGGCGAGGGCCTTCGCGGGGTCGGCGTCCTTGATGCCCGCCGCGTCGAGCATCTCGCGGGCCAGGGCGATGGTCAGTTCCACGACGTCCGCCGGGCCGCCGCCGGCCAGGACCTCGACCGACTCGCGGACCTCCAGGGCGTTGCCCGCGGTCAGGCCGAGCGGGGTGGACATGTCGGTCAGCAGGGCGACCGTCCTCACGCCGTGGTCGGTGCCGAGGCCGACCATGGTGGAGGCCAGCTCGCGGGCGTCCTCGATGGTCTTCATGAAGGCGCCCGTGCCCACCTTCACGTCGAGCACCAGCGAGCCGGTGCCCTCGGCGATCTTCTTCGACATGATCGAGGAGGCGATCAGGGGGATCGCCTCGACCGTGCCGGTGACGTCGCGCAGGGCGTACAGCTTCTTGTCGGCGGGGGCCAGGCCGTCGCCCGCCGCGCAGATCACCGCGCCCGTGGTGTCGAGGACGTTCAGCATCTCCTCGTTGGAGAGCAGCGCGCGCCAGCCGGGGATCGACTCCAGCTTGTCCAGGGTGCCGCCGGTGTGGCCGAGGCCCCGGCCGGAGAGCTGGGGGACGGCCGCGCCGCAGGCGGCGACGAGCGGGGCCAGCGGCAGGGTGATCTTGTCGCCGACGCCGCCCGTGGAGTGCTTGTCGGCCGTCGGGCGGGACAGCGAGGAGAAGTCCATGCGCTCGCCGGAGGCGATCATCGCCGCGGTCCAGCGGGCGATCTCGCGGCGGTTCATGCCGTTGAGCAGGATCGCCATGGCGAGCGCGGACATCTGCTCGTCGGCGACCTCGCCCCGGGTGTACGCGTCGATGACCCAGTCGATCTGCTCGTCGGTCAGCTCACCGCGGTCCCGCTTGGTGCGGATGACGGAGATGGCGTCCATGGCCATGGCGGGTGTGGTTCCTTCCGGGAGGTGCGAAGTGCGCGGCCCCCCTGCGAGCGGGGCAGGGGGGCCGTACGGCCTTACGGGGTGAGATGGTCCGGGCCGAAGGCCTGGGGCAGCATCTCGGAGAGCGGCAGGACGCCCGCCGGGGTGTCCAGCAGCAGGCCGGGGCCGCCGAACTCGTAGAGCAGCTGACGGCAGCGGCCGCACGGGACCAGCAGGGCGCCGGTGCCGTCGACACACGTGAAGTGCGTCAGCCGGCCCCCGCCGGTGCGCTGGAGCTGGGAGACCAGGCCGCACTCGGCGCACAGGCCGAGGCCGTAGGAGGCGTTCTCGACGTTGCAGCCGGTGACCGTGCGGCCGTCGTCGACCAGGGCCGCCACGCCGACCGGGTAGCCGGAGTAGGGGGCGTAGGCGTGGGTCATGGCCTCCCGCGCCTCGGCGCGCAGGGCCTCCCAGTCGAAGTCGGCGGCTCCTTGGGTCACTTGCCCTGTCCCTTCCGGTAGCGCATGCCGTCCGCCTTCGGCATCCGCAGGCGCTGCGCGGACAGCGACAGCACCAGCAGCGTGACGACGTACGGGGTGGCGCCGACGAAGTCGCTGGGGACCTCGTCGGTGAGCAGGTACCAGACGAGGACCAGCGCGGCCATGACGGCGCTGACCACGCCCTGCACCAGGGCCTTCTTGTACAGCTTCCAGCCGGCCAGCAGCGCGAGCAGCACGACCAGCAGCAGGAGCAGGGCGTGGACGGTCACGCCGCCGTTGCGCAGCTGGAGCGCGTCGGAGTAGCCGAACAGGCCCGCGCCCATGGCCAGGCCGCCGGGGCGCCAGTTGCCGAAGATCATGGCGGCGAGACCGATGTAGCCGCGGCCGCCGGTCTGGCCCTCCAGGTAGGTGTGCGAGGTGACCAGCGCGAGGAAGGCGCCGCCGAGGCCGGCGAGGCCGCCGGAGACGGCCACGGCCGCGTACTTGTACTGGTAGACGTTGACGCCGAGGGACTCGGCGGCGACCGGGTTCTCGCCGCAGGAGCGCAGCCGCAGCCCGAACGGGGTGCGCCACAGCAGCCACCAGCTGCCGACGAACAGCAGCACGGCGATGATCGTCACCACGGACAGGTTGGTGATCAGGCCGCCGATGATGCCGGCGAGGTCGGAGACCAGGAACCAGTGGTGCTTCTCGATCGACGCGAGGCCGTCCGAGAGGCCGGGGACGGTGACGTCGGGCAGCGTGTCCGCGGGCGGGGACTGCTTGGGGTTGCCGCCCGCTCCGGCGGCCTTGCCGTCGGCGAAGAACAGCTTGGCCAGGTACTGGGTGGCGCCGAGCGCGAGCAGGTTGACGGCGACACCGGAGACGATGTGGTCGACGCCGAAGGTGACGGTGGCGACGGCGTGCACCAGGCCGCCGAGGACGCCGAAGGCGATGCCGCACAGCAGGCCGAGCCAGGGGCTGGACTGCCAGCCGATCCAGCCGGCGCCGAAGGTGCCGAGGATCATCATGCCTTCGAGGCCGATGTTGACCACGCCGGCCCGTTCCGACCACAGGCCGGCGAGTCCGGCGAGGCCGATCGGCACGGCGAGGCCGAGTGCGGCCGCGACCTGGCCCGCGGAGTCGAGCTGGTTGGCGCCGGTGATCACGCGGACGGCGGCGATGAGCAGCAGTGCGCCCGCGACGATCATGAGTATGAGGCCGAGGGAGCGGCCGGAGCGCTGCGGCGCGTCCGCCGCCTTGGGCGCCGCGGGCGGCGGCGCGTCGGTCATCGTGGCAGTCATCACGCCACCTCCTGCTTCTTCGTCGGGGCGGCGGCCTGGGCGGCGAGTTCGGCGCCGACGCGCTGCTGCTGGCGCTTCAGGCCGTACCGGCGTACGACCTCGTAGGCGATGACGACGCACAGCACGATGACGCCCTGGATGACGCCGAGGATTTCCTTGTCGTAGCCCTGGAACTCCAGGTGGTTGGTGGTGCGCTCCAGGAAGCCCCAGAGCAGCGCGCCGAGCGCTATGCCGATCGGGTGGTTGCGGCCGAGCAGGGCGATGGCGATGCCGGTGAAGCCGATGCCGGCCGGGAAGTCGTTGCTGAACTGGTGGCTGTCGTTCAGCAGGGTCGGCATGCCGATCAGGCCGGCCACCGCACCGGAGATGATCATGCTGGTGGCGATCATCTTCTTCACGCCGACGCCGCTCGCGGCGGCGGCGGTCTCGGACTGGCCGACGGTGCGCAGGTCGAAGCCGAACCGGGTGCGGCCGAGCACGAACCAGTACGCCACGCCGACGAGCACGGCGATGACGATGAAGCCCCACAGCTCACCGGCCGGGCCGGTGTCGAAGCTGAAGAAGTACGACGACGACGGCAGCGGCTTGGTGGAGACGAGGGTGCCGGCCTGGTCCAGCTGGCCGAGCTTGCCGGGCTGGAGCAGGTAGGCGATGACCGCGGTGGCGATCGAGTTCAGCATGATGGTCGCGATGACCTCGCTGACGCCCCGGGTCACCTTGAGGATGCCGGCGATGGCCGCCCACAGGGCGCCGGTCGCCATGGCACAGAGGATGATCAGCGGGATGGCGATCCAGCCGGGCACGGTGAGCGCCCCGCCGAGGACGGCGGCGATGAACGCGGCGAGCCGGTACTGGCCGTCGACACCGATGTTGAACAGGTTCATGCGGAAGCCGATGGCGACCGCGACACCCGCGAGGTAGTACGTCGTCGCCTTGTTCAGGATGTAGACCTGGCTGTCGCTGGCGAAGCCGTAGGTCACCATGTCGCTGAAGGCGTCGCCGGGGTTCTTGCCGGTCGCGAGGATCACCAGGGTGGTGACGACGAGCGCGGCGACGACCGCCAGCAGGGGCGCGGCGATGCCGAGGAGCAGCCGCTCCTTGTCGATCCGTGAGGTCAGCTTGTTCATCGCGCGTCGTCCTCTGTGTGCTCCAGGTGGCCGGTGGCCGCACCCGTCATGGCGGAGCCCAGCTCCTCGGGGGTGATCGTGGCGGGGTCGGCGTCGGCGACCAGACGGCCGCGGTACATCACCCGCAGGGTGTCGGAGAGCCCGATCAGCTCGTCCAGGTCCGCGGAGATCAGCAGCACGGCCAGGCCCTCGCGGCGGGCCTCGCGGATGTGGTCCCAGATGGCCGCCTGCGCGCCGACGTCCACACCGCGGGTGGGGTGGGCGGCGATGAGCAGCTTGGGCTGGTGGCTCATCTCCCGGCCGACGATCAGCTTCTGCTGGTTGCCGCCGGACAGGGAGGCGGCGGTGACGTCGATGCCGGGGGTGCGGACGTCGTAGGCCTCGACGATGCGCTGGGTGTCGGCGCGGGCGGCCTTGAGGTCGAGCAGCCCGCCGCGTGAGTTGGGCTTCTCGGTGACGTGGCCGAGGATGCGGTTCTCCCACAGCGGCGCTTCCAGCAGCAGGCCGTGGCGGTGGCGGTCCTCGGGGACGTAGCCGATGCCGGACTCGCGGCGGTCGCGGGTCGGGGCCTGGGAGATGTCGGTGCCGTCGAGCGTGACGACGCCGGCGTCCGGGCGGCGCATGCCCATGATGGCCTCGACCAGCTCGGACTGGCCGTTGCCCTCCACGCCGGCGATGCCGAGGACCTCGCCCTTGTGGATGGTGAAGGAGATCTCGTCGAGGATGATCCGCTCGATGCCGTCGAGGTCGGTCTGCGCGAGGTGCAGGCCGTCCACCGTGAGCATCGGGACGTCGGTGACCGTGGACTCCTGGGTCTCCGGGGTGGGCAGCTCGCTGCCGACCATCAGCTCGGCCAGCTGCTTGGGGGTGGTGCCGCGCGGGTCGACGGTGCCGACGGTGGTGCCGCGACGGATGACGGTGATCTCGTCGGCGACGGAGAGCACCTCGCCCAGCTTGTGCGAGATGAAGATGACGGTGAGGCCCTCGGCCTTGAGTTCGCGCAGGTTGTCGAAGAGGGCGTCGACCTCCTGCGGCACCAGGACGGCGGTGGGCTCGTCCAGGATGAGGGTCTTGGCGCCGCGGTAGAGGACCTTGAGGATCTCCACGCGCTGGCGGTCGGCGACGCCGAGTTCCTCGACCAGGGCGTCGGGCCGCACGCCCAGGCCGTAGGCGTCGGAGATCTCCTTGATCCGGGCGCGTGCCTTGCCCCCGATGCCGTGCAGCTTCTCCGCGCCGAGGACGACGTTCTCCAGCACGGTGAGGTTGTCGGCGAGCATGAAGTGCTGGTGCACCATGCCGATGCCGCGGGCGATGGCGTCGCCGGGGTCGTGGAAGACGACCTGTTCGCCGCCCACCGTGATGGTGCCCTCGTCCGGCTGCTGCATGCCGTAGAGGATCTTCATGAGGGTGGACTTGCCGGCGCCGTTCTCGCCGCACAGGGCGTGGACGGTGCCCGTGCGGACCGTGATGTCGATGTCGCGGTTGGCGACGACGCCGGGGAAACGCTTGGTGATGCCGCGCAGTTCGACGGCAGCGGGAGGGCTGGACGCGTTGATGGCGCACTCTCCTCGGGGAAAGGGGCTGCGGGGAGGGGGCAGGCGTCGGCGACGCTAGCGCGGCAACTCCGTGCTACACGCGTAGAGTTGACACATTGTTATGGCTCGGCGGGGGCTGTGGAGGACGCCTCCGCCGAGCCGGGGTCCGACGGGACCCGTCAGGTCACGGGGTGGTCTTGACCTTGATCGAGCCGTCGACGATCTTCTTCTGCGCCGCGTCCAGCTTGGCCTTGATGTCGTCGATGAAGCCACCGCTGGTGGACAGCGAGACGCCGTCCTTGGCGAGCGAGTAGGTGTTGGTGCCGGTCAGCGGCTTGCCGTCGTGGACGGACTTGACCAGGTCGTAGACACCGACGTCGACGTTCTTGACGACCGAGGTCAGGATCGAGTTCTTGTACTTGGCCAGACCCGGGATGCTGTACTGGTCCGAGTCCACGCCGATGGCCCAGGCGCCCTTCTTGCCGGCGACGGCCTCGATGGCGCCGTTGCCGGAGGAGCCGGCCGCCGAGTAGACGACGTCCGCGCCGTTGTCGAGCATGCCCTGCGCGGCCTCCTTGCCCTTGTCGGGGCTGGCGAAGCCGGAGGTGTCCGAGCCGTGGGACAGGTACTGCGTGTCGACCTTGATCTTCGGGTTGGTGTCCTTGACGCCCTGGACGTAACCCGCCTCGAACTTCTTGATCAGCGGGACGTCGACACCGCCGATGAAGCCGACGTGCTTCGTCTTGGTCTTCAGCGCGGCGGCGACACCCGCCAGGTAGGAGCCCTGCTCCTCGGTGAAGGTGATGCTGTCGACGTTCTTGCCGTTCACCACCGAGTCGACGATGCCGAAGGTGGTCTTCGGGTACTTCGCGGCGACCTTGGTCATCGAGGCGGCGTACGCGTAACCGACACCGATGACGGGGTTGTAGCCCGCGTCGGCCAGGTCCGACAGGCGCTGCTCGCGGTCGGCCTCGGTGTCCGAGGTCTTCGCGGTCAGCTCCTTGATGCCGCCGCCGAACTCCTTCTCCGCCTTGTCGGCACCGCGCGCGGCGGAGTCGTTGAACGAGCGGTCACCACGGCCGCCGACGTCGAAGGCGAGACCGACCTTGACACCCTTGCCGTCGCCCGAGGCGGGCGAGCCGGAGTCGTTGTCGGAGGAGGTGCTGCCACAGGCAGTGGCAGTCAGTGCGAGAGCTGCGGAGGCGATACACGCAGCGGAAAGCTTGGCTACCCGGCGCACGGGAAGGCTCCTTCACCTGACCTGAGCGCCTTGGCGGCGCTTGATGTGAGCACCATGCGGGTGCTCCGGCCGAGACGCCCCGGCGGCGTCGGCTTCGCGGCATCGTAACGCGCGTAGATGTCGCAAAAAACCCTCTCGCGAAGCCGTTATCGATTCGAGGCAAACACTGCCTGAACTCGGTGTCTTGGTCCTCCCACACCGTTGTTGCGCACAGTGCACGATTGGCTTGCATCCGTGTTGCGCCGGGCGGGAGGGCCGCCCCCGGCCGGCCCGTGGACGGGCCGGCCGGGGGCCGTCCGCTCAGCTCCGCGACCCGTTGACGTCCAGGAACGCGGCGGCGGTGAACATCTCCACACCCACCGTGATCGCGTGCTCGTCGGCGTCGAAATCGCCCTGGTGGAGATCGCGCACCGTGCGCTCACCGGGCCGGCGCACCCCGAGCCGGGCCATGGCGCCCGGGACGTGCTCCAGGTACCAGGAGAAGTCCTCGCCGCCGAGGCTCTGCTCGGTGCTCTCCACCGACTTCATGCCGCGCCGGGCGACCATGGCCCGGCGCAGCAGCTCGGTCGACTCCCGGTCGTTGACGACCGGCGGCACCCCGCGCACATAGGTGATCTCGGACTTGGCCCGGTGCAGGGTGGCGACCTCGTCGATCGCCGCGTGCACGATGTCGGGGGCCTGCCGCCAGGCCTCCAGGTCCAGGCAGCGCACGGTCCCGGACAGCTCCGCGTGCTGCGGGATCACGTTCGGGGCGTGGCCGGACTCGATGCGGCCCCAGGTGAGGGCCAGACCGACGCGGGTGTCGACCCGGCGGCCGATCAGCGCGGGGACGTCGACGGCGACCCGGGCCGCGGCGGTGACCAGGTCGGTGGTCAGGTGGGGGCGGGCGGTGTGCCCGCCGGGGCCGTCGAGGGCGATCTCCAGACGGTCGCAGGCGCTGGTGATCGGCCCGTGCCGCAGCCCGACCTTCCCCGCCTCCACCTTGGGGTCGCAGTGCACGGCGAGGAGGCGGCCGACGCCGGTCAGCGCGCCGTCCTCGATGGCGCCCAGCGCGCCGCCGGGCAGCACCTCCTCGGCGGGCTGGAAGATCAGCCGCACCGGACGGGGCAGCAGGCCCTTGGCGTGCAGGTCGGCGAGGACCAGCCCGGTGCCGAGGACGACGGCGGTGTGCACGTCGTGACCGCACGCGTGCGCCCGGTCCGGCACGGTCGACCGGTACGCGCAGTCACTCTTGGTGTCCGGGATGGGCAGCGCGTCGATGTCGGCGCGCAGGGCCAGCAGGGGGACGGAGGGCCGCTCGCCCTCCGCGAGACCGATGTCACAGACGAGTCCCGTGCCCGCGCTCAGGACGCGGGGCTTGAGCCCGGCCTGCTCCAGCCGCTCCTTGATCGCGGCGGTCGTACGGAACTCCTGGTTGCCCAGCTCGGGGTGCATGTGCAAGTCGCGCCGGAAGGCGACGAGTTCGGCGTGCAGGGACTCGCTCAGCACGCCGGGGAGCACATCCCCCGGGAGGCCGGCCTCGGACTCTACGGACATCAATTGCTTCACCCTCTGAAGGGTAGGACGCCCGGCTGGTCAACTACCCCTCGATCAACAAAAGTTCAGCCCGTTAGGGGAATAAAATCTGACCGTCGGACGCATGGCGGTGAACTCTGATGGGTAAAACCTCTGTTTCCTCTTCCACGGATACCACGGCTCACGGGGGTCACGCGCGCGATGTCCACGAACCGGACCCCGCCGCGGCGCCCTCCCGGTAGGGTCCGCCGACGTGAGCGACTCGACCGCGGACTTCCTCCGGACGACCCGTACCTCCTACGACACGATCGCCGAGGACTACGGCGCCCGCTTCCCTCCCGGGGACCTCCACCCGCTGGACCGCACCCTGATCAGGACCTTCGCCGAGCTGGTCACGGCGAACGGCTCCGCCCCCGTCGCCGACCTGGGCAGCGGGCCCGGGCATGTCACCGCGCTGCTGCACGGGCAGGGGGTGCCGGTGTTCGGGGTGGACCTCTCCCCCGCGATGGTGACGCTGGCCCGCCAGGCGTACCCGGCCCTGCGCTTCCACGTCGGTTCGATGACCGCACTGGACCTGCCCGACGCCACCCTGGGCGGCGTCCTCGCCCTGTACTCGACCATCCACCTGCCGGACGAGGAGCTGCGGACGGCCTGCGCCGAGTTCCGCCGCACCCTGGCCCCCGGCGGGCACGCCCTGCTCGGCTTCCAGTCCGGCCCCGAGCCCGGCCGGCTGCACCTGACCGAGCGGTTCGGCCACGACATCGACCTCCACTACTACTGGCGCACGCCGGAGCAGGTCGCCGCGGCGCTGACGGGTTCCGGCCTGGACCTGGTGGCGACGGTGCTGCGGGAGCCGACCGCGGAGGAGACACGACCACGGGGGTTCGTACTGGCCCGCCGGGGGCGAGGCGGGGCCTAGAAGTGCTCGACCTCCTGGCCGTCGGGGACCCGGTAGCAGCCGGAGACCACCATCAGGCTCAGCTTGGGCGGGTTCCGCTTCTTCATCTGGGTGATGTGGACGCCGGCCTTCTGCTCGTCGTTGTCGGCGATCAGGACGACGTTCTTGTTGACGCTGGTGTCGGGGCCGTACTGGACGATCTTCCAGCCGTGCCGCGGCAGCCCTTCCTTGAGGTGCTCCATCGCGGCGTCGAGATCGGCCGGTGACGTGGGATGGAAGCTCCACGGATGGAAGATCTGGAAGTACTTGTCCCTGTCCTTGCCCGGGCACTGCTGCACCCCCGGGCGGCCGTCGGACCCCTTCCCCTCGACCTTGATCAGGTCGTAGATGCCGCTGGACACCGCCTCCATCGCGTCCGACGCGTCCCGCGAGGTGCTGGTGCCGGCGGGGCGGATACCGCCGGACGTGTCGCGAGAGCCGGTGGCAGAGCCGCTCTCGGAGCCGCTGACAGCGCTGTTGTCGGTCATACCGCATCCCGTCAGGGTGGTGAGTGCCAGGGGTACGGCGAGCACGAGTGCCCGCTCGGTCATCTTCATGCGGGGGGACTTCTCCTACTTCACGTGCGCCCAGTAGTCGGGCGGCGGCTTCAGCTGCACGTCGTCTCCGTGCCCGGTCACGACGTAGGCCTGGTTCTTCAGGCTGTCCGACCCCGGATTCCAGTACCCGCTGTGCCCCTGCGTGTCCGTGGTCATCTGATGGGCCCCGAACTCCGGGTCGCTGGGGATGACGAACCAGTCCCCACCGTGCCCCCAGCGGCCGATGTCGGGTACGGCGTCTCCGTCGGCCTCCTCGTTCCAGACGTGGCCCTCGGGCACGTCCAGCTCGGTGGCGTGGGACACCTTGACGCCCGGACTGCCCGCGAGAACGACGTCGTCCGCGTTGAGCGTGCCCTTCTCGGCCGCGGCACCGATCAAGGTCGTACCGTACGAATGGCCGATCACGGTGCGGTGCGGCGGTGTGTCGCCCGTGTGGGACGTCTCCAGTCCGTCGAGGAACGCGGTGAACGCCGGGGCGCCGTCGTAGGCGTAGTGCTCGAACGGCGCGTCCTTGACCACGTCGTCCGGTGCGTCGTAGCCGAGCCAGGTGATCGTGGAGACGGTCTTTCCGTCGGCCTCGTTGCGCGCCTCGCCCCACAGATTGACCATGCGGTCGATGTTGCCGCCGATGCCGTTCAGATCGGACGTCGTGCCCGGAACGTACACCGCCTGGTGATCGGCCGTGTCGGGATTGCCGTTGGCGATGATCGCACGGCCGTCCCCTTCGGTGCTGAACCCCAGGAGGTAGGCCTCGGGGAGCCCGTTCGTCCCCGTCGCGTCGAAACGCTTCTGGATGTCCCGCATGCCGTGGAGCGACTTGGTGAGGAAGTCGTACCGGTCCCCGTACCTCCGGTTCCACTCCATCCATTCGTCGGTGTGCACCTTGGACGGATACCCCCCTGCCGTGATCCAGGTCCATTCGTTGGCCGGCGGCTTCGGGATCGAGTCGAGTTCCATCTGCTGCCGTGCCCGGGTCTCGTCGAACACGACACGGTTGGCCTCGTCGCGGACCGCCGAGGGAAGCCCGTCGAGCCTGCCCACGGCGTCCGGGCGCAGCGCGAGCCAGGCCGCGCGCTCCTCGTCGCCGAGATTCCTCCACCAGGCCGCGTTGTCCTTCGGACTGCCGTCCCGGGGCGGCTGGGGCAGGGAGTCTAGGTACTTCTTGCCCGCCTCGCTCACCCCGTCCTGGTCGGACCTGGCGTCGGACCAGTCCCGGTCGGACACCACCAGGTCGTCGTCGGCCTTCAGCGCGCGCAGCTTCGGCGCCCACTTGGCGTCCGCGTCCGCGGCCTCCTTCAGCGCGTCCCCGATGCGGTTGGCGAAGCCGACGGCCTTGCCGAAGTTCGGGTTCGGGTGCATGTTCACGGCCTGGCGTTCCATCGCCGAGGCCGTGGGGTCGGTCGTGCCGGCCGAGGCCGCCACGGTGCCGCCCTCGGGCACCTTGCCGTCGGCCTCCGCGCCGCCGGCCGGGAAGGTGACCGAACCGTCCGCGCCCACCGTGCAGCCCGCCGCCTCCGCGTCCGCCAGGGCCGCCTCCAGCTTGCGCTTGGCCGCCGCCATGTCGTACGCGAACCCGTTCAGCGCGGTGCTCACCAGCGCGCACTCGGTCTGGACGTAGTGGAAGTCCTTGCCCAGCTCCTTCAGCTCGCGCAGGGCCGCGTCGGCCGTCTCGCCCCTCAGCTGGTTGCGGATACCGGCGGAGATCCGGTTCTCCACCGTGTCCTTGGCGGTGCTCGCCATCTCGCTCGTGGCCCGGTACCCGTCGGCCGCCTCCTCGTACGCGGAGGGCTTCAGGGCCTTCAACGTCGCGATGTCCATGAAGCCCGTCACCGGCCCTTCGTGTCGCCGCCGACGGCCTCGGTGTCGTGGTACTTGGCGCTGATCCTGTCCAGCTCGGCCTTCACCTCGGTGTCCGACATCGCGAGGTCGTGCCCGGAGCGCTCCAGCAGTGCGCCCAGTTCACCGCAGCGGCCCTTCACGTCACCGACGTACTTCTTCCAGGAGGCGTACAGCTCCTGCTGGGCAGCCGCCGACTGCACGCCCGCCGTGTCCCCCAGCCCCGACTGCCCGTCGTCCAGCCTGCCCAGGGCCTTGCCGACGTCGTCCTGCAGGCCCTTGGTGTCCTGGCCGGCCTTCGCCCAGGCCTTCTTGTCCGACTTCAGGTCGCCGGTCCCCGCGCCGCCCGGCTCCGGCGGAACGTGGTCCAGCCGCATCCCCGTGGCGCCGCGGGCCACGGCGTCCGCCTTCAGTCGCTCCCACTCGTCCCACGCCATGCGTGATGGTCTCCCCGTTTCCCCGTCTCCCCGTTTCCGGCGGCCCCCCGCCGTCTCGTGCAGGTCTGGTGCACGAGGTGAGGGAGCCTACCGAGATGTGACGACGGGGCGCCTGAGTACGCGTACTCAGGCCTGCGGTGCCGGCGGCTACGCCGGGCTCACCGCCGCCAGCCGGTGGACGTCGCGGGCCGTGCCGGTCACGCCGGAGAGGAAGCCCTGGGCGCGCGGGGACGCGCTGTCGGTGAGCCAGGTCGGGTCGATATCGCAGACCGCGACGCGCACGCCGGTGCCGGCCAGGGCCAGCGGCAGGGTGTGGACGACGGTGGAGGGAAAGCTGAGGATCGTCCGGCCGATCGGGCCCCGGCGGGCGATCAGCTCCAGCGGGAGGTCCGGGCGGACTATCTCCAGGCCCGTCTCGGCGGCCAGGCGGTGGAGCTTCTCGGCGCTCTCGCGGCGGTGGGCGAAGTAGCGGGTGGCGCCGTGGGCCTTGGCGAGGTTGCGGACGGCCTCCACATAGCGGTCGCCGTCCACGACCCCCGTCTCCACCAGCGAGGTGCCGACCAGGTCGGCGCTCTGGGTGATGCGCGGCGGGCCGAAGCGGGCGCGGGTGAAGGCGAAGTCGTTGGCGGTGACGGTCACGCCGTCCGGGATGTCGGTCACCGGCATGGAGGAGAAGACCTCGACGCGCCGGCGGTCGCTCGGGGTGAGGCGGCGCCGGGCGGAGGAGGAGACCGGCGCGAACAGCAGGTCGCGGGCGCCGGGCCGGCCGCCCTTTCGGTGCCAGCGGACCAGGCGCTCACCGCGGGCCAGCTGGGCGACGAACTCCATCGTCGCCGTGCCGTCGTCCACGACCACGAGGTCGCGGGCGCGGGTGATGGTCAGCAGCAGTTGTACGTAGCGGGAGAAGGGGTCCCCCATGACGATCCGGTCGGCCCGGCGCAGGGAGCCGGCCAGGCCGCCGATGGTGTGGAAGGGCGCGGTCGTACCGCCCCGCGCCTCCTCCCAGCGCACCCGGTACCCCTCGTCGCGGGCCAGGTCCGCCATGCGGCGCAGCTGGCCCCGGGTCATGGGGTCGGTCGGGGACAGCACGACGACGGTGAGCTCCGCGCCGCCCGCCACCACCCCGGCACCGCCCGCCACCGCCCCGGCCGCCACCGCTCCGGCCGGCAACCGCCGCCCCTGCGCGGGCACGGCGGGCACCGGGGCGGCATGCGCCGGACCGGGCTGCGCGGGCAGGGCCGGCGTCGGCACGGCGGCCTCCGCCGGCCCCGAGCCGGGGCCGCCCGGCACACCCGCATCCCCGCCGCCGGGGTCGAGCGGCACACCGGAGCCCGGCCGGCCGGAGCCGGACGGCCCGGTCGGGCCGGAAGGGCCGGTGTCGTGCAGGCCGTGCAGGTGGGCCCACTCCAGTACGTTCAGCAGCTGTACCGGGCTCTCCACGAAGGCGAGCGTGCGGGCGGGGTGGCCGGCCTGACCGGCGCGGGGGCTCATCGGCGTACGACCGTCCCGTCGTCAGTGACCTGGATTCACACCGAGACCGGCTCGCCCGCCGCCGCGGCGATCTCCGCCTCGGCGACGACGCCGGTGACGCGGCGCAGCTTCTTCATCGGGCCCAGCTCGGAGTCGTAGACCTTCTTGACGCCGTCGCCGAGGGATGCCTCGATGGTGCGGATGTCACGGACGAGGCGGGTCAGGCCCTGCGGCTCGACCGAGGCGGCCTGGTCGGAGCCCCACATCGCGCGGTCCAGGGTGATGTGGCGCTCGACGAAGGTGGCGCCCAGCGCGACCGCCGCCAGCGTGGTCTGCAGGCCCGTCTCGTGGCCGGAGTAGCCGATCGGGACGTTCGGGTACT
This sequence comes from Streptomyces sp. NPDC046870, assembly GCF_040704595.1. NCBI lineage: Bacteria > Bacillati > Actinomycetota > Actinomycetes > Kitasatosporales > Streptomycetaceae > Streptomyces > Streptomyces sp. NPDC046870. The sequence goes on from NZ_JBEYXM010000002.1 coordinate 542,482, forward strand.
CCTTCTCCAGCGTGTTGATCACGCGGAGGTTCAGTTCCTCGGCCTTGGCCGGGTAGGTGGAGGTGGCGTGGCAGAGGAGGATGTTGTCCGAGCCCAGGACCTCCACCGCGTGGCGGATCTGGCGCGGGGTGGACATGCCCGTCGAGAGGATGACGGAGCGGCCCGTGGCGCGCAGGGCGCGCAGCAGCTCGTCGTCCGTCAGGGAGGCGGAGGCCACCTTGTGGGCGGGGACGTCGAACTTCTCCAGGAAGGCGACGGCCTCGGTGTCCCACGGGGAGGCGAACCAGTCGATCCCCTTCTCCTTGCAGTACTCGTCGATCTGGCGGTACTCGTCCTCGCCGAACTCCACCCGGTGGCGGTAGTCGATGTAGGTCATCCGGCCCCAGGGGGTGTCGCGCTCGATGTCCCACTGGTCGCGCGGGGTGCAGATCTCGGGGGTGCGCTTCTGGAACTTGACGGCGTCGCAGCCGGCCTCGGCGGCGACGTCGATCAGCTTGAAGGCGTTCTCCAGCTCACCGTTGTGGTTGATGCCGATCTCGCCGCAGATGTAGACGGGCCTGCCCGGGCCGACCTCACGCGAACCGAAGGTGCGCAGACGGGAGTTGGTGCTCATCAGGGGATGTCCTTACTTGGGGAGGGAATCGAGAGAGGGGCCGAGGATCCAGCTGGCGATCTCTCGGATCGCGCCGTCACCGCCGGGGACCGTGGTGACCGCGCGTGCGGCGCCGCGCACGACGTCGTGGGCGCTCGCGACCGCCACGGGCCAGCCCACGAGGGCGAAGCACGGCAGGTCGTTGACGTCGTTGCCGACGTAGAGCACGCGCTCCGGCGCGATGCCCTGCTCCTCGCACCACTGCTTCAGCGCGAGGTCTTTCCGGTCGATGCCGTGCAGCACGGGCAGCCGCAGCTTCCGTGCGCGGGCGGCGACGACCGGGTTCTGTTCCGTGGACAGGATCAGCAGCTTCAGGCCGCTCCTGCGGAGGGCCGCGATGCCGAGGCCGTCGCCGCGGTGCACGGCGACGAACTCCCGTCCGTCGGAGTCGATCAGCACCCGGTCGTCGGTCTGGGTGCCGTCGAAGTCGAGTACGACCGCGTCCACGTCGTCGGCGGTCGGCAGCGAACCGGGACGGTCCGCGTCGAAGAGGGGCGCGAGGGCGCGGGCGCGGGCCAGGTCGTGCGGGTCGTCGATCTCCAGCACCCGGGCCGGGTCGGTGCGGACCAGCTCGGTGTGGCCGAAGAAGCGGTGGCGGTGCTCGCGGAAGCCGGCCGCGTCCATGGCGTAGGCGGCGCCGGTCTCCAGGAAGTCCTGGGGGCGGTCCTGGCGGCGCGGGCGGTAGGACTTGTCGTGGTTGACGCCACGCCCGCCCTCGGTGGGCTCGTCGGCCTCGCGCCAGACGAAGCCGTGGAAGGGGGCCACGGTGACGGCGGTGTCGGCGCCGTTCTCGGCGACCGCGGCGGCGACGCCGTCGATGTCCTCGCGGACGAGGAACGGGCTGGTGCACTGCACGAGCAGCACCACGTCGACGGGGGAGCCGTGCAGCGTCTCGTGGGTGTCCATGGCGTGCAGGACGGCGGCCTCGGAGGTGGCGGTGTCCCCGGCGATGGCGGCGGGCCGCAGGACGACCTCGGCGCCGGCCTCGCGGGCGGCGGCGGCGATGGCCTGGTCGTCGGTGGAGACGACGACGTCGGTCACCAGCCGGCTCGCCCGGCACTCGCGCACCGCGCGGGCCACCAGCGGGACACCGCCCACCGGGGCGAGGTTCTTCGCGGGCACGCCCTTGGAGCCGCCGCGCGCGGGGATCACCGCGAGCACCCGCCGGATCGAAGCGCCGTGGCCCGCTGCCGGGTTGGACATGGGGTCTACTCCTTGGGGTGAGGTCACAGCTCGCCCATCCGCCGGATCACGGGGGCGACCCGCTGGACGCCGTGCCGGTAGGCGCCGCGCGCGGCCCGGCGCACGATCTGCCGTACGGGCCCGGGCGCCTTGTCGGCGGCGGGGGCACCGGGCAGTGGTACGCCGTCGGGGCCGAGGTGGTGGCGGGCGAGGATGCCGGGCAGGTAGCCGGGCGCGGTCTCGGGGGTGTAGTAGGGCGCGAGGGGCGGCAGCCCGCCCGGCCGGTCGAGCAGCCGGGCGATGCGCTCGCGGGCGCTGTCGAACGCCGTGCCGTAGGTGCCGTCGGCGGCGACGCCCTGCCGGGCCACCCACTCCTCGTCCGGCACCGGCCGGTGCCCGGCGTCGAGCTGGTCCCAGGAGGCGAGGCAGCCGGAACCGGTGAAGTGGTGGTTGCCGAGCACCTCGCGGACCCCGAGGTCGGTGAGGACCGCGGTGGGGATCCGGCGGTGCAGGGCCTCCAGGGCGGCCGTGGAGCTGACCGTGACCAGCAGGTCGGTGCGGTCCAGCACCTCGCCCATGTGGCCGTACACCAGGCGGAAGTTGGCCGGCAGGTCCTGGCCCTGGGCCAGCTTCTGGTACGGCAGCTCCTCGATGTGGGTGGTGTGCTCGCCGGGCTTGGAGCGCAGCTTGAGCAGCACCTCCCGCTCGGGGTGCCTGCGGGCGTGCTCGACGAGGCGGTTCAGCAGGTAGGTACGGTCCCGGCGGTTGTCCGGCACGGACGGCTGGGCCGCGAACACCACGGTGTACGGCTCGTGCCCACCGGTGTACGGCTCGCCGCCGAGGAAGGGCAGCGCGACCTCGGTGACCGAGGAGGCGTCGGCGCCCACGCCCTCGTACACGGCACGGAACCGGTCCGCGTCGTGGCGGGAGTTGGCGAGGACCAGGTCCGCGCCGTGCCGCAGCAGCAGCCCGTCGGTGAGCTTCTCGTAGACGACGCCGACATAGCCGGTGACGACCACGGGGCGCCTGCCGGAGCCCCAGGCGGCCCGCAGTCCGTGCAGCATCGCCTGTACTGCGCCGCCGACCAGCGCGAGCACGAGGACGTCGTACCGGTCGTCGGGGTCCTCGCTCATCGCGCGCAGGAACTCGACGCCGGTGACCTCGCGCAGGGAGTCGGCATGGACGCCGACCTCCTTCAGCTGGCGGGCGGTGGGGGTGGCGCGTCCCCGCAGGAGGTAGCCGTCGAGCCGGACCTCGGCAGCCGCGGGAGTGAGGCGCTGCGCGGTGAGCGCTCCCCACTTCCACCGGGTGTCGGAGTCCGCGAGGACGGCGACCCGCAGGGACTTCTTCGCACTTGCTGGCACGCCGAAGACGCTAGGAAGCGATTCCGAGGTTCCGCCCAACCCGAATGCAACAAACGGTTAACAGCACATCGCCGAATGGGGAATCGGGACGCGGGAGCAACGGGAAAAGACCCGGTTCATTACTTCGTCGCGCACAGTTCACCTGGATTCAAGCAGACCGTCGGGGTGCGAGCCGGGCTCCCCTCTAAGGTCGTCCGCGTGGTGAAGCTCTCGGTCATCGTGCCCTTCTACAACGTCCAGCAATACGCGCCAGACACGCTGAAGAGCCTGCGTGCGAACACGCGTGAGGACTTCGAATTCATTCTCGTCGACGACTGTTCGAGCGACGAGACACCGCGGATCCTCGCGCGCGCGGAACGCGAACTGCCCGGGGCCGTCGTGGTCCGGCACGAGCGGAACGAAGGGCTGGCGACCGCGCGCAACACCGGCATCGACCGGGCGCGCGGCGAGTACCTGACGTTCCTGGACGGCGACGACTGGCTCGCCCCCGGCTACTTGCCGCAGCTGGTCGCCGCCATGGACGAGCTGGGCTGCGACTTCGTCCGCACCGACCATGTGCAGTGCACCGGCCGGGCCCGCTCCATCCACCGTGTCCCGGTCGGGCGGCGCCAGGTGGTGCTGGACCCCCGCGAGGCGATCCTGCCGGCCGAGCGGTCCACCTCGGTCGACTACGCGTACGCGTGGGCGGGGGTGTACCACCGCCGGCTGGTCGAGCGCGGACTGCTGCACTTCACCCACGGCCTGCGCACGGCCGAGGACCGCCCGTGGATCTGGAAACTGCACCGGGAGGCGGATTCCTTCGCCGCGGTCGGGCTGCTCGGCGTGTACTACCGGCGGGGGGTCGCCTCGTCACTCACCCAGATCGGGGATGTGCGCCAACTGGATTTCATCCGCGCGTTCGACCAGGTGATCGAGGAGACGGCACGGGACCGCGATGCCGGCGCACTGCTGCCGAAAGCCGTGCGCACGTACTGCGCGATCATGGCCCACCACCTCGGATCGATCGAGAGGTTCGAACCCGCCGTGGCCAGACAATTGCGTGCGCGGGGGGCTGCGGCGCTGAAAAGGCTGCCGCAGGATCTTCTGGAGCAGGTCGTCGACGCGATGGACCCGCAGCGCGCGGGCCGGCTGCGCCGGCTCAGGCGCCGGCCGACGACCGCCCGGACGGTGGCCGCCTGATGACCGGCACGACCCACATCTTCTGCGCCTCGACGCTGTACGGCGCGGCCACGCTGGCCGCCGCCCTCGACGCCCGGCTGTTCGAACCGGCCGACCGCCGGCTGCTGGTCGTCACCAACAACGCGGCCAACCCCGAGACCACCGCGGCCCTGGACCGGATGGCCGGCTTCGCGGGCATCGGCGAGCGCTTCGACGGGGTGCTGTCCTGGAACGAGACCATCGCGCCCCTGCACCCCAGCGGCTGGGGGCCGCGCGCCAACGACATCCCCATGTGGGAGCGGTACGTGCGGCTGCTGTGGGGCCTCGGCGACGACCGGGTCCGGCTCACCGTGGAGTCCGTGCACGTCAACCCGGCACTGGCGCTGTGCCAGTTGTTCACCGGCGCCCCCGTCGACGTCTACGCGGACGGCCTCATAAGCTACGGCCCCACCCGCGACAAGGTCGATCCGCTGGTCGGCACGCGCGTCGAGCGCCTGCTCCACCTCGATCTGGTCCCCGGGCTGACTCCCCTGCTGCTCACCGAGTTCGGGGTGCGCCCCGAGCTGATCCGCACCGAGGCGTTCCTGAAGGTGCTGGACGAAATGGCCGCGACGGCGCCCGGGTTCCCGGACACCGGCGGCGAGGCGCCCGCGCTGCTGCTCGGCCAGTACCTGTCCGCACTGGACATCCTCGGTGCCGCCGAGGAGGAGGAACTGCACCTGCGGATGGTGCGCGGCGCGGTCGCGCTCGGCCACCGCAGGCTGGTCTTCAAGCCGCACCCGGTGGCGCCGGCCCGTTGGTCCCGGCTGCTGGAGGAGGAGGCGGCCCGGCTCGGCGCCGAACTGGAGGTGCTGGACGTTCCGGTGCTCGCGGAGGTGGCCTTCCAGCGGCTGCGTCCCGCGCTGGTCGTCGGCTGCTTCTCCACCGCCCTGTTCACCGCGGCCGCGCTGTACGGCCTGCCCGTCGCCCGGGTCGGCACCGACACCGTCCTGGCCCGGCTCGCGCCCTACCAGAACAGCAACCGGGTCCCGGTCACCCTCGCCGACGCGCTGCTGCCCGACCTCGGCGACCAGCGGGCCGTGTCCGGCTGGTCGTTGCCCTTGCGGGAGCGGGTGGCACAGCTGGAGGGGCTGCTGAAGGCGGTGGGTTTCGCGATGCAGCCGAAGATCTACCCGGAGCTGCGGGAAGCGGCCGAGAGCTATCTGGCCCGGCACCTGGACGCGCACACCTGGCGCTACTTCAAGCGCCGCCGGCTGACGTCGCTGGCGCTGCCCGGTGCGGTGCCCGCGCAGCTGGCGTTCATCCCGCGCAACGCGACCGTACGCCGCCTCGCCCGCCGGGCCCGGGCACTGGCCCGGCACTGAGTCCGTCGCGTTCCCGCGCGTCGCTCCCCGCGGGCCGGGGAGCGACGCGTTCTTCGTGGCCCACCCGTGTACCCGTGCGCCGAGCGGGCCCCGGCCGCACGTGGACGGCGGCAGGCGGGCGTCCTCCCGGGCCCCCCTGCCACCGCGTGCTCCGGACGACGGCGCCTACCGCTGGCGGGCGCGGATCTGCCGCACGGCCTTGCGCACGGCGGGGTGCCGGCGCAGCGCCTCGGCCCGTACCGTGCTGCCGCCCGGCAGGCGCAGCATGGTCAGACGACGCTTCTTGAAGTACTGCGGATGGTCCGCGAGGTGCGCGGTGAGCCAGGCGGCCGCTTCCTCGCGCAGGCCGGGGTGTTTGCGGGACTGCATGCAGTAGCCGACGGCGCGCACCAGGGGGCCCAGTTCCCCGCTCAGCGAGTCGAGGGGGAGCGGGGTGCCGATCTCGTCGCGCTCGGCGTCGGGCAGGGCCGCGTCGATGATGGTGAGCGGGACGCGGTTGCTGTTCTCGTACGGCGTGATGCGGTCCAGGAGCAGTTCCGTGCCGACGCGGGCGACCGGGATGCCGTAGAAGGCGGCGGCGGTCATCAGCGCGGTGGAGAAGCAGCCGATGACCAGGTCCGGCTTGAGGTGGGCGAAGACCGTCTCGGCGAGCACCGGTTCGCTCAGGACGGTCAGCCGTACGCCGAGTTCCGCGGCGGCCGCCTCCAGGGAGGCACCGTAGACGGCGGGTGCGCTCGGGTGGGGCTTGAAGAGGACGTCCTGGTGTCCGGCACGGGCGGCGGCGCGCAGCATGCGGACGTGGAGTTCCTCCTCCTCGTCCTGGGTGATCAGTCCGATGGCCGAGAGGTACTGGCCGAGCAGCACCGCGGTGGGCCGGTCCCCGGCGGGCAGGCGCTCGGCGAGCAGCCCGGCGCCCTCCTCGCCGATCCGGGCGAGGACGTCGACGATGGCGTCGTTCGGCACGGCTTCGGGCCGGACCCCGTACTCGGACAGGAGCATCGGCCGCAGCCCGGGAACCAGTTCGAGGTGGAGCACGCGCGCGATGCGGCTGCTCATGCCGTGCGGGATGCGGTTGCGGGTGGGGCCGTAGCTCATCAGGCCGTCCGCGTACACGTGGATCGGGCTGTCGGCGAAGATGTCGGCGACGGCGCGGGAAGGGTTGGCCTGGATGGACTCGCAGGCGATCTCGACCGGCTCGTCCCCGAGGTTCCAGGCGAGGCGTACGGCCTTCTCCCACAGCACCAGGTCCTGGCCGCGCGGCGACCAGCCGGCCGGGTGGTGCGGGGAGATGAACTCGTTCCAGGAGCGCACCTCGTCGAACTCGGGGCGCAGCCGCTCGAATCCCGCCATCCGGTCCAGCGGGGTGCCGACCTCGGGCACGGCGGCGGTGTTGCTGACCACCAGGATGCGGCGGTGTTCCTCGCGCGGGCCGAAGAGCCCGGCGCGCAGGGCGGCGGTGACGGTGGCGGCCGCGTACTGGGTGGCCGAGAAGAAGATCTGCGTCGTACCCGTGGTCGTGTGCGTGCCGCTCATGCCGCGACTCCCTTCATGCCGCCGCGTATGCGCCGCAGGACGTGTACGCGTTGCTCACCCATGCCGACGAGGGCCTCGGTCAGTTCCTCCTCGGTCATCCGGCCCAGCGCCTCGGCGGCCAGCTGCCGCAGCCGTGCGGCGACGCTCCGCTCGAACCGGTCCCGGGCCAGGAGCTGGTGGGCGATGACGACGCAGTAGTTCCGCAGCGCCTTCTTGCGCAGCCTGCCGGCCTCGGGGTCGTCGGCGAGTTCGCCGAGCACGAGGTCGAAGGAACGGAAGAAGTCCAGTTGCCGCACGTCGCCGATCTGGGTCAGCGAACTGGCCACCCCGCGCCGGTAGAAGACGCCGCGCAGGCTCGCCACGGCGTAGGAGTCGGCCTGGCGGTGCAGTGCCCAGATCCACGGACGGTCCTCGGCGGTGCGCAGCCCGTCGTGGAAGCGCAGCAGCCCGCGGTCCAGCAGGCGGCGGTGGTAGATGCCGGCCCAGGCGTAGGGGTAGTCGACCATCGTGGTGTCGTCGACGGGGAGGATCGAGGTGCGCGGGTCGAGCGGGGTGTGCCGGCGGCCCTCCGGCGCCCGGTGGACGCTGCGTCCGACACCGGTGACCTGGACGTGGTCGGTGCGAACGAAGTCGACGTCGAGGCGTTCCACGGTGTCGACCAGTTGGGCCAGGTAACCGGGGGCGAGCCAGTCGTCGCCGTCGAGGAAGGTGAGGTACCGGCCCTCGGCCGCGTCGATGCCCGTGTTCCGGGCGGTGGCCAGTCCGCCGTTCTGCTCGTGCCGGATCACCCTGCTGTTCTTCAGCCGTTTCGTCAGGTGCAGCAACGCCTCGTACGTCCGGTCCTTGGTGGACCGGTCCTCGACGAAAATGAACTCGAATTCGTCCTTCGCGTTGTTCACCAGACTGGTCACGGTGTCGGGGACATAGCCCTCGATGTTGAAGCAGGGGACGATCACGGACAGTTTGGGTGGAAGGCTTGGCACGCGGACACCTGGGCTTTCTCCGGGACAGGTTCCTGTGACGGTAGGAAAATCTCGGCGCCGCATTCCAACGTCGGCCCGACGCGCAGGTGAACTCGGGGTGACGAGATGCCCCTGCGGGCGGGGCCGGGCGGACGGTGGGCTCCACCGCCCGCCCGGTCGCGACGGGATCAGTACCAGTACTGCTCGGCGCCGCCGTTGCAGGACCAGATGATCACCTTGGTGTTGTTGGCCGTGCCGCCCCCGCTCGCCGTCGACAGGCACTTGCCGGCCTTGCCGTTCACCCACTCACCGGCGCTGGAGCGGTACCACTGCTGCTCGGCGCCGCCGTTGCAGGTCCACTGGATCACCTCGGTGCCGTTGGCCGTGCCGCCGCCGCTCGCCGTGGACAGACACTTGCCGCTCTTGAGGTTGACCAGTTCGCCGCTGGTGTAGTAGCCCCAGTACTGCTCGTCACCACCGTTGCAGTCGTAGATGACGGCGTTCACACCGTTGGACGTGCTGCCCCCGCCCGACAGGGAGAGGCAGCGGCCGCTCTTTCCGTTCTGCCAGGGGTAGAACGTGTCGTTCGCCCCGGCGGAGGCCGAACCGGTGCTCAGCGACAGGGCGGCGACCGCCATCACGCCGGTCGCCACTACGGCAAAGGACTTCCTGCGCATCTGAAGAATCCTTCCGTCCGGGAGGCAACCACTGCCCCGCCGCAGGAATCCTCTCCTTCGGACAACTGATCCGCGATCAAGTTTCCGGACTCCGGGAAGGTGAACGCGAGCCGAACCCGGCAGGTCTCCAAGGAATCCGGAGCGCCGGAACGCGGGGGCGCAATATCACCATGTCAGGGAAAAGCCGCGGGAGGACTTCCGCGGACACCGGGCAGGCGTCCCGGAAAAGCTGGCCGAAATGATGCGCCCAGGCGGAACGGAAACGAATTCCTGGAATTCACCGTTCCGCCGTCCCGGCGCCGCGTACGGCTGCTCGGAAGGGGGGTCTGTTCGTACGGATTCCCCGGACGGAAGAAGTCGGACCCGGGTTACCGGGCTCTGCCCGGCCCTACGCGCTGGCCAGCGTCAGCTTCACGGCGAAGCCCAGGAACAGCACCCCGGCCGCCGAAGTGGCCGTCGCGGACAGCCGCCTGCGGCGGCGGAACGCCGCGGAGAGCCGCGTGCCGCTGAATATCAGGGCGCTGAGGTACAGGAAGCTGGCCAGCTGGGCGAAGGCGCCGAGGACGACGAAGGACAGGGCCGGGTAGGCGTATCCCGGGTCGACGAACTGCACGAAGAAGGCGACGAAGAAGAGGATCGCCTTGGGGTTGAAGAGGCTGACGACGAGGGCGCGGCGGAAGGGCCGCTCGTCGGCGCCCTGGTCGGGCGCGGCCTCCTCGGCGGCCCGCTCCCGCCGGGTCCGCCACATCTGCCGGGCGGCCCGCAGCATGCCGATCGCCAGCCAGCTCAGATATCCGGCGCCGGCGTACTTCACGATCCCGAACAGCAGCGCGTTGCCCTGGAGCAGCGAGGCGACCCCGGCGGCGGACAGCGTCATCAGCACCGTGTCCCCGCACCACACGCCGGCGGCGGCCGTGTAACCGGACCGCACACCGCGGCGAGCGGCCACGGAGAGGACGTAGAGGGAGTTGGGGCCGGGCAGCAGCACGATCAGGATCAGGCCCGCGAGATAAGTGGGGAGGTCGATGACGCCGAACATGGAGGGAGTGTCGCACGCGGGTACGACAGCCGTCCCTCCCCGTCCGGGAGGAGGACCGACGGCTCAGAACGTGTCACTCGGTACGTGGCTCCCCCACACCTCGCGGAGCGCGCCGCAGACCTCCCCCACCGTCGCCCGCGCCCGCAGCGCCTCCTTCATCGGGTACAGGACGTTGTCCTCGCCCTCCGCCGCCTTCCGCAGCGCGTCCAGTGCGACGGTCACCGCGGTCCCGTCGCGTTCGGCCCGCAGCCGGGCCAGGCGCTCGGCCTGGCGCGCCTCGATCGCCGGGTCCACCCGCAGCGGCTCGTACGGTTCCTCCTCGTCCAGCCGGAAGCGGTTGACCCCGACCACCACCCGGTCACCGGAGTCGGTCTCCTGCGCGATGCGGTACGCGTTCCGCTCGATCTCGGCCTTCTGGAAGCCCCGCTCGATCGCGGCGACCGCCCCGCCCAGGTCCTCCACCCTGCGCATCAGGTCGACGGCCGCCTCCTCCACGTCGTCCGTCATCCGCTCGACCGCGTAGGAACCGGCGAACGGGTCCACCGTCGCCGGGACGTCCGTCTCGTGCGCCAGCACCTGCTGCGTCCGCAGGGCCAGCCGCGCGCTCTTGTCCGTCGGCAGCGCGATGGCCTCGTCGAAGGAGTTGGTGTGCAGGGACTGGGTGCCGCCGAGGACCGCCGCCAGGGCCTGCACGGCGACCCGGACCAGGTTCACCTCCGGCTGCTGGGCCGTCAGCTGGACCCCCGCCGTCTGGGTGTGGAAGCGCAGCATCAGCGACTTGGGGTTCCGCGCGCCGAACTCCTCCCTCATCACCCGTGCCCAGATCCTGCGCGCGGCGCGGAACTTGGCGACCTCCTCCAGCAGCGTCGTGCGGGCCACGAAGAAGAACGACAGTCGCGGGGCGAAGTCGTCCACGTCCATGCCGGCCGCCACCGCCGTACGGACGTACTCGATGCCGTCGGCGAGGGTGAACGCGATCTCCTGCACCGGGGAGGCACCCGCCTCGGCCATGTGGTAGCCGGAGATCGAGATCGTGTTCCACTTCGGGATCTCGGCGGTGCAGTACCGGAAGATGTCCGCGGTCAGCCGCAGGGAGGGCTTGGGCGGGAAGATGTACGTGCCCCGGGCGATGTACTCCTTGAGCACGTCGTTCTGGACCGTGCCCGTCAGCCGGTCCGCGGCCACCCCCTGTTCCTCCGCCACCAGCTGGTACAGCAGCAGGAGCAGCGCGGCGGGCGCGTTGATCGTCATGGACGTCGAGACCTGGTCCAGCGGGATGCCGTCGAACAGCACCCGCATGTCCTCGACGGAGTCGATCGCCACGCCCACCTTGCCGACCTCGCCGTGCGCGAGGGGCGCGTCGGAGTCGTGGCCCATCTGGGTGGGCAGGTCGAAGGCGACGGACAGGCCGGTGGTGCCGTGGGCGATGAGCTGCCGGTAGCGGGCGTTGGACTCCGCCGCCGTGCCGAAGCCCGCGTACTGGCGCATGGTCCAGGGCCGGCCGGTGTACATGGTCGGATAGACCCCCCGGGTGAACGGGTACGCGCCCGGTTCGCCCAGTTGCCGGGCCGGGTCCCAGCCGCTCAGGTCGGCCGGCCCGTAGACCGGCTCGATGGGCAGGCCCGACTCCGACCGACGTGCCGACTGCTGTGCCATCGCTGCCTCCGCGCGGTATACGGGTACTCCTCACCATGCCCCGTAGTTCGGCGGCGGTCACGCGGGGAAGCATCCCGGGCATGAGGATCCCGGGGAGCTGTGCCGCTCTGCTCGCCTCGGCCGCCGCACTCGCCGCGCTCTGCGGGTGCACCGTGCAGCCGGCGGGCGCCGATGGGAAACATGGTCTGCCGGTCCGCGTGGAACCGCAGGGCGGTCCGGGTTCCGGCGCCGCCCGGAGCAGTCCGGTACCCGGCGCCGCCCGGACGGCACCGGCCGCCCCGCCTGCGGCCACACCGGGCGTCACCGCCTCCGTGCCCGCGCCGCGGGTGCTGTGGTCGCGCGGGGATCGCGGGCCGGCCGTACGGGAACTCCAGGCGCGGCTGCGCCAGGTCGCCTGGCTGGCCGTGGGGCCGACCGGGTCGTACGACGGCCCGACCGAGCAGGCCGTCAAGGGCTTCCAGGGCAAGCGCGGCCTGCCCCGGACGGGTGCGACGGACGCCGTCACCTGGCAGCGGCTGGTGGCGATGACCCGTCCGCCGGGCAGCGGGGAGCTGTATCCGAGGGCCGGTCAGCCGGCCGCCGCGGCCGATCCGCGCTGTCTGACCGGGCGGGTGCTGTGCATCAGCAAGACCAGCCGGACCCTGCGCTGGATGGTCGACGGACGGACCCTGTCCACGATGGCGGTGCGGTTCGGCGCGCAGTACACCCCGACCCGCGAAGGGGTGTTCACCGTCTACTGGAAGTCACGGCACCATGTGTCGACCCTCTACCACTCGCCGATGCCGTACGCGATGTTCTTCAGCGGTGGCCAGGCGGTCCACTACTCGTACGACTTCGCGGCACGCGGCTACGCGGGCGGTTCCCACGGATGCGTCAACGTCCGGGACGAGACGGCCATCGCCCGGCTCTTCGCGCAGGTGAGGATCGGCGACAAGGTCGTCGTGTCCTGGTGAGACGCCCCACCGGGGGCGGTTCGAGCCGAGGGCTGTCCGTTGCGGGGCGCGGGCGGGACCGGGGGAACGTGTCCCGCCCGCGCCAGGTGCACGAGCCGCGGGTACGGGGGGAACCCCGGCTCCGTGCGACGGCCGATGACCAGTCGGCTCACTCATTACTGCGTCCCGGGCTCCAGAAACGTCACACCTCGCGCCGAGAAAATTTCGGTGACCGCAGAACCGCAGGTCAGAGGGGGGAGTGGATCAGAGGGCGGTGTACGTCGGAGCCGGTGACGGGGTCGTGGAGCCGTTGCCGGGTGTGCCTCGGTGCGCGGGGGCGAAGGCCGAGGGGGCCGGGGCGGCGCCATCCTGGTGCCGGCCACCCTTGCCGGCGCCTTCGCCGGCGCCGTTGCCGTTGCCGCCGTTCTTGTCCCCGCCGCTGCCGTTGCCGTTCCCGTTCCCGTTCCCGTTGCCCTTGCCGTTCCCGTTGCCCTTGCCGTTGCCCTTGCCGCCGCCAGGGTCGGCGGGGACGTCGTCGCCCTTGCCCTTCCCGTTCCCCTTGCCGCCCTCGCCCTTGCCGTTGTCCGAGCCCTGACCGGTGGTGTTCTCGCCGCTGCCGCCGCTGTTCGCGCCGCCCGTGCCGCCGGAGGCGGAGTCCCCGGTGCCCAGCAACACCTTGCAGTACGCGCTCACGCGGCCGGGGCCGCCCGCCAGCTGCTCCAGCGCGCGCCGGCGGCCGGCGTTCAGGTCCTTGCCGTCCCGCAGCGCACGACAGGCCGCGCCGGCGCCGGGCCACCCGGTGCCGGACGTGGCGGACGGCGCCCCGGTGCCGTCACCGGTCCCCGCGGCCTCGTCGTCGGTGCCGCCCCGATGCCCCCGCGGACCGCCCTCCGGTGCGCCCGTGCCCGTTCCGCCGCCCGGTGCGGACGGCGAGGTGAGCGGCTGCCCGGTGGTCGGGTCGGGAGAGACGGAGGTGGCGGGGCCGGGGTGATCGTCGCCGAACGGCGTGGGCAGCACCCCGCTGCCGGCGGCCACGGCGACCCCGCCGAGCGTGCCCGCCGCCACCGCCGCCGCCAGCGCCATCCGCACCGGACGGCCCCAGCGGGGACGCCGGGTGCGGATTCCGGTACGGGCCGGGGCGCCGATGCGGACGAGGCCCGCGTCGGCGCCGCGTGCCGGGGTGCGGGGGGCGGTGGGGGCGTACGCGGCCGCGGTGCGCTCCGCTTCGGCGGCCTCCCGGGCCTTGCGGAACGCGGCCAGGGCGGCCTGCTCGCCGGGGAGCTCACCAGGGGCGGGGGCCGCCTCCGCGGACAGCGCGCCGAGCGCCTGGGAGAGGCGTTCGGCCTGGTCACGGGCGGAGGGGTCGACGGCTTCCAGTGACTCACCGCGCAACAGGCGTTCCGCCGCCTCCCGGTTCAGCCACTTGTACTGCTCGTCGGCCATCACATGTCCTTCTGCGTCCGCGCACGCGTATGCGTCACAGTTGCGGACGTCACCGCGCCCCGGCGCGGTTCTCTCTGCGGCGGGAGCGCGTCCAGTGCGCCCGCCGATTCCGGATCGTCGCCGATCAGCTCCGCGAGACGCTTCAGACCGCGGTGCGCGGCGGTACGGACGGCGCCCGCGCGTTTGCCGAGGGTCTCGGCGGCGGTCTTGGCGTCCAGGCCCACGACCACGCGCAGGACGACCGCCTCGGCCTGGTCCTGCGGCAACCGGGCGATCAGGGAGAGGGTGCTGTCGGTGGCCAGGGCCTCGATGGCCTCGCCGGCCGTGTCGGACTCGGCGGCGCGGCCGGTCAGCTCGGTCTCGTCGCCGCCTATGGCGGGGCGCCGGCCCCGCATGCGTATGTGGTCCAGGGCGCGGTTGCGTGCGATCCGGGCGGCCCAGCCGCGGAACCGGTCGGCGTCACCGCTGAAGCGGTCCAGGTCACGGGCTATCTGGAGCCAGGCCTCGGACGTGACGTCCTCGGCGTCCAGGTCGCCGACCAGGGTGCGGACGTATCCGAGCAGGCGCGGGTGCACCGCGCGGTACACCGTACGGAACGCGGTCTCGTCCCCGTCCTGTGCCGCACGTACCGCGGTGGTCAGCTCCGCGTCGTCCCCCAGCACCGTACTCCCTTTACGCCTGTCTTCGGTCGGCGCGAAAGGCACGTTACGGCGTGAAACCGCTGCCCGTCCATGTCTGTAGAAGATGCAACTAACTCGTGACCGGTTTCGGATGTGCGCAGCGTGAGGCCGCGAGCGGGTCGCGATGCGGGGCGGGGTGTGACAGAAACCGCACCCGCGGCGCTGAAGGAAGTACGGGCCGCACGCGGCCCGTCCACGCGACGGCCGGGGCCTCTCCTGTGGGGGGTGGCGGCCCCGGCCGTTGCCTTGGTCACGGGCGCCTCACGGCTTTCCGCCGGAGGAGTTGCCGCCGGCCGCCTTGCCGCCGGCCGGGTTCCCCGGGGTCGCGTTCCCCTGGCCTCCGCCCCTGCTCCGGCCTTTGCCGGTGTCACCGCCGTTGCCGGAAGTCCCTCCGCGGTTGCCGCTGTTGCCCGAAGTCCCCGCGTGGCCGGTGTGCTCGCCCTGGCCGTGCTCCATACGGGCGGCGCAGTAGGCGGCGACCTTCTCCGGTCCCCCCGCCGCCGTGACCAGCCGCTGCCAGGCCGCCGACTCCAGGGCGCCGCCGCGTTCCCCGGCCCGCGTGTAGGCACGGCAGTGGGCGAGGGTGTCCCGGGCGGTGGCCGGCCGGCCGGGGCGGTCCGTGGACGCGGTGTCCGAGGGCCCGGCCGCCGTGGCGCCGGCCGAGGCGGGCGGGGTGCTCGCCACCGGACGCGTGGACCGTGGCGACCGGCTCCGGTCGTCGTCGTGCGTGCCGGATCCGGCGGAGCCGATGGCCGCGACGGCGACTCCGCCCAGCGTGAGGCTCGTCAGCGCGAGCGAGAGGGTGATCCGCAGCGAGCGGCGGGCGGGCGCCGGCCGCCCGGGCCGCCAGTCGTCCCGGGCGCGGGTCCGCGCGTCGTGCGCTCCCGCGTCGCGCGCGGCGCGGAACGCGGCGACGGCGCCGCGCTCGGCCTCGGCGTCGACGCGGCCGGCGCGCAGCGCGGTGGCGAACCGGGCCTCCAGCCCGGAGTCACCGGCGGGGTCCGGCGTGGCGACGGCACCGCCGGGGTGCGCACGCCGACGCCCGGCCGTCCCGCCGCCGCTGTGCCGTTCACCCATGCCCGTTCCCGCCTTCACCCGGTCCACCCGGAACTCCGTACGCCGATCCACCCGCACCCGCGCGCGCCCACCACGGCCCCGCGCCCGTGCCGGCCGGCCGTCACCGCCCCGCACCCGCGACGACGGGCTCCCGAAGCCGTTCGTCCCACCCCTGCATACGTGCCGCACCCGCCGGTGCGTTCACCCCGGCTCACCCCGCGGCGGCGGATCCGCGTCCGGCGCGCCGTCCGTACCCAGTTGGCGGGCCAGGCGGCGCAGGCCCCGGTACGCGGCCGTGCGGACGGCGCCGGGGCGCTTGCCGAGGACCCGGGCCGCGGCCGGGCCGTCGAGGCCGACGACCACCCGCAGCAGCACCGCCTCGGCCTGGTCCCGGGGCAGCGCGCGGACCAGTTCCAGCGCGCGTGCGGTGGAGAGCGACTCCAGGGCCTGGTCGAGGGTGCTGTGCCGGCCTGGCAGCTCCAGGACGTCCTGCTCCAGCCGCGCCGCCCGGGGCCGCACCCGCTGCCGGCGCAGGTGGTCCAGCGCGCGGTGCCGGGCGATGGTCGCGGTCCAGCCGCGGAAGCCCGCGCCGTCGCCCCGGAACCGGCCGAGGTCGCGCGCGATCTCCAGCCAGGCCTCGGAGGCGACGTCCTCGGCGTCCTCGCCGACCAGGCCCCGCAGATAGCCCAACAGGCCCGGCTGCACGATCCGGTAGGCCACGGCGAACGCGGTCTCGTCGCCGTCCTGGGCCCGCGCGACGGCCGCGCCCAGCTCCCCGTCCCGCGGCTGCGGGCGGCGGGGTTCCCCTCCCTGGCCCAAGACCGTCCTCGTTCGTGCCGAGTTCCTGGCCACTGCGTGGCGCTTGCCTCACGGTGCGACACGCTCCGGCCGTGTCTCCGCCCTCACGATCATCAGCGTCGGCCCCGACGGAAGTGTCACAGCCGGGCCGGGCCGGTCAGCCGGGGGCGGTCGCGTCCCGGCACAGCAGCCGCAGCGAGCCGTGGCCGCCGTAGCAGCGGCGGGCCTCGTCGATGGGGTCCCAGAGCCGGCCGTCCGGGGTGCGCACCCAGTGCTCGCCGCCGCTCGTCCACCACTCGGCGCCGGTCTGACGGACGATCACCTCGCCGGCGTAGGCGCCGAAGCCGCGCAGCACGCTCTCGACGGCCGCGTACGGTGGCTCCTCCCGCCGTATCTCCTCGATCATCCGGTCCACCCGCCACAGGCTCTGCGCCGAGTAGTCGAGCCGTACGCGCGCGCCCTCCCGCATGGTCGCCACCGCGTCCGCCGCCCACCGCACGGGCTTGGCCGCGGCACTCGGCCTGGTCCCGTGCTGTGCCGCCTGGGACGGGGCCGTCGCATGAGCTGTCACCTGAGTCGTCACTTGGGCTGTCACACAAGGAAGAGCGAGCGGGGGCGGAGTTCC
The DNA here is from genome assembly GCF_040704595.1 of Streptomyces sp. NPDC046870. NCBI lineage: Bacteria > Bacillati > Actinomycetota > Actinomycetes > Kitasatosporales > Streptomycetaceae > Streptomyces > Streptomyces sp. NPDC046870. Next base: position 559,603 of record NZ_JBEYXM010000002.1, read on the forward strand.
GTCACCATCGTTCGAAACGTTTCTCCCGACGTTCGGCCAACCGCCGCAGGACCACCGCACGTCCGCCGCACGAGGATCACAGGCTCCCCTCACGCCCCGGCACCGTGGCACCGCGCGCCCGGCGCGAGACCACCGCGCGCAGCACCCGGCGCCCTTCCACCGATATCTCCAGCGCCCGGCGCAGCCCCTGCGGGCCGTGCCCCGCGAGGAGTTCGAGCACGGCGGCCTGGCGGCGCAGCTCGGCGACGACGAGCGGCGGCAGGCCCGCCGGGTCGCCCGCGCGCCCGGCCTCCAGGCCGTCCGGGGCCGGGTCGCCGGCGGCCGCGGGGTCGAGCAGCCGGTGGACGCGCAGCGCGGCGACCGAGCAGGCGTCGGCCCAGGGCCGTACCGCGCCGCAGGTGCGCTCGGCCGGGGCCGACTCCAGCATGTGCCGGGTGAGCCGCGCGGCCTCGTCGTCGGCGGGGTCCGCGGGGGCGAGCGCGGTGCGGGCCCGGGCCAGGCCGGCGGACCAGTCGGAGTCGTCGGCGAGGCGGGCCCACAGCGGGCGCAGCAGCTCGTCGTCGCCTCCGAGCAACGGCAGGCAGCGATCCAAACAAGCCAATCCGCTGGCGGCCAGTCCGCGTTCGTCGGCCTGCGCGATGAGTTCGACCAGGCTCATGCATGCCTCTCTCGCCAGGGCGCCGACCGGTACGGAGCCCGCACTGCCCCTTACTGCGTGCGACGGCGCGGGAGTGTCACAGCGCAGGCTTTCGGCCAAAGGAGGCAGCGGCGGGCGGTCAGCCGGAGACGGGGGCCGGCAGCTCGCCCGAGAACACCTTGCGCTCCTGCATACGGGTCAGCCGGACGACCACCACGATGGCGAGGACGGCCGCCGCGATGTCGATCGCGTCGGAGAACAGCGTCACCCGGGCGGCGTCGCTCAGTTCGACCGCCGTCTCGGCGTTCCGGGAGGAGGTGTACGCGTACCGGCCCGCGAGGAGGCTGATGATCCACAGCGTCCACCAGGCGTTGACCGGCGTGTGCCCCGACCGCGCGCCCCAGGGGGCGCTGGCGTCCCAGCTGTCGGCGACGATCCGGCGCGGGAACCAGAGGTTCACGACCGGGCAGAACCAGCCGCCGATCGTCCAGCCGCGCTTCATCCGGTGCCGGGAGGCGTCGAACACCTCGGCGTTCACCCGGACCCGCCACAGCCAGCACAGGTAGACGACCGTCGTGGCGACCAGCGCGACGATCTGGGAGACGCCGGCCACCGCGTAGAGGGCGTCCGCGCGGTCGGCCCGGTCGACGACGCCGGCCCCGGCGGCACCGTCGGCGATGTCGCCGGTGACGTCGAGTTCCAGCAGGTCCGCGAAGCAGGCGAACAGGTCGGTGGCGATGACCAGCCCGAGCAGTGCGGCGGTGGCGCGGGCGAGCGCGGCCGGTGAACGCAGCCAGGCGCCGCCGGGCGGGGCGGCGTACGGCGGCACGGGCATGGGCGCGGGCATGGGTGAGGTCATGAAGGAGTTCCCCCGGGAAGACGAGATCCGAGACGGCACGGCTCTCCCCGAGCCGGCGCCTGAGTACGGGTGCCGCCGCGCGGGCGAACACGCGAGCGGACACCGGAACATAAGGTCGGACGCCGCCGTGCGTCCACTCGGTTCTCAGCCCAGCCGGTCCGCCAGATTCCTGAAGTCCGCCCAGGACAGCGCGGGCGTGCCGGGATCCCACAGCTTCTGCGCGGTGGCCCGCAGCGGCATCCGGATGCCGGCGGCGACCTGCGCCTCGGTCTGCGCGTGCGGGAAGTCGGACCACACCGCGAAGGAGCCGCCGAGGATCTGCCCGTCGTAGCGCTCCGGCACGGCGGTCGTGCCGCGCAGCACGCGCGGGTTCCACTGCTCGTAGATGCGCTGTCCGGTCGGGTAGACGAAGGTCTGCGGCTGTCCGAGCACGTAGTAGAGGAACTCGTCGTTGTAGTTGAGCACCTTCCGTCCCGCGCTCAGGTACTCCACGGGCTGCCGGGCGCCGATCTCCTTGCCGGTCCAGTAGGCGACCTGGATGTCCGGGCCGGGCCGCACGGAGGTGTTCCGGTAGAAGCCGTCGTTCCAGGCGCGGACGGTCCGGTCGTGGGCGCGCACGGTGGCGGCGCGGTCGTCGAGCCAGCCGGTGGCCAGGTCGGCGACGGTCGCGTTTGCGCCGAAGGAGCGCCGGGCGGCGGCGGCCAGCCGGGGGTAGGAGGCCTGCGGGTCGCGGACGGTCAGCGCCTGGTACTCGTCCCCGCCCAGGTGCCACCGGCCGCCGGTGAAGAGCCCGGCGTACTCGTCGAGCAGGTCGTCGACGATCCGCGCGGCGGCGTCCTTCGAGATGTCGACGGCACCCCGCGTCGCCGCGCCGCTCGCGTTGCGCAGCTGGAGGTCCGGGTGGGCGGCGATGACGGCGCCCAGGTGCCCCGGCGAGTCGATCTCGGGGACGACGGTGATGTGCCGGCTGTCCGCCAGCGCGACGATCTTCCTGACCTGGGCCTTGGTCAGGTGGTCCGCGGAGACGATCTCGGGGTGGCTGTCGGACGCGATGCGGAAGGCCTGGTCGTCGGAGAAGTGCAGGCCCAGCTCGTTGTACTTCAGGTCGCCCAGCTCGCGTATCCGGTCCTCGATCCAGGTCTCGCTGTACGGCTTGCGTGCGATGTCCAGCATGAACCCGCGCACCGGCTTGGCGGGCTCGTCCCGTACGACGCCCTCGGGTGCCGTACCGCCGCCGTGGACCTCCTGCTTCAGGGTGCGGGTGCCGTAGAACACGCCGGCCTCGCCGGGCCCGCTGATGTCGACCCGCCCGCCGCGGACGGTCATGGTGTACGACTCGTCGTTCCCGCCCCCGTCGCCGAGCGCCAGCCGTACGTCGCCCGCCCGTACGTCGTCCCGCTCCCCCGCGTAGCGCAGTCCCAGCTCCCCGGCGACGAGCCGCCCCTCGTCGGCGAGCTCGGGGTCGCTCACCACCACCCGCCCGCCCGGCCGCGGTGTCCAGCCGGGTCCGCGCGCCGGGGTGTGGGAGCGCACCGCGGGTATCGTGCGCGGCGCCCGCGACAGCGGATAGGAGCGGCTCGGGCTGGGACTCGCCGACGGTGTGCCCGGATCGCCGGAGCCGGTACCGGTGCCGCCCACCCGCCCGGACGACGACTGCCGCGCGCCCGCGTCCGGCTGTCCGCCGCCCCCGTCCGAGACGGCCCACACGGCGACACCCGTGCCGAGCGCGATGGTCCCGACGAACGCGGCGGCCACCACCGCCCGCTTCCGCGTCACCTGCCGCGCCGGGCCCCGGCGCCTGTGCCTGTGCTGGATCACCCTGCCAACGTACGACCGATCGTCCGCCCGGCTGTCATCCAAGCGTTTGGAAACTCTCCCGTCCGGGTGAATTTCAGGCATCCCTCGGACACAGCGTGACCACTCTCGATAACCTGACGTCACACTTTTCACAGCATCCCCTGCCACACCACTGTGACGCGAGGACCCACGCTGCCCGCCCACCGCCTGCCGTATCTCCCCACACCCCTCGACGCCTTCAACACCGCGCCCGCGGACGAGGCCCGCGCCCTTCTCCAGCACTGCCTGCACAGCCTGCGCTGGTCGCACCGGATCGCCGACCACCGTCCCTACCCCGACCTGGACGCCCTGCTGGCCGCGGCGGACGAGGCGGCGTACGACCTCTCCCCCGGCGATCTGGCCGAGGCCCTGTCCGGCGAGTCCCTCCCCGAGCTTCCCGAGGACACCTACTCGGCGGCCCACATGGCCCTGAGCGCCGCGCACGCCGCGTACGAGGCCCGATTCGGACACGCGTTCGTCATCTACCCGGGCGACGCCGCGCCGGACGAGGTCATCGACCACATCCTCGAAGCGATCCGGTCACGATTGGCGAACGATCCCGAGGAGGAACGGGTGGTGGCGGCGGACGAGCTCCGCCGCCTCGCGCGGGGACGGCTGCTGGCCCTGCTCAGCGGCGCGGGGCTGTGTTCGATTTGTGGCCGCCGCCACGTGGCCGCGACCAGCCCAAACACCCCCGCACCCGGCAAATGAGAGTCGAACCCGCCTCGCCGACGGCCCCCGCTAGCCCAACCGCGTGCCACTTTGATCACACCGGTAGGCCCCCCGTAAGCACCACGGCGGCACGTGGATACCATGCAGAGGGCCGGTGGACCGTACCCGGCCGGGCCCGACCGACAGTGAAGCCGGCGCGGCCCTAGTCCCCGCTCCCGGAGGGTTCTTCCGTGCCGGCTGGAACGCTGTACCGCGGCCGGGAAGGAATGTGGTCCTGGGTGGCTCACCGAGTCACCGGCGTCCTCATCTTCTTCTTCCTGTTCGTTCACGTGCTGGACACCGCTCTCGTGCGTGTCTCCCCCGAGGACTACGACAAGGTCGTAGCCACGTACAAGACGCCGATCGTCGCGCTGCTGGAGTACGGCCTCGTCGCCGCCATCCTCTTCCACGCGCTCAACGGCCTGCGCGTCATCGCCGTCGACTTCTGGTCGAAGGGCCCGCGCTACCAGAAGCAGATGTTCTGGACCGTGATGGGTGTCTGGATCGTCCTGATGGCCGGGGCGATCTACCCGGTCCTCGGCCACGCCGCCCGTGTTCTCTTTGGGAGCTGACGCCGATGTCCACCACTGAAACCACCGCGTCCGGAGTCGGCCCCGTCGAGGGCGCCCCCGTCTACACCGTCGACAACCCGGCCCCGCTGATCGAGGCGCCGCGCAAGCGGACCAAGAAGTCCCCGAAGTCGACCCGGGGCAACTTCGAGCTGGCGGCCTGGCTGTTCATGCGGCTGTCCGGCGTCGTCCTGGTCGTCCTGGTCCTCGGCCACCTGCTGATCCAGCTCGTGCTGGACGGCGGCGTGTCCAAGATCGGCTTCGCCTTCGTGGCCGGCCGCTGGGCGTCCCCGTTCTGGCAGGTCTGGGACCTGCTGATGCTGTGGCTGGCGATGCTGCACGGCGCCAACGGCCTGCGCACGATCATCAACGACTACGCGGAGCGCCCGAACAGCCGGCTGTGGCTGAAGGGCCTGCTCTACACCGCCACGGTGTTCACCATCCTGCTGGGCACGCTGGTGATCTTCACCTTCGACCCGAACATCCGCTAGGCACGGGGCTGCGAGAAACATGAAGATCCACAAGTACGACACCGTCATCGTCGGCGCCGGCGGCGCGGGCATGCGCGCCGCCATCGAGGCGACGAAGCGCAGCCGCACCGCGGTCCTGACCAAGCTCTACCCCACCCGCTCCCACACGGGCGCCGCGCAGGGCGGCATGGCCGCCGCGCTGGCCAACGTGGAGGAGGACAACTGGGAGTGGCACACCTTCGACACGGTCAAGGGCGGTGACTACCTGGTCGACCAGGACGCCGCCGAGATCCTGGCGAAGGAGGCCATCGACGCCGTCCTCGACCTGGAGAAGATGGGCCTGCCGTTCAACCGGACGCCGAACGGCACCATCGACCAGCGCCGCTTCGGCGGTCACAGCCGCAACCACGGCGAGGCCCCGGTCCGCCGGTCCTGCTACGCCGCGGACCGCACCGGCCACATGATCCTCCAGACGCTGTACCAGAACTGCGTCAAGGAGGGCGTGGAGTTCTTCAACGAGTTCTACGTCCTGGACCAGCTGATCACCGAGGTCGACGGCGTCAAGCGGTCGGCCGGTGTGGTGGCCTACGAGCTCGCCACCGGTGAGATCCACGTCTTCCAGGCCAAGGCCGTCATCTACGCCTCCGGCGGCACCGGCAAGTTCTTCAAGGTGACGTCGAACGCCCACACGCTGACCGGTGACGGTCAGGCGGCGGTCTACCGGCGCGGTCTCCCGCTGGAGGACATGGAGTTCTTCCAGTTCCACCCGACCGGCATCTGGCGCATGGGCATCCTGCTCACCGAGGGCGCCCGCGGTGAGGGCGGCATCCTGCGCAACAAGGACGGCGAGCGCTTCATGGAGAAGTACGCTCCCGTCATGAAGGACCTGGCGTCCCGTGACGTCGTCTCCCGCTCCATCTACACGGAGATCCGCGAGGGCCGTGGCTGTGGTCCCGAGGGCGACCACGTCTACCTCGACCTGACCCACCTGCCGCCGGAGCAGCTGGACGCCAAGCTGCCGGACATCACCGAGTTCGCGCGGACCTACCTCGGCATCGAGCCGTACACGGACCCGATCCCGATCCAGCCGACCGCGCACTACGCGATGGGCGGCATCCCGACGAACGTGATGGGTGAGGTCCTGGCGGACAACACCACGGTCGTCCCGGGCCTGTACGCGGCCGGCGAGGTCGCCTGCGTGTCCGTGCACGGCGCCAACCGGCTCGGCACCAACTCGCTGCTGGACATCAACGTCTTCGGCCGCCGCGCGGGCATCGCCGCCGCCGAGTACTCGGCGAAGGCCGACTACGTCGAGCTGCCGGACGCCCCGGAGTCCTTCGTCGTCGAGCAGATCGAGCGGCTGCGCACCTCCACCGGCAACGAGCGGGTGGCGACGATCCGCCGCGAGCTGCAGGAGACCATGGACGCCAACGTCATGGTGTTCCGCACCGAGCAGACGATCAAGACGGCGGTCGAGAAGATCGCCGAGCTCAAGGAGCGCTACAGGAACGTGGCGATCCAGGACAAGGGCAAGCGTTTCAACACGGACCTGCTGGAGGCGATCGAGCTGGGCAACCTGCTCGACCTGGCCGAGGTCATGGCGGTGTCGGCCCTCGCCCGCAAGGAGTCCCGCGGTGGTCACTACCGCGAGGACTACCCGAACCGCGACGACGTCAACTTCATGCGCCACACCATGGCGTACCGCGAGGTCGGCGCCGACGGCTCGGAAACCGTCCGTCTCGACTACAAGCCGGTCGTCCAGACCCGCTACCAGCCGATGGAGCGTAAGTACTGATGGCTACCCCTGTTCTGGACAAGGCGGACGCGGCCGGCCAGCCCGAGCCCGGTTTCGCCGACTCCCCCTACATCACGGTCACCTTCCGTGTCCGCCGGTTCAACCCGGAGGTCGCGGCGGAGGCCACCTGGGAAGACTTCCAGCTGGAGATCGACCCCAAGGAGCGGGTCCTCGACGGCCTCCACAAGATCAAGTGGGACGTCGACGGCACCCTCACCTTCCGCCGCTCGTGCGCGCACGGCATCTGCGGCTCGGACGCGATGCGGATCAACGGCAAGAACCGCCTCGCCTGCAAGACGCTGATCAAGGACATCAACCCCGAGAAGCCGATCACGATCGAGCCCATAAAGGGCCTGACGGTCCTGAAGGACCTGGTCGTGGACATGGAGCCGTTCTTCCAGGCGTACCGGGACGTCATGCCGTTCCTGGTCGTCAAGGAGACGAACGAGCCCACCCGGGAGCGCTACCAGTCCCCGGAGGACCGCGAGCGCTTCGACGACACCACGAAGTGCATCCTGTGCGCGGCCTGCACCTCGTCCTGCCCGGTGTTCTGGAACGACGGCCAGTACTTCGGTCCGGCCGCGATCGTGAACGCCCACCGCTTCATCTTCGACTCGCGTGACGAGGCCGGCGAGCAGCGGCTGGAGATCCTCAACGACCGCGACGGCGTGTGGCGCTGCCGCACGACCTTCAACTGCACGGACGCCTGCCCGCGCGGCATCGAGGTCACCAAGGCGATCCAGGAAGTGAAGCGCGCGCTGATCACGCGCCGCTACTGAGCCACGGCCACGCCTGAGGCACTCGGGCCCCGCCCCCGGTTCCGCACCGGGGGCGGGGCCCTGCCTGTGCGTCCCGGGCGACGGGTCCACCCGGGGCCCCACCGGACGTCCGCTCCGGTGGGGCTCCTCGCTTCCCGGCGGTAAGGATCCTAATGTGACGACATGTCAGACGAAGAGTCGTACGAACTGCTCGGTTTCGACAACGTGCTGCTCCCCGTCGGCGACCTCGGCGAGGCCGTCGCCTTCTACGAGCGGGCCGGGTTCGCCGTGGGCTTCCGGTTCGACGAGGGCGGGATCGCACAGCTGAAGGTCGGCGCGGAGACGCCCGGCATCCTGCTGCGCGCGGAGGAGGAGCTGCGGCGGCGGACCCCGTCCTGGCCCTCGCCACGCGTCTGGCTGGAGGTGCCGGACGCTCGGGCGGCTGCGCGGGAGCTGGCCGCCGCCGGGATCGAGACCCTGGACGAGGTCTTCCCGGTGGCTACCGGCTGGACGGTGGAGATCGCCGATCCCTGGGGCAACATCCTCGGTTTCACCGACTACACCAAGCGCCCGGCACTGGGCCGCAGACCCTGAGGCGGTCCTGCCGGCGCCCGGCGTGGCCGCCGTCCTGCTCAGGGGCGCGCCCGTCACTCGTTAGGCTCCTCCCGTGCCCGCGAAGAACGACGGTCCCGAGGCGGCCGGCCCCCAGAGCAGCAAGTCCGAGCAGACCCGTGCGCTGATCCTGGAGACCGCGATGCGGCTGTTCCAGGAGCGCGGGTACGACAAGACGACCATGCGGGCCATCGCCAAGGAGGCCGGGGTCTCCGTCGGCAACGCCTACTACTACTTCGAGGGCAAGGAACACCTGATCCAGGGCTTCTACGACCGGATCGCCGCCGAGCACCAGGCGGTGGTCCGGGAGGTCCTGGACCGGGAGACCGACCTGGAGGCGCGGCTCGCGGGCGTGCTGACCGCGTGGCTGGACATCGCCCGGCCGTACCACGAGTTCGCGGTGCAGTTCTTCAAGAACGCCGCCGACCCCGACAGCCCGCTCAGCCCCTTCTCTCCGGAGAGCGAGCACGCGCGCGAGCAGGCCGTCAGCGTGCACCGGGAGGTGCTGGCCGGATCGAGGTCCAAGGTCGCCCCCGAGCTGCGGGACGTGCTCCCGGAGCTGATGTGGCTGGCCCAGATGGGCCTGGTCCTGTACTGGATCTTCGACCGCACGGAGGGGCGGGAGCGCAGTTACCGGCTGGCGCGGCGGGGGGCCCGCCTGACCGCCCGCGGTGTCTCGCTGGCCCGGTTCCGGGTGCTGCGGCCCCTGGTCCTGGAGATCCACGAGCTGTTCACGGACTTCCTGCCGGGGATGACGAAGGTCCTGACGGACCCGGGTCGGGGCGGCCGGGAGGGCGAGTGATCACTTTCGGGTGAAGGCCCGGGAACAGGACGTCCGGGGTGCCGGCTGCCTACGATGATGTTCTCGACACCAGCCCCTAGGAGGCACGCGATGTCCGCTGCATCCGTCGAGCAGCCCTTCGACGCCGACGAGCCGTTCTCCCTCACGGCCATCGCCGACGAGATCATGGAGCGCCATCCGGGCTACCGCGTCGAGATCATCGGAGGCCATCTCCTCGTGACCCCTTCACCGGATGCCCCCCACGCCCGCGTTCTGACCGATCTCATGATCCCGTTCCTCGCCGCCGGACTGCACGGCGCGGAGACCGAGGTGCTCCAGAGCGTCGCGATCAAACTCCCGACCGGGGCCGAGGACTACTGCATCCCCGACCTGGTCGTCGTGGACGCCGACATCGACGACCACTTCATCGAGAACAACGCCTACGACCCGGTCTGCTTCCGCCTGGTCCTGGAGGTCACCTCCGGCAACTGGCGGGACGACCTGAAGACCAAGGTCGGCGCGTACGCCGAGGCCAAGGTGCCCGTCTACCTCGTGGTCGACCGCAAGCACCAGCGGCTCCACGTCCTCACGGAGCCCACCGGGAGCGAGTACGCGAACCACCGTGTCCACGCCCCCGGCGAGACCGTGACGCTGCCCGACTCGATCGGTGCCGAGGTGGCGCTCGACGTGGAGCAGATCATCAAGGCCGGGCAGAAGAAGGCCGACTGATCAGATCCAGGTCAGGCGCCACAGGCGGAACACGCCCGTGCCGTCCGACAGGTACTGGCCACCGCCCACGTCCTCGGTGCTGACCACGTACTCCTTGCGCTGCCAGAGCGGGATCAGCGGGACGTCCTCGGCCACGTCCGTCTGGATGTCCTTGAAGTCCTTCGCGGCACGGGTGCGGTCGGCGTACTGCCGGCTGTCCAGGATGAGGTGGTCGACCAGCTTGTTGCTGTACCCGGTGCTCATCGTGGAGCCGGTGCCGACGAGCGGCCCGCCGAAGGTGTCCGGGTCGGGATAGTCGGCGACCCAGCCGACCGCCCAGGCGTCCATCTTCCCGGCGGCCCAGCGCTTCTGGAAATCGGTCCACTCGTAGCCCTTGACGTCCACCTTGAACAGGCCGCCCGCCTCCAGCTGCTTCTTCAGCTCCGCGGACTCCTCCGCGCCCGCGCCCCGGCCGGTGCCGTAGCCGAGGGTGAAGCGGACCGGCAGGCTCACCCCGGCCTCGGTGAGCAGCCGGCGCGCCTTGTCGGTGCTCTGGCGCGGGTAGGAGTCGAAGAACGAGGTGGTGTGCCCGGTGATGCCCGTCGGGATCAGCGAGTACAGCGGGTCGACCGTGCCCTCGTACACCGTCAAGGCGAGCTGCTCACGGTTGACCAGCCAGGCCATCGCCCGGCGCACCCGTACGTCGTGCAGCGGGGAGCCGGAGCGGGTGTTGAGGTACAGGTTGCGGGTCTCGGCGCTGTCGGACTCGGTGACCCGCTGCCCGGGGTCGCTCGGGTTCAGGCCGGAGAGCACGCCCGGCGGCAGGGTCCGGGTGGCCACGTCGACCTCCCGGCTCTTCCAGGCCCGGTCCAGCTTGGTGGAGTCGGCGTAGTAGCGCAGCTCGACCGGGCGGCCGACGCCGCTCAGATAGCCCTTGTAGTGCCCGTTCGGCGCGAGGTCGGCCTTCTGGTCCTTGGCGTACCCGGTCAGCGTGTACGGGCCGGTGCCGTCGACGGCGGTGCCCGTGCGCAGGGCGTCGGCCGGGTACTTGTCCTTGTCCACGATCGAGCCGGCGCCGGTGGCGACCTTCTGCGGGAAGGTGGCGTCCGCGGACGACAGGTGGAAGGTGACGGTGTGCTCGTCGTCGGCGGTCACCGAGGCGAGCGTGTCGAACAGGGACGCCGGGCCGACATCGGAGTTGATCTTCTTGACCCGGTCGAAGGAGTACTTCACGTCCTGCGCCGTCATGGCGCGCCCGCTCGGGAAGGTGATCCCGGAGCGCAGGGTGCACCGGTACGTCCTGAGGCCGCTGCCCACGAACGTGCAGCTCTGCGCCGCGTCCGGGACGGGCTCGACCCCGCCGGGCTCGAACGTCAGCAACGACTGGAACACGTTGCTGAACAGCGCCCAGGAACCGGCGTCGTAGGCGCCGGCCGGGTCGAGTGCGGTGACCGCGTCCGTCGTACCGACGGTGATGGTCTTGTCCTTGTCCTCCTGCGACGGCAGCAGTTGCCAGCCGCCGATCCCCACGACGACCAACACGAGCAGTGTCACGAGAATCCGCATGCGAACAGATCGCATGGTGGTGCCCTCCCCAGGCCCGTCAGGGCCCTACCCCTGGCCAGCATGAATCGGCCACTCCCCTAAGTGGCGCGGCTCACCTAACCACACCGGTTTCGCCGTGGGGAAGGGCTTTCTGACCAGTTGTGCAAGAACTTACCGAGGGGTGGTTTCCGCCGGGTTTCACAGCTCGTCCACAGGCGTGGGAGCGGTTCCGGTCACATGGGTGCCGGCTCACGCGCGGGTGGCGGCCAGTTCGATCACCGTCACGTCCGACGGCGCCCCCACACGCGTGGGCGGCCCCCAGGCGCCCGCGCCCCTGCTGACGTACAACTGCGTGTCGCCGTAGCGGTCCAGACCGGCGACCGTCGGGTTGGCCGCGGCGGCGATGAGGCTGCCGGGCCAGAGCTGACCGCCGTGGGTGTGGCCGGAGAGCTGGAGGTCGACGCCGTGGCGTACCGCCTCGTGGATCTGCACCGGCTGGTGGGCGAGCAGCACGCACGCGCGTGCCGGGTCCCGGTCGTCGAGCGCCCTGGCGAAGTCCGGGCCCTGGCCCTCGCTCTCGCCCTGGACGTCGTTGACGCCGGCCAGGTCGAAGTACGGCAGCGCGGTGCGTTGGTTCTGGAGCGGGTGCAGGCCGAGGTCGCGGACCTCTTCGACCCACTGCTCGGCGCCGGAGAAGTACTCGTGGTTGCCCGTGACGAAGTACGCGCCGTGGCGGGCGCTGAGCCGGGCGAGGGGGGCGGCGGCCGGGCCCAGGTCCTTGACGCTGCCGTCGACCAGGTCGCCGACGACCGCGATCAGGTCCGGCCGGGTGGCGTTGACCGTGTCGACGACCCGCTGCGCGAAGCCCCGGCCGAGGACGGGGCCGAGGTGGATGTCGCTGACGACGGCGATGCGGAAGCCGTGGGCTGCTCGCGGGAGTTTGCTGAGCGGTACTGTGACGCGTCTGACCCGGGGGCCCTTCAGGACTCCGTAGGTGCCGTGGCCGACGGTCGCCACGGCGGCGGTGGTGGCCGCGCCGGCGAGGAGGCGGGCGACGACGAGCCGCCGCGTGGGCCCCTGGCCACCCGGCACCCCGGCGACCGCCCCAGGAGGCTCCGCCCCCTGCACCCCGGCCACCCGACCCGGTCGTCCGGAAGCCGAGGGCACGGGGTCCGGGCTCCGGCGGTCGAGAGGCGAGGGCACGGGGTCCGCGCTCGGATGACCGGGAGGCGAACCCGCGAGGTCCGGGCTCGGATCACCGGGAGGCGAGCCCGCGAGGTCCGGGCTCGGATCACCAGGAGGCGAACCCACGGGGTCCGCGCTCGGATCACCGGGGGGCGAACCCACGAGGTCCGCGCTCGGGCCGTCGAGAGGCGTGCCCACCGAGTGCGGGCTGGGACGACCCGAAGACGAGCCCGCGGGGTCCGCGCTCGGGCGGTCCAGAGGCGCAGCCACGGAATCCGCACTCGGCCGGCCCGAAGACGAGCCCGCGGGGTCCGGGATCGGGTGGGAGGGAGGCGAGGTCGTCGGGGGTGTGGTGCGGCGGGTGAGGAGGGGACGTAGGGCCTCGGTCGCCAGGACCGCCAGGAGCAGGTACAGCGCCAGGGCCATCCACAGGAAACCCGGCCAGGCCAGGGCTCGCTGGAGCCGGAAGGGGGCGCCCGAGCGTTCGGCGACCAGGGCTCCGACCGTCAGGATCGGGCCGGTGACGAACAGCGCGGTGCCGGCGCGGCGGGCCGGGCCCGGGCCCCGCGTGGTGTCGCGGACCAGGCGCCGCCACACGTACCAGTGCAGGCCCGCCACGACGGCCAGGCCGGCCAGGGCGACGAGCGCGAGGACGATGACCACCCCGACCGGTCCCCCGCTATGAATTCCGGCGCAGTGCGCGCAGACCGCGCAACCCGAGGACCCCGATGACCGTCCCCAATACGAAGGAGACGACCGCCAGCAGCAGATGCACCCAGAAGTACGCGGTCGGGTGGCCGTCGTCGAAGGCGAGCCCGCTGCTGTCCTTGACCAGGTTCTTGATGAAAGTGACCCAGATGACCCAGGACCACACCCCGAAGGCGAGCAGGAACCAGGACACCGGGCGGCTGAGCTTCATGGGTCCAGTATCGCCGTCCCGTGTCCGGTTCCGTGCCGGGGGTGGGAGGCGACGCGGGACTTCGCCGTCGGGTACGGGTACGTTCTCGGTCGTGCCCGCACCGAACACGACCGTCAGGCGATCCCTGCTGGTCACCTCCGCCACCCTGCTGTCCCTGTCCGTCACCGCGCCCGCCGCCCTCGCCGCGCCGACCCCCTCGACGAGCCCCACGGCCACACCCCCGGCCCAGATGTCCACCGTGGGCGGCGCCCGGCTCGGCATGCCGGGCACGCAGGTCAACCTGGCCCCCGGCGTGCCGGTCCTGCCCAAGGACCTCACCGCCCGTTCCTGGATCGTCTCCGACGCCGAGTCCGGGGAGGTCCTCGCCGCGCACAACGCGCACTGGCGGCTGCCCCCGGCGAGCACGCTGAAGATGCTGTTCGCGGACACCGTGCTGCCCCGGTTCCCGCGGAGCACCGAGCACAAGGTGGTGGCGTCGGACCTCAAGGGCGTGGGCGTCGGCTCCAGCGTGGTCGGGATAAAGGAGGGTGACATCTACTCCGTCCACGACCTGTGGCTCGGGGTCTTCCTGCGCTCGGGCAACGACGCCGTGCACGTGCTGTCCCGGATGAACGGCGGCATCAGGCAGACCGTCCAGGACATGCAGGACCACGCCGGGGAACTCCAGGCCCTGGACACGACCGTGGTCTCGCCGGACGGGTACGACGCGCCGGGGCAGGTGTCGTCGGCGTACGACCTGTCGCTGTTCGCCCGTTCCGGGCTCCAGAAGAAGGACTTCCGCGACTACTGCTCGACGGTGAGCGCGAAGTTCGGCTCCGCCGAGATCCGTAACACCAACCGGCTGCTGAGCGGCGACACCGACGTCCCCGTCTACCAGGGCATCGCGGGCGTGAAGAACGGCAACACCACGCACGCGGGCGCCACCTTCACCGGGGTCGCCGAGCGCAACGGCAAGGTGCTGCTGGTCACGGTGATGAACCCGGCCAAGCGCGAGCACAACGAGGTCTACAAGGAGACGGCGAAGCTGTTCGACTGGGGCTTCCAGGCCGTCGGCAAGGTCAACGCGGTGGGCGAGCTGGTGCCGCCGAGGAGCGCCTCCTCGGCGACTGCGCGGCCCGGCACCGGAACGGCCACCGCCCAGGAACCGGTGCAGGGGTCGGGACAGGCGGCCGGGACCGGCGGTACGGGGTCGAAGCCCGTGGCGAGCGCGACCGCCGGGTCCGGTTCCCGCGGGGCCGGGATCGCCCTGGCCGTCGCGGGCGGGCTGCTGGTGCTGCTCGGGGGCGGGGCGTTCCTGGTCAACCGCCGATGGCCGCTGCCGGACCTGATGCGCCGTCGGGCGCGTCCCTGAGCCCCGCCGCCTCCTTGCTCGGCGTCGCCGTCCAGGAGGCGCAGAACAGGACCAGTTTGGCCGTGAAGTTGATCCACAGCAGCAGTGCCACGGGGACGCCGAACGCGCCGTACATGCTCTTCGCGGCGACTCCCTGGATGTAACCGCTGAGGAGCAGCTTCAGCAGTTCGAAGCCGACCGCGCCGAGCAGCGCCGCGACCAGCAGGCGGCGGCGCGGCGGCTCGACCCCGGGCAGCAGGGTCAGGACGTAGAGCAGGACGAGGAAGTCGGCGAGCACGGCGACGGCGAACGCGGCGATCTGCAACAGGACGCTTCCCCAGCTGTGTTCCTCCAGGCCGATCTGCCGGGAGACCAGGCCGACGGCGGCCGAGGCGAGGGTGGACGCGGCGAGGGTGAGCAGCAGGGCGCCGCCGAAGCCGAGCAGGATGACGGCGTCCTTGGCCTTGGTGACGACCGGGTTCTCCTCGCGGTCCGGCAGCTCCCACACCGCGCGCAGGCAGTCCCGGACCTGGCCGACCCAGCCGATGCCCGTGAACAGCAGGACCGCGCCCGCGATGACGCCGACCGTGCCCGCGTTCTGCACCAGGGAGGTGAGGTCCAACTGCTCGGAGAGGCCCGGGAACTGGTCGGCGATCCGGTGCTCCACGGTCTTCTGGCGGGCCGGGCTGAGCGTGGCGGCGGTGATGGCGGCGGCCACGGTCAGCAGCGGGAACAGCGCCACGAAGCTGACGAACGTCATGGCGGCGGCGAGGCGGGCCCACTTCACCCGGTCCAGCCGCTCGTAGCAGCGCCACGCGTGCGTGAGCATCAGCCGGGCGACGATCGGCCCGACGCCGGGGAGCCTCTTCAGCCAGTCCATGGTGCGACTGTGCCCGCTGTCCAGGGGCGTGAACACCGCGTTTCTTCAGCAGAACGGTCATATGCGGGCGATACGGTCAGTTGTCATGAAGGACGCCACCGCTCTGCCCCAGTCCCTGCTCGTCCTCGGCGGCACCTCCGAGATCGCGCTGGCCACCGCGCGCCGGCTGATCGCCCGCCGCACCCGCACGGTGTGGCTGGCGGGCCGCCCCTCCCCGGCCCTGGAGAACGCCGCCGGAAGCCTGCGCGCGCTCGGCGCGGACGTGCACACCACCGCCTTCGACGCGCTCGACCCCGAGTCCCACGAGGAGGTCCTCGGCAAGGTGTTCGCCGGCGGGCCCGTCGACATGGTGCTGCTCGCCTTCGGCATCCTCGGCGACCAGGCGCACGACGAGCGCGATCCGGTGCGGGCGGTGCGGGTCGCCCAGACCAACTACACCGGGGCCGTCTCGGCCGGCCTGGTCGCCGGGCGCGCCCTGCAGAACCAGGGCCACGGCTCCCTCGTCGTGCTGTCCGCCGCCGCCGCCGAACGCGCCCGCCGCGCCGACTTCATCTACGGCTCCAGCAAGGCCGGCCTCGACGTCTTCGCCCAGGGCCTCGGCGACGCCCTGCACGGCACCGGCGTCCACGTCATGGTCGTACGCCCCGGCGCGGTCCGGGCGGGAAGGCCGGCCGGCGGGATGCGCACACCGTTCGCCAGTACCCCGGAGGCGGTCGCCACGGCCATCGAACTGGGCCTGCGCCGCCGCTCGGAGACGGTGTGGGTGCCGGGCGCGCTCCGCCCGCTGATGGCGGCCCTGCGGCACGCGCCCCGCTTCGTCTACCGCCGGCTGATGGCCTAGCGCCCTGGGCCGGTGGCCCTAGCGGCTGGCGATCGTGCCCCGTTCCACTTCCGTGTGGCCCGGCTGGGGCGGGACCACCGGCCCCCCGAAGGCGTACTCGCACAGCTTGCGCCAGACGCCGTCGGCGCCCTGCTCGTACAGCGCGAAGCCGGTGCAGGGCCACTCGGCCTCGAACTCCGCCAGGTCCTCGAAGGCGCGGTCCATGGCCGCCTCGTCGATGCCGTGCGCGACGGTGACGTGCGGGTGGTACGGGAACTGCAGCTCGCGCGCCACCGGCCCGGAGGCGTCCCGGATGCGCTGCTGGAGCCAGGCGCACGCGTCGGCGCCCCGGACGACACGGACGTAGACCACCGGCGACAGCGGCCGGAAGGTGCCGGTGCCGGACAGCCGCATCGGGAACGGCCGGCCCGAGGTGGCGACCTCGGCGAGGTGCGCGTCGATCGCCGGCAGGTCGGCCTCGTCCACCTCGGTCGGCGGCAGCAGCGTGACGTGCGTGGGGATGCCGTGAGCCGCGGCGTCGCCGAAGCCCGCGCGCCGCTCCTGGAGCAGGCTGCCGTGAGGCTCCGGGACCGCGATCGACACGCCGATCGTTACGGTCCCCACGTCGTCTCCTGTCGTCGCGTCTGTCGTCTTCTCGGCCGTCTCGTCCCGGCCGTCGGCTATCGACTGTACGGCCACGGATGTCCTTCGGGCAGGCGCGGCGGAAGTGATGTGCAGCGCTCTGCCCGGGCGGACCCGTGCGGTCGTACGCCTCAGTGCTTGGCCGGGAGGAAACCCACGCGGTCGTACGCCTGCGCGAGGGTCTCGGCGGCGACGGCACGCGCCTTCTCCGCGCCCTTGGCGAGGACCGCGTCGAGCGTCTCGGAGTCGTCCAGGTACTGCTGGGTGCGCTCGCGGAACGGCGTGACGAACTCGACCATGACCTCGGCGAGGTCCGTCTTGAGCGCGCCGTACATCCTGCCCTCGTACTCCTGCTCCAGCTCCGCGACCGTCCTGCCGGTGAGGGTGGAGTAGATGGTGAGGAGGTTGGAGACGCCCGGCTTGTTCTCGGCGTCGTAGCGGATCACCGTGTCGGTGTCGGTGACGGCGCTCTTGACCTTCTTGGCCGTGGCCTTCGGCTCGTCGAGGAGGTTGATGAGGCCCTTCGGCGTGGACGCCGACTTGCTCATCTTGACCGTCGGGTCCTGGAGGTCGTAGATCTTCGCCGTCTCCTTGAGGATGTACGGCTTCGGGATCGTGAAGGTGTCGCCGAAGCGGCCGTTGAAGCGCTCGGCGAGGTCGCGGGTCAGCTCGATGTGCTGGCGCTGGTCCTCGCCGACGGGCACCTCGTTCGCCTGGTACAGCAGGATGTCCGCGACCTGGAGGATCGGGTACGTGAAGAGGCCGACGGAGGCGCGGTCGGCGCCCTGCTTGGCGGACTTGTCCTTGAACTGGGTCATGCGGCTGGCCTCGCCGAAACCGGTGAGGCAGTTCATGATCCAGGCGAGCTGGGCGTGCTCGGGGACGTGGCTCTGCACGAAGAGCGTGCAGCGGTCCGGGTCCAGTCCGGCGGCCAGCAGCTGGGCGGCGGCGAGCCGGGTGTTGGCGCGCAGCTCCTTCGGGTCCTGCGGCACCGTGATCGCGTGCAGGTCGACGACCATGTAGAACGCGTCGTGGGACTCCTGGAGGGCCACCCACTGGCGGACGGCGCCGAGGTAGTTGCCGAGGTGGAACGAGCCGGCGGTGGGCTGGATGCCGGACAGCACGCGGGGACGGTCAGCGGAAGCCATGCTGCCCATTCTCTCATCGGCTGGGGTGTCGTCGGCCCGAGAGGTGGGGGTGGCGCGGTTGTGTGCGGAACCGCGGACCGGCCGGGACCGGTCCGCGGTTCGCGGCGCCCTTCGGGGGCGCGTCAGCCGAGGTCGACCTCCGGGTAGAGGGGGAAGCCCGCCACCAGGTCCGTCGCCCGCTGGGAGATCTCCTGGGCGACCTTCTCGTCCAGGACGTGGGCCGCCTTGGAGGGGGCGCCGGACTTGGTGGTGCCCGGCTCGGTGGTGGTGAGGACGCGGTCGATCAGGCCCGCCACCTCGTCCATCTCCGCCGTGCCGAGGCCGCGGGTGGTGAGCGCCGGGGTGCCGATGCGGATGCCGGAGGTGTACCAGGCGCCGTTGGGGTCGGCCGGGATGGCGTTGCGGTTGGTGACGATGCCGGAGTCGAGCAGGGCGGCCTCGGCCTGGCGGCCGGTGAGGCCGTAGGAGGTGGCGACGTCGATCAGGCAGAGGTGGTTGTCGGTGCCGCCGGTGACGAGGGTGGCGCCGCGGCGCGTCAGGCCCTCGGCGAGGGCGCGGGAGTTGTCCACGATGCGCCGGGCGTAGTCCTGGAAGGCGGGCTGCCGGGCCTCGGCCAGGGCGACGGCCTTGGCGGCCATGACGTGCGGGAGCGGGCCGCCGAGGACCATCGGGCAGCCGCGGTCCACCTGGTCCTTGAGGGAGTCGTCGCACAGGACCATGCCGCCGCGCGGGCCGCGCAGCGACTTGTGGGTGGTCGTGGTGACGATCTGGGCGTGCGGGACCGGGTCGAAGTCGCCGGTGAGGACCTTGCCCGCGACCAGGCCGGCGAAGTGCGCCATGTCGACCATGAGGGTGGCCCCGACCTCGTCGGCGATCTCGCGCATGATCCGGAAGTTCACCAGGCGGGGGTACGCGGAGTAGCCGGCGACGATGATGAGCGGCTTGAACTCGCGGGCCTGGGCGCGCAGCGCCTCGTAGTCGATCAGGCCGGTGGCCGGGTCGGTGCCGTAGGAGCGCTGGTCGAACATCTTGCCGGAGATGTTCGGGCGGAAACCGTGGGTGAGGTGGCCGCCGGCGTCCAGGGACATGCCGAGCATGCGCTGGTTGCCGAAGGCCTGGCGGAGCTCGGCCCAGTCGGCCTCGGTCAGGTCGTTGACCTGGCGGGCGCCGGTCTTCTCCAGGAAGGGCGCCTCGACGCGGTCGGCGAGGACGGCCCAGAAGGCGACCAGGTTGGCGTCGATGCCGGAGTGCGGCTGGACGTAGGCGTGGCGGGCGCCGAAGAGTTCACGGGCGTGTTCGGCGGCGAGGGACTCGACGGTGTCGACGTTGCGGCAGCCGGCGTAGAAGCGGCGGCCGACGGTGCCCTCGGCGTACTTGTCGCTGAACCAGTTGCCCATCGCGAGCAGGGTCGCCGGGGAGGCGTAGTTCTCCGAGGCGATCAGCTTGAGCATCTCGCGCTGGTCGGTGACCTCCTGGCCGATGGCGTCGGCGACGCGCGGCTCGACCGCGCGGATCACGTCGAGGGCGGCACGGAAGGCGGTCGACTCGGTGGAGGGAGAGACGGAATTCTCGGGCATCGGGGACCTCCGGACGGTGTGCGTACAGCGTTCACGTTCGGCCCAGGCGCACGGCACTCTTCCCGCTCGGGCCGCTCCCTGATGGTCCGTCCCATCCCAGCGCGCCAGTCACGGCCCGCTCGTCAGCCTACCGGGCGCGCCGCGCGGGGCAGGTCCCGCGTCCACCATGCGAGCGAGGATAAGAAGGAGGTCACCGTCGGGTCCGAGTCGTCTGAAGGGAGAGGCCGTGACCGCTGCGCAGGACCTCATCGCCGCCGCCGGCGCGCACTGCGCGCCCACCTACGACCCGCTGCCGGTGGTGATCGCCACGGGCGAGGGTGCGTGGCTGACGGACGTGGCGGGACGGCGGTATCTGGATCTGCTGGCCGGCTACTCGGCGCTGAACTTCGGGCACGGCAACCGGCGGCTGGCCGAGGCGGCCCGGCGGCAGCTGGACCGGGTGACGCTGACCTCCCGCGCCTTCCACCACGACCGGTTCGCCGCGTTCTGCGCGGAGCTCGCGCAGCTGTGCGGGATGGAGATGGTGCTGCCCATGAACACGGGCGCGGAGGCGGTGGAGAGCGCGGTGAAGACGGCCCGGAAGTGGGGGTACCGGGTGAAGGGGGTGCCCGCGCAGATGGCGAAGATCGTCGTGGCGGGCGGCAACTTCCACGGTCGCACGACGACGGTCATCAGCTTCTCCACCGATCCGGAGGCCCGTGCGGACTTCGGGCCGTACACCCCGGGCTTCGAGATCGTGCCGTACGGGGACCTGACCGCGATGCGGTCGGCGCTCACGGAGAACACGGTGGCGGTGCTGCTGGAGCCGGTCCAGGGCGAGTCGGGGGTGATCGTGCCGCCGGCCGGTTATCTCGCCGGGGTGCGGGAGCTGACCCGTGAGCGAAACGTCCTCTTCGTCGCCGACGAGATCCAGTCGGGCCTGGGGCGCACCGGGCGGACCTTCGCGTGCGAGCACGAGGGGGTGGTGCCGGACGTGTACCTGCTGGGCAAGGCGCTGGGCGGCGGGATCGTGCCGGTGTCGGCCGTGGTGTCGAGCGCGGCGGTGCTCGGGGTGTACCGGCCGGGCGAGCACGGGTCGACGTTCGGCGGCAACCCGCTGGCCTGCGCGGTGGCGCTGGAGGTGATCGCGATGCTGCGGACCGGGGAGTACCAGGAGCGGGCGGCGCGCCTCGGCGAGCGGCTGCACGGCAGGCTGGGAGAGCTGCTCGGCACGGGCGGGGCGACGGCGGTGCGGGGGCGGGGGCTGTGGGCCGGGGTGGACGTGTCCCCGGCGGTGGGCACCGGGCGGGAGGTCTGCGAGCGGCTGCTGGCCCGCGGGGTCCTGGTCAAGGACACCCACGGGCCGACCGTCCGGATCGCGCCGCCGCTGGTGATCGGCGAGGAGGACCTGGACTGGGGGGTGGATCAGCTCCGGGCGGTGCTGGCCGGGGGCTGATCAGGGACGGTGGCCGTTCGGGGACGGGGTCCGGTCGGGACGGGGTCCGGTCAGTGGAGCGGGAAGTCGGCGCCGTGCTCGTCGGCGGGCCGGGGGCCGAAGATGCGCCGGTCGGACTCCTCGATGGCCACGTCGTTGATGCTTGCCTCGCGGCGGAGCATCAGGCCGTGCTCGTCGAACTCCCACAGCTCGTTGCCGTAGGAGCGCCACCACTGGCCGCCGGCGTCGCGGCACTCGTACTGGAAGCGGACGGCGATGCGGTTGTCGTGGAAGCTCCACAGGCCCTTGCGCAGCGCGTAGTCCCGCTCGCGCTCCCATTTCTCGGTGAGGAAGGCGACGATCTCGTCGCGGCCGGTGACGAACCGGTCCCGGTTCCGCCAGACGGAGTCGGGGGTGTAGGCGAGGGCCACCCGGTGGGGGTCGCGGGTGTTCCAGGCGTCCTCGGCCGCCTGCACCTTCTGGCGGGCGCTCTCCAGGGTGAACGGCGGGTAGGGCGGGCGGTCTTCGGACACGGTGACCTCCTGGGGTCGGTGTGCGGGGAGAACGGCGTCGGGGGCGGTGCCGGCACATGTCGGGAGCGTCGAGAACGAGCGTTCTCCATCGATGCGGCTACGATAGAGAACGTCCGTTCTCAACGTCAAGGAGCCACGATGCCCGCCGCCGTCACCGAGGAACAGAACCGCCTGGACCGCGCGGCGCTCCTGGACGCGGCGGAGAGGCTCTTCTACGCGCACGGCATCCAGGCGGTCGGCATGGACCGGGTCCGCGAGGCCTGCGGACTGCCCCTGAAGCGCATCTACCGGCTCTTCGCGACCAAGGAGGACCTGGTCGTCGCCATGCTCAGGCACCGCGACCGGCGCTGGCGCGCGGACCTCGCCGCCCACGTGGAGAGCGTCCAGGACCCCCGCGCACGGGTGCTCGCGGTCTTCGACTGGCTCGCCGCGTGGTTCGCCGAACCCGGCTTCCGCGGCTGCGCCTGGATCAACGCCCACGGCGAACTCGGCTCGTCGTCCGCGCCCGTCCTCGCGGAGGTCCGCGCCCACAAGCGGGCCTTCCACGACCAGCTGGCGGCCTGGGTCCGCGCCACGGGCGCGCCGGTGGCCGAACCGGTCTTCCTGCTCGCCGAGGGAGCCATCGTCACCGCGGCCGTCACCGGCGACCCGGCGCCGGCGCGGCACGCGCGGGCGGCGGTGGAGACGCTGCTCGGGGGCGCCCCCGCGAGCCCGGCATGATCCGCTCCCGCGCCGTCGAGGCAGTGGGGGAGCCCGCAGGGCGACGCGCGGAGGACGCGCATCGCCGGACAGGCCCTAGAGGATCACATGGGGCAGGAAGCGGGCGTACTCGTCGGTGATCAGGCCGGTGGACTCGCGGATGCCGAGGCCCGCGGGTTCGTCCCGGACCACCCAGGCGCCCAGGACCACGTGGTTGCCGTCGAAGGCGGGCAGGGGGGCCAACTGCTGGTAGCAGCAGGGCTCGTCGCGCGGGACGGCCGGCGATCCCGGCTCGTGGACCGTGACGCCCTCTCCCTCGCGGCCCAGGAGGGGCTTGGCCACGTAGCCGGCCGTGCGGGTCAGCTCGCGGGGGCCGTCCAGGTAGGCGGGGAGGAGGTTCGGGTGGCCGGGGTACAGCTCCCAGAGGATCGCCAGGAGCGCCTTGTTGCTCAGGAGCATCTTCCAGGCCGGTTCGATCCACAGGGTGCTGCCGGTGCCGCCGCCGTTGTCCAGGGTGTCCAGGACGTGTCCGCCGAAGGCGTCGGTGGTGAGCCACTCCCAGGGGTAGAGCTTGAAGATGCCGCGGATGAAGCGGAGCCGGTTGTCGACGAAGCGGCCGGACAGGCTGTCCCAGCCGATCTCCTCCATGGCCAGCCAGTCGGTGGCGAGGCCGGCCTGCTCGGCGGTCTCCTTCAGGTAGGCGACCGTCATCAGGTCCTCGCCGAGTTCGTCGGCCGAGGAGTGCGCGAAGTGCAGCGGGCTGCCCGCAGGCAGCAGCGCGGACTGGGCGCGCCAGGCGTCGACCAGGCGTTCGTGCAGGGAGTTCCACTGGTCCGCGCCGGGGAAACGGTCCTCCATCCAGAACCACTGCGGGGAGGCGGCCTCCACCAGCGAGGTCGGGGTGTCGGCGTTGTACTCCAGCAGCTTGGCCGGCCCCGTGCCGTCGTAGCGCAGGTCGAAACGGCCGTAGACGGACGGGAGTTCGGCACGGCGGTGCCAGGCCTCGGCGACCGCGGCGGCCACCCGCGGGTCCGTGATGCCGAGGTCCGCGAGGCGGTTCTCGGACACCAGGTGCCCGGCGGCGGCCAGGCACATGCGGTGCAGCTCCTCGACGGTCTCCTCCAGCGCCTCCACCTCCTCCAGGGTGAAGACGTAGTAGGCGCTCTCGTCCCAGTAGGGGCGCAGCGAGCCGTCGGGGTGGCGGGTGAGCGGGTACACCAGGCCCTGCGCCTCCACGGTCTGCTGCCAGCCGGGGCGGGGGGTGGTGGTACGGCGTTCCATGCGCGTGTTCCGGTCAGCCGCCGGAGCTGCCCTTGCCACCGCCGAAGCCGCCGCGGTGGACTCCGCCGCCTCCGCCGTGGTGGTCGTCGTCATCGTCGGACGAGCCGCCCGAGCCCTTGCCGGGCTTGGTGAAGGAGCCGCCGTCGACCCAGCCGTTCTTCTCCTTGCCCTCGTAGTACCAGGCGGCGTCGGTCTTCTTCCTGAGGGTCGTCTTCCTGCCCGCCGTCTTCCCGGACCCGCCCGTGGTCTTGCAGTTCTTGTCCGAGACGACCTTGTACCCCTTGGCGAGGTTGTAGCTGTCCCGGTCGACGCAGCGCTTGTCCGGTTCGGACGAGCAGGCGGTGAGCGCGGCGGCCAGCAGGCCCACGCCGCCGAGGACGACCGTGCCGGAGCGCAGTGGTCGTCGGGTGCGGTCCATCGTGTGTCTCCCCCGTCGGATGCGGATGCCGTGTTCGGCGGCCAGCCTAGAGATCGGTGTGAGTGTTCCCCCCGTCGGGTCTTTCATCTGCCCCTCGCCTAGAGTCACTTCGTGCTGTTTGGAATGGTGTGCGCCGTTGGTGCGGCGGTCTGCTTCGGTACGGCGACGGTGTTGCAGGCGGTGGCCGCGCGGGCGGCGGGCGCCGAGGGGGGTGGCGGCGGGGACGCGGCGCTGCTGCTGCGGGCGCTGCGGCAGTGGCGGTACCTCGCCGGTCTCGCGCTGGACGGGCTGGGGTTCCTGCTCCAGATCGCGGCCCTGCGCTCGGTGCCGATCTACGCGGTGGGCGCGGCGCTGGCGGCCAGCCTCGCGGTGACGGCGGTGGTGGCGGCGCGGCTGCTGCGGGTCCGGCTGAGCGGGGTGGAGTGGGCCGCCGTGGGCGTGGTGTGCGCGGGGCTCGCGATGCTGGGACTGGCCTCGGGCGCCGAGGGCGACCGGGGCGGGCCGGACTGGCTGCGGTACGCCATGGTCGCGGCGGCGGTGGGCGTGCTGCTGCTCGGCGGGGTCGGCGGGCGCCTGTCCGGCCGGACCCGGGCGCTGCTGCTGGGGCTCGGTGCCGGGTTCGGGTTCGGGGTGGTGGAGGTCGCGGTACGGCTGATCGACTCGCTGCGGCCGGGGCCTCTGCTGGGCAACCCCGCCGCCTACGCGCTGCTGCTCGGCGGCGCCGCCGCGTTCCTGCTGCTCACCTCGGCACTCCAGCGGGGCTCGGTGACGACCGCGACGGCCGGGATGGTGCTCGGTGAGACGATCGGGCCGGCCGCGGTGGGGGTGGTCTGGCTCGGGGACCGTACGCGGGAGGGGCTGGGGTGGCTCGCGGCGCTGGGCTTCGCGGTGGCCGTGGCGGGGGCGCTGACGCTGGCGCGGTTCGGGGAGGCGCCGACGGAATAGGTGCCGTGCGGCCTCACGGGGCGGGGGCGCCGACGCCGGCCCTGGCGCCGTCCGGTCAGGCACCGGCGGAACAGGTGCCGTGCGGCCTCACGGGGCGGGAGCGCCGACGCCGGCCCTGGCGCCGTCCGGTCAGGCACCGGCGGAACAGGTGCCGTGCGGCCTCACGGGGCGGGAGCGCCGACGCCGGCCCTGGCGCGG
>NZ_JBEYXM010000002.1:584969-703070 GCF_040704595.1 Streptomyces sp. NPDC046870
CCGTCCGGTCAGGCACCGGCGGAACAGGTGCCGTGCGCCTCAGGGGGCGGGGGTACGGTCCGTCCGGCGGGCGTGGCGCACATGTGGCTGAGCGCGCGGTTCCCCGCGCCCCTGTCTCGCCCGGCCCTTCTCAAGGCAGTACCCGGCACAGTGCCTCCAGCGCTCCGGCCCAGGCGCTGTCCGGCGGGGTGCCGTAGCCCACGACCAGGGCGTCCAGGTGCTCGGTGACGGCCTCGGGGTGGCGGTGGTAGGTCAGGCCGTGCAGGGCCAGGCCCTGCCATGCCGCCGCCTGGACCACCGACTCCTCCGTGCCGGGCGGGAGCCGCAGGACCGCGTGCAGGCCGGCCGCGATCCCGGTGACCTCCACCTCCGGTGCCCGCTCGGTGACGGCGGTGGCGAGGGCGTCGCGGCGGCGCCGGTAGCGCAGGCGGGAGGAGCGGACGTGGCGGTCGTACGCGCCGGAGGTGAGGAACTCCGCGAGGGTGAGCTGTTCCAGGACTCCGACGGAGTCGGCCTGGCCCTTGGCCCGGGCCACCTCCGCGGCGAGGGCCGGCGGGAGCACCATCCAGCCCAGCCGCAGTCCGGGCGCGAGGGACTTGCTGGCCGTGCCGAGGTAGACGACCTGGTCGGGGGCGAGCCCCTGGAGGGCGCCGACGGGCTGGCGGTCGTAGCGGAACTCGCCGTCGTAGTCGTCCTCCAGGACCAGTCCGCCGGTGCGCCGGGCCCAGGCGACCACGGCGGCCCGCCGGTCGGGATGCAGGGCCGTGCCCATCGGGAACTGGTGCGCCGGGGTCAGCAGCACCGCGCCGGCGGTCTGCGGCACGACGGGATCGGTGCCCAGCGCGTCGTACGGCAGCGCGGGCGTGGCCATGCCCGCGCCGCGCAGCAGCGCCCAGTGGACGTCCAGGCCGTACGACTCCACGGCCACCGTGCGCACCCCGCGGGCCCGCAGGACCGTGCCGAGGAGGGTCAGGGCGTGCGAGAAGCCCGCGGTGACCAGGATCGCGTCGGGGTCGGTGCGCACCCCGCGGGCCCGGGCGAGGTAGCCGGCGAGGGCGGTGCGCAGTTCGGGGCGGCCGCGCGGGTCGCCGTAGCCGAGGGCGTGGAAGGGGGCCGTGGCCAGGGCCCGGCGGGTGGCCTTCAGCCACTCGGTGCGCGGGAAGGAGGCGAGGTCGGGGATGCCGGGGGCGAGGTCGTGGAGCGGACGGGTGGGGGCGCGGTGTGAGGTCGCCGGGGTGGCGCCGGCGGGACGTGCGGGAGCGGAGGGGGTGCGGGTGCCGGGCGCCACTCGGGTGCCGGAGCCCTGGCGGGCCGTGAGCCAGCCCTCCGCGACCAGGTCGGCGTAGGCCTCGGCGACGGTGTTGCGGGCGATGCCGAGGTCGGCGGCGAGGGAGCGGGAGGACGGCAGCCGGGTGCCCGGGGCGAGCCGGCCGGAGCGGACCGCGTCGCGCAGGGCGTCGGTCAGACCCCGGCGCAGGCCCCCCGAGCCG
The DNA here is from genome assembly GCF_040704595.1 of Streptomyces sp. NPDC046870. Taxonomy (NCBI): domain Bacteria; kingdom Bacillati; phylum Actinomycetota; class Actinomycetes; order Kitasatosporales; family Streptomycetaceae; genus Streptomyces; species Streptomyces sp. NPDC046870. Next base: position 586,460 of record NZ_JBEYXM010000002.1, read on the forward strand.
GTCGGTTCGAGGTGCAGGTCGACGCCCAGAGTGGCCCACGATTCCGCCATGGAAATGGACCATACTCCTGGGCTGCCTCACTCCTAGGGTCGAGGCATGACCACTGCACAGGAAACCGTCACCTACGCCGCCGAAGAAGCCCCGCGCCTGCCCTGGACCGAGCACGCCCCCGACGTCTACAAGGCCATGGTCCGCCTGGACAGCGTCGCGAAGCGGGGCCTGGACCCCAAGCTGTACGAGCTGGTGAAGATCCGCGCCTCGCAGCTGAACCACTGCGCCTTCTGCCTGGACATGCACACCAAGGACGCCCTCGCCGCCGGTGAGAGCGTCGAGCGGGTCGTACAGCTCAGCGCCTGGCAGGAGTCCCGGCACTTCTACACCGAGAAGGAGCTGGCCGCGATCGAGCTGACCGAGGCCGTCACCGTGCTGACGGACGGCTTCGTGCCGGAGGAGGTGTACGAGCGGGCCGCCGAGCACTTCGAAGGGGCCGAACTGGCCCAGTTGGTCGCCGCGATCACGGTGATCAACGCCTGGAACCGGTTCGGCGTGACCTTCCGGATGACCCCGGGCCACTACCAGCCCGGCCAGCACGGGTGAGCCCTGGCCCGGCGCGGGACAAGGCCGAGCGGTTCCGCGCGCTCCACCGGGGGCGCGCCCCCGGGGACCCGCTGGTGCTGCCCGGGCCGTGGGACGCGGCGAGCGCGCGGGTGCTGGAGGCGGCCGGGTTCCCGGCGCTGGCCACCCCGAGTGCCGCGATCGCCGCGTCCCTCGGGTACGCGGACGGGGCCACCCCGGCCGACGAGATGTTCGCGGCCATCGCGCGGATCACGCGGGCCGTGGACGTGCCGGTGTCGGCGGACGTCGAGGCGGGGTACGGGCTCGGCGCGCGGGAGCTGGTGGAGCGGCTGCTGGAGGCGGGGGCCGTCGGCTGCAACCTGGAGGACTGCGAGCAGGGCGTCCTCAAGGACCCGCACGAGCACGCCGGGTTCCTCGCCGAGGTCCGGGAAGCGGCCGCCGGCCGGCTGTTCGTGAACGCCCGCGTGGACACCTTCGTCCGCGGCGACGGCGATGTGGAACGGGCCGTCGAGCGGGCCGCGGCGTACGTCGCGGCGGGCGCGGACTGCGTGTACCCGATCCTCGCCCCCGTGGACGCACTGCCCCTGCTGCGGGCCGGGATCGAGGGCCCGCTGAACGTGCTGGCCGGGCTGGACGGGGACGGCCCCGCGCCCGCCGTGCTCGGCGGACTCGGGGCCACCCGGATCACCTTCGGCCCGGCGCTCCAGCGGCGGGCCGGCGACGCGCTGCGGGAGACCGCCGCCGGCCTGCCGGCCTGACGCCGGTCAGGACAGCCACTTCTTCCACACGGCGGGGTGGCCGTCCACCCACTTCCTCGCCGCCTCCTGCGGGTCCAGCTTCTGTTCGGCGATCATCAGGGAGACCTCGTTCTGGTCCTTGGTGGTCCACCGGAACTTCTTCAGGAAGGCCGCGGCCTTCCCGCCGGACCGCGCGAAGTCGGCGTTGAGGTACTTCTGGAGCGGGGTGTGCGGGTAGGAGCAGGCCACCTTGGCCGCGTCCGCGTCGCAGCCCTCCTTGTACGGCGGCAGCTTCACCTCCGTCATCGGCACCTTCTCGAACAGCCACTGGGGCGAGTACCAGTAGGTCAGGAAGGGCTTCTTCTCCTTGGCGAACTGCTTCATCTGGGTGATCTGGGCCGCCTCGGAACCGGCGAAGACCACCTGGTAGTCCAGCTTCAGGTTCTTCACCAGCGCCTTGTCGTTGGTGACGTAGGACGGGGAGCCGTCCATCAGCTGGCCCTTGCCGCCGCTCTCCGCGGTGCGGAAGAGCGAGGCGTACTTGTTCAGGTTCCGCCAGTCGGTGATGTCGGGGTGCTGCTTGGCGAGGTACGTCGGCACGAACCAGCCGATGTGCCCGGTCACCCCGAGGTCGCCGCCGCGCGCGATCGTCTTCTTGTCCTGGACGTACCGTTTCTCCTGGTCCGGGTGGCCCCAGTCCTCCAGGAGGGCGTCGACCCGGCCCTGGCTGAGCGCGTCCCAGGCGGGCACCTCGTCGACCTGGACGGTGTCCACGCGGTAGCCGAGCTCGTGCCGGAGGAGGTACTCGGCGACGGCCACGTTGGACTGCGCGCCCACCCAGGACTGCACGGACAGGGTGACCGACTTCGCGCCCCGGGCGTTCGCGAAGGGCGAGGCCTGTTTGGTCATGTCGGCGGCACCGCAGCCGGTCGCGGCCAGCAGCACGAGCGAACCCACCAGGGCGGTCGTACGACGTCGCATGTCAGGCTCCCTTCTTCGCGCGCCGCTCGGTCGGCTGGGTCACCCGGTCCAGCATCAGGCCCAGGCAGACGATGGCGGCGCCGGCGACCAGACCGGTCGCCAGGTCGCCCTGGGCGAGGCCGAAGGCGACGTCGTAGCCGAGGGCGCCGCCGCCGACCAGGCCGCCGATGATGACGACGGCGAGGACCAGCACCACGCCCTGGTTGACGGCGAGCAGCAGCGCGCGCCGGGCCAGCGGGAGCTGGACCTGCCACAGCTGCTGGCGGCCGGTCGCGCCCAGCGAGCGCGCCGACTCCAGCGCGGCCTGGTCGACCTGGCGCAGGCCCTGCGCGGTGATCCGCACGACGGCCGGCAGGGCGTAGACGACGGCCGCGGCGACGGCGGGGGCGCGGCCCACGCCGAACAGGGCGACCACCGGGATCAGGTACACGAACTGCGGCATGGTCTGGAAGACGTCCAGGACCGGGCGCAGGGCGCGTTCGACGCGGTCGCTGCGGGCGGCGGCGATGCCGGTCGCGAAGCCCAGGACGAGGGTGACGGCGACGGCGGCCAGCACCTGGGAGAGGGTGTCGAGCGACGGCTCCCACACGCCGAGGACACCGATCGCGGCCATGGCGAGGACGGCGGTCAGCGCGGTGCGCCAGGTGCCGATCAGCCAGGCCAGGGCGGCGACGACGAGCAGCACCGACCACCAGGGCAGCCATTGCAGGCCGTCGCGTACGGGGTCCAGGACCCAGGTGGTGAAGTGGCCCGCCCAGTCGGCGGTGCCGCCGACGACCGGGACACCGGAGTACAGGTGGGCGGTCATCCAGTCGACGGCCCGGTTGACCGGCTCGGCGATGCCCAGGGTCCAGCCGCCGGGCCAGTCCTGCGCGCCGAGGAGCCGGGTGGCGAGGGCGACGGCCACGGTGACGGCGAGGGCGTACGGCCAGCCGATCGTGCGGGGGCGGGTCGTGCCGTCCCCGGCGGCGGCGGTCACGCGGTCCAGGACCACCGCGAGCAGCACGATCGGGATGCCGGCCGCGAGGGCGGCGCCGACGTCGACCGAGGCGAGGGCCTGGTAGACGCGGTCGCCGAGGCCGCCGGCGCCGATGACGGCGGCGATCACGGCCATGGACAGCGCCATCATGATCGTCTGGTTGAGGCCGAGGAGGAGTTCCTTGCGGGCCAGCGGGATGCGGGCGGTCAGCAGCCGCTGGCGACGGGTCGCGCCGAGCGACTCCACGGCCTCCAGGACTTCGGGGTCGGCACCGCGCAGGCCGAGCGCGGTGAGGCGGGCCATCGGCGGGGCGGCGTAGACGACGGTGGCGAGGACGGCCGCGGGGACGCCGATGCCGAAGACCAGGACGACGGGGAGGAGGTAGGCGAAGGCCGGGAGCACCTGCATGGTGTCCAGGACCGGGCGCAGGGCGCGGTCCAGGCGGTCGGAGAGGCCGGCGGCGAGACCGAGGAGCGCGCCGACGACGACGGAGGCGAGGACCGCCACGACCATCAGCGCGAGGGTCTGCATGGTCGGGACCCACATGCCGAGGGCGCCGCAGGCGAGGAAGGCGACGGCCGTGCCGGCGGCCAGGCGGGCACCGGCGACGCGCCAGGCGATCAGCGCGCCGAAGACCGTCACACCTGCCCAGCCGGCGGCGAGGAGGGTGAGGTAGACGGCTCGTACGGCCCAGATGACGGCGTTGCTGACGTAGCCGAAGAAGTACAGGAACAGGGGGTGGCTGTCCCGGTTGTCGATGACCCAGTCGCTGGCGGTGGTGAGGGGTTTGTCGAGGTGGACGGTCAGGGCGTGCGGCCAGGTGCCGTTGCCCCAGCGGTCGAGGAGCGGCAGGAGGACCGCGGTGAGGAGGGCGAGCAGGAAGAGCTTGCCCGCGGCCCGGCTTCTGAGGACGCGGGGTTTGCCCGTGCCGGAGGTCGGGACGGTGAGCGTTGCCATCAGACGGCCTCCGGGGCGGTGCTGGCCGGGGGCTGGGGCGCTCGCCCGCGCCGGCGGGGTGCCGCCTTCTGCGGGACGGACGCCGTCCTGGCGGCACGACCGCCGGCGGCCGCGTCACCTGCCGCCACGGCGTCCACGCCCGCCACCACGCCGAGCAGCTGCTCGGGGTCCACGACGCCGAGGCAGCGGCCCTTGTCCATCACGCGGGCCGGTTCGCCGGCCCGGGCCACCGCCTCGATGGCCTCCGCGACGGTGGCCTCCGGGCGGATCGCCGGGCCGGTCTCCGTGTCGTCCGAGGAGAGCGGCCGCATGGCCCGGCGGGCCGTCATCACCTGTTCGCGCGGCACGTCCCGGACGAACTCGCGGACGTAGTCGTCGGCCGGGTCGCCGACGATCTCCTCGGGGGTGCCCAGCTGGACCACCTGGCCGTCGCGCATCAGGGCGATGCGGTCGCCGAGTTTGAGGGCCTCGGTGAGGTCGTGGGTGATGAAGACCATCGTGCGGCCCTCCTCGCGGTGCAGGCGGGTCACCTCGTCCTGCATGTCGCGCCGGATGAGGGGGTCCAGGGCGCTGAACGGTTCGTCGAAGAGCAGCACCTCGGGGTCCACCGCCAGCGCCCGGGCGAGGCCCACCCGCTGGCGTTGGCCGCCGGAGAGCTGGCCGGGGCGGCGCTTCTCCATGCCTTCGAGGCCGACCTTGGCGACGAACTCGGCGGCGCGCTCGCGGCGTTCGGACTTGCCTACGCCCTGGATCTCCAGGCCGTAGGCGACGTTGTCGAGGACCGTGCGGTGCGGGAGGAGGCCGAAGTGCTGGAAGACCATCGCGGCCCGGTGCCGGCGCAGCTCGCGCAGACGGGCCTTGTCCATCGCGCGGACGTCCTCGCCGTCGATGGCGATCGTGCCCGCCGTCGGCTCGATCAGGCGGGTCAGACAGCGGACGAGGGTGGACTTGCCGGAGCCGGACAGGCCCATCACGACGAAGACCTCGCCCTTGCGGACGTCGAAGGAGACGTTCCGGACGGCGGCCGTGCAGCCGGTGCGGGAGCGGAGTTCGGCGGGGGTCAGTGTGGCGAGTTCCGGGTCCTCGGGGACGCGCTCGGGCCTGGGGCCGAACACCTTCCACAGTCCGGACACCGAGAAGACGGACTCGGTCGTGGTGGGCGGCTTGCGGGTGGGGACGGTGAGACTCATCGGTCACCTCCGATCAGGTCGACGGCCTTCTCCCCGACCATGAGCACCCCGATCATCGGGTTCACGGCGGTCATGGTCGGGAAGACGGACGCGTCGGCGATGCGAATGCCTTCGAGGCCCCGGATCCTCAGCTCGGGGTCGACGACGGCGAGTTCGTCGTCGGCGGCGCCCATCCTGCAGGTGCCGGCCGGGTGGTAGACGGTGTGCGCGACCTTGCGGGCGTACTCGCTCAGCTCGGCGTCGCCGAGGATCCCGGGGCCGGGGCAGACCTCGCGCTTGAGCCAGCCGGCCAGCGGCTCGGTCCTGGCGATCTCACGGGCGATGCGGATGCCGTCGACGAGGGTCCGCGCGTCGTAGTCGTCCTCGTCGGTGAAGTAGCGGAAGTCGAGCGCCGGCTTGACGGCGGGGTCGGCGCTGGTCAGGTAGAGGCGGCCGCGGCTCTTCGGCTTGGGGATGTTCGGGGTCATCGAGACGCCGTACCGCGGGCGTTCGTAGCCGAGGCGCTCCGGGTTGTCGGTGAACGGGATCTGGTAGAAGTGGAACATCAGGTCCGGACCCGCGTGCGCGGGGTCGCGGCGGACGAACAGGCCCGCGTCGGAGTCCATCGCGGAGTTCTCCGGGATCGGGCCGTGGGTCTCCCAGACGATGACCGACTCGGGGTGGTCGAGCAGGTTCTCGCCGACGCCCGGCAGGTCGTGGACGACGGGGATGCCGAGCGCTTCGAGGTCCTCGGCGGGGCCGATGCCCGAGTGGAGCAGCAGGCGCGGGGAGTCGACGGCGCCCGCGCACAGGACGACCTCCTCGCGGGCGCGGACCAGCAGTTCCTCGCCGTCCTTGGTGCGCACGTGGACGCCCTCGGCGCGGGTGCCGTCCAGCTCCAGCCGGTACGCCCAGGTCTCCAGGAAGATGCGGAGGTTGGGGCGTTCGTCCATCACCGGGTGCAGGTACGCCACCGACGCCGAGGAGCGCTTGTTGGTCTCGGGGTGGTAGGCGAGGTCGAAGAAGCCGACGCCCTCGGTGAACGGCGCGCGGTTGAAGCCCTCGACGCGGGGTACCCCGAGCGCCGACCGGGCCGCGTCGACGAAGTCGCGGGCGATGGCGTTCCGGTCCTTCTCGTCGACGGAGACGATGTTGTTCTTGAGGCGGGCGAAGTAGGCCTCCATGGGGACGGCGCCCCAGCCCTTGGCGCCGGCCTCCTCCCACTCGTCCCAGTCGGAGGGCAGGGGCTTGAACGAGATGAGGGTGTTGTGCGAGGAGCAGCCGCCGAGGACGCGGGCGCGGCTGTGCCGGATGTGGGAGTTGCCGCGGGGCTGTTCCACCGTCGGGTAGTCGTAGTCGAGTTCGCCGCCGAGCAGGCCCATCCAGCGGCGCAGGGTGAGGACGTCGTCGCGGCCGACGTCGCTCGGGCCGCCCTCGATGACGGCGACGGTGACGTCGGGGTTCTCGGTGAGACGGGAGGCGATGACGGAGCCCGCCGTGCCGCCGCCGATGACGACGTAGTCGTAGACGTGGGTGGTGTGGGACATGGGGGTGCTGCTCCAGGTGGGGACGTACTGCTCGCGGGACGGGGCTCAGCCGGCGAACCAGCGCACCGGCTTGGGCCCGAGGTTCTGGTAGACGTGCTTGGTCTCGCGGTACTCGGCGAGGCCGGCGGGCCCCAGCTCGCGGCCGGTGCCGCTCCTGCCGAAGCCGCCCCACTCCGCCTGCGGCAGGTAGGGGTGGAAGTCGTTGATCCAGACGGTGCCGTGGCGCAGCCGGGCGGCGACCCTGCGGGCCCGGCCGGCGTCGGAGGTCCAGACGGCGCCCGCGAGGCCGTACTCGGTGTCGTTGGCGAGACGGACGGCCTCTTCCTCGGTGCGGAAGGTCTCGACGGTGAGGACCGGACCGAAGACCTCCTCCCGGACGACCCGCATCTCGCGGTGGCAGGCGTCGAGGACGGTCGGCTCGTAGAAGTAGCCGCCCTCGGGGCGCTGCGGCGACGGCTCCGGCCGCTTGCCGCCGCAGCGCAGTACGGCGCCCTCCTCGAGCGCGGAGGCGACGTACGCCTCGACCTTGGCGCGCTGCTGCTCGGAGACGAGCGGGCCGCACTCGACGCCCTCCTCGGTGCCGCGGCCCAGGCGGATCCTCGCGGCGCGGCGGGCGAGTTCGGCGACGAAGCGCTCGCCGACCGGCTCCTCCACGATGAGGCGGGCGCCGGCCGAGCAGACCTGGCCGCTGTGGATGAAGGCCGCGTTGAGGGCCTGGTCGACGGCGGTGTCGAAGCCCTCCTCGGTGGCGCAGGCGTCGGCGAAGACCACGTTGGGGTTCTTGCCGCCGAGTTCCAGGGCGACCTTCTTGACGGTCAGCGCGGCGGCCTGGGCGACCTTGGTGCCGCTGACCAGGCCGCCGGTGAAGGAGACCAGGTCGACGTCGGGGTGCTCGGCGAGCCGGGCGCCGACCGTGTGGCCGGGGCCGGTGACGAGATTGGCGACGCCCGCGGGCAGGCCGGCCTCGGCCAGCAGCTCGATCAGCGCGATGGTGGTCATCGGGGTGATCTCGCTGGGCTTGATCACGAAGGTGTTGCCGGCGGCGAGCGCCGGGGCGACCTTCCAGCTGGCCTGGAGGAGCGGGTAGTTCCAGGGGGTGATCAGCGCACAGACGCCGACCGGTTCGTGGACGACCACGCTGTGGATGTCGGGCGAGCCCGCGTCGACGACCCGGCCCGGGGCCTCGGCGGCGACCAGGTCGGCGAAGTAGCGGAAGGCGTCGGCGACACAGTCGATGTCGACGCGGCCCTCCTCGACGGTCTTGCCCGCGTCCCGGCTCTCCAGCAGGCCGAGTTCCTCGCGGTCGCGCACCAGCAGGTCGGCGACGCGGCGCAGCAGGGCGGCGCGCTCGGCGACCGGGGTGCGCGGCCAGGGCCCCCGGTCGAAGGCGTGCCGGGCGGCGGCCACCGCGCGTTCGGTGTCCTTCTCGTCGCCCTCGGCGACCACGGCGAACGGCCGGGCGTCCGCGGGGTCGAGGATCTCCCGGGTCGCGCCGGAGATCGCCGCCAGCCACTCGCCGCCCGCGTGGATCGTCGCGCGGGCGTCTCGTTCCGTTCTGTCCGCCATGATCGGTGCTGCCTTCCGTTTTTGATCCGTGCCCCTGCGTGACGGGGCCGTCTCGGCTGGGGACCGTCGCCGCCTGCCCGGGGCCCGTGCGTCGCATGCGCAATCGGTGGCCGAAAGTGTGCTGCGTCACTGAAAATGCGGCTGAAAAGCGACAAACGTAGGGTGAGGAGGGGCGTCGGAAGGTGGCGCGATGGCTCATCGATCGCGACTCTGTGCGGGGGCAAGCATCACCGCGGCCCTGCTGACCCCGCTCGCGCTGCCGGGTACGGCTCCCGCAGCGTCCGCCACGGCCGCCACGGCACCCGCTCCGCCGGCCACGGCACGTTCCGGTTCCGGCGCCCAGGACTCCCCCGCCGGCGACGGCCCCGGTGCCCGCGCCCTGGCGGAGGAGGCCCGCGGCAATCTGCTCAGGGCGCACTCCGTGCACGTCAGGTTCACGGATCACCGTGCCCGCGACGACCGGAGCGCCCCGGCCTCGCTGGAGCTGACGCTCGACCGCGGCGGCAACTGCGTGGGCAAGCTGGTCATGGGCGACGACGGCGGCAGCGTCGTCCTGGTCAAGCGGGGCGACCAGGTGTGGATGAAGCCGGACACCGCGTTCTGGAAGGCGCAGCTGCCGGACCACCGGGGCGACGCCGTGGTCGCGCGCCTGAGGAACCGCTATCTGCACGGCTCCACGCACGAGGACGTGCTCCGGGGCATGTCCGGCACCTGCGACCTGACCGCCTTCCAGAAGGAGGCCGCCGCCGGCTCCTCCCCGCACACCGCGCTGACCAAGGGCAGGGAGACGAGGATCGGCGGCGCGAAGGTCATCCCGCTGACCGGCGCCGAGCACGACGGGAGCAAGATCACCCTCTACGTCACCTCGGCCGGCCCGCACCGCCTGGTCCGGGCCACGCACCAGGGCGCCGGCACCGACGAGGACCTGACCTTCACGGGCTACGACGAGCCGGTCCCGTCGGCCACCCCGGCCCCGGCGCAGTCCGTGGACATCTCCGAACTCCAGCACGAACTGGAGCACACCTGACCGACGGGGCGTCAGTTCCCGTGCGCGGTCGCGCGGGAGAACGAGGAGGCGCACAACGAACGAGGTCCCCCTCCGCCACCGCGGAAGGGGACCTCGTACATGGAGCGCCGGGCAGGCCTTGCACCTGCATTTCCCCGCAGGAAGCGGGGCGTCTTTCCTTGGACCACCAACGCATCACCCGGTGCCGGGTTTTCCGGCGGCCGGTGCGTGATCAACTATAGCGCACCGGCGCCGGGTCACACCACGTCGGATCAGATGAGGCCGAGGCCGCGGACCGCCTCGCGCTCCTCCTCGAGCTCCTTGACGGAGGCGTCGATGCGGGCGCGGGAGAACTCGTTGACGTCCAGGCCCTGGACGATCTCGTACTTGCCGTCCTTGCAGGTGACCGGGAAGGAGGAGATCAGGCCCTCCGGGACGCCGTAGGAGCCGTCCGACGGGATGCCCATGGAGGTCCAGTCGCCCTCGGCGGTGCCGTTGACCCAGGTGTGGACGTGGTCGATCGCGGCGTTGGCGGCGGAGGCGGCGGAGGACGCGCCACGGGCCTCGATGATCGCCGCACCGCGCTTGGCGACGGTCGGGATGAACTCCTCGGCCAGCCACTTCTCGTCGCCCACGACCTCGGCGGCGTTCTTGCCAGCGACCGTGGCGTGGAAGATGTCCGGGTACTGGGTGGCGGAGTGGTTGCCCCAGATGGTGAGCCGCTTGATGTCGGAGACGCTGCTGCCCGTCTTCTTCGCCAGCTGGGTCAGGGCGCGGTTGTGGTCCAGGCGGGTCATCGCGGTGAAGCGCTCGGCCGGGACGTCCGGGGCTGCGGCCTGCGCGATGAGCGCGTTGGTGTTGGCCGGGTTGCCGACGACCAGGACCCTGATGTCGTCCGCCGCGTGGTCGTTGATGGCCTTGCCCTGCGGCTTGAAGATGCCGCCGTTGGCCTCCAGCAGGTCACCGCGCTCCATGCCCTTGGTACGCGGGCGGGCACCCACCAGCAGGGCCACGTTGGCGCCGTCGAACGCGACGTTCGGGTCGTCGGTGATGTCGATGCCCTGCAGCAGCGGGAAGGCGCAGTCGTCCAGCTCCATCGCCGTGCCCTCGGCGGCCTTCAGGGCCGGGGTGATCTCCAGGAGGCGCAGGCGGACCGGCACGTCCGCGCCGAGCAGCTGGCCCGAGGCGATGCGGAAGAGCAGGGCGTAACCGATCTGGCCGGCCGCGCCGGTGACGGTGACGTTCACGGGAGTGCGGGTCATGGCGTTCTCCGTATGACAGCTGGCGGTGGGGCGTCCCTGCCCCGGGCGGATGATCGATCTCTTGGCGTCAAGAGAGATCCAGCGGTCAGGCTATCGCGCATCCGGCAGGTGAGATGTCCGGGGCTGTGTGGCTCACCCCACAAGGGGATCAGGGGGATGTATCACCTGCCGGGCGCGGTGCGCGGGGGTACGAAGCGGCGGCCGTCCGTCCGGGAGAGGGGAGGACGGAGACGGCCGCCGGTGGGGGTGCCGGCGTGCCGGACTCCCGTGGGGGGAACACCGGTCGCGTGCCCAGGATCCGGCCGGATATGCGCCGCCTCCGGAAATTCCCCTTCCGTTTCCTCCGCCCGCCGTCCCCGGCCGCAGCGGCTAGCCGGTGCAGCCGGTCTCGCCCGAGGCGAGCGTGGTGCAGGCCGTGGCCTGTGCCGGGTCGTGCACGGCGACCATCGGGGTGTAGCCGATGGTGTCCCCCGCGGCGGTGATGTCGCCCGTCTGGCGGACCTTGCCCACGGTCACCCGTACGGTGTCGCCCGGTGCGCCGCTGGTGATCCGGCCCCAGGCCGTGCCGCACACCTTGCTGTAGCGGACCTCCAGGGTGGTGGTGCCGACGGTGGCGGTCTTCGCGGTGCTCACCAGGTCACCGCTGCACCCCATGGCCTCCGCGTCCTTGCCGGTGCAGGAGGCGCCGACGCACTTCACGCCGGGGGGCGGGCTCGGCCGTGCGGGGGCGGACGGGGAGGGTGACGTACGGGCACCCGCGTCCGCGTTCCCGTCCCCGTCCCACCGGGTGACGAAGAGGAACCCGGCGATGAGCACACCGACCCCGAGGAGTCCCGCGAAGAACATCACCACCTGCTGCCGGTGCGCGGACCACCGCCGGCCTCCGGCGGCTCCGCCGGGGATGCCCGGGGTGCCGGTGATGGCGGCCGGGGTACGGAGGGCGGTGGTCGGGGTTCCGGTGGCGCGGCCCGGGGTGCCGGGAGACACGGCCGGGGTTCCGACGGTGAGGCCCGGCGGCCAGAGGGAGGTGTGCGGGCCTCCGCCGGCGGCGTCCGGGAACAGGGCCGACGCGCCCGGCGCTCCGGCCGGGAGGCCCGGGGTCCGGGCGGGCGTGTCCGGGGTCGGGGGCGAGGAGGGCGGGGTCTGTGCCGGGCCGGGCCGGGCGCCCGGGCGGACACTCGCCTTCGACGGACCCCGGTAACCGGCCACCCCCCAGGAGTTCCTGACGGGCGGGTCGTCAGCGCCGGACGCGGTACGGGACGCGGCGCCGGCGTCGGCGGGGGACGCGGCACGGGAATCGGCGCCGGACGCGGTGCCGGTACCGTCACCGGTTTTCGCGCCGGCGTCCGGCGTTGTGCCCCGGCCGCTCTCCCCCGCCGTGGCCGAGCCGTCGCCGCCGCCCCCGGCTCCGCCGGTCCCCGTACCGTCCGCCGCGCCGTCGCGGATGCCGTCGGCCTGCGAGGCGGTCGGCTGGGCCGGGATCTTCGGCGGGACACCGGCGGGACCGGCGATCGCCCGTGCGGCCGCGAGGCCACCGCCCTCACCCGCACCGGCGCCCTTCCGGCCGTCCGGTCCCCCGGACGCGCCTGTGGACGTGCTCGAAGCGGCACCACCAGCGGCCCCCGCGGCCCGGCTCCCGGCCGCTCCGTCACGCCCCCCGGTGCCGCCCCTCGGAACCGTCGGCTTCGCTCCGGGTACGGGTGCCGTGTTCTTCGCCGGATGGGCCAGGTCGCCCAGGGCCGCCCGGGAGTCGGTGATGTCGATGGCCTGGAGCGTGTGGTCGTCGTTCGACTCCGCTCGGGTCCAGGAGCGTTCGGCCCGTTCCCACAGGGTGGTCAGGGGGCCGGGGTCGGTGCCCGTGGCCTCGGCGAGGGCGATGACCGCGCCCTTCGGGGCGAGGAGCCGGCCGCCCAGATAGCGCTCCCAGGACGTCCTGCCGTAGCCCGTGCGGTCGGCCAGGGCCGCCGTGTTCAGGCCACCGCGGTCGGCCAGTTGCCGCAACCGGACGGTGAACTCCCTCATCTGCGGGTCCAGATCGTCCGGCAGGGCTTTCCACCGAGGCATCGCCTACCCCCTCTTCCCCTCTTCCCCCGTCTTCCTTGCAGGTCGCGCGGTACGCGCTGACCAAAAGGATGCCAGGGCGGCGGTCAGCCGCCAGGGGTGACCAGTCCCGTCTCGTACGCCAGCACCACCGCCTGCGCCCGGCTGCCGAGATCGAGCTTGGTCATGGTGCGGTTGAGGTGGGTCTTGACAGTGGCCTCGCTGATGAAGAGGCGGTCGGCGATCTCCAGGTTGGACAGGCCACGGGCGGTGAGTCTGAGGACCTCCACCTCGCGGGAGGTGAGCACGCCCAGGTCGGGCGGCGGCGCGGTGTCGGCGGGCGCCTGCTGGCGGGCGAAGGCCTCCACCAGGCGCCGGGTGACGCTGGGGGCGAACAGGGCGTCGCCGCCGTCGACCGCCGTGACCGCCGCCAGCAGCCGCTCGGGACCGGAGTCCTTCAGCAGGAAACCGGAGGCACCGGCGCGCAGTGCGCCGTACACGTACTCGTCGAGGTCGAAGGTGGTCAGCACCAGCACCCGGGGCGGCCGGTCGGTGGCCTCGGCGAGGATGCGTTCGGTGGCCTCGATCCCGTTGACGCCGGGCATCCGGATGTCCATGAGGACGACGTCGGGACGGGTCTCGGCGGCGAGCCGTACGGCCTGCTCGCCGTCCCCCGCCTCGCCCACGACCTCGAAGCCGGGCGCGGCGTCGAGCAGGCCGACGAGTCCGGCCCGGATGAGGAACTGGTCGTCCACGACGAGCACTCTGGTCATTCCGTACGGTCGTCCCCCCGGCCGTGTCCCGTCCCTAACGCTCCGCCTCCCGCGCACCCCCGCGGTCGCGTTCGGCGGCCGAGGTCGGCAGGGTCAGCCGGACCTCGTAGCCGCCCTCGGTGCGTGGGCCGACACTGATCGTCCCGCCGTAGAGCGTGGCCCGCTCCCGCATCCCAATCAAGCCGTGACCGCCACCTGTGGGCATTCTGTCCGGATCTGCCCCCTCGCCGTCGTCGGTGACGCGGACGGTCAGCTCGTGGGCCCCGTACCCGAGTTCCACGCGCGCGTGTGCGGGACCGGCGTGTTTGAGGGCGTTGGTGAGGGCTTCCTGGACGACGCGGTAGGCGCACAGTTCGACACCGGGCGGCAGCGGGCGGGCGGTGCCCTCGACCCGGAGGTCCACGGGCAGGCCGCCGGACCGGACCCGGTCCACGAGTTCGCCGAGCCGGGCCAGGGTGGGCATGGGGGCCCGCTGCGGGGCCTCGGGGTCCTCCTCGCGCAGCACCTGGAGCATGCGGCGCAGCTCGTCCAGGGCCTCGCGGCTGGTGTCGGCTATGGTGCCGAGCGCGCCGCGTGCCTTGGCGGGGTCGGAGTCGAAGACGAACCGGGCGAGGCCCGCCTGCACGGAGATGACCGACATGTGGTGGGCGACGACGTCGTGCAGTTCGCGGGCGATCCGGCCGCGTTCCTCGGCGACCGCGCGGCGGGCCCGCTCGGCGTGTTCGGCGCGCAGCCGCAGGGTGAGTTCGGCGCTGCGGCGGGCCAGATAGCCGAACCAGACGAGCACCGAGCTGTAGAGCAGGGCCTGGCCGACCACGGACGGCATGGAGGGGCTGTGGCTGACCAGGCCGGCGTAGACCCAGACCGCGGAGGCGCAGGCGGCGCAGGCCAGGGCGGTGCACGGCGGGCGGACGGAGGCCACGGTGTACAGGGCGAGCATGGCGCCGAAGGTGCACACCACCGGCCAGTAGCCGAGGCTGATGTAGCAGGTCGCGGCGGTCTCGACGACCGCGAAGACGGCGAGGGGGTGACGGCCGCGCAGGGCGACCGGGAGGTGGGCGAGGGCGACGAGGGCGTAGGCGCGGGCGTCGAGTTCCAGCCATCCCTGCGACCGGGACTCCTGCCCGACCAGGACGGCCACCACGGCCATGGCCACCGCGATCAACGTGTCCACGACGAGCGGGCGGGGGGTCCTCGGGCGCATCGCCGCAGGGTAACCCGCACGGCCGGACCCGGGAGTCAACCACGCGCGGTACCGCGGAAGTTGCAGCTCCCGGCCGTCGTACCCCCACGGGCGGTGCGGCGGTTCGGCCCGGAGGCGGAGGCGGTGTGCGGCGGACGGCCGTAGCGTCGGGCCCGGGGAAGACGGCGGTGGCCCGCGTCCCCGGGGGAGACGCGGGCCACCGCCGTACCGTGCGCGCTACTTGTCGAGTGTGAAGTGCAGGATGTCCTTGAGGAACGGGATCTGCAGCCATGGGTGGGGCTGGGCCATCATCGCGAGCAGCACGATGGCCAGGCCGAGGACGCCGTAGGTGGCGATGTCCGTGAAGCGGGAGCGGACGGCGAGCATGCCGACGCCGGGCAGCATCCAGCGCATGACGGCCCCGGCCAGCAGGCCGGCGCCGATCAGCAGGGTGCCGTAGCGGAACACGTCGAGCGCGGTCAGCAGCAGGCCGAGCGCCACCGCCGACAGCACGACGAGCAGGGGCCACTGCCGGGCGGGCGCCGGGGCGTCGCCGGGCGCGGCCCGGCCGCCGCCCTCGGGGCGGGCGGTGTCCCTGGTGAACAGCGGGAAGCGGCGGGTGACGCGGCGCGGGCGCCCCTCGGCGTCGGGGGCGCTGATCGCGTCGCGCACGGTCGGCTCGGCGGGCCCGCGGGTGTCCTCAGCCGGCACTGCGCTCCGCCGCCTCGACCACGTTGACCAGCAGCAGGGCCCGGGTCATCGGGCCGACGCCGCCGGGGTTCGGGGAGATCCAGCCGGCCACCTCGGTCACGTCCGGGTGGACGTCGCCGACGATCCTGCCCTCGGCGTTGCGGGAGACGCCGACGTCCAGGACGGCCGCGCCCGGCTTGACGTCCTCGGCGCGGATCAGGTGCGGGGAGCCGGCCGCGGCGATGATGATGTCGGCCCGCTTCAGGTGCGCGGAGAGGTCGCGGGTGCCGGTGTGGCACTGGGTGACGGTGGCGTTCTCGCTGCGCCGGGTGAGCAGCAGCGGCATCGGGCGGCCGATGGTGACACCGCGGCCGACGACCACGACCTCGGCACCCTTGATCTCCACGCCGTGACGGCGGAGCAGGGTGAGGATGCCGTTGGGGGTGCAGGGCAGCGGGGCCGGCTCGTTCAGGACGAGGCGGCCGAGGTTCATCGGGTGCAGGCCGTCGGCGTCCTTGGCCGGGTCCATCAGCTCCAGGACGCGGTTCTCGTCGATGCCCTTGGGCAGCGGCAGCTGGACGATGTAGCCGGTGCAGGCCGGGTCCTCGTTCAGCTCGCGGACGACCGCCTCGATCTCCTCCTGGGTGGCGGTGGCGGGCAGTTCGCGCTGGATGGAGGCGATGCCCACCTGGGCGCAGTCGCGGTGCTTGCCGGCGACGTACTTCTGGCTGCCGGGGTCGTCCCCGACCAGGATCGTGCCGAGGCCGGGCGTGACGCCCTTCTCCTTCAGCGCCGCCACGCGGGCGGTCAGATCGGACTTGATCTCGGCTGCGGTGGCCTTGCCATCGAGAATCTGGGCGGTCATGGTCCCATCCTCGCGGATGACCCGGCCCCGGTTCCAATCCGGGTGTCACGGCATGATCAGTGATGTTGCACTTGCACAACACCTGACGCCTCCGGCTGGACAAGTAAGAGCCTGTTAAAGAACGATGACCGGACAGTGCCGCGGGCAGTACCGGGGGGACGGACCGCATCTGTAGAACTTCCTCCGAACCGTGCCGCGCGTCGTCCCCGCACTTGAGCAGACGGAGGAAGACCGCCATGAGCTTTGGCGATCCCAACAACCCCTACGGTCCGCCGCAGGGCCAGCAGGGCCAGCAGGGCGGCTACGGCTACCCGCAGCAGCAGCCCGGTTACGGCTACCCGGCGGCCCCCGGGTTCCAGCAGCCCGGCTACGGCTACCCGGCCGGGCCCGCGCAGATGCCGGGCGGGGTGAAGGCCGCGCGCGTCTTCCTCTGGATCCTGGGCGTCTGCCAGGCGCTCGGCGGTCTGCTGCTGCTCGTGGGCAGCGCCATGTTCGCCGACCGGATCCGTGACGCCATCTCGTCGGACAGCAGCATCTCGTCGACGGACGCCGACAAGGCCGCCAGCATCGGCGTGGGCGTGTTGATCGTCTTCGGCGTCATCGTGCTGGCCTTCGCCTTCTGGGCGATCTTCACCGCCGTCAAGTTCGCGGGCGGACGCGGTGGCGTCCGCGTCTCGGCGATCGTCTACGGCTCGGTGGTCACCCTGATCAGCCTGGTGAACCTGCTGGGCGGCAACTTCCTCGCGCTGATCAGCCTGGTGCTGAGCATCCTCATCATCGTGTTCTGCGCCAACAAGGCCGGCGGCTCCTGGTTCAACCGTCCGCAGTACTGAGCCGCGCCGCGTCCGACACACCAGGGCCGCGTTCCGTCCGCCCGGACGGGGTGCGGCCCGGTGTCGTTCCCGGCCCGCCGGGCGCACCGGTACGGCCGCTCACTGGTCCAGGTAGGCGAGGACGGCCAGCACGCGGCGGTTGTCGCCGTCGGTCGGGAGCAGACCGAGCTTGGTGAAGATGTTGCCGATGTGCGGGCGTAGAGCGGCTCGACGTACGGGGAGAGCAGCAGCACCGGCAGGTCCGGGTTCCGCCGGCGCGCGGCGAGGACGGCGCGCAGGCCCTCGTCGGTGAAGTTCGGCGGCAGCCGGACGTCGACGGCCGTGCCGACCGTTGTGGCGGGCGGCCGGGGTCGTGCCGGGCGGGTGGCGTCCGGATACGGCCGAGTCCCGCCCGTCGGGGACGGGCGGGACTCGGCGGGGTCAGCGGGTGCGGCTCAGTGGAAGAAGTGGCGCGTGCCGGTGAAGTACATGGTCACGCCCGCCTTCTTGGCGGCCTCCACGACCTGCTCGTCACGGATCGAACCGCCCGGCTGGACGATCGCCCGGACACCGGCGTCGATGAGGATCTGCGGACCGTCCGGGAAGGGGAAGAAGGCGTCGGAGGCGGCGTAGGCACCCCGGGCCCGCTCCTCGCCGGCCCGCTCGACGGCCAGCTTGCAGGAGTCGACGCGGTTGACCTGGCCCATGCCGACGCCGACCGAGGCGCCGTCCTTCGCCAGCAGGATCGCGTTGGACTTCACCGCACGGCACGCCTTCCACGCGAACGCGAGCTGGGCCAGCTCGTCCGCGTCCAGGGCCTCGCCGGAGGCCAGCGTCCAGTGGGCCGGGTCGTCGCCCTCGGCCTGGAGCCGGTCGGCGACCTGGAGGAGGGCGCCGCCGTCGATCGGCTTGACCTCGACCGGCTGCGCCGGGCCGTCGGCGCAGCGCAGCACGCGGATGTTCTTCTTCTTGGTGAGGGCCTCCAGCGCGCCCTCCTCGTAGTCCGGCGCCACGATGACCTCGGTGAAGATCTCCGCGACCTGCTCGGCCATCTCCTTGCTGACCGGCCGGTTCACGGCGATGACGCCGCCGAACGCGGACAGCGGGTCGCAGGCGTGCGCCTTGCGGTGCGCCTCGGCGACGTCCGCGCCGATGGCGATGCCGCACGGGTTGGCGTGCTTGATGATCGCGACACAGGGCTCGGCGTGGTCGTACGCGGCACGGCGGGCGGCGTCCGTGTCCGTGTAGTTGTTGTACGACATCTCCTTGCCGTGCAGCTGCTCGGCCGCCGCGAGCCCGCCCTCGCCGGAGGTGTAGAGGGCGGCGGGCTGGTGCGGGTTCTCGCCGTAGCGCAGGGTGTGCGCGCGCTCCAGGCTGGAGGCGATGAAGTCCGGGAAGCGCGAGTCGTCCGCGGGCGCGTAGGAGGAGGCGAACCAGGAGGAGACGGCGATGTCGTACTCGGCGGTGTGCCGGAACGCCTCGGCGGCCAGCCGCTTGCGGGCGGCCAGGTCGAAGCCGCCGTCCTTCACCGCGGCGAGGACGTCGGCGTACCGCTCCGGGCTGGTGACCACGGCCACCGACGGGTGGTTCTTGGCGGCGGCGCGGACCATGGACGGGCCGCCGATGTCGATCTGTTCGACGCACTCGTCGTCCGAGGCGCCGGAGGCGACCGTCTCGCGGAACGGGTAGAGGTTGACGACGACCAGGTCGAACGGCTCCACGCCCAGCTCGGCCAGCTGCTCGCGGTGGCTGTCCAGCCGCAGGTCGGCGAGGATGCCGGCGTGCACCTTCGGGTGCAGGGTCTTCACCCGGCCGTCCAGGCACTCGGGGAAGCCGGTCAGCTCCTCGACCTTGGTGACGGGGACGCCGGCGGCGGCGATCCGCCCGGCCGTCGACCCGGTGGAGACCAGCTCCACACCGGCCTCGTGCAGCCCGCGGGCCAGCTCCTCCAGGCCGGTCTTGTCATAGACGCTGACGAGCGCGCGACGGATGGCCCGCTTGTTGCTCTCGGCGGTCACTGGATAACTACCTTTCGTCCCTCGATGCGATAGCCGTTGCGGGCGAGCCGCCCCACGACCTCGACGAGCAGCCTTCGCTCGACTTCCTTGATGCGCTCGTGCAGCGCGCTCTCGTCGTCCTCGTCCCGGATCTCGACCACGCCCTGGGCGATGATCGGGCCGGTGTCGACGCCGTCGTCGACGAAGTGGACGGTGCAGCCGGTGACCCGGGCGCCGTACGCGAGCGCGTCACGGACGCCGTGGGCCCCCGGAAAACTGGGCAGCAGGGCCGGGTGGGTGTTCACGAACCGCCCGCCGAACCGCGCGAGGAACTCCTTGCCGACGATCTTCATGAACCCGGCGGAGACGACGAGGTCGGGCCGGTGGGCGGCCACCGCCTCGGCGAGGGCGGCGTCCCACTCCTCGCGGGAGCCGTGGTCCTTGACCCTGCACACGAAGGTGGGGATGCCGGCGCGTTCGGCGCGGGCCAGCCCCTCGATGCCGGCGCGGTCCGCGCCGACGGCCACGACCCGGGCGCCGTACGCCTCGGCGCCGACGGCGGCGATCTCGTCCAGCAGCGCCTGCAGATTGGTGCCGGAGCCGGAGACCAGCACGACGAGGCGCTTGACTGCCGGGCCGGCGGAGGTGGCGGCCACGATGGGGCCCTTTCTGGGGTTGCGATCCGTGTACGGCCGGATCCGTACGGCTGGTTTGTACAGTCGTACGAATGCTTCACGCCCCCCGATACGGGGAAGTCTACGAAGCGGCCGACCGCCAGCAACGATACCGGCACTCGGGAAGGGGCCCTCGGGACGGGTGTGCGGCCGGACGGTAGCGTTCGCAGCGAGTCACGAAGGAGCAGCCTCGGGAACCGGGTCGTCGTGCGGTGCGTTCACGGGGTGGAAGCTCATGCCGGACAGCCGTAGTCACCTAGGGGAAGACGCTCTTTTGATGCCCGATCGCAGCCTGCGACTCCTCACGTTCCCGCCGCGCCCGGCCCAGGGGGGCGAGCGTGGCGCCGCACTGCTGCGGGAGCGCCCGACATCGCCGCCCACGGAGTCGCCGCGAGGTGGTTCCGGCCAAGGGGGCACCGGGCAGGGAGGCGCGGGGCACGGTTCCGGCCAGGGCGGCTCCGGACATGGTGGTTCCGGGTCGGGTGGGGACCGGCAGGACGACAATCCGTTCGCGCCGCCGCCGGAGGGCGCTGCGGACCAGCCGTGGCGGCCTCGTCATCACGGGGACCCGTCCGGCACGGGGCACGGACACGGCCAGGGTCAGGATCATGGCCCGGGTGACCCGGGGTCCGGACAGGGCGGTCAGGGTCCGGGACAGGCTCCCGGTCAGGGGCCCGGTGGCCACGCTCCCTGGGGCGGTCAGTGGAGCGACCGGCAGCCCGGCCGCTCGCCCGGCGGCTTCGGCGAACGTCCGGGCGGCGGTCCGCAGGGCGGCCCCGGCGGCCCGGCCGGCCCCGGCATGCGCTGGGACCCGACGGACCCGGCCCAGCGCCGCGCGCGGTACGCCCTGCTCTCCGGCATGTGGTCGGTCTTCTTCGCCCTGTTCAGCTGGCCCTACGTAGCCCTGCTGCTGGGCGCGCTCGCCCTGTACTGGGGCATCAGCGCCCTGCGCGCCAAGCCGCGCCGGCCGTCCCCGGACGCCCCGGCGGCCCCCGGCGGCCCTGCCGCCCAGCCCGGCCGGCCGCAGACGACGGCGGCCGTCAGCGGCCTGGTCACGGCGGGTCTGGCGCTGGTCCTGGTGGCCTCCACCTTCACCGTCCAGCTCGTCTACCGCGACTACTACACCTGCGTCAACGACGCCCTCACCCACGAGGCCAAGCAGTCCTGCGACACCCTGCTGCCCCGTGAGCTGCGGGGAGTGCTGGGCACGCAGAACAGCTGAGCCGCTCACCCGGAGGAGCCCGGCCGAGGGGCGGGGCCCGGGTCCGGGCCGAGGCCGGGGCTCGCGTCGGGGCCGGACTCGGGGCGCCGGCCGGCGTCCGGTTCCGGCCGGGGCTCGGCGTGCGCGCCAGGGTCTGTCCCGGGGCGCGTCCCGGCATGTGACTCCGTGCGCGGCCGGGGTGCGGTGTCGGGGGCGGGGCCCTCGAGGGCGTTCTCACGCATCGCCTCGCGAGCGCTCTCGCTCGCCTTCTCCGGAGTTTCCGCCGCCTGCTTCAGGGCCGCCCAGCGGGAGGCACGGGCACCGTCGTCGTGCCAGCCCGCGCCGAACGGCTCGGCGACCGGACCCGGCACCGGACTCGGGGCCTGAGCCGGGTACGAGGTCGGGAACGCGTCGTCGGCGGGGAGGACCTCGTACCGGTCCTCCTCCTCCACCCCGGTCGCAGTGGCCACCGCCCCCGCCCGAGCGGCCGTACCCGCCCTGCCGCCCTTGCCGCCCCGGCCCCGCACCGTGAGCCTGCCCGCCGTGTCCCCGCTCCCGGTACCGCCGTCGGCCAGGACCGGCCGGGCCTCGCCGTGCCCGGCCGCCCCGGCCGTGCCCCGGCCCGTGGTCGGCGCCGCCCCGGCGTCTTCCCCGGCCCCCGGCTCCGCCCCTTCCTCCGTCTGCCCCGCCTTCGCCGCGGCCGTCGGCACCACGGCTCCCACGTCGCCCTTCCCCGCGACCGCCGGCGTCACCGGCCCGGCACCGCCCTTCGCCCCGGCCGCCGGTGTCACCGCCGCCTTGCCGCCCTGCGCCCCCTTCGGGGCCGTGGCCGCCGCCACGGAGGCCGGGGCGCCGTCGTGGCGACGCGGCCAGGTGCGCAGCCGCCAGGCCCGGGCGGTCAGGGCCACCGGCAGCGCGAACACCAGCGTCCAGGCCCCGGCCGCACCCCCGGTCCGCCACCACGGCGGGCCGAGGCGGGACAGCGCGGCGACGCCCAGGGAACCGCCCGCCAGCGCGGCGAGCAGGGCGAGGGCCGCCGCGCAGACCACTGCCGTCAGCAGCACCACCCCGCCGGTACGGCCGGCCGACCAGCGGGCCCGCGCCGGTACCCCGGCCTCCGGCCGGTGCACGGCCGCCCGCGCCACGAACCACCCCGCCGTCATCCCGGCCACCGCCGGCACCACCCCCGCCGCCCAGTTCCCCGGCGTACCGGCGCCCGGCTCCGGGACAGCGGCCAGCAGCGGGAACGGCGGCAGCAGCGGGGCCGGGTCGGAGGCGAGGGGGTTGACCAGGTGTCCGGCGCCGAGGAGGAAGCCGGGGCCGAGCGCGTAGGAGGCGGCCCAGACCGCCGCGTTGGGGACCAGCGTGAAGGCGAGCAGCAGTACGGCGAACCGTCCCGTCCAGCCCCCCGTCAGCTGCACGAAGGAGGCCCGCGCCGGCTCGCCGTGCCACACCAGTGACACCCCGACCAGCAGCGCGCCGCCCCCGAACAGCACCGTCGTCGCGGCACCGGCGGCGCGTACGGCCGCGCTCAGCCGCGCCCACTCGTCCGTGCCGAACACCAGCCGCCGCACCGGCCCCGGCACCACCACCAGGGCGCGCAGCACCGGCTCGCGCGGGCGGCCGTACGCCGACCACACTCCGGCACCGGCCGCGCACGCCGCGACCAGCGGCAGACACACCGTCACCCAGAACCACTCCGGGCGCAGTTCACCCCGACAGCAGTACAGGGCCGCGGCGGTGCCGACACCCAGGTAGCCGAGGACCACACCCGTCCAGGCCGTACGCGCCCGCACCGGCGGCGGGCCGTCCGGTTCGGCGGGCGCGTCGGTGGCGTCCCGCGCCGCCCGGTACAGCAGCCACAGCGGCAGGGCGAGCAGCAGCAGCGGGGTGACGCCGACGGGCATGGGCGCGCCGGAGAGGGTGCCGGTGCGGGTCAGTTCCACCCCGTGCGCCAGCAGCCACAGGGCGGCGGCGATGTGCAGCGCGCCGTCCGGTCCGTCGTCGGGATAGGGCGAGCTGACCCACAGCATCATCACGAGCACGGCGAACGAGGCGAGGCCCAGTCCGGCCGCGACGGCACCGCCCAGCAGGCTCGCGCCGAGTCCGGGTGAGCGGTCGCGCATCCGGTTGGCCAGGGGTGACGCCGAGGAGCGGCGAACGGTCATCTGGATCACGCTCGCCATGCTCCCAACGACACGCGCTTTCCCGTCGTAACAGGCGAACCTCCGAAGTGTCGCTCAATATACGTTTATGTTCTTTTTCGTACAGAAGGGTGCATCGTGACGACACAGAGTCCCGAGCCGACGGCCCCTCAGAACCGTGCGGCTGGAGCGCGCCTGACGGCCGGACAGGCCCCTTCGCTGACCCCCGCTCAGGCCTTCGACGCGCTGTACGCCTTCTGCGCTCCCGCCCTCGTGCGCCAGACCTATCTGCTCACCGGGCGCCGGGAGCTGGCCCGCGAATCCGTGGAGCGGGCCTTCCAGCTGGCCTGGCAGCGCTGGCCCGAGGTGGCCCGGGACCGTGACCCGGCCGGCTGGGTACGGGCGGTCGCGTACGACTGCGCGCTCTCCCCCTGGCACCGCTTCCGCCCCCGCTACCGCTCACCGGAACCCCCGCCCGCCGATCCGGCCGACCAAGCCCTGCTGAACGCCCTGCTCCGGCTGCCGGCGACGTACCGGCGCACGCTCGTGCTGTACGACGGTGTGGGCCTCGACCTCCCGGAGACCGCGGCGGAGACGGAGGCGAGCACACCGGCCGCCGCGAACCGGCTGGTCCACGCCCGGGAGGCGGTGGCCGCACTGTTGCCGGAACTGGCCGATCCGGAAAAGCTGCACCGTCGCATGCTCGAACTGGCCACCAGGGAGCGGCTGCGCGCGGAGCAGTCGACGACGGTACGCACCGGCTCCGAACGGCGGAACGTCTTCTGGACCCGCGCGGCCATCGCCTTCACCGTGACGATCATCGGCGCGACCACGCTCACGCTCCGCACCGCGCCGACGCGCTACGAGGCCCCCGTCGCACCCGCCCAGGCGGTGCAGGGCGTCCCCCCGCCTGCCGGGCTGGGCCCGCTCTCCCGGCAGGAGCAGCAACTGCGCACGAAGCTCCACCGGTCGGAGGCGAGTGGACCGGAGAGACTGGCGCCGGAGCCGAAGTGAGCGGTGACGCTCCGGCAAACGCCGGCAGGCCCGCCCCCGGACGGGGGAACGGGCCTGCCGGTCTGCGAGGGGAAACTCAGGCGCTCAGGATCTCCCGGGCCAGCTTCGCCGTCTCGGTCGGGGTCTTGCCGACCTTGACGCCCGCGGCCTCCAGGGCCTCCTTCTTCGCCTGGGCGGTACCGGACGAACCGGAGACGATGGCGCCGGCGTGGCCCATGGTCTTGCCCTCGGGCGCGGTGAAGCCCGCGACGTAGCCGACGACCGGCTTGGTCACGTTCTCCTTGATGAACGCGGCCGCGCGCTCCTCGGCGTCGCCGCCGATCTCACCGATCATCACGATCAGGTCGGTGTCGGGGTCGTCCTGGAACGCGGCCAGGGCGTCGATGTGCGTGGTGCCGATGATCGGGTCGCCACCGATGCCGACGGCGGTGGAGAAGCCGATGTCCCGCAGCTCGTACATCATCTGGTACGTCAGCGTGCCGGACTTCGACACCAGGCCGATGCGGCCCGGCTTGGTGATGTCGCCCGGGATGATGCCGACGTTCGACTGACCCGGGGTGATGATGCCGGGGCAGTTCGGGCCGATGATGCGGGTCTTGTTGCCCTTCTTGCCGGCGTACGCCCAGAAGGCGGCCGTGTCGTGCACGGCGATGCCCTCGGTGATCACGACGGCCAGCGGGATCTCGGCGTCGATGGCCTCGACGACCGCGTCCTTGGTGAACTTCTCCGGCACGAAGATGACGGAGACGTCGGCGCCGGTCTTCTCGATGGCCTCCTTGACGGTGCCGAAGACGGGTACCTCGGTGCCGTCGAAGTCCACGGTCTGACCCGCCTTGCGCGGGTTCACGCCGCCCACGACGTTCGTGCCGTCACCGAGCATGAGCTTGGTGTGCTTCATGCCGGTGGCGCCGGTCATGCCCTGGACGATGACCTTGCTGTCCTTGTTGAGCCAGATAGCCATGGTGGTTTGAGTCCTCGTCCTCGTGCTTACTTGGCGGCGGCCAGCTCGGCGGCCTTGTCGGCCGCGCCGTCCATGGTGTCGACGCGCTGCACCAGCGGGTGGTTGGCGTCCGTGAGGATCTTCCGGCCCAGCTCGGCGTTGTTGCCGTCGAGGCGGACGACGAGCGGCTTCTCGACCTTCTCGCCGCGGTCCTCCAGGAGCTTCAGGGCCTGCACGATGCCGTTGGCGACCTCGTCGCAGGCGGTGATGCCACCGAAGACGTTCACGAAGACGGACTTGACGTCCGGGTCGCCCAGGATGATCTCCAGGCCGTTCGCCATCACCTGGGCGGAGGCGCCACCGCCGATGTCCAGGAAGTTGGCGGGCTTGACGCCACCGTGCTTCTCACCGGCGTACGCGACGACGTCCAGGGTGCTCATGACGAGACCGGCGCCGTTGCCGATGATGCCGACCTCGCCGTCGAGCTTGACGTAGTTGAGGTTCTTCTCCTTGGCGGCGGCCTCGAGCGGGTTGGCCGCGGCCTTGTCGTGGAGCGCCTCGTACTCGGGGTGACGGAACTCGGCGTTGTCGTCGAGCGACACCTTGCCGTCGAGCGCGAGGACCTCGCCGGAGGCGACCTTCGCGAGCGGGTTGACCTCGACGAGGAGGGCGTCCGACTTGATGAAGGTGTCCCACAGCTTGACCAGGACGTTGACGACCTTGTCCGCGACCTCGGCCGGGAACTTGGCGGCCTCGACGATCTCGCGGGCCTTGGCCTCGTCCACACCGTCGATCGGGTCGATCGGGGTCTTGGCGACGGCCTCCGGGCGGGTGGCCGCCACCTCCTCGATCTCCATGCCGCCCTCGACGGAGGCGATGGACAGGAAGGTGCGGTTGGCACGGTCGAGGAGGAAGGAGACGTAGTACTCCTCGACGATCTCCGGAGCGGTCTCGGCGATCATGACCTTGTGGACCGTGTGGCCCTTGATGTCCATGCCGAGGATGTCCGTCGCACGGGCGACGGCCTCGTCCGGGGAGGCGGCCAGCTTGACGCCGCCGGCCTTGCCGCGACCACCGACCTTCACCTGCGCCTTGACGACGGACTTGCCGCCGAGCCGCTCGGTGATCTCGCGCGCCGCCTCAGGCGTGTCGATGACTTCACCGGCCAGCACCGGTACATCGTGCTTGGCGAAGAGGTCCCTCGCCTGGTACTCGAACAGGTCCACGCGCTTCCGTCCCTATCAGTGATCTCGCGGTTCGTTGGATGCGTGGGCGTGCCGCGAAGGGCAACGTGACGTCCGCTGTCACTAGGGAAGCGCACACGGTGTCCGAGCGCGCGGCATGTCCGTCTCGCAGGTTATCGCTGCTTGCGGGGGCCCTCTAAATCGCGGGTCACACCTGAGCGGTGATACCTGTCACATGATGCCGGTTTACCTGGCACAGAGTGCCGCCTCCGGGTGCGGTACGGGCGTTCCGCGAGGCCTCACCGGGCTGGGGTTGACCCGGTGAGACCCCCTGGCGGCCCCGGGGCGACCCGGGGCCGGGGCGCTTGATCCCCACCCCAATGGGGACCACGCACCCCCGTCCGCGGGGCTCCGCCCGGACGAGCCGACGGCTTTCGACCACCCGGGCCGGCCACCCCGCGGAGCTGTGCGCGCCACCCACTCCGCATACCGGGTGCCCCTTCCGGCCCGGTGTCACGCCGCCCGGTGTCACGCCGTCTCCGGTATCGGCAAGGGCCGCTTCTCCAGCGCGGCGGCCATCACCTCGGGGAACAGGTCGGGCGTGCAGGCGAAGGCCGGTGCGCCGAGCGCGGCGAGCGCCGCCGCGTGGTCGCGGTCGTACGCGGGCGCCCCCTCGTCCGACAGCGCGAGCAGCGCCACGAACTGCGTCCCCGACGCCTTCATCGCCGCGACCCGCTTGAGCATCTCCTGGCGGATGCCGCCCTCGAAGAGATCGCTGATCAGCACGACGACGGTCTCGGCCGGCCGGGTGATCTGCGCCTGGCAGTAGGCGAGCGCCCGGTTGATGTCGGTACCGCCGCCGAGCTGCGTGCCGAAGAGGACGTCGACGGGGTCGTCCAGCTGGTCGGTGAGGTCGACGACCGCCGTGTCGAAGACGACCAGCCGGGTGCTGATCGACCGCATCGACGCGAGGACCGCGCCGAACACCGACGCGTACACCACGGACGACGCCATCGACCCGGACTGGTCGATGCAGAGCACGACCTCCTTCTTCACCGACCGCGCGGCCCGCCCGTAGCCGACCAGCCGCTCCGGCACGACCGTGCGGTACTCGGGCAGATAGTGCTTCAGGTTGGCCGCGACGGTGCGGTTCCAGTCGATGTCGTGGTGGCGCGGGCGGGTGACGCGGGCACTGCGGTCCAGGGCGCCGGTGAGGGTGGCCCGGGTACGGGTGGCGAGCCGCTTCTCCAGGTCCTCCACCACCTTGCGCACGACCGCGCGGGCCGTCTCCCGGGTCGTCTCCGGCATCGCCTTGTGCAGCGAGAGCAGCGTGCCGACCAGGTGCACGTCCGCCTCCACCGCCTCCAGCATCTCCGGCTCCAGCAGCAGGGAGGCGAGGCCCAGGCGGTCGATGGCGTCGCGCTGCATCACCTGGACGACGGAGGACGGGAAGTAACGGCGGACATCCCCTAGCCAGCGCGCCACGGACGGCGCCGAGGCACCGAGCCCCGCCGACCGGTCCCGGCCCGCCTGCGGCTTGTCGCCCCTGCCGTAGAGGGCGGCCAGCGTGCCGTCCATCGCCGCGTCCCGCCCGGACAGCGCGTACCCGGTGCCGTCGGCCTGCTCCCCGCCGAGCACGAGCCGCCACCGCCGCAGCCGCTCCCGCGAGGGGTCGCCCGCGCCCTCGTTCCCCGACGTCACAGCACTGCCTGTCATGTCCGTCATGTGCCCACCCCCGTGAGGCAGTCGTCGTGCGTGGAACCGGGTGCAGTGGTGCGTAGCGCCTCGCGGGCCGCGCCGGGTGGAGGCGTGTGCGCCGGGGCGGGCACCGTGTCGAGGTGCGCGTCCAGGCCGAGCAGCAGCCGCAGTACCGGGAGGACGGCGTCGGCACGTCCGGTGTCCGGTTCGGCGGCGAAGCCGGGGAGACCGGCTCCCTGGGCGCCCGTCCCGCCGGTCCGGCCCGCGGGACCGCGCCGGACCAGTTCGCCGAGGGTTCTGCGCACGCCCGGCTCGTACGCCGCGAAGGTGCGCCGCAGCAGCGGCAGCACGTCCGTGAAGGCGTCCGCCGGAACCCCCGTCAGCCAGGTGTCCAGCAGGGCGAGCAACCGCTCGTCGTGCACGAGCAGCAGGCCGCCACCGCCGGCGAAGCCCTCGACCCAGGCGGCGGCCACGGCGGGAGGGGTGCCCGGCGACAGCGCGAGCCCCATCAGCCGGGCCGCCTCCCCGGACGCCAGCGCCCCGTCGTCCAGCAACAGCCGCACCGCCCGGCCCCGGATGACCCCGGGCACGGTGTCCCGCAGGGACAGCACCCGCAACACGGCCCGCCAGCGCCCCCGCAGCCCGCCGCCCCCGGCTCCGCCGACCACGCCCGCGGCCGCACCGGCGCCTCCGGCACGGTCAGCGGCGGCATCACCCTCCGTCACCGCAGCCGCACCGGCGTCAACCCCGCCCACGCCCGCGGACGCGTGGGCGCCGTCACCAGCCGTCCCCGCGGGCACACCGGTGCCCTCGCCTGTCCCGCTCGCGGCCGTCCCCGCGAGCACATCGGCGCCCCCGTCGGCCTCCCCCGGGGGCGCCCCGGTCAGGCTCTCCGAAAGGAGTCCCACCGCCGTGTGCACGGCGTCCACATGGCCGCGCATCTCCTCCGCCGCGTCCGTGTCGAGTGCGACGCAGGCCGGGGGCAGGCCGACGAAGACGCGTTCGGCGAGGCCCGCCGCGACCTCGGCCAGCGCGCCGGTGTCGGTGCCGCGCACGTCGCCGTAGCGCAACGAGCGGACCAGGGCGGGCAGGGCCTGGGCGAGGTGGCCGACGTCGGTGTCCAGGGCCGCCCGGTCGGCGAGCACCCGCATGACCACGGGCAGCGCGTCGGGCAGTCCCGCCAGCAGGCACTGTTCGGCGAGCGCGGTCACGTCGGCGAGCGCTCGCGCCCCCGTCGCGTCCGCCTCCGCCCTGGCCCGCGCCGCCGCGTGGACGGTCGTCCCCCACACGCCCGCCTCGGCGACCCGTACCGACAGCTCGGGTTCCCACCGCAGCCGCCAGGTCTCCCGGAACGTGCCCGTGCTCCCCCGGGACCGGACCGGTTCGCCCCAGCCCACGCCGAGCAGCCGCAGCCGGTGCAGCAGCCTGCTGCGGCCGGCGTCGGTGTCCCCGCGCAGGTCCAGCTCCAGCTCGCGCTCCAGCGCCTCGGGCTTCAGCCGCAGCGACCGCTGCTGCCGGGCCAGGTCGCGCTGCAACGGCACCGCGGGCGCCGACTCCGGGACCTCGCCCAGGACGTCCCCGACCACCAGCCGGTCGTGCACCAGCGCCAGCGGCACGTCCGAGCCGTCGCACAGCACCGCCCGCACCGCGTCGGTGGTCTCGCCCAGACCGGGCAGCGGACGGCCCCGCAGCGCGGCCAGGGTCTCCGCGAGCCGTACGGCCTCGATGACGTGCGCGGAGGACACGATCCGGTCCTCCTCGCGCAGCAGCCGGGCCACCTTCGTCAGCCACCGCTCGACCGGCCGGTCGGGCGCGTGGAACAGGTGGCCGTACCAGCCGGGCGAGTCGATGCCGGCGCCGTAACCGCCGGACCGGGCCAGCCTGCGGTGCGTCCACGGCACCCAGGTCAGGTCGGCCCTGGTCCTGGGCAGACCCTTGAGCAGCGCCCGGTCGGCGGTGACGGTGGTCCGCTCGCGCAGCGCGGGCACGTGCCAGGCCCCGCAGACCACGGCCACCGCGTCCCCGAACTCCTTGCGCGCGTCCCGCAGCCTGAGCCGCATGTGTGCCTCGCGGACGAGGTCCCGCGGGCGCCCGCCCGCGCCGTACCGCTCGCGCAGCGCTCCCATGGCCTCCGCCACCGCCGCGAACGGCGCGAAGGGGTCGCGGGCGCCCGGCCCCCGGTGCTCGACGACGTCCTCCCACCAGCGCTCGGGGTCGTCGTACCCGGCCGCCTCGGCGAGCACGGCGAGCGGATCGACGCGGACCTGGTCACCGTGACCGGGACGGGGAGCGGGATCGGGTCCGGGCTCTTCGGTGCCGTCGCCGGACTCGTCCGCTTCCTTCTGCCATGCCAGCGTGTGCGTGGCGGGCAGGTCGATGAAACGGGCCGGGACGCCCTCGTCGAGGGCCCACCGCAGCGCCACCCACTCGGGGCTGAACTCGGCGAACGGCCAGAAGGCCGAGCATCCGGGCTCGTCCACGGCGTGGGCGAGCAGGGCGACCGGGGGCCGCAGGCCCGGGTCGGCGGCCAGCGGGATCAGCGCGTCGGCCTCGGGCGGCCCCTCGATCAGCACGGCGGCCGGCCGCGCGGCTTGCAGCGCGGCCCGCACCGCGCGCGCGGATCCGGGGCCGTGGTGGCGCACCCCGAGCAGCAGCGGCCCGCCGGCGTACGCCGTGCTCCCGCCGGTGCCGGTCATGCGCTCACTTCCCGGCAGGCGCGGTAGAAGTCGGTCCAGCCCTCGCGCTCGCGCACGACCGTCTCCAGGTACTCCTGCCAGACGACCCGGTCGGCCGCCGGGTCGCGGACGACGGCGCCGAGGATGCCCGCGGCGACGTCTCCCGCCCGCAGCACGCCGTCGCCGAAGTGGGTGGCGAGCGCCAGGCCGTTCGTGACGACGGAGATGGCCTCCGCCGTGGACAGCGTGCCGCTGGGCGACTTCAGCTTCGTGCGGCCGTCGGCGGTGACGCCGTCGCGCAGCTCGCGGAAGACGGTGACGACCCGGCGGATCTCCTCGATGCCGTCGGGCGCGGCCGGCAGGTCGAGGGAGCGGCCGAGCTGCTCGACCCGGCGGGTGACGATGTCGACCTCGGCGTCGGCGCTCTCCGGCAGCGGCAGCACCACGGTGTTGAAGCGGCGGCGCAGGGCGCTGGAGAGGTCGTTGACCCCGCGGTCGCGGTCGTTGGCGGTGGCGATGAGGTTGAAGCCGCGGACCGCCTGGACCTCTTCGCCCAGTTCGGGGATGGGCAGGGTCTTCTCGGACAGGATCGTGATCAGCGTGTCCTGCACGTCGGCCGGGATGCGGGTCAGCTCCTCCACCCGGGCGGTCATGCCCTCGGCCATGGCGCGCATGACGGGGCTGGGCACGAGCGCGTCGCGGCTCGGACCGTGCGCGAGGAGCTGCGCGTAGTTCCAGCCGTACCGGATCGCCTCCTCCGGGGTGCCGGCCGTGCCCTGCACCAGCAGCGTGGAGTCACCGCTCACGGCGGCTGCCAGGTGTTCCGACACCCAGGTCTTGGCGGTGCCGGGCACGCCGAGCAGGAGCAGGGCGCGGTCGGTGGCGAGCGTGGTGACGGCGACCTCCACGATGCGGCGCGGGCCCACGTACTTGGGTGTGATCACCGTGCCGTCCGGCAGCGTGCCGCCGAGCAGGTACGTCGCCACCGCCCACGGCGACAGCTTCCAGCGGGCCGGGCGCGGGCGGTCGTCCTGGGCGGCGAGCGCGGCGAGTTCGGCCGCGAAGGCGTGCTCGGCGTGCGGTCGCAACGCCTGCGCGGTCTCGTCGCGGTCGGGTGCGGCGGTCGTCGGTTCCACGGACACAGACATGGCTGAGGCCCCCTCCAGCTCGGCCGGTTCGGATCTGGCATCCACCGTGCACCACGCCACTGACAATCGCTCTGACCAGCGGATACGTGCTCGTCGGACCGATTGTCAGTGGCGGGACCTACCGTCGGTGACATGACTGAGCAGGGGGTGCGCTGGACCGCGGACCAGGTGCTGGCACTGGCGCCTGACGCCGCGTCACGCAAGGCCGGGAGCAAACTCGCCGTGGCCGGGCCGTGGTCCGGGACGGGGAGCGGAGAGGGGGCGGTGTGGGGGCTGTGCAAGGGCAGCGGCAGCAGGCCGTACCAGACGGTGGTGGACCTGGCCGACGCGGCCGGGCCGGCGTACACGTGCGGTTGCCCGAGCCGTAAGTTCCCGTGCAAGCACGCGCTCGGACTGCTTCTGCTGTGGGCGGGTGACGACGGCGCGGTGCCGGCCGCCGCGCGCCCGCCGGAGTGGGCCGGGCAGTGGCTCGCGGGCCGGCGCGGACGTGCCGGGACCGGACGGGCGCGGGCCGGGGCGGGTCCGGCCGCCGGGCCCGCCGATCCGGAGGCGGCCCGGCGGCGGGCCGAACGCCGGGCCGAGCGGGTCACGGCGGGCGCGAGCGAACTGGAGCAGCGCCTGGCCGACCTGCTGCGCGGCGGCCTGGCCGCGGCCGAACACGCGGGGTACGGCCTGTGGGACGAGACGGCGGCCCGCATGGTCGACGCGCAGGCACCGGGACTGGCCGCGCGCGTCCGGGAACTGGGGGCGATCCCGGCGTCCGGCCCGGGCTGGCCGGCGCGGCTGCTGGAGGAGTGCGCGCTGCTGCATCTGCTCGACCAGGGCTGGCTGCACCGCGACCGGCTGCCGGACGGCCTCGCGGCCACGGTCCGCTCCCGGCTCGGCCTGCCCGCCACGCCGGACGGTCCGCCGGTGCGCGACCGCTGGCTGGTCCTCGCCCAGTACGACACCGTGGACCCGAAACTGACGACGCGCCGGATATGGCTGCACGGCGCGGAGTCCGGCGGCACCCGGCTGCTGCTGTCCTACGGCGCGGCGGGCCGGGCGCCGGAGCTGTCGCTGCCGGTGGGCCTCGCCCTGGAGGCGGAGCTGACGGCGTACCCGGGCTCCGGCCGGTCCCGGGCCGCTCTGGGCGAGCGGTTCGCCCCGCCGGCCCCGGCCGCGTTCCGGCCGCCGGGCGTGTCGACGGCCGAGGCGGCGTCCCGGTACGGCGAGGCACTGCGCGACGACCCGTGGCTGGACGCGGTCCCCGTGACCCTGGACCGGGTGACGCCGGTCCCGGACGGCGACGGATGGCAACTGGCCGACGCCGACACGGACACGGCCCTGCCGGTGACCCGGGCCGCCCGCTCCCGGCCCGGACTGTGGCGGCTGGTCGCCCTGTCCGGCGGCGCCCCCGTCAGGGTCTTCGGCGAGTGCGGCCACCGTGGCTTCACCCCGCTCACGGCGTGGGCGGAGGGAGAGGGGGAGGCGGTGCCGCTGTGCTGACCCCGGCGGGCGAACGCGGAACGGAAGAAGACGAAAGGGAAGAGGGAGGGGAAAGGAACGTGATGAACGGGACACCGCCCGGCGGCGGGGCACGGGCCGACGGGGACGCGGGCGATCCTGCGGGCTCCCGGGGGAGTTCGGCGACCGCCGGGCACCCCCCGGCCGACTCCTCCGCGAACCCCTCACAGGCTCCGGCGGCCCGGGAGCCGGACCCGGAGCCCTCCTGGGAGGACCTCGTCACCACCGCGCTCCTCGGTACCGACCGGCGTGCCCCGGCGCACGTCGTACCGGGTCGTCCGGCACCGGTGGCACTGCTCGACGCGGCGGCCGTGGCGACCGTACGGCGGCGTGCCGGACTGCGGCCCGCGCGGGCGGCGCGGCGGCCCGGTCCGGCGCCCGCCGATCCACGCCCCGCCCTGCCCGCACCGGCGGCCCGCAGACTCGCCACCCTGATGGCCGACCGGTCCGGTGGCGCGGCCGGCGGCCGGCGGGGCAGTTCCCCGGACCTCATGGAGCTGCTCCCCCAGTGGCTCGCGGCGGCCAACGCGCACGGGTACGCCGCGCCCCCGCAGCTGCTGCCCGCGCTGCTGGACGCGGCCCGGGGCCGCACGGACCTGCGTCCGGCGGCGCTGGCCTTCGCCGGCCCGCGCGCGCTGTGGCTGGCCCGGCTGAACCCGGACTGGCGGTTCGCCCTGCGCGCGGCCCCCGGCGGCGGCGCCGCGCTGCCCGATCCGGCGGACGCCGAGGCGGTACGCCGGTTGTGGCAGGAGGGGCTGTTCGCGGAGCGGGCGGCACTGCTGGGCGCCCTGCGCGTCCGCACGCCCGCGCTGGGCCGCGACCTGCTGGCGTCGACGTGGACGGCGGAGCGTGCGGAGGACCGGCTGATGTTCCTCGACTCGCTGCGTACGGGCCTTTCGGACGCGGACGAGCCGTTCCTGGAGCAGGCGTTGGGCGACCGCAGCCGCAATGTCCGGGCGACGGCGGCGGACCTGCTGTCGGCGCTGCCGGGCTCGGCGCTCGCCGCGCGGATGGCCGTACGGGCCTCGGCGTGCGTGGCCCTGGACCGTACGGGGAACGTGCCGACGATCGCGGTGGAGGCGCCGCTCGAATGCGACGCGGCCATGGAACGGGACGGTGTCGTGGCCGCACCGCCCGCGGGACGGGGGGAACGGTCGTGGTGGCTGGGCCAGTTGGTGGAGGCCGCCCCGCTCGGCACGTGGTCGGGGCGGCTGGGCGGGCGCACGCCTCAGGAGATCGTGGCGCTGCCGGTGGCGGACGGCTGGCAGGGTGAGCTGCACGCGGCCTGGTGCCGGGCGGCCGTCCGGCAGCGGGACGCCGGGTGGTCGAGGGCGCTCCTCGGCTCGCCCTCGGCACCCGAGGCGGGTGGGCCGGGCGCGGTGTCCCTGGCGGAGCGGGCGAAGCTGCTGGCCGCGCTGGATCCGGAGGAACGGGCCGTGTGGGTCGCCGGGTTCATCGCCACGCACGGCTTGTCGGAGGCGTTCCAGCTGCTCGGGGTGTGCGCCGTGCCCTGGGCTCCCCCGCTGGGCCAGGCGGTCGTGGACGCCCTGAACATCGCCCGGGACGCGGGCAGTTACCCGTGGAGCTTCAGCGGGGTGATGGGACTGGCGGAGCGCTGCCTGGACCCGGCGGAGGCGGTCCGGCTGGAGGCGCTGCTGGCGGTGCCCGACGAGCGGGAGGACGCCGCACCGGGGTCCGGCGGGTACTGGGCGGAGGCCTTCCAGCGCTTGGTCACGACCCTGCGGCTGCGGGCGGCGATGGCCCGGGAACTGTCCCCGCCCGCCCCGGCCACGCCACCACCGGAGACACTTTCGCCACCACGGGAGGCAGCCGCGTGACCCCCGAAGAAACCACCCAGCCACCGGCGGCGACCGCGCGACGGCCGAAGAGAGCCGGCTACCGTGCGTAGGCAGCCGCGGAACCGCCGCGCACGGCCTCGGAGAGCAGCCTGGTGACGGGCTGGCCGGGGGGAGCCGCACGGCGGCCGGAACGAGCCGTCCACCGCCCGCAAGAAACCGCAGAACGGCCCGGCGCACCCTCCGAACCCCTTCGCAACCCGCCTAGCGCCGGGCTCACGAGGGACAGCCGCGCAACGGCCAAGAGCAGCGCAGAACGGCCCGGAGCAGCCGCGGAACCGCCGCGCACGGCCTCGGAGAGCAGCCTCATGACGGACTGGACGGGGAACAGCCGCATGACGGCAGGAGACAGCCGTCCACCGCCCGCAAGCAGCCGAAGAACCACCCGGCGCAGCCTCGGAACCCGTTCGGGGCTCGCCTAGCGCCCGGCTTCACGAGGGACAGCCGCGCAACGGCCGAGAGCAGCGCGGAACCGCCCGGAGCAGCCGCGTAACGGTCCGCGGTCCGGACAGCCGCCTCCCCGACGGGGGCAGACCAGCCGCGCACCCCCGGAAACAACCGCGGCGCGCGGAAACAGCCGCCGAACCGCCGGAGGCAGCCGCTCAGCCGCCCGACGCCGCCGGCTGGCGGACGTTCTCGCGGACCCACTCCACGATCGACGCGGTCGTCGCCCCGGGGGTGAAGATCTCCGCGACGCCCTTCTCCTTCAGCGGCGGGATGTCCTCGTCGGGGATGATGCCGCCGCCGAAGACGAGGATGTCCTCGGCCTCCCGCTCCTTGAGCAGGTCGATGACCGCCGCGAACAGCGTGTTGTGGGCGCCCGAGAGGATGGACAGGCCGATCGCGTCGGCGTCCTCCTGGATCGCGGTGTCGACGATCTGCTCCGGTGTCTGGTGGAGCCCGGTGTAGATGACCTCCATACCGGCGTCGCGCAGGGCCCGCGCGATGACCTTGGCCCCACGATCGTGGCCGTCGAGCCCCGGCTTGGCGACCACCACGCGGATCGGACCGGCTGCCACACCCATCACTGCCTCCATCAAGCGACCACGGAAGCGATCGCTTCCGTCCGTATCGACAAGTACCGCACTTTTGGCGCGTTCCGCCACCGTCGCGAAGTGAACGAACGTTATCTCCAGCATCCCGCAGGCGGCAGTTTTACGGTGCGCGGCGAGGGGGAAATCACATGGTGGGACATGAGGGCACACGGGGGTCGAGCCGTCCCCCGGCGTGCCGACAGGAGGTGCCCATGAAGGTCACCGGGGTTTTGCCGCTCTTCCTCCCGCTCTGCCGCCGTATGTGGCCCGGCAGACTGGCCGGACTGTCCATGACGCTGCTGCGGGCGACGGCCTTGGAGGCGGCGATCCTGGCGGGTCACCTCCTGCTGTATCCGACCGGCCTGATCCAGGAGCGGTGCTCCGGCGCCCTGCCCGCCACGGACGGCACCGCGCGGCTGCCGGTCCGCCCCGCGCCACCGGTGGTCCTGCTGCACGGCTTCATCGACAACCGTTCGGTGTTCGTCCTGCTCCGCCGCACCCTCGCCCAGCACGGCAGGCACCGGGTGGTATCACTCAACTACTCGCCGCTGACCTGCGACATCCGCATCGCGGCCGAGCTGCTCGGACGGCACATCGAGGAGATCTGCGAGCGCACCGGCAGTGCCCGGGTCGACATCGTCGGGCACAGCCTCGGGGGTCTGATAGCGCGCTACTACACCCAGTGCCTGGGCGGTGACCTGCGGGTACGCACGCTGGTCACCCTCGGCACCCCGCACTCGGGGACCAGGGTCGCGCCGCTGGCGGACGCCCACCCGATCGTGCGGCAGATGCGGCCGGGTTCCGCGGTCATCGAGGAGCTGGCCCGGCCCGCCCCCGGCTGCCGGACCCGCTTCGTGAGCTTCTGGAGCGACCTGGACTCGCTGATGGACCCGCTGGAGACGGCCTGCCTGGAGCACCCGGACCTGGACGCGCAGAACGTCCGGGTGACCGGTATCGGCCACCTCGCCCTGCCGGTGCACCCCGCCGTGGCGGCGGGGATACGCGAGGCCCTGGACGCCCCCGACCCCGGGGACCGGGCCGCCGACGGCCTGACGGTGGCCTGAGCCCGGCCCCGGCCCCGGCCCCGGTCGCGGCCGGGGCGTGGAGCCCGCGCACAGCCGGCGCATCACCGACACACAGCCCGTACTTCGCCACTCGACCTCGAACGTTCTTCGAACACAAAGCCAAGGTCGGGTCCTGGAGCCCCGAAACACAGCCGAATGCCCGTTTCCGGCCCACCCGAAACAGGCCGAAGATTGTCGCGCCCAGGTACCGCCGGGTACAGTCGCCGCACTGCTCTGGCAGCCCCTGTTGTCGAGGCGAAAGAGAAGTTGGTGAACGACCGTCACCCGTCGGGGACCATGACCACCCCGGCCCCGGCTTCCGACGCCTCCACCGCGCACTACGCGCCGTACGGGGCACAGGAAGCTCCCTACGACGACCTCACCACGTACGGCGGTTACGACGCCACCCATTTCGCCGGTGACCCCGGGAACGCCACGGCCTTCCACACCGACCCGCTCTTCGGCAGCCTGCCGGGCAGCGAGCAGGCCACCGGCGCGTACGACACCACGCACTGGCAGACCGGCACCGCCCAGACCCCGGCCTACGACCCGTACGCCGCGCAGCACTACGCCGCCTATGACTCCGGTGTCCACGACAGCACCGCCTGGGCCATCCCCGGGCAGCCCACCGGGAACGACGTCAGCGGCCAGTGGGACGCCGGCGCCTGGTCGCAGCCGGACTCGTCCGGCGGCGCCGACCCCACCCAGCAGTGGGAGTGGGGCACCCAGAGCTTCGACACGGGCGCATACGACGCCACACAGTGGAACTCCGCGGGGCAGAGCGTGCCGGCGCAGTCCGAGCCGGGCGGCGAACCGTTCGATCAGCAGGCCACCGCCACCTTCGAGGCGGTCGGCGACCCGCAGGCGGCCGCGGCCTTCGAGCAGATGCCGTACGAGGACACCGACTTCGACGAACAGCCCACCGCCGACGGCGAGCCGGACTCCACCGGCGAACTGCCCGCCGTGACCGGCCTGCTGGACGGCCAGGAAGAGGCCGCCCCGGCACCGGCGACCCGCGCGGGCTCGCGCGGCGGGGCGCGCTCCCGGCGCCGCACGCCCGCCAAGCGCTCCGCGCTGCTGACCGTCGCCGTGCCGTCGGCCTGTGTGATGGGGGTGGCCGGGATCGCCGCCGCCTCGGTCGGCGCGCTGACCGACGACTCCAAGGACACCGCCACCACCGCCTCGGACGCCCAGCCGGTCAAGCCGTCCGTCGCCAACAGCAAACTGGACAGCCAGCTCAAGACGCTCTCCGCGGGCGCCGACGACTTCGCCGACCGGGCGAGCCGTACCCAGGAGCGGATCGACCTCAAGGCGCAGCAGGAGCTGGAGAAGAAGAAGGCTGCCGCGGAGGCCGCGCTCAAGGAGCGGCTGCGCCCCAAGTTCGCGCTGCCGGTCGCGCAGCACGGACTCAGCGCCTACTTCGGCCAGGCGGGCATCAACTGGATGTCGGTGCACACCGGTATCGACTTCCCGGTCTCCTACGGCACGACGGTCATGGCCGCCACCGACGGCACCGTCACCACCAAGTGGAACAGCGCCTACGGCAACATGCTGATCGTGACGGCGAAGGACGGCACGGAGACCTGGTACTGCCACCTCTCCAGCTACAGCGTCGCCTCCGGTACGAGCGTCAAGGCCGGCCAGCCGGTCGGCCACTCCGGCAACTCCGGCAACTCCACCGGTCCGCACCTGCATTTCGAGGTGCGGCCGGCGGGCGGGCCGGCCATAGACCCACTGCCGTGGCTGCGCAGCCACGGGCTGGATCCCACCTAGACACCAGGGCCCCGCTCCTCAGCGGGGCCCTTCCGGCTTTCTCGGCCTTCTACAGTTTCTCCACCGGCGCGTACCGCAGCAGCAGCCGCTTCGGCTTGTCGTCGCCGAAGTCGATCGTCGCCTCCGCGTTCGAGCCCGTCCCCTTCACGGCGACGACCGTGCCGAGCCCGAACTGGTCGTGCGTGACCCGGTCCCCCACCGCCAGCGCGACCACCGGCTTCTCCGACGTGCGCCGCGTGGCGAACCCGGACGCGCCCGACGCCGAGGAGCGTGAACGGGTCGAGGACAGCGAGGCGGCGATCCCGGACGCCGGCCCGGAGCCCACGGGCGCCGCCGCGCCGGTCCGCTTCCACTCCACGTGGGCGGGCGGGATCTCCTCCAGGAAACGGGAGGGCGGGTTGTACGACGGCTGGCCCCAGGCGCTGCGCATCGCCGACCGCGTGAGGTAGAGCCGCTCCCGTGCGCGCGTGATGCCGACGTACGCCAGGCGCCGCTCCTCCTCCAGCTCCTTGGTCTCGCCGAGGGCGCGCATGTGCGGGAAGACGCCGTCCTCCATGCCGGTCAGGAACACGACCGGGAACTCCAGGCCCTTGGCGGTGTGCAGGGTCATCAGCGTGATGACGCCGTCGCCGTCCTCCTCGTCCGGGATCTGGTCGGAGTCGGCGACCAGGGCGACCTGCTCCAGGAACTCGGCCAGGGTTGCCTGCTCCCCCTCGCCCCGCTCCTGCTCGAACTCCAGGGCCACGGCCGCGAGTTCCTGGAGGTTCTCGATCCGGGTCTCGTCCTGCGGATCGGTGGAGGCCTGCAACTCGGCCAGGTAGCCGGTGCGTTCCAGGACGGCCTCCAGCACGGTGGCCGGTCCGGCGCCGGACTCGACGATCGTCCGCAGGTCCTCCATCAGCGTGTTGAACCGCTTGACCGCGTTGGTGGAGCGCGCGGCCATGCCGTACGCCTCGTCCACGCGCTTCAGGGCCTGCGGGAAGCTGATCTTCTCGCGCTGGGCGAGGGCGTCGACCATCGCCTCCGCGCGCTCGCCGATGCCCCGCTTGGGCACGTTGAGGATGCGGCGCAGCGGCACCGCGTCCTCGGGGTTGGCGAGGACCCGCAGGTAGGCGAGGACGTCCCGGACCTCCTTGCGCTCGTAGAAGCGGACTCCGCCGACGACCTTGTAGGGCAGGCCGACGCGGATGAAGATCTCTTCGAAGACACGGGACTGGGCGTTGGTGCGGTAGAAGACGGCGACGTCTCCCGCGCGCGCGTGGCCCGCGTCGACCAGGCGGTCTATCTCCTCGGCCACGAACTGGGCCTCGTCGTGCTCGGTGTCGGCGACGTAGCCGACGATCCGGGCACCCTGACCGGCGTTGGTCCACAGGTTCTTCGGGCGGCGGGACTCGTTGCGCTCGATGACCGCGTTGGCGGCGGACAGGATGGTCTGCGTGGAGCGGTAGTTCTGCTCCAGCAGGATCGTCGTCGCGTCCGGGTAGTCCTCCTCGAACTGGAGGATGTTGCGGATCGTCGCACCCCGGAAGGCGTAGATCGACTGGTCCGCGTCGCCCACGACGCAGAGTTCGGCGGGCGGGACGTCGTGCTCGCCGGGCGGGGTGTCCTCGTCGTGTTCCCCGGTGCCGACGAGCTCCCGGACGAGCGCGTACTGGGCGTGGTTGGTGTCCTGGTACTCGTCCACCAGGACGTGCCGGAAGCGGCGGCGGTAGTGCTCGGCGACGTCGGGGAAGGCGCGCAGCAGGTTGACCGTCGTCATGATCAGGTCGTCGAAGTCCAGCGCGTTCGCCTCGCGCAGCCGCGACTGGTACAGGGCGTAGGCCTGCGCCAGGGTCTTCTCGAAGCCGTCGGTGGCCTGGGCGGCGAAGTCCTCCTCGTCGATCAGCTCGTTCTTCAGGTTGCTGATCTTGGCGCTGAACGACTTCGGCGGGAAGCGCTTGGGGTCGAGCTCCAGATCGCGGCAGACCAGGGCCATCAGACGCTTGCTGTCGGCGGCGTCGTAGATCGAGAACGACGAGGTGAAGCCGAGCTTCTTGCTCTCGCGCCGCAGGATGCGCACGCAGGCGCTGTGGAAGGTCATCACCCACATCGCGTTCGCACGCGGGCCGACGAGCTGCTCGACGCGCTCCTTCATCTCCCCCGCGGCCTTGTTGGTGAAGGTGATCGCGAGGATCTGGCCCGGGTGGACGTTCCGCTCGGCGAGCAGGTAGGCGATGCGGTGGGTCAGCACGCGGGTCTTGCCCGAGCCGGCGCCGGCGACGATGAGCAGCGGGGAGCCGGCGTGCACGACCGCGGCGCGCTGGTTCTCGTTCAGCCCCTCCAGCAGCGCCGCCGCGTCGAGAACGGGGCGCGGGGCGCCGTCGCGGTAGTAGCCGCCTCCGCTCTCGGCTCCGCTCGAGTCGGGGGAGACCCATCGGTCCGGCGGCATGTCGAACTTCCCGCCGAACAGATCGTCCGGAAGCGGCTCCGGAGCGTGATCGTCCTCGGGCGGCGGCGGAGGTTCCTCCTCGCGCCCACGGGGGGGCTGGAGGTTCGCCAGGAAGCTGTCGTCAAAGAGGCTGCTCATCGCTCTACGAGTCTAGGGCGCCCCACCGACAACCGGTCGCGGTCCCCGGAACATGGCGGCCCCCGAAGCCGGTTGATCTTCGCCAGGACCGGGAGCGCCGACCGCTCACGCATCGGAAGCGCCTGGTCACACGCACGTGAACCTCTACGCCCCCAGGGCAAAGGTCACGGAAATGTATCGGACAAACCGCACACCAACCTTCACAGAAGACACACGAGTTGGCTAGGTTTCCGTCAGGCCGCACGACCCCCCTCCGGCGAACGTCGCCGGGCC
Organism: Streptomyces sp. NPDC046870; assembly: GCF_040704595.1. Lineage (NCBI taxonomy): Bacteria > Bacillati > Actinomycetota > Actinomycetes > Kitasatosporales > Streptomycetaceae > Streptomyces > Streptomyces sp. NPDC046870. The sequence continues at coordinate 628,350 of NZ_JBEYXM010000002.1, forward strand.
GCGCGGCCTCCGCCGAATCCGGCGCGCCCCCGCACGGTGCCCGGAGCCGGGGACCCACCGATCCTGGGGTGAATCGGCCGACTCCCGCCCGGGACGACGCCGTAGGGCAACCCTTCCGAGCACCGCCCGAACCCTCCCTCCGAGGGAAGGCCTGGGACCCCCCACCGCTGACCCCGGCAGGCGGCCGTACGGAAGGAGTCGCCTCCCTTGGCGTCGCACCGCAAGCCGCGCCCCGGCGGAATCCAGGGAGAGGGCGCCCGCACACCCGCCCTCGCCACCGCCGCCCTCACCTCCGTGGCCGTGCTGTCCCAGACGGCCGGGGCCATGCCCTCGCCCGCCCCGGGCCGGCCGAGCCAGGAGGAGATCGAACGCAAGATCGACGACTTCTACCGCCGAGCGGAATCGGCGGCGGAGACGCCGGTCGCGGCACACGACGGGGGCCGGGGCGGCCGGAGGGCCGCGCGGGACGCCGACTCGCGGGTCGCGGGTGCCGGCCGGGAGGCCGGGTGGGCCGGACAGGCCGGACAGGGGACCGGGTGGACCGGGCAAGGAGGCGGGTGGACCGAGCCCGGTACCGGGAGTGCCGACCGGGGAACGGAGTGGGAGGGCCGGGGCGCCGGCAGCGTCGATCAGGACACCAGGCGGGCCGGACGTGGCGCCGGGTGGGCCGGACGGGCCGGGGCCGGGCGGGCTGCACGGGCCGGGTGGTCCAAGCGGGCCGAGGGAGGCGAGCCGGTCGAGCCGGCCGCGGTCTCACGACGCCCCGCCGACAACCTCCAGCGGCTCCGGGACGAGGTCGCCCGCCGTGCCCAGCACCGGGGCCGCGCCGGACAGCGGGCCGTGATCCCCGGCCAGAACAGCGCTCCCGTCACCGGACGGGCCGAGATGCGGGACCAGGGCGGCACCGTTCCGGCCGGGCAGGCCGTGCTTCCCGCGCAGGACGGCACCGTGCCGCCCCAGCGGGCCATGATCCCGGCCCAGCGCGGCACGGTCCCGGCCCAGCGCGGCACGGTCCCGGCCCAGCGCGGCACGGTCCCGGCCCAGCGCGGCACGATCGGTGCCCGTCCCGTAGGGGACACGGCCGTTCCCGCGCCCCTCGTGGACACGGCGGGCCGCCCGGCGGAGGTGGCTGTGAGCGGCCCGAGGGCGGCCAAGGCGACCGTCCAGAAAAAGCTCGCCCACGCGCGTGTGCTGCTGTCCCAGCGGACGACACCGACCACTGCCACGCCCGCCACCGCCACCGCGGTCGCGGCTGCTCCAGCTGCGCCCTCCCCGGCCACGGCTGCCATCGCCTCCCCCACCGCCACCCCGGCCCCAGCGGCCGCTTCCGGCACCTACGCCACCAAGGCCAGGAAGGCCATCGCCTTCGCTCGTGCCCAGGTCGGTAAGCCGTGCGTGTGGGGCGCCGCAGGTCCCGGGTCCTACGACTGCGCGGGGCTCACGCAGGCGGCCTGGAAGTCCGCCGGTGTCACCCTCCCGCGGACCGCGCACGAGCAGGCCCACGTCGGCACCCCGGTCGCACCGGCCGAGGCCCGCCCCGGCGACCTGGTCTTCTTCGACGACGATTCCGGCCACGTCGGACTCTGCACAGGCGACGGCATGATGATCCACGCCCCCAGGCCGGGCGCGTACGTCCGCGAGGAACCGGTCTCCGGCATCGAGGCGGCCGTCCACAGCGTGGTGCGGCCGGGCTGACTCGGAGGCGCGCCGAGGCTCGCGTCCGAAGGACCGCGATCAAGCCTCGTGGACGGCGGTCAGGTCCAGAGAACGGCGATCAGGTCCACAGGACGGCGATGAAGATGTTGGCCGTCGTCAGCAGGCCGACCAGCCCGAAGAGGCCCTTGTCGATCCGTTCCTCGTCGCGCTTCACATAGACCAGGCCGAGGATCACGATCAGCAGGGCGAGCTTCACGCCGATCTTGATGTTGTTGACGTGGTGGTCGTCGGCCTGGTTCAGGCCCACCAGGGCCACGCCGGTGACCAGCATGGTCAGCGCGCCGTGCAGCATCCCGGGCACGAACCGGGCCGTGCCCTGGCCCATCGCCTTCATCTGGGTGAGGAAACCGCCGAGCAGCGCGGCGATGCCGATGATGTGCAGGCCGACGAAGAGATGGATGAGTACGTCCATGGAGCCGGAGCCTAACCAGCCCCCTCCGCCCCACCCACCACCGGGCCCACCCACCACCGGGCCCCAGCCCTCCTCAGGCTCCTTCCCGAGCCGGGGCCCCCGTCACCGCCCCGGCGACCCTCTGTCACCGCGCCCGCCCACGAACGCGGCGATCCGACGGCCCGGCCCCGTGCGATCTCGCATATATGCGCCCCATAGCACCTCACAGCCACCGGCAGTCCCCCTTTCCGCTCTTCGATCAGCACGCTCCGTAAAGCTGACGACTCCAGCGGGCCGACACGGTCACATACGGTCACACCCCGGTCCGTCCGAACCAGTTCCGTACACCGCGTTACCTGCTCGTCACCGTCCGGCCTAGCGTCCTCCCCCAGGTGACCGGCCCCACCGCCGCCCGGACCAGGGGCGGCGGTCGGCCGCCACCGCCGGGAAAGGCCCGGCGGCGGCCCTCCCCTCCGTGCGGGCCGCCGCGGGGCTGCCGACCCCTCGGTCGTGTGAGTCGTACGGAAGGACGTGACGGTCCAGGTGGCAGCGCACCGCAAGCGCCCGCAGCGCCCGCTCAGCGGTCATACGGTCCGGACGGCCGCCACTCTCGCCCTGGCGGGCGCGGCCACCGCGACCGCCTTCGACGGGACGGGGCACGCCGAACCACAGCTGACGCCGGCGCAGGTGAAGGCCAAGGTGGAGACGCTGTACCGGGAGGCCGAGGCCGCCACCGAGAAGTACAACGGGGCGAAGGAGGAGGCGGACGCCGGCCAGCGGCGGCTGAGCGCGCTGCAGGACGAGACCGCCCGCAAGCAGACGAGGCTCAACGCGGCACGGGAGGCGCTGGGGTCGATCGCGGCGGCGCAGTACCGGGACGGTGGCATCGACCCGGCCTGGCAACTGGCCCTCTCCAGCGATCCCGACCGGTATCTGGACGGAGCCGCGTTCGCGGAGCGGGCCGGTGACCGGCAGGCCGCCGCGGTCTCCCGGGTGCGTCAGCAGTTGCGGGAGATCGAGCGGTTACGCGGCGCCGCGCGCGTCGAGGTGAGGTCGCTGCGGTCGCGGCAGGCGGAGCTGAGACGGCAGAAGAGGACCGTCACCGGCAAGCTGGACGAGGCCCGGCGGCTGCTGGCACGGCTGACTCCGCCGCAGCGGACCGAGATCACCGGTGCCGACGGCACGAGCGCCCGTGCCTCCCGGTCGGGCACCGGCGCGCGGCAGCCGCTGGAGCGACCCGGGTCCGCCGCTCCGACCTCCCACGCGGCGGTGGCCGTCGCCTACGCCTACAGCAAGCTCGGCAGCCCCTATGTGTGGGGCGCCACCGGACCGAACGCCTTCGACTGCTCCGGTCTGGTGCAGGCCGCCTACCGCTCCGCCGGCATCTCCCTGCCCCGCACCACCTACGCACAGATCAACGCGGGCCGGCGGGTCTCCCGCTCCGAACTCCAGCCGGGCGACCTGGTGTTCTTCTACTCCGGGATCAGTCACGTCGGCATCTATGTGGGCGGCGGGCAGATGATCCACGCCCCCAACCCGTCCGCACCGGTCCGTCTCGCCCCGATCGACCAGATGCCGTTCGCCGGGGCGGCAAGGGTGGAGTGAGGGCTGGCGGCGGGCCTGCCCCGGGGGCCCGTAGGGGGTCAGACCAGCCGGCGCGCGGTCGCCCAGCGGGTCAGTTCGTGCCGGTTGGACAGCTGGAGCTTGCGCAGGACCGCCGAGACGTGGGACTCGACCGTCTTAACGGAGATGAACAGCTGCTTGGCGATCTCCTTGTAGGCGTAGCCCCGGGCGATCAGGCGCAGCACCTCGCGTTCCCGCTGGGTGAGGCGGTCCAGGTCCTCGTCCACCGGCGGGGCGTCGGTGGAGGCGAAGGCGTCCAGGACGAATCCGGCCAGCCGCGGGGAGAAGACGGCGTCGCCCTCCTGGACGCGGAAGATCGAGTCGACCAGGTCGGTGCCGGTGATGGTCTTGGTGACATAGCCGCGGGCGCCGCCGCGGATCACCCCGATCACGTCCTCCGCCGCGTCCGACACGGACAGCGCGAGGAAGCGGACCGGCCGCTCGGCGTCCGCCGTCAACGCGGCGCACCGGCGCAGCACTTCGACCCCGCCGCCGCCCGGCAGGTGGACGTCGAGCAGGACCACCTCGGGCCGGGTGGCGGTGATGACCGCGACCGCCTGGTCGACGTCCGCGGCCTCGCCGACCACCTCGACCCCGGTCTCGGCGGTCTGGCCGATCTCGGCCTGGACGCCGGTACGGAACATGCGGTGGTCGTCCACCAGCACCACCCGTACGTGCCGCCCGCCCGCGCCGCCGCCGGCCCGGTCGGTCTCGGCCGGCTCCGCCGCCCCCGCCGTGCCGTTCGCCTCGGTCGCGTCGCTCATGACGTCTTCTCCGCCCTCTCCATCTCCAGCTCGACCTCGGTGCCGCCGTCCGGCACCGCCCGCAGCCGGGCCGTGCCGCCGTTGCGCTCCATGCGGCCGATGATCGATTCTCTGACACCCATCCGGTCGGCGGGTATCGCGTCGAGGTCGAAGCCGGGGCCGCGGTCCCGCACGGACACGAAGACCGTCTTTCCCTCGACTTCGGCGTAGACCTGTACGGCACCGCCCTCGCCACCGTACTTGGCGGCGTTCACCATCGCTTCGCGCGCGGCCTGCATCTGCGCACCGGTCTTCTCGTCGAGCGGGCAGTCGCCGACTATCACGACCTCGATGGGCACGCCGTGCTTGTCCTCCACCTCGGCTGCGTTACGGCGCACGGCCTCGGCGACCGTGTCCGGTTCGTCGGCCTCGTCCTTGCCGGTGCCCTCCGGCTTGTAGAGCCAGGTGCGCAGGTCGCGCTCCTGGGCGCGGGCGAGTCGGCGCACCTCGCCCGCGTTGTCGGCGTTGCGCTGGATCAGGGTGAGGGTGTGCAGCACGGAGTCGTGGACATGGGCGGCGACTTCAGCGCGTTCCTGGGCGCGGATGCGCATCAGGCGCTCCTCGGACAGATCCTGGGTCATGCGGACCAGGTAGGGGCCGGCGAGCAGGGTGATGCCGACGAGGACGGCGAGCGCGGCCTGGAGGACGGCGCCGAGGTGGGCGGTCGAGCCCTGCAGGACGAAGATGGCGGAGACACCGGCCGTGACGAGCAGGACGCCGCCGGCCGCGCGGAGCAGGGTGAGGGTGCGGCGCCGGCGGCCCGCCTCGGCCCAGCGGGCCCGGCGGGCGTTGTCCGCCTGGCGCCAGACCAGGGCGACACCGGCGGCGACGAGCACGGCGGGCACCAGGTACGCCTTGGTGGCGCTGCCCAGGTTCACGCTGCCCACGAAGACCACGGACACGATGACCATGAGGAGCAGCGCGACGATCTGTCCCCGGTCCGGCTTGCGGGCCACCAGTTTGCGGCGGCCGTCCGGCGAGGTCTCCGTGCCCACCAGCGACGGCTTCTGGTCGCCGACGCCGCCGATGCCGAGCGGCACGAAGAACCAGAACGCGGCGTACAGCAGCGCTCCGAGTCCGTCGGCCATGAACAGGCCGACGAAGACGAGCCGCACCCACACGACGGGCAGCCCGAGATGCCCGGCGAGGCCCCGCGCCACTCCGCCGAGCCAGCGTCCGTCGCTGCTGCGGTAGAGCTTGCGCGGGGGCCGCGGGTCGTCGAGTGGCAGGCTTGCGGCTTCCGGCATGCCAACGATGGTCACACGGGCGGCGCGAGGGAGCATCAGGGTCGGTCCCCGAGACGCCCCTGATCTTCCGCCGGGGCAGTCCGGGTGGCCGGTTCGGCGGGTGTTGGGCGGCGGCCGGTGCCGCTCGAACGCGTCCCCGTCCCGTCTCAGGGCCGATTTCAGGGTTGGCCCAGGGTCGTCCCGACTGCCGCCGCGACGGCCCGGCCGTCACCATGGACACATGACGGATCACGAGCACGCCGCGACGGGTCCGGGACCCGGCCCCGGCCCGCGCCCGGCCCCGGGCACCGGGCCGACGGATGCCGCGCCCGCCGCGACGGACGGGACGGGCGCGACCGGCGCCGGCCCGCACTCCCCCACGCACGAGCCGGAACGGAAGGAGGGCGCCGAGGTGCCAGACCGGTTCCGGCGCGACCGCCGGCACAAGATGATCGCGGGCGTGTGCGCGGGACTCGGCCGGCAGACCGACATGGATCCCGTCATCTTCCGGATCACGCTGGCCGTGCTCTCCGCGACGGGCGGTCTGGGCCTCATCTTCTACGGCTTCGTCTGGCTCCTGGTGCCGTACGAGGACGAGGAGGAGAACGAGCTGCGCAAGCTCTTCACGGGCCGGGTGGACGGCCAGGCGCTGGCCGCCGTGCTGTTCGCCCTGGTCGGCTGCGGGATCTTCCTGACGATGCTCAGGAACGGCGGGGTGCTGGCGTTCGCCACGGTGCTCTCGTTGCTGCTCGCCGGCGCCGGGTACTGGTCGCGGCGGCGTGGGGCCCCCGACCCCGACCCCCTGGCCGCGCAGGCCGCGGCCGACGCGCCGCCGGAAGCCCAGGCACCGCCGGTCGTCGCCACCTATCCCTCCTGGTGGCGGGACCCGATCGTCAAGGACGGCACCCACGTCGGCGGCACCGGCTATCTGTGGGGGCCGGGTGACGCCCGTGAGCGCGATCTGACCTCGGTCGTGGACGTCGGCATACCCACCTCCTGGACGCACCCGGGGGCGATACGGACACCGCACGCCGCGCCCCCGAGACCGCGCGGCCCACGCTGGATCGGCGGCTGGGTGTTCCTGCTCGCCCTGCTGGCGGGCGGCCTGGGCACCGGGCTCGGCTGGGACACGCACCCGCTGGGCACCAGCCTGCAGACGGGACTGGCGTGCGCGCTCGCGGTGTTCGGGCTGGGCGTCGCGCTCAGCGCGTTCCTGGGCCGCACCGGGGCCGGCACGGTGTTCCTGGCGCTGGTCACGGCGGGGCTGCTCGCGGGGGCGGCGGCGCTGCCCCGGGACATCACCACCCACTGGCGGGAGACGTCCTGGAAGCCGGTGGCGGCGGCCCAGATGCGGTCCGGGTACGACCTCGGCACGGGGCGGGGCACCCTGGACCTGACCCGGGTGCACCCGGCCAGGGGGCAGACGGTCGCGACGGACGCCCGAGTGGGCGCGGGACAGCTGAAGGTGATCGTGCCGGCGGACGCGGCGGTGCGGCTGAACATCGATGTGGGGGTGGGCGACATCCGGCTGCCCGGGGACAGCGGGAAGGACGTGGACGTGCGGCCTGGCAGGCACCAGGAGGTGACGCTGGCGCCGGCCATGGGTGCCGGGAAGGGCGGCACGCTGGATCTGACGCTCGGCGTCGGAGTGGGACAGGTGGAGGTCAGCCGTGCTGCGTCATGAGTTCCAGCCGGGGAAGCTGGTCGCCGGGCTGTTTCTGACCGCCACCGCCGTGGCCTTCGCGGGAGACGCGGGCGGTCTGTGGGAGACACCGTGGTTCGCGGTCGTCCCGCTGGTCGTGGGCGGGCTGTGTCTGGCCGGCGCCACGGCGGCGCTGACCCGGGGGATCCGCAGACGGGGCCGCGCCGAGGGCGGTCAGCGGTAGCCGCCGGTCCTTCGGCGGCGGGCCCGCCAGGCGGCGTCGACGGAGAGGTAGGGGGTGCCGGCGAGGACCAGGGGGAGCCAGGCCATCAGATAGGCGAGGTCGTTGCCGTAGTAGTAGGGGGTGGTCGCCCAGCTCACCGTCAGCCAGAGGCTGAGGGAGATCAGCGCGCCGCCGAGTGCGGCCAGCCGGCCGAACAGGCCGATCAGGACGCCGATGCCGACGGCCAGTTCACCGAGGGCCATGGCGTAGCCGAAGCCGACCGGGCTCTTCAGGGCCAGGTCGACCAGGGCCGGGATGGCGGCGGAGCCGCGGGCCGCGCGCATGGTCTCGCCGATGGAGCCGGTGCCGCCGGACTTCAGGAACGCGCTGTCGGTCAGCTTGTCCAGGCCGGCGTAGACGAAGGTGATGCCCAGGAAGACCCGCAGTGGCAGCAGGGCGTAGTGGCCGGCGGTCTCCCGCCAGGTGCGGTGGCCGTCCAACCGAGTGGTGTGCATGTCCGTACGCATCCCGTGAGTCATCGCTGCCCGCCGCCTCTCGCCCGCCGAAGCACCCCTCACGTGACCATACGTATGACAAAGGGAGCCCGTTCAATCCTTTCCTGAACCATTTTCCGGATTTCGGGTGCCGGCACGCGAGCCCCGCGCGGACGAAAACCGGTCGGTGCCGGGGCGCTCACTCCGTCACCTGGACGACGCACCGGTTGGTCGCCACGCCGGCCGCGGTCACCACCTGCACCTCCACCGCGCCGGGCTCCACCTCGGCCGGTACGGGCACGGTCAGGACGGTGTCCGTGGGGTTGCGGAAGCCGCCCGTGACCGGGACCAGGGGCACGTGCACGTCGACCGCGCCGATGCGGACGACCATGCGGGAGAGCCGGTCGGCGCCCTGGGCGCCGGGCGGGACGAAGCCGCTGCCGCGGATCTCGATGTCGTCGCCGGTGCGGATCGGGCCGTCGAGGTCACCGGGTTCGCGGGCGCGGACCACCGAGAGGATGACCGGCCGGCCGCCCTCGGCGTACTTGCCGGCCAGGTAGGTCGCGGCCGAGATCAGCACGATCACGCCCAGGCCCCAGGGCAGGTCGGGCAGCTGGTCGGGGCGGCGGGCCAGTCGCACGGCGGCGAACAGCAGGGCGACGGCGCTGATGGCGACGTACTGGATGTCGGTGAAGGCGCCCCGGCCGGAGTCGTCGGTGAGCAGGTCGGCGGCGCGCGGACGGTGGGCGGGCACCTTCTGCAGCCGCTGGGCGAGGATGCGCAGGCCCACCACCCGGCGGACCAGGACGGCGACGCCGCACACCACGGCGAGGACGGTGACCACGCCCGCGCCGCGTGCCAGGTCGAGGCCGGAGAGCAGCGCGTCGCGTCCGGCGTGGTCGGAGGCGGCGGCCAGGCGGGCGGCGAGCAACAGGACGGCGTACGCGACGAACAGGACCCAGCCGGCGGCGACGGAGCGGGAGGTGGAGAGACGGTTGTCCTCGCCGATCACCGGTGCGAGCGCTCCGCCGCGCGCGCGGTGGAGGAAGCAGGCGGCGGTGAGCGCGGCGGCGACGGCGAGCGCGGCGACCAGGGCCGCGGTGCGGGCGCCGGTCCAGCCCGCGCCGATCGCGGTGAGCGCCTCCGCCAGCAGCAACGCGGTGACCGCGCCCCAGACCGCGTACACCGTCCGCAGCCACAGCCGGGCGAGCCGGGCCGCGCCCTCGGCCCGGCTCTGTTCGGCGACGGCCTCGGCCCGTTCGGTCAGTTCCTCGGAGACCCACTGGCGGGACGCGGAGGCCGAGTGGGCCACGGCCGCCGGCAGTCCCCGGCCGGCGGCGAACTCGTCGCGCCGGCGCAGGAACGCGGCGACGGCCCGCCGGTGTCCCTCCCGGGCGCCGTGCGGGCAGTCCCCGCAGGTGCAGCCGCCCTCGTGGACGCCGTCGGCATCCGTGTGCCCTCTCGCCTCCTGCACCGCCACGCCCGCCGCCCGCCTTCCCCGCGACCTGCCGATCCGGCCGGCGGCACCCGTGGCGGGCACGACGGCCGGGCAACTCCCCAGTGTCGGAAGCGAATTGTGCCCTACGCCGGGCCCCGTGGCGCACCGGGGCCGGGTCACCAGGGGTGAAGCCGGCACCGCCGTGTTGACCCGCCGGCGGATCACCCGCGCACCACACCGCCCCGGTACGCCGGCCGGGCGATCCCTGCGTCAGTCGAGCAGGTCCGGTTCGCTGCGGCTGATGTCCTGCCACAAGGGCTGGTAGTTGATCCAGGCCACGAGGTCGCCGCCGAGCTGTTCGCGGGTGGCGACGGCGAGTTTGTGGTCGATGAGCACGGGGCGGCCCGCCGCCCTGGCCAGCAGCTGCACCTGGCAGGACCGGTCCAGGGACAGGAACCACCAGGCCGCCGCGTCGACCGAGTCGCCGACGGTGAGCAGCCCGTGGTTGCGCAGCACCAGGGCCTTGCGGGAGCCGAGCGCGGCGGCGATCCGGCGGCCCTCCTCGGCGTCCACGGTGACGCCGGTGTAGGCGTCGTACAGGGCGAGGTCCTCGTAGAAGGCGCAGCTCTCCTGGGTGATGGGGTCGATCAGGTCACCGAGGGCGGCGAGGGCGCGGCCGTGCACGGAGTGGCAGTGGGCGACGGCGACGACGTCGGGGCGGGCGGCGTGCACCTGGGCGTGCACGGTGAACGCGGCCTGGTTGACGTGGTAGCGGCCCTCGACGACCTGCCCGTCCTGGTTGACGAGGACGAGATCGCCGACGGTGACGTGCCGGAACGGCATCCCGAAGGGGTTGACCCAGAAGCAGTCGGTGAATTCGGGGTCCCGGGCCGTGATGTGCCCCGACACCCCGTCCTCGAAGCCGGCCCGCCCGAAGATCCGCAGGGCGCCCGCGAGCCGCTCCTTGCGGTGCCGGCGCTCGTCCTCGGGAGAGACGTGCATCGGCGGCATGGCGAACTGCAGCCGGTCGGTGGGCAACGGCAGGGGCGGGTTGGGCCCGTGCATGGATCCTCCCGTACGGGGGTTGCGGTACGGGCCGGAAGGTACCGCCGGCCGGCGTGAAAGGGCAGAGCCGTGTTGTGAAGATGCCGCGCAAACCCGACAGGAGGTGTCGGGATTGCCGGTGAGACTGGCTCGCATGAACTGGGCAGCCTTCAGTACCGCCGTACCCGAGCTGGCACGGACCGCCGAGGAGCGCTTCGGCGCCCACCGCCACCATGTCCTCGCGACCCTCCGCAAGGACGGCTCGCCCCGCACCAGTGGGATCGAGGTCCGCTTCCTGGGCGGGGAGCTGTGGCTCGGCATGATGCCGGGCTCGGTGAAAGCCCTCGACCTGCGCCGCGACCCCCGGTTCGCCCTCCAGGCCAATCCGGGCGCGGGCACGGACATGGGCGGCGGCGACATCCGGATCGGAGGACGGGCGTACGAGGTCGAGGACGGCGGGGCCAGGGCCGCGTACGTGAAAGAGGTGGAACCGCCGCAGCCGTTCCACCTCTTCCGCACCGAGCTGACGGAGGTCGTACGGACCTGCGTCGAGGACGACACGTATCTGGTCACCCAGGTCTGGAAGCCCGGTGAGTCCCTGCGCACGCTGAAGCGTGCGTAGGGCCTACTCCCACTCGATCGTGCCCGGCGGCTTGCTCGTCACGTCGAGGACGACCCGGTTGACGTCACGGACCTCGTTGGTGATGCGGGTGGAGATCTTCGCCAGCACGTCGTAGGGCAGCCGTGACCAGTCGGCCGTCATCGCGTCCTCGGAGGAGACCGGGCGCAGGACGATCGGGTGGCCGTAGGTGCGGCCGTCGCCCTGGACGCCCACGCTGCGGACGTCGGCGAGCAGGACCACCGGGCACTGCCAGATGTCACGGTCCAGGCCGGCCGCGGTCAGTTCCTCGCGGGCGATGGCGTCGGCCTCGCGCAGCAGGTCGAGCCGCTCCTTGGTGACCTCGCCGACGATGCGGATGCCGAGGCCCGGGCCCGGGAAGGGCTGGCGCTGGACGATCTCCTCCGGCAGGCCCAGCTCCTGGCCGACCATGCGGACCTCGTCCTTGAACAGCTTGCGCAGCGGCTCGATCAGCTTGAACTCGAGGTCCTCGGGCAGGCCGCCGACGTTGTGGTGCGACTTGATGTTCGCGGTGCCGGTGCCGCCGCCGGACTCCACCACGTCCGGGTAGAGGGTGCCCTGTACCAGGAACTCCACGGCCGGGCCCTCGTCGGCGATGATCTCGGCCTGCGCCTGCTCGAAGACGCGGATGAACTCCCGGCCGATGATCTTCCGCTTCTCCTCGGGGTCGCTGACCCCGGCGAGCGCCTTGAGGAAGCGCTCCTCGGCGTCGACGACCTTCAGCTGGACGCCGGTGGCCGCGACGAAGTCCTTCTCGACCTGCTCGGTCTCGCCCTTGCGCATCAGGCCGTGGTCGACGTACACGCAGGTCAGCTGGGAGCCGATGGCCTTCTGGACGAGGGCGGCGGCGACGGCGGAGTCCACACCGCCGGACAGGCCGCAGATCGCGCGCTTGTCGCCGACCAGCTCGCGGATGGCCTCGACCTGCTCCTCGATCACGTTGCCGGTGGTCCAGTTCGGCTCCAGGCCGGCACCGCGGTACAGGAAGTGCTCCAGCACCTGCTGGCCGTGCGTGGAGTGCATGACCTCGGGGTGGTACTGGACGCCGTAGAGCTTCTTGTCGTCGTTCTCGAACGCGGCGACCGGGACGACGTCCGTGGAGGCGGTGACCGCGAATCCCTCGGGGGCGGCGGAGCAGGCGTCGCCGTGGGACATCCACACGTGCTGCTCGGCCGGGGTGCCCTCGAAGAGGGTGGAGGAGTTCTTGGAGACGTGCAGGTCGGTACGGCCGTACTCGCGGGCGCCGGTGTTGTCGACCGTGCCGCCGAGGGCCTGCGCCATGAGCTGGAAGCCGTAGCACATGCCGAAGACGGGGACGCCGGCCTCGAAGATCTCGCGGTCGAGGGTGGGGGCGCCCTCCTCGTACACGGACGAGGGGCCGCCGGAGAGGATGATCGCCGCGGGGTTCTTGGCGAGTATCTCGGCGACCGGCATGGTGCTCGGCACGATCTCGCTGTAGACCCGCGCCTCGCGGACGCGTCGGGCGATGAGCTGGGCGTACTGCGCGCCGAAGTCGACGACCAGGACGGTGTCGGGGGTGGCGGCAGACTGGGTCGCTGATGACACGGGGTGCCTTCTGGTGGTCGGGCGGGGGTCTGTGCTTCCGATTCTAACGGGGCGGCCGGGGGACCTTTCGAGGGAAGCCGCCGTGGCATACTGGCCGTATGCGCGAGCACTCGACCTTCGTCTTTACCTATGGCACCCGGCCCGCCGGCTGCCATGGTCGTGCTGCTTGAGCTGACGCCAAGCACTTCCCAGGCGCCCCGGGCCGACAAGGCCCGGGGCGCCTGTCGTTTCTCCGGGCCGTGTCGTTCCGGGGCACTCATCCCAGCGAGGAGCCCGACATGACCACCACCGCACCGGAGACCGCACAGGACGCCACGCCGGAGGCGATCATCGCCGACGCCCGTGACCGCATCGACGCGCTCGACGACCGGATCATCGGGCTCGTGCAGGAGCGAATGGCCGTCTCCGCCGTCGTCCAGCAGACCCGCATCGCCTCCGGCGGGCGGCGGGTGCACCTGTCCCGCGAGATGGAGATCCTCGCCCGCTACCGGGACGCGCTCGGCAAGCCGGGCACCGCCCTCGCCATGACGCTGCTCGAGCTGAGCCGGGGTCGTATCTGAGTTCGGTGCCGCTCTCACCCGTACGGCGCGTGACCGGCCCGCGCACCGCTTCGTTGAGGGGGGTGTCCGTGCCAGCCAGGGGCGGGCCCGAAAGAACCACGCGTGGCTCGCTGGAGCGATGAGGCGTACGGGTCGTGCCGTACGCCGTGGGACCTCGCTCCGGGAAGTGACCGGACGGCAGGGGACAGCAGCCCGGTCACCCAGAGAACGGCCGGCTCCGGGGACGCCCGGGGCCGGCCGGCGGAACCCGACAACCGCAGACAGGCCACAGGGCACAGGGACCAGCGGCGCGACCCCCGGCGCCGCTCCCCGGCACCGGCGCTGCCCTGACGCCGGTGCTGACTGGAAGAAGGGCCCCGCGGCCTCTCCGTCCCGCGGGGCCCTTCGTTATGCCCGCACGTCGCGCCCCCACCCCTAATGTGACTCGGATCACATGAGAATCCCCGGTCTCCGGAGCAACCCTTCACGCTTTCCGCCGATCAAACCTGCGGATCAAGAAAACGGTGAGAGGGACCTGCCTTCGGAGGGGGATGCAGGTCCCTCTGTGCCGTTCGGTCCGGTCCGGCGGACACCCGCCCGGTCACTTCTTCGGCGGTACCGCCGGCATCCCGAGGAACGGCAGCCGCAGCGCGCCGAACGCGTCCGCCGGCACCACCGGGGCCTGCGGCTCCACCGGCTTCAGCCGCTCGTACGCCGCTCCGGCCGCCGGCCGCGGGTCCTCCTCGCCCTTGTTCGGCCAGAACGACATCGCCCGCTCGGCCTGCGCGGTGATCGTCAGCGAGGGGTTCACCCCCAGGTTCGCCGAGACCGCGGCGCCGTCCACGACCGAGATGCCGGGGTGGCCGTAGAGCCGGTGGTACGGGTCGATCACGCCCGTCTCCGGTGAGTCGCCGATGGGGCAGCCGCCGAGGAAGTGCGCGGTGAGCGGGGTGCCCATCAGCTCGCCGACGTTGCTGCCGGGGAAGCCGTTGATCTCGGCGGCGAGCGCGGAGGCGGCCTCGGTCGCGGCCCTGATCTGCTTGGGGTTGGGCGCGCCGTGCCCCTGCCGCGCGGTGAGCAGGCCCTTGCCGACGCCGCCGGGCTTCAGGTACGTGGTCAGCGAGTTGTCCAGGGACTGCATGACCAGGCCGATGATGGTCCGCTCCGACCAGCGCCGGTTGGACAGGGAACGGGCGACCAGCATCGGGTGCCGGGCCGCGTTCGCCAGCCAGGCGAGGACGCGCGAGGAGCCCTCGGCGTAGGGCACCTGGAGGATGGACAGGCCGCCCATCGAGTTGGAGCCCTTGCCGTAGCGGACGGGTTCGATGTGGGTGTTCTCGTCGGGGTGGATCGAGGACGTGATGGCGACGCCCCGCGTGAAGTCGGCACGCGGCGCGCCGGTGGCCCTGCGGTAGCGCCGGTTGTCGGTCTGGGCGCCGACCAGGGCCTCGGAGTTGGTGCGGGTCAGGTCGCCGAGCCGGGGGGACAGGTACGGCAGCTGACCGCCGGCCTTCATGCGGTGCAACAGGGTCTGGGTGCCGTAGGTGCCGGCCGCGAGGACGACCTTGCGGGCGGTGAAGAGCCGGCCCTCGCCCTTCTTCTTCCGGTCCGTCGGCAGGGTCGCCACCGCGTAGCCGCCGCGGGAGTCGTCCGTGACCGACACGACCGTCGTCATGGGGTGCACGACCGCGCCGGCCTTCTCGGCGAGGTACAGGTAGTTCTCGTTGAGGGTGTTCTTCGCGCCGTGCCGGCAGCCGGTCATGCACTCGCCGCACTCGGTGCAGGCCCTGCGGTCGGGTCCGGCCCCGCCGAAGTACGGGTCGTTCACCTGCTCGCCGGGCCGGGCCCTCGCCTTGCCGTCGGCGTCCTCGCCGTCGCCGAAGAACACGCCCACCGGGGCGAGGTGGAAGGTGTCGCCGACGCCCATCCGCTCGGCCGCCGCCTTCAGGTGGACGTCGGAGGGGGTCATGGTGGGGTTGAGCCGCACGCCGAGCATGCGCCGGGCCTGGTCGTAGTACGGCTTCAGCTCCTCCTGCCAGTCGGTGATGTGCCGCCACTGGGGGTCCTCGAAGAAGGGCTGCGGCGGCACGTAGAGGGTGTTGGCGTAGTTGAGGGAGCCGCCGCCGACGCCCGCGCCGGCCAGCACCATCACATTGCCCAGCAGGTGGATGCGCTGGATGCCGAACATGCCGAGCCTCGGGGCCCAGAGGTAGTTCCTCAGGTCCCAGGAGTTCTTCGGCAGCGTGGCGCGGGTGAAGCGGCGTCCGGCTTCCAGCACCCCGACCTTGTACCCCTTCTCGGTGAGCCGGAGGGCGGACACCGAGCCGCCGAAGCCGGAGCCGACGATCAGGACGTCGTAGTCGTAGGCGTCTTGCGGCACGTGTACTCCTCGTCGGGTTGCGGCTGCGGGTCGTTCGTGGCCGGGCGCGGCTCCGCGCGTCCCCGGGTCGGTCAGCGGAACCGGAATGCCTTCATCAGCTTCAGGCTCGTGCTCATGAAGCGGGCGTAGGACTCGTCGTCCATCCCCAGCGAGGGCGCCATCGGCAGCAGTCGCTGCTGGGCGACGGTCTGGGCCTCCGTGTACTTGAGGATGCCCTCGGAGCCGTGGCGGCGGCCCAGGCCGGAGTCCTTCATGCCGCCCATCGGGGACTGGACGCTGCCGTAGGCCGGGGCGTAGCCCTCGTTGACGTTGACCGTGCCGGTGCGCAGGCGGGCGGCCACGTCCCGGCCGCGGCGGGCGTTGGTCGTCCACACGGAGGCGTTCAGGCCGTACGGCGTGGCGTTGGCGCGTTCGACGGCCTCGTCGTCGCTCTTGAACCGGTAGACCGAGACGACCGGGCCGAAGGTCTCCTCCTCGCAGACGGCCATGGAGCTCTCGACGCCGTCGAGGATGGTGGGCTCGAAGAAGTAGGGGCCGACGTCGGGGCGGGCCACTCCGCCGGCGATCACCTTCGCGCCCTTGGCGACGGCCTCCTCGACGTGCCGGCGGACGGTCTCCAGCTGGCGTTCGCCGACCAGCGAGCCCATGTCGGCGCCGTAGGCGAGGGAGTTGCCGAGCCGCATGGCCCGGGTGCGGGCCGCGAACCGCTCCAGGAAGGCGTCGGCGACGGACTCGTGGACGTACAGCCGCTCGATGGAGATGCACAGCTGGCCGGCGGAGGAGAAGCAGGCGCGCACGGCTCCGGCGGCGGCCTTCTCGATGTCGGCGTCCTCCAGCACCAGCATGGCGTTCTTGCCGCCGAGTTCGAGGGAGACGCCGACCAGCCGGGAGGCGGCGCCGACGGCGACCTCGCGGCCGGTGCGGGTGGAGCCGGTGAAGGAGACGTAGTCGGCGCGCTTGACCAGCTCCGGGCCGACGACCGGGCCCTCGCCGAGGACCACCTGGAAGACGCCTTCGGGCAGACCGGCCTCGATGAGCAGGTCACGGGCCCACAGCGCGGTGAGGCAGGTCTCGGTGTCCGGCTTCATCACGACGGCGTTGCCTGCGGCGAAGGCGGGCAGGGCGTCGCCGACGGACAGCTCCAGCGGGTAGTTCCAGGGGGCGATCTGGCCCACGACCCCGCGCGGGTGACGCAGTTCGGTGACCTTGGTCAGCGTCGGCACGGCACCCGCGTGCCGCTTGGGCTTCAGGTACGCGGCGGCCCGGCGGCCGTAGTGGCGGGCCGCGACGGCGACGGCCTGCACCTCCTCGTGCGCGTGCAGACGGGCCTTGCCGGTCTCCAGCTGGACCAGGTCGAGGACCTCCGCCTGCCGCTCCAGCAGCAGGTCGTGGAAGCGGAGCAGGACGGCCGCCCGCTGCCGGACCGGGACCTTCGCCCACACGGCCTGGGCGGCGCGGGCCGCCTCGAAGGCCTTGCCGACGTCCTCCGGGGTGGACTCGGGCAGGTCGGCCAGTTTCTCGCCGGTGAACGGGGTGTGGTTGGCGGTGCGGCCGGAGCCGGCAACGCCCTTGGTGAGCTGGGCCACCAACTCCGGCGTGACCACGTCGGCGGCGGTGCGGGCGCCTTCGGGCGCGGGCGCGAGCGGATTGGTACCGGCGGTGTCCGGGGCCTGCGTGTCCGTCATGACGCGCAGGGTATGCCGCGGCGGAGGCTTTGTGTACCCGTCGGTAACGCGGATTCACCGACTGCTCACACACCGCCAGTGATCACTGGCAGCGAATGCGCTGATCAGGGCGTTGGGGCACTGCACCGCACGATCAGTCGACCTCGCTCCTTCTCGCGAGGAGGAGTCCGAGGGCGGTGAGGGGGGTGCGGCGGGGCGCCGGCTCGGGCTCGGGGGCCGGCGTGGGCCCGGGTGCCTGGGCGGGCTCGGGGGCCGGCTCGGGCTCGGGCGCCTGGGCGGCGGCCGGCTGGCGGGGTTCCCGCGCCGGTTCCGGCACGGCGGGGAGCCCCAGGCAGTCGCGGAGTGCGGCCTCGGCCTCCGCCGCGTCCGGCCGGGCCGCCGGCTCCACGGCGTGCAGCCGGTCCAGCAGCGGGCCCAGCGGGCCGGGGTCCGTGTCGCCCAGGGTGGCGCGGAGCAGCGCGCCCAGGGACCACAGGTCGGAGGCCGGTCCTGCGCCGGGCCCCGCCGCCCGCTCGGGTGCGACGAAACCGGCGGGCGCGTCCTCCACGTGCCCGTCGCCGATGCCGAAGTCGGTGAGGACGACCCGCCCGGTCCCGGTCTCCAGCAGCACATTGGCCGGTTTGAGGTCCCGGTGCACGATCCCGACGGCGTGGGCGGCGCGCAGCGCGCCCAGCACGGCGAGCCCGACACGCGCGGCCTCCTCGACGGGGAGCGGGCCGCGGCCCAGCACCTCCCGCAGGGACTCGCCGGCCACCAGCTCCATGACGATCCAGGGGACGCCGTCCTCGGTGACGACGTCGTACACCGTCACGGCCGAGGGGTGCCGCACCCGGGTGGCGGCGCGGGCCTCGTGGTGGAGCCGGTGCGCGATGCGCCGGCTGTCCTCGTCGGCGGCCGGGTCGCCGGGCAGGAGGGGTTCCTTGACGGCGACCAGCGCCTCCCCCTGTTCGTCCCGGGCGCGCCACACGGTCCCGGACGGCCCGGAGCCGAGGCGTCCGGTCAGCCGGTAACGACCGCCGATCAGACGTGCGTCGGGCGGGTGTTCGCCGTCTTCGGTCATGTCACATGAGTACCGTGTGCACCATGCCGTTGTCGAAGCGGGAGGCCGGAAACGGGACCCGGGAACGGGGACGGCCGGTCACCCGGCCCTCCGGCCGAGGCTGAAGCCGTACGCGCCCTCGCGCACCTCCACCGCCCCGGCCCCGCCGAAGTGCGCCGGGACCACCAACGCCCGCTCCTTGGCCGCCCGTTGCAGTACCCGCTGGCGGATTTGCGCCGCCTCCCCCGGATCGAGGCGGAAGCAGCTGCTGCACTCGGGCCGCAGGATTTGCACCGGACTGTGCAGCAGGTCGCCGGTGAACACCGCCCGCTCGCCGCGCGACTCGGCCCACAGGACGGCTGAGCCCGGCGTGTGCCCGGGGGGCCTCCAGCACGAGTTGCTCGTCGATCCGATAGGTGTCCTCCCAGACCACCGCCTGCCCGGCCCGGTGCGCGGGCGCGACGCTGTCCTCATAGACCAGCCGGCCCACGGGCCGCGTGCCGCCTGCGTAGCCGCCCGCCGGGCCAAAGTGGTGGTCGTCGGCGGCCGGGAGCAGGTGACGGGCGCCCGGGGAGGACGGCACCCATGCACCGCCGGCGTCCAGCGTGTCAGCCGACGTGGTCGACGTGCAGATGCGTGTTGATCACGACGTCGACGTCCGCCTGCCGGACGCCCGCCCGCTCCAGCCGGCCCAGGAAGTCGCCCTGCCGCCGGTGGAAGAGCGGATTACCGGGGCGTTCCCGGCCGTTGCCGACCCCGGTGTCGACCAGCACGGTCCGGCCGCCGGTACGCAGCACCCAGGCCTGGAGCGCCACCACCGCCCGGTCCCCGTCCGCCTCCCGGTGGTCCGGGACGAGCTGCGCCGCATGGGCCTGCCACGCCTCCGGCCCGCACCCCGGTACCAGGTCGGCGGCGGGCACGTACGGCCCCTGCCACTCGACGACGCGCAGCACCTCGACGTCACCGATCAGAAAACTCTGCACGTGGTCTTCGGTCTTACTGTCATCGTTCATACCGAGACAGTAAGAGCCCGCCCGTGCCGGGGCAGCGCCTTGCGGGCGAAGGCCAGCTCCAGAATGGCCTCGAATCGCTCCCGGCTGCCCGTCTCGTGAAACCGCTCGGCGTTGCGGACGGCGTTCTGGGCCATCGTCCGGCGCAGTCCGTCATCCCGCACCAGCCGCAGGATCGCCTCGGCCATCGCGTCCGCGTCATCGCGCGGAACGATCAGGCCGTCCTCGCCGTCGGTGAGGATGTTGCGCGGCCCGTGGTCGGCGTCGGTGCTGACGACGGGCAGCCCGGCCGCCATCGCCTCCACGACGACGTTGCCGAACGCCTCCCGCGCGGAGGGCAGCACGAAGATCGAACCGTTGCCGAACTCGGGTGTGACGGGGGCGACCTGCCCCATCAGCAGGGTGCTGTTGGAGAGCCCCAACTCGTGGATGCGGGCCCGCAGCCGGGACTTTTCGGCCCTACCAGATACTCGGACATATCCTTCCGATCATTACCAGAGTTCAACGGAAGGAGCGTTGAATCGTCGCAACCCGTCGCCTTGGTGTGCTTCTGATAGGAACGAGAAGCCTGATGATCGCCTCCCGGTTTTCGGAAAGCCTTCATGGCATTGTCATACAGGTCGTCGACGCTTGGATTGCAATTGTGTACAAGCAGCGGCGTGGCCCCCGCCAGCACATAGTACGTGTGCTACGTGGCACCCCTCTACCTGCTTCTTCGCAGGTCAGCAGTTGATTTGCGTTCCGCTGGTGTCCGTGGTCGTGCGGGGAAATTCGTGGGTGTTGCCGTCGCTACTGCCGTCAACATGCCTTGCCGCTGCCTGGTTTCGGTGCAGCGGGACTCTACTGCCACGCGCCGGCCGCGTCCTCGACCATCCCTGATATATGTACGGCAACGGCGGCGGACACGCAGGTGTCCGCCGCCGTTGCCGTCAACTACTGCCGTCAAGCTCCCCTTGAGCCTCACCAATCACAACCTGCAGGGCCTCAGGTTTGCTGGCACAACGCGACGAAGCCGATGCAGCCTACGCGCGGGAGACCTTACGCCTCATCCGCCTGCTCTTCAGCAATGCGGCGAGCCGCGTCATCTGCAACCTCGCTCCACACGATCAACCCCTCAGATTCGAATTCATCCAGGAGGGCCTGCCGAATTTCGTCCACCGAGCGTCCCTTGTGGGTCCCGCGGACCTTCCCAAAGGCGCGTTCGAATTTACGCAAGTGCTCTTGAACGCGAGGAATATCCTTGTCGTACTCTGCGGGATCGACCATGCGAACGTCACCACCTATCACCTTCAGGGCCACACGGCACTCACAGGTTCCTGCGATAGATTTGTTGCAGGTACGGCAGCGCTCCTGGGCCGAAGATGTGCTCGACCCTCCCGCTCACCTCGTCAGTGACCCGTGTAGTTATATGACCCTCTGCCGTCAATCGATCGTACGTGCACTTACACATACGGAAGATAAGAATGGCTGGACGATCTCCGGAAGCGGTGCGACTTCCACCGAATGTCGCAGCAGCGCTGAGAGTGTCCGAATCCCCGGGACTCACCCGATACGTGAACAGATTCCCTGGCTGCCCAACAGATCCGCCACTCGAGTTCGCGCGAGCCGCATCACCACTGAGCCCATTCGCCTCAATGTTGTCGGCATGGGCAGAGCTCGTTCCATGCACGAAGTCCATCGACTCATTGCAATTGTGAACGAGTACCGGCGCAGCCCCCGCCAGCACATAGTACGTGTGCAGTTCACTGACCGTGAGGTTGTGCACCGTGGTCGTCAGTACTGTCCAGCGGTCGACCGCGGTGATCTGCACCCGCGTTCCCGCGCTAGTGCGCAGCCACTCGCCGGCCTTCAGGTCGGTCGCGCGCAGCCAGGCGTGCAGTTCGGGGACCCAGAACGGGTGTCCGTCGGTCGCGGTCACCGACGCCGTCCTGGAGCCCTTTTCACCGTCGATGTCGACGGTGACCTTGACCAGGTGCTTGAGTCCGGTGCCCTTGATCTCGGCGGTGACGGTCTCGGTCTTGGTCTTCCCCGTCTTCGGGTCGGTGGCCCGGACCTTGTCGCCGATCTTGACGTCCTCGATCTTCTTCGTCGAGCCGTCGGCCATCAGCACCAGAGTCCCCGGTGTGAAGCTGTTCGATTTCTTGGTGCACGAGGCCGCTATGTCAGCCAGCCGGTTGGCCTCCTTGCGGCTCTTGCGCCAGTCGTTGAACGAGGACATCAGCTTCTTGCCGAGGCCCCAGATGCGGTCTGCCAGGGCCGCCGCCTTGTCCCAGCGGAGGAGGTACTTCTTGGCGAGCTTGGCGAGCGGGCCGCCTCCCATGAAGGAGGAGACGACGTTGAGCGCGGTGTTGCCGCAGGCGCCGAGGGCGCCCGTCGTGAAGCAGTCGAGCGCGTCCGTGATGCCCAGTTCGTCGGCGGCGATCTTGCCGAGTTCCTTGGCGATCGCGATCGCCTTCTGCTTGGCCAGGTCCTCATCGATCTTGGCGACGTCCGCCTCGGCCTGGGCCGGCGTGTACGTCGTGTGGCCGCCCGAACGGCTCATCGGGTGGCCGTCGGGGTCGTCCGTGTACGCGCCCCGGTGCTTGGACGGCCCGGGCCCGCACTCGTTCCAGCCGCCCACGCAGTTCGCCAGCCGCAGGCCCGACGCGTCGTTGTTCGACACGGGGCTGTTGTTGGCGTACGCGTAGCCGTTGATCTGCTGCGGGTCGGTGTAGTCGACGATCGGGTCGGCCGAGATGAAGCGGCCCGTGTCGGCGTCGTACTCACGGGCACCGAGGGTGATCAGACCCGTGGATGCCTGGACGGTGCCGCCGACGAAGCCCTTGTCGTTGACCCAGGCCGACCCGGAGGACGAGGACTCGTCCCGCGTGTTGCCGAACGGGTCCGAGCGGCGGCGGGTCGTCGCACCGGTCTTCGCGTCGACCGCCAGTTCCGCCGTGCCCTGGTGGTCCGAGGCCAGGAAGTGGACGCCGTCCGCCTCCCGCATCGCGACCGTGGTGTCACCGAAGCTGTAGTAGCGCGTGGCCGTCACCTTGGACGTGGACTTGTCCAGGTGCAGTTCCATGCCCGGCAGGTAGAACGTCTTCTCGGTCGGGGTGTCCCGGAGGATACGCGAGCCCGCGGCGTCGTACTTGTACGTCGTCACCGAGTTGTCGGCGTTCGTGACCGTGGTCAACTCACCCTGCTTGTCCCAGCCCAGCGACTGGGTGTCGCCGTCCAGGACGCGCTTGGTGGTGTTGCCCGAGATGTCGTACTGGTAGCTGTTCTGGGAGGTGACCTCCGGCGTGGTGGCTGTCGCGTCCGTCTTCTGGACGATCGACGACACCGTGTGCGGGCCGGAGTCCGTGCCGTTCGGGCCCGACCCCTTGCCGTACGTGTACGTCCGGCTGGAGGTCGCCGCACCGTTCAGGCCGTGCCGGACCTCGCTCGTGCGGTTGCCGATCGAGTCGTAGCCGTAGTCGGTCCAGTAGGGGGAGACTCCGCCCACCGTCGAGGACGAGGCGCCCGACGTGCAGGAGGTGTCCGTGCTGCCCGTGCCCTTGGCGTCATTGGACGCTACCGAGGACGTCCAGGACGACGACAGGCGTCCGAGACCGTCGTACGCGAAGCACTGCACGTCGCTCGTGCCGCCGGTCGGCGTGTCCGCGATGGAGAGGATGTCGCCGGCGTCGTCGTAGGTGTAGTTCGCGTCGTACGCGACCTTCGCCGCGCCTTCCACGTCCACCCGCGAGTTGGTCAGCCGGTCGGTGCCCGCCTCGAAGGAGTTCGTGATCCACGTCTTCGGCGCACCCGACACACCCGTCGACAGCTCCAGCTGCTCCAGGTTCGAGGTGGGCGAGTACGACGCGTCGGTGACGTAACTGCCGCCCGCGAGCGACGTGTTCAGGCCGGTTGGACGCTGCAGACCGTCATAGACGTATGACAGCGCCTCGGCGGTCAGGTCACCTGCCGCCGGCAGGCCCTGGCCCTGGAGCGTGCCGTCCCGGTTGTACTGGTTCGTGTACTCGTAGGTGCCGCCCAGCTGCGGCTCGGCCGTCTTGGACAGGTAGTACATGGTCGAGGTCGGCTTGTAGTCGTTGTCCGAGTCGAGGACCGGATAGGTCACCGACGAGTAGACCGCGCCGTCCTTGTACGTGTAGACGCCGTACAGCTCGCCCTTGGCGGCCGTGTCGTACTTGGTCACCGAGAGCTTGGTGCCGGTGGTCGCGTCGCCCTGCCAGGTCGAGACCGCGCGGCCCAGGTCGTCGTAGACCGTGGACGTCTTGTCGCCGTTGAGCGTGACCGAGGTCTGCCGGTCCATGGCGTCGTAGGTGTAGGAGGCCGAGCCGGTGTCGGGGTCGGTTGCGGTCTTCTTGCGGCCCATCTGGTCGTAGGTGTATGACCAGATGTTCCCCTTGGTGTCCGTGACCTTCGTCAGCTGACCGGCCGCGTTGTAGCCGTAGGACGTGGTGACCGCGGCGCTGTCGGCCGGGGACTGGATCTGGGTCGTCGTACGGTCACGGGCGTCAGACACGGCCGTCGTCTTGATGCCACCCTTGGGCGGGGTCGTGGTGACGCGGTCGCCGCCGTACGCGTACGTCGTGCGGTACTTCTCGCTGCCCTGGACGTTCACGATGGTCGCCGTGGTGCGGCCCGCGCCGTCGTACTCCGTGACCGTCTGCCCATCGAGGTCGGCGTTGACCGGCTGGAAGAGCGTGGCGGACGGGGCACCGGAGGTGTAGTAGGTGTCGTTGACCTTCACCACCCGACCGGAGCCGTCGTACAGGGTGTCGGCGACCATACGACCGCCGCCGGGGCCCTCGGTCTGTTCCTGGCGTGGCCTGAGCCAGCCGTCGTACAGGGCCCACTCACTGCCGTACGTCGAACCGTCCGCCTGGATCTTCTGCGTGTGGACGGCGGTCGGGCCGGCGTCCCCGCGGAGCAGGTACTCGTACTTGAGAGAGGGGGTAAAGCCGTTCGCCTTGGGGCGGTCCGGTAGCCAGACCGAGACCAGACGGCCAAGGCCGTCGTAGGCGAGGTCGGCCCGCTTGCCGTTCTCGTCGGTCTTCGACGTCGGCAGACCCCACTGGGGCGCGTACTCCGTCGAGGTGGTCCAGCCGAGGACGTTGGTGACAGTCGACTTGGTCGCCAGGCCGTAGGTGTCCGTGTACGCCGTCGAGGAGGTGTACTTCGTCGAGGACGAGACGGTGTCCGCGTCCTTCACCACCAGCGGACGTCCGTAGCCGTCGTACGTGGTCGAAGCGGTCGTCTGGTACGTGGCCGTGGTGCCGTCGTGCGCCGACAGCCGCTTGGTCATGGTGATGTCGCCCTTGGTCGGGGCGGCGCCCAGTGTCGTCGAACCGTCGTAGTAGGTCAGGTCGTCGGAGATGACGTCCTTGGAGCGGTCGGGGGTGGTGGCGCAGTCGACGCCCAGCGTCTCCACGCGTGAGACGAGCGAGTAGATGTGCGCGCTCGCGCTGTCCGCGTACTCGGTGCGGGTGCACTGGTTGTCAGCGACGCCGGTCTCGCCGTAGTCGGCGACTTTGACCTCGCGGCCGGTCGCGCTGTCGTACGTCGTCGCGGACGCGGTGTGGCGCCAGCCGCCGACCGTCAGCGCGGTGTACGTGTCCGTCGAACCGGTGGCGACGTAACGGGCCTTGCGTGTGCCCCAGTCGTGGGTCTCGGTCGCGGTCACCGCGGTCCACGGCACGGTCACCGACTTCACCGTGACGGCGGAACCGTTGTAGGTGATCGTCTCCAGTTCCTGGCCGGCCTTCCATTCGGTGTCCTCGTAGGAGACGCCGTTGGAATCGGTGACCGTCGCCGAGCGGGTCCGACCGTCCTTGTCGACATCCCCATCGAGACCCCGGAAGAAGACGTGCTCGGTCTTGGTGTTGGAGGGGTCGTTGGTGCCGGCGGAGGTGACGACCTGCACCCTGCCGTAGCCGCGCCAGTCGCTCCAGGTGCGGTCCTCGGTCTTGGTGATGCCGTCGGCCGGTGCCTTCCGCCAGCCGGCGTCGCCGAGGTATGTGTAAGAGGTGACCTGGTCGGGGTTCTGGCCGGTCAGGTCGGTCTGGATGACCGAGCCGACCACGTACTTGTGGAACCAGTCCGTGATCGGGTCTGCGACACCCGGCGGGTTCCACTTGACCGGGAAGCAGCGCTTGGTGGAGGAGTCCTCAGCCGGGACGTTGCTGGTCGTGCACTCCTTGTCGGCGTAGTTGACGCTGAGCGCGCCGCCCGACTCGTTCTTCACGCCCGACAGGCGGAAGCGGTAGAACGGCTGGAGGTTGTCGCCCGTCTCGTCCACGCGGTTGGGCAGCTGGGTGCCGTACAGCTCGATGGACGGCACCGAGGTGTCGGTGCCGGTCTTGCCGGTGTGGTCGATCTTGCTCAGCCACAGCGACTTGGAGCCGTCGCCGTTGTCGGTGAAGACGTGGGTGAGGCTCCACTCGTCGACCGGTGAGTAGGTAGCGTCACCGGTGCGGATCTGGGTGGTGACCTTCGTGAGCTTCTTGCGGGTCCAGAAGGTCGGCGAGTTCTGGCCAGGGCACTTGGTGCCGGACTTGCAGTTCTGGTCCCAGGGGACGTCCGGCCAGTCGGCTGCCGTGGTGTCGGTGAGCGCGCCGGTAGAGCAGTCCGTCAGGGAGCCGACGCAGCGTTCGGCGGTGCTGAAGACGACCTGGGCGGCCGGCTTGGTGGAGTACACGTTGCCGTCGCGCTGACCGTAGTCGACGCGCTTGAGGTAGCCCCCGCGGATGTACGGTTTTCCGTTCTCCGTGGTTTTCAGGCCCTGGGTGTAGTAGTTCGTCTCGGTGCCGTAGAAGTACGACATGGCGTTGCCGTGCGGGTCGACGACGTAGTCGAGGTTCCACCGCCAGGCCTGCGTGCAGTAGGCGCTGGCGAAGGTGGCGTTGTAGCAGGGCTCACCCGAGTCGTCGCCGTAGACCGGAACGGTCCACGTGGAGTTGGTCTCCTCGTTGCCGCTCGCGTAGCCCGGCAGCCGGTTGCGGCCGAAGTAGTACTGCGTGCCGTCGGAGGTGGTTATCCGCCAGTACTCGCCGTTGTCGTCACCGTTGGTGGTACCGGTCAGATGCTCGACCTTGGAGTTGTCGTCGGCGCTGATCCGCCACTGGCCGGTGGTGTCGTCCTTGACGAGCTGACCGGAGCTGCCGCCGGTGAGGGAGAGCGTGGCGTTGTCGAACGCCCAGCACTCGTCGCCGTTGGTGTCGGCGTGGCCGTCGTCGGCGCAGGGCTTGTAGCTGCGCTCGATGTAGCCGGGGTCGTATGAGAAGCCCTGGCCGATCCACGAGCCCTGGTTGTTTGTGGTTGCCGTCTGTCCGTCGATGGACTGTGAGTTGTAGCTGAGCCCGATCGTCGGCTGCAGGCCGCCGGGGACCGGCGGGGCGTTCATCGGGTACGACCAGGTGAACGCGCCCGAGCTGGTGTCGACGCCCCACTGCGAGGACGGAGAGAGGCTGGTCGCCTTGTAGTCGCCGCCGTCACCACTGCTGCCCGCGGTGGCTGCCACGACTGTGGCCGCGGCTGTTGAGCCGGTGGAGCCCGCTTCGATCAGCTGGGTGGACGGCCCGGTGGTGTCGCCTGCCGCCTGAACGGTCGCCGTGACCGTCTGCTTCGCCTGGTCGTTGCTGCTCTTCAGGTACGTCGGCGTGGAGCAGGACTTCTTCTGCGGGGTGGTCAGGACGCACGCCGGGTACTGGGCGAGCCGGAGCCGAGAGGCGTAGCCACCACCGAACGCGTCGGCGAAGCCCGAGTAGTCCAGTGTGACCTGGGCGGGGCCCTTGGCGATGGTCCCGTCGGCGCGGGCGACGGTGAACAGGACCCCGTCCACGCCCGCGGCCTGGGTGGCCTTGCGACCGAGGACCTCGACGCGAACGGAACCGGCGCCCTTCTTGCCGCCGGCCGCCTTCGCCGTCAGCGGCAGCCCCTTGGCCTGGGCCGCCTTGCCGGAGAGGTCGAGCCGGGCGCTGCCAGCCTTGGGCCAGTGCGCCGGGTGAGTCTTTCGGACCGCGGCCTTCCGGGCCTGGTCCGTCTTCTTGAAGGTCTCGGCGGTGGCGTTCCTACCGCGAACCGGCTTGTCGAGACTTGTCTGGGTCTTCGGCTTGGTCAGGCCGTCGTGGGCCAAGGCCTCGGGCGCGTAACTCGGAAGCAGCCCTATGGACAGGGCCAGTCCGAGGACAAGCGCAGTCCGCTTTCGGCCGCTTCGCCAGGCCGGTCTGATCGACCGGAACCAGGCAGGCGAGGACATGAATTCTCCTTTGGATGAGGAGGGAAAAAGGTGCGCATGATGAGACGGGCGGGCGGCACCGTTGCCACCCGCCCGTGCATCGGGACGGTTACGCCGAGGTCTCGTCGATGCTCGCGCCGCCCGGGAGGACCGCGACGGTCGTCACCATTGAGGCGTCCAACGGACCCTGGTACATGCGCACCTCGTCGACGGCGCCGGAGAAGTACTCACGTGCCGTCGTCCCGGTCAGCGCACGGCCGACCTGGAGGCTCGTCGTACTGAAGTCCCAGGTGTTGTCCCAGGAAGCGTCGGCCACCGCGGTGCCGTTGACGTACAGCAGGACGTCACCGAAAACCGCGTTGTAGACCAGCGCCAAGTGGTCGCCGTCGCCCTCCGAGCTGGGCGGATCGGCGTTGTCCAGCAACGTCGTAGTCACCGGGGACGCGGAGTCCGCGCTGGTCACCACCAACTGCCAGCGGGCGCTTGAGACCTGGTACCTGACTTTGATCGCGCTGCCGTTGGCACCGGCCAGCGACAGCACCGTCTCGTCCGCGGTCGGGTTCGCCGAGATGAGCCGGGCTCGGGCGGTCAGAGTGAAGCTGTCCTGCGCGGAGAGCGGTCCGGCACCGGCCCTGGCGGCGTACGCGTTGCTGCCGTTGAGGACCAAGTTCCCGTCGCCCCACAGGGGTGCCGCGGGCGGGACACAGTCCGGGTCCGATGCGGGGTCGCAGGAGTCGTCCGGTACGTAGATGGAGGCGCCGCCGCCAAGGGTGAGCCCAGCACCGCCGTTCGTCTCCGGTGAGATTCCGGCCGCCGCCTGATCCAGCTGCCAGTAGGCGAGCTGGTGGGGTCTGATGCCGCCGAGCTCCTGTCCCTCGGTGGGCGGGATGACCCGGTCATGAAGCTTGACGTCGGCGACGCTGCCCTTGAGGGGGTTGACGTAGCCACCGGGGGAGAGCTTGCGACCGATCTGCAGAGCACCGGTCGCGCTCCAGACGGTATGGCGGGCCTGGACGTCATCGGCGACGAGTATTCCGTTGACGTACAGCATCATCTTGCCGAGCTCGGCGTCGTACACACCGATGAGGTGAGTCCAGCTGCCGGGGACGGCTGCCGCACCCGAGACCTTCCAGCTGCCCAGTGACTCCATGTCGCTGAGGGGAATGCGGAAGGTCCAGGAGGCGGAGTCGACGTCGTAGCCGAGTTCGAAGCCTGGCTGGGCCGTGCCGTCCTGGCTGACCACGGTCATGTTCTGCGTGGGCAGCGTGGGCAGCATCACCCAGGCGCTCACCGAGAAGGTCTTGCCGGTGTCGACAGCGGGCGCGCCCGCGTCGAGGTAGGCGTTCTCGCTGCCGTCAAAGGAGGCTGCGGTGTCGGTCGAGCCGAGCGGGCCCCCGGCGCCGAACGTCACCCCGGTACCGGCGGTGGCGTCGGGCGCGCCGCTGCTGCCGGCCGCCTTCGTGGCGCCCTTGGCGTCGCCGAGCGTCCAGCCGGCCACGGGTGCTCGGCCGTCGCTGACCAGGAAGACGTACGCAGTAGGGGTCTTCTGCGGGTTGCCCGCGCCGTCGATCGCGGTCACGTGCAGGGTGTAGGAGCCCTCGCTCGGTGGCATCCAGCGAAGGGTCACCGGTCCGCCGACCGTGGCGGGAGTCAGCTTCTTCTTCGTGTTGTCGGCCCGCGGGCCGGTGAAGTAGTACGAATACGCCGTCACGTCGGGGGACGGAGAGTCCATGGTGAAGGAGCCGTAGTCCCCGACGCCCGCGTGCCAAGTGTCGTCGGCCGGGTAGTCCGTCGATGTGATGACGGCGGACTTGGGCTTGGAGTTGTCGTAGATGAACTCGCAACGGGTCTGGTCGCCGTCGGTGGACCAGGCACCGTAGTCGCTCTGGTCGTAGCCCTGGACCGCCCAGGCGATGGTGGTGTTCTGCGGGATGGTGAAGCCAGGCTCGCCGTCGCCGGAGATGTCGTCGCCCACGGTGTACCTGAACGTGGCCTGACCGGTCTGACCGGTACCCGTGGTGGTCTTCTTCGGTGTCGTCGCGTAGTGGACGACCTCGGTGGTCCCGCTGGTCCACCAGACCTTGAAATGAGCCTGCAGGCTCTCGCTGTTGGAGCCGGTGTCGTTGTGGTCGTAGTCCTTGATGACGGCGTAGAGAGTGGGCGGCTCGGTCACGTAGTGATCCGTAGCGTGGCCGTACTCGCACGTGTCGCCGGGGATCATGCTCAGATCGCTCTGGTCCGGCTCCAACGGCGGGCGGTTGTACGTCACCTCGAGGTGCGCGTTGCCGCAGAACCTCTTCCAGTACGACGTGTCGGACTCACTGCCCGCCTTGAGGCGGAAGGTGGTGGTGCCCCAGCCGTTGTCCGCCGCCTTCTGGATGGTGCCGGTCACGCCGAAGCGCACGTTCTGGTTGGTCGACGTGCACGAGCCGGCCGTCTCCGTGGGCGACTTGGTGGCGATCGTCTCCTTGGACGAGGGCTGGTTCGACCAGTTGGTGGACGAGTTGATCGCGCTTGCACCGGTGCTGTTGACCCGTGCCAGTTGTACCTCTCGGGCGCTGGAGCTGTAGGTGAAGACCTGGGTGACCGCGAACTCGGCGTTGACGATGCCCTTGCCCTCGAAGGTGGCGGTCGGGAGGGCGAAGAACTGCCGTTTGACATCGGACGAGCTGGAACAGCGGTAGGACACGTCGGACGGGCACAGGCCCACGCCCTCGTCGTCGTCAAACTTCCAGAAGGAGGTGCTGGAGTAGTGCGAGGACACCATGGTCCAAGAGCTGCGGTTGGCGGTCTTGACGACGGGATCGATGTAGACGGGGTAGACCGTGTCGTCGTCGGTGAGCAGACCGCTGTCGGGGGTGAGTGTCATCCCGTCCCCGGTGACGTCCACGTCGACGTCGGCGACTTGGGCGCCCTCCGGGGGGGTCTGGGTGCTCTCGTCCTCGGTGGCGGGTGCGTCCACGGCCGCGTGGCTGGAGTCCCACATCACCGGCTGCGGAGCCTCGAAGACGGTCCCCCCGGAGCCGGCGTCAGTGGCTCTGAGACCGCCGTCGCCGCTCTCCTTCAGCTTCACCGAGGACGTGCCGACCGGGAGCCGCACTTCGGCCAGTTCGGGATTCGCGGCCGCCTTCGCGTTCTTGACGACCAGCACATGAGAGAAGCCTTCGGCGCTCGCGGTGACCTTGAGGTCGACGCCGGGCAGGACGTCGACATAGGTGGCCGTCGAACCGCCGACCTTCGGCTTGGGCAGCTTGTGCGGCCAGTCGAAGGAGAGCGAGCGCCCGTCCTGCTGTATCTCGGCGAACGTCGTGTCGCCGCCACCGGAGAACGCCATCGCGGACAGTGCGGCCCTCGGCGCGTACGACCCGTTCTTCTGCCTGACCAGCGTGGTGTCGATGTCCGTCCACTTCCCGTCGACGCGGGTGCGGACGGGCTGGACGTACTCGGTGGTCGTGAACGTGCCGTCGGGGTTGGCGTACGTGGTGCTGCGCTCGTCCCGCAGGCTGAGGATTTCCACCTGATCGCCGGACTTCTCGGCCACGGCCTGCGCGCCGGACGCGGTCAGCGCCGGGGTGTCTTTCGCCGCATGCGTGCCTTCGGCGGCCGTCGCAGAGGCCTGGCCCTCGGCCGGTACGGCGCTGAGGCCGGTCGCCAACAGCGCCGCGAGTGCTATGGAGGCGACACCCCTGCCGCTTCTACGGAGTGTCATCGTGCGGTGGTTCCTTCTCCCCGGGATCTCGTGACCGTCGCTCATCCGACCATTCCGAACGCCTCGCCTGCGTCGGGCAGGCCGCCTGAGCCGGGCAGGTATGTGGTAGTGCCGCTGTTGGTGGTCCCGTCGGCGTTCGTCCACGGCAGGACGTACAGCACGCCCTTCAGGGAGTCGGCGGCCTTGCTGTAGGGCACGCCGACGTAGAGGTTCGTGCTTCCGGAGGTCAGGGCCATACCGAGGTAATCGCGTGTCGTGGCGGTACCCGGCAGACCCGAGCCCCGGGTCAGCAGCCTGTCTTTGGCTCCGACCGCGGTGTCCAGCGGGCGGAAGACCTGGATCGCCCCCGCGTCCTTCGCGCTGGCGGTGTCCTTGCCCGGGATACCGACCGCGAGCCGGATGTTGGCGCTCGTCGTGACGACGCTGGTGTCGGTGTTGTTGATCGTCAACCGCTGTCCCAGGAAGTCACCGGCCGCGGGATCGCCCTCGACGTCCGTCGTGCCGGCGTTGAAGGACGTGACCGGGGTGACAGCGCCGGATGGCTGGACCCTCACCACCTCGACGCTGCCCGCGTCCGCCGTGGTCCCGATGTCCTCCCCCGGAATCCCGATGGCGACGAGGACGTCCGAGTTGTACGTCTGGTCGCTCGGCCGGTAGTTCGTCGCGGAGATCGACGTGCCGAAGCCGTCGCCTGCCTCGGGGTCGCCGACGATGCCGGTGCTGCTCTGGTCGATGCCGACCAGAGGGGTGGGCAGACCGCCGGAGATGGTGTGGCTGAAGATCGTGACGCCGCCCGCGAACTCTTGGTCGCCGATCGCCTCACCCGGCACGCCCACGGCGAAGTAGCGGTTGGTCCCAGCGACTGAGTAACCGAACCGGTCGTTCGCCTCGACGACGCCGGGCACACCCGGGTGGTTCTGGTTCACCGTCGCGACAGTCGTGCCCTGGACATACTCGATGCAGCCGGCATCCACGTATGTCTTGCCGTCCACAGCGACGTCCTCACCGGGCACGCCGACCACCAGGAATGGGGCGTTGCTCGCCGTCGTACCCGCCCGCACCGTGTAGCCGAACCAGTCGTACGCCTCGGTGGAGGTGGCCGGGTCGAGCTGTGTCTGGGTGTACGACTCGATCTTCGAGCCGGCGCCGATGCCGGTCGTCGTGCCATGGATCACATAGATCGCCCCGGCGTCGACGAGCTGCTTGCCGTTCTGGAGGACGTCCTCGTAAGGGGTGCCGACCACCAGGTCTGTGCACCCGTCACCATCGGCGTCGTACGACGTGCGCGAGAAGCCGAAGTGATCGCTGGGCTCAGGCGTCGCGTTCATGCCGCTGGTCGCCTGGGAGATCTCCGATACCCCCTTGCCGCCGCCGAGGACGACCCGGACGAGTCCGGCGTTCCTGACTCCGTTCACCGTCGCGTCCGGGTCGGCGATGACCGTGTCGGTCACTCCGTCGCCGTTGAAGTCACTGGACGTTCCCCCCACGCACGTGGCCGCCGCCGCTTCCGGCGACCCCAACGTCACGACACCTGTCGCGGCGAGGAAGATACCGGCGACTCCGGCCAGTACTCCCGTCAGACGTGCACGCGTACGCACACCCCACCCCTAGTTGTTTTAGGGCGCGCCAGGTAAGGCAGACCCATGAATCACGTAAGGGGAAACTAAATACGAGCAATGGAAAGATCGTCAAGACCGCCGTCAAGCCTGAACACACACAAGCCGATGCTCATAATGCGGTCATCTTTGCTGTATGTGCCCCAACCCAGCCGACGAGAGCATTACCCAGCCAACAAGAATAAAACGGGCACCAGTCGCCCTCCCATCGGGCCTGGTCAGGGCGTTTCGCCAAATCTTTACCTGACGAATACAGGAGCGTCATGGTAGGTTCATGGCGCACGAAGTCTATTTTTGCTTAAATTCAAATGGCATAACAGCCGCATCATCCAGGCATTAATCAGTTCGACTTCCTGCTTTTGCGCGTCGAGCGTCACAACGGCGCGGCCCACGGGTTCGGTAATCGCGCCGACGCACAATGGATTCCCTCTCCGAGCCAGGTCGGCGATCGTCAGCTTCGCCCCCTGGACGGTGAGGCCGCCGGTCACACACCGGTGGCCGAGAACGTGTCCACCGCCACGTCGAAGTACTCCCGCGCCTCCCGCACCTGCCCGACCGGTGCCGACACCCACACGTCGTACAGCCGGCCGTTCTCCTCCCAGCACAGGTCGTAGGTGTGGCGCGGGCCCTCCGCCGCGCTGAAGCCGTCCCAGGTGAACTCCCAGAGCGCGGCCGGGTGTCCGTGCTGCGTGGTCCGGATGACGCGTCCGTCGTGGTACCCGGGGTTGGTGGAGGGGCCGTCGGCGGCGGAGCGGTTCATCGCCGCCTCGGGGCCGCCCGGCTGGGGCCCGCCGACCCGGATGCCCAGCCGGAAGGTCCCGCCCGGCGAGAGGTAGAAGACGCGTGGGCCCTCGGGGCTGCGGGTGAAGTCCTCCGGTACCGCGAGGGAGAAGCCGGCCGGGTCACGGGCCGTGCGGTAACCGGAGGGCGCGGTGCGCGAGCCGGCGCCGGGGTTGAGCGGCGGTGCCGGTGCGGTCCCGGTCGGCGACGGGGAGACGGCCGTACCGCCCGTGCCCCTTCGGGTCGGTGACGGGGACACCGTCGTGCCTCCCGTGCCGGTCCGGGTCGCCGGGCTCGTCGCGGTACCGCCCGGCGAGCCGCCGCCCCCGTCCCCGCTCCCGTGCAGCAGCAGCGCCGCGGCCGACACGCCGGCCCCGGCCAGCGCGGCGACGAGCAGTGCCGCGACCAGCGTGCCGCGCGGTGAGGAACGCGCCGGGGGCGGTTCGAGCGGCGTCCTGGCCGGGCCGGCCGGCGGCGGTCCGCCGTGGGGCAGGTCCCGCTGCGCCGGCGTGTACGGTGCCGGGGACTGAGGGCCTCTCGTTTGGGTCATGCCGGGCTCGCGGGGTCTGGCACCGCTCCCTGGTCCGGCCTGATCCGAGCGGAAGACCCTGGGCGTGAGGCTGCCGCCGATCCGGTGGATGAGCCCGCCGCCGTGCGCTCCCGCCGGGCCCGGGTCGCCCGGCGCGGGCGGCGTCCGGCCGGTCTCCAGATATGTCCACAGCATCCGCTCGGCGTCCGCCGCGCCCAGTCGCCGGTCCGGGTCGCGTTCCAGCAGCCCCAGCACGACCGGCAGCAGCGGCTCGGCCTCGGCCGGCGGGCGGATGTCGTCGGAGACGACGGCGTGCAGGATGCCGCCGAGCGAGTCGCGCCGGAACGGCGACTCGCCGCTGAGCACCGTGCACAGCAGCGCGCCCAGCGACCACAGATCGGACTCCGGCCCGGTGCGCAGCCCGGACATCCGCTCCGGCGCGGTGTACTCGGGCGAGCCGACGAACGAGCCGGTCTCGGTGAGCGTGGTGGCGCCCAGGACCTGCGCGATGCCGAAGTCGGTGAGGACGACCCGGTCGGTGCCCGACTCGATCAGCACGTTCGCGGGTTTGATGTCCCGGTGCAGCACGCCCGCCTCGTGCGCGGTGCGCACCGCGCTCAGCAGGGCGATGCCGATCCGCGCGGCCTCGGAGGCGTCGACCGGACCGTGCCGGTCGATCCGGTCGGCGAGCGAACCGCCGTCGATCAACTCCATGATGAGGTACGGCCGTTCGTCCTGCTCCACCACGTCGTGCACGACGATGATGTGCGGGTGGCGTAACTGGCAGACCGCGCGCGCCTCGCGGAGCGTACGGTCCCGGCGGCGGCGCGCGTCGTCGTCCGGGAGCGCGTCGTCGGGCAGGAGTTCCTTGACCGCCACCTGACGGCCCAGCACCTGGTCGCTCGCCCGCCACACGACGCCCATGCCGCCGCGCCCGACGCGTTCCTCCAGGCGGTAACGGCCCGCGATCAGCCGGAAGCCGGCTCCCTCGGTCCCCATGGGCCCATCATGCCGCACGGTACCCGTGCCCCCCGGGACACCGACCGGCCAAGACACACCGGTCAGCCTGCCATTTTCGGCCGACTCGGCGACCGCCGAGGCCGGTTCAGCCCTCGTCCGGCTGCCGCCAGCCGCGCAGCACCCAGGTGAACTGCTCGCTGGTCGTGGCCCAGTCCTCGGCCGGCGAGGACATGTAGAGGGCGTACTCGGTGCCCTGGCGGGAGAAGTAGGTCTCCTCGACCGCGTGCCGCGGCCCGGGGACGTAGGGCGGGTCCTTCTTCAGCGCGGTCCAGGTGTACTCCCACCGGGCGCCCTTGCGGTCGCGGTAGACGTTCTCCTTCATCGTGACGCGCCGGTAGTCGACCAGCCGCTGGAGCTGCTGCTCCAGGTCCTGCTGGTGGGAGAGGGGGTCGGCGAAGTCCGGTGAGCCGTCGATGGCGATGCGGACGAAGTGCTTGCCGTCGTCGGGCGTGTAGTCGATCTGCTTGAGGTCGCCCTGGATGCCGTACACCTTGCGCTTCCAGCCCTTGGGCAGGGAGAGGCTGAAGCCCAGCGGGTCGTGGTACGTCGTCCAGCCGGCGGGAAGCGCGCCGTCGGCCCCGGCCGTCTCGCTGTCGGCGGGCGCCGGGCTCACCTCGCCGCCGGAGCCGGTGTCCCGCCCGCCCCAGTGCTGGATCGCCACCGCCCCGGCACCGCCGAGCACCGCGGCCAGCGCGACGACCACCGCGAGGGTGCGCAGCCGCCGGCGGGGCCGGACGGACGCCGGCCCGCGGACCGTGAACCCGCCGACGGAACCCGGGTCGTGTCCGGGCCCGGTGGACGCGGGGCCGTAGGGGGAGGTGGCGGAGCCGGAACCGTACGGGGTAGCGGCCGGGCCGGATCCGTACGCGGCCGTCGGGCCACCGGTGCGGTGCCCCTGGGAGGAGTTCGCGCCGTAGCCCTCGCCCGGGGCGCCCGGACGGTAGCCGGAAGCCGGGGTCCCGGAGCCGTAGGCCTCGGCCGCCGTGCCCGGGCCGTAGCCGCCGCCCGTCGTGTCGGCGCCGTGGCCGGGCGGGGGCGTGCCCGGGCCCTGGTGACGTCCGGTGGCGGTGGGGAAGCCCGAGCCCTGGGTCGGGACGAACGCCTGCGCGGCGCGCGGCCGGCGGTTCTCCGCCGCCTCGGCGAGCATCTGCTCGGCCTCCTCCGCGCCCGGCCGCCGGGCCGGGTCCTTGCGCAGCAGCGCGGCGATGACCGGGGTGAGCACACCGGCGTGGCGCGGCTCGGCCGCCTCCTCCTCGACGACCGCCTGCATGGTGCTCAGCGGTGAGGTCCGCCGGAACGGCGAACGCCCCTCGACCGCCGTGTACAGCGTGGCGCCGAGCGCCCACAGGTCGGAGGCCGGGCCGGGGTCGTGGCCGCGCACCCGCTCGGGGGCCAGGTAGTCGACCGAGCCGACGACCTCCCCGGTGCGGGTGATGGTGGTGTCGCCCTCGATCTGGGCGATGCCGAAGTCGGTGAGCAGGACCCGGCCGTCCGCGCCGAGGAGGACGTTGCCGGGCTTGACGTCCCGGTGCAGCACCCCGGCGGAGTGCGCGGCGCGCAGCGCCCGCAGCACCCACAGCCCGATCCGCGCGGCCTCCGCCGGCTCCACGCGCCCCCGCTCCTTGACCGTGTCGGCCAGCGAGGCGCCCTCGACCAGCTCCATCACGATCCACGGGCGGCCGTCGTGTTCCAGGACGTCGTGCACGGTGACGACGGCCGAGTGGTTGATCCGCGCGGCGGCCCGGGCCTCGGCCCTGGTCCGGGCGAGCAGCACGCCCCGGTCGCTGTCGGAGACGTAGAGCGCGGCGGTCAACTCCTTGACGGCGACCTGCCGGTGCAGCACCTCGTCGTGGGCGCGCCACACCCGGCCCATGCCGCCGCTGCCGATGGAGTCGGCGAGCCGGTAGCGGCCCGCTATGAGCAGGCCCTGCATCTGATTCACGTTGCCCCGCAATGCTCTTGACAGGGTCAGACTAAGGACCGGCCTGCCCCCAGGGAACCAGCGGGGTGCCACGGAAACCGCACTGTGACGATGGTCATTTCCGCGCGAGAGAGGGAACCGCACGGGCACCGCACGGCCCCGGACACACGCTGCTCAACCGGTGTAGCGATACGTCGCGGTAGCCTGCTCGTACAGCCGCGTCACCTCGTCCCGCTCCGCCTCCGGACCGCGCACCTGGACGATGTGGTAGCGGCCGTTCAGCAACAGCGCCATGTTCCGCACGAACAGGTCCCGGCCCTGCCCGTCGGTCCAGGTGAACTGCCCCTCGGCCATGGTCCGTCCACCCACCTCGATGGTCCGCAGCCCGCCGGCCGTGGCCCAGCTGGAGTCGCGGTACGGCTGGAGTTCGCGCTCCTTGTCCCGCTGATAGACCATCGGATCGCTGCCGTACGCGGCCGTCCCGTCCCGTCCCGGTACGACGATCAGCTCGAAGTTCCCGTGCGCGTAGACCACCTGGCCGCTGCCGTTCTTCGGGGTGCGGGCCCAGCCCTCGGCGACGGCGACCTTGAAGCCGTCCGGGTCCTTGCGCAGGGTGAACCCGTCGGGGACGGCCGGGTCCCCGCCCGTCTGCGTCTCGGTCGCGGGCGCGGAGGCGGAGGCGTCGCCGCCCGGTGCGCTCTGCCCGGCGGAGGGGCGCGGGGTGTGCGAGGGCGCGGGACCGGTCTGCCCGGCGCCGCCGGTACGGTCGCCGCCCGCCGCGCCGCTCTCACCCTGTTTCGGCATGAAGAGCATCGCGTAGGCGATCGCACCGGCCAGCAGGAGCAGGATCAGCAGGAGCAGGGTCCGGCCGAGGCTGCGCGGCGAACCCGCGCCGTCCCGGGCCCGCTTGTGCCGGCCGTGCGGATGGGCCGCGGGCAGCCCGGCGCGCCGCCGGCGCACCAGCTCGCCACGGCGCCGGACGATCGGCAGCCGGCTCGGGTCGGCGGGCGGCGTGGGGACGACATGGGTGCCGGCGTCCGGTTCGGGCGCGGACCGCACCAGCGACCGCAGCCAGCCGCTCAGCTCCTCGACGTCCGGCCGCTCGGTGGGATCCTGGCGCAGCAACGACTCCACGACCGGCCGCAGCGGCCCGCACTCCTCGGCGAAGGCGGGCGGCTCGGCGCACACCAGCTGGACCAGCTCGGCCGTGGACTCCTCCGGGTACGGCGCGTGCCCCTGCACGGCTCGGAACAGCAGCGCGCCCAGCGCCCACAGGTCGGTGGCCGGGCCGATGGGCGCCGCCAGCTGCCAGTTCTCGTGCACGGGCCCGGCCTGCTCCGGTGCCCAGCGCTCGGTCACCGGCCCCACCACGGTCATCCGCACCTGCCGCGCCCGCTCGGCGGCGAGCGCGGTCCCGGGCCCACGGCGCACGCCGCCGGGCTGGTCCCAGCCACCGCCCGGCGCCCCGGAGTGACCGGCGCCGGCCGTGGGGACACCGCCGTACGCGGAGGCGGTGCCGGACGCGGGTGCGGGTTCGAGTGCGGAGTACGGCGGGGTGGCACCCGCGTAGCCGGGCTCGGACACCCCCCGCGCCTGCCGGCTCCGCTCCCCGCCCGGCACCGGGGCCCGCCCCGGCCCGTATCCCTGACCCGGCACGGACGCCCGCCCGGTGGCGGGGTTCGCCGGTGGCAGGCCCGGTCGGTGGGCCCCGCCGTCCGGGGCCGGGGGTGTGCCGGCGGTTCCGGGGCGCGGTGCGGCGCCGTGCCAGGGGGCGCCGCGCACCCCGTAGGGGTCGGCTATCCGGCCGGGCGGTGCCGTGGTGCCGGTACCGGTGCCCTCGCCGGATTCACCGGGGTACGGCCGTGCCGCGCCGGTGTCGGTGTCGTCGGCGGGTGCGGGTTCGAGTGCGGAGTACGGCGGGGTGGCACCCGCGTAGCCGGGCTCGGACACCCCCCGCGCCTGCCGGCCCCACTCCCCGCCCGGCACCGGGGCCCGCCCCGGCCCGTATCCCTGACCCGGCACGGACGCCCGCCCGGTGGCGGGGTTCGCCGGTGGCAGGCCCGGTCGGTGGGCCCCGCCGTCCGGGGCCGGGGGTGTGCCGCCGGTTCCGGGGCGCGGTGCGGCGCCGTGCCAGGGGGCGCCGCGCACCCCGTAGGGGTCCGCTATCCGGCCGGGCGGTGCCGTGGTGCCGGTACCGGTGCCCTCGCCGGATTCACCGGGGTACGGCCGTGCCGCGCCGGTGTCGGTGTCGTCGGCGGGTGGCCGCGCGCCCGGCAGGGCCGCGCGTTCGCCCTGCTGGGCCTCGTGCACCCGGGCGGCGGCCCGGGCGCCCGCCCGATACGCGGCGATGGCCCCGGCCCGGGCGGCCCGGATGTCGGCACCGCTCTCCAGAGCCGGCCGGCCCACCGCGCCGGCGCCGCCGTTCGCCCCCGGGGCGGGCAGCCCTCCGGCCGCCCGCGCCTGGATGGCGGCCCGCCGCGCGGCCTCGGGATCGACGTCCCCGGCGGACCCCGCGTCCACGCCGCCGCTACGGCCACCGGCACCGGCGGCGACCTCGCCGCCTGCCGTGCCGGGGCCGGCGCCCAGGGTTGCGCCGCCGACGGAACCCGGCTCGGCGCCGAACCCCTCGCCCGTGTCGCCGTCCTGGTCCTCGGGAGCCGGCACCGGGTCGTATCCGCTCAGCGCCTCCTCCGCCGCGCCGGCCGCGAGACCGGTCAGCATCACGCGGCCGTCGTCGCAGACGAGGACCGTGCGGACGGTGATGTTGCGGTGCACCCAGCCGTGGGCGTGCAGCACCCGGAGCGCCATGAGCACGTCGGAGGCGACCTCGGCCGCCCGGTACGGCGTCAGCGGCCTCTCGGCGAGCAGGGCGGCCAGCGGGCGCGCGTTCACCAGTTCGCTGACGATCCACAGGGACCCGCCCTCGGCGAACACGTCGAAGACCTGGTCCAGCCGGGGGTGGTCGGGGATGCCGGCCGCCGCCTGCGCGGCCTCGACGGCGCGCCGCACCGCCGGATCGGCGGGCCGCCGGGTGGCGGTCCTCGCCTCCGGCGCCCGGCGGGACGCGCGCTCCCGTGCGGTGAACCCGGCGGGCAGCCCCTCCGCGTCGAGCACCTCGGCCTCGACGACCTCCGGCAACGGCACCTGGCGGACGAGGACTTCCTGACCGCTGTAGGTGTCGAAGGCGCGGGTCTCGGTGAGTTCGTACTCGTCGGACGGCGGCAGTGGCAGGCGGTAGCGGTCGGCGAGCACCCGACCCGCGTAGTCGTCCACTTTGCCTCCCCCGGCCGCCCGGTTGGTCACATCCGTTCGCCCCGCGACCCGTTTCGTACACGCGTCCGGCCGCGTACGGTCCGCGACCCTTCACGATACGTGCCGGAGGCAACCCGCATTGAGAGGATGACGGATTCTCACGTACCAAACCGGCACACGGCGCCTATGACTTGGGTTCGAAGGACTTCGTCAACGTCTTCCAGGTGTCCTTGCGCAGTTCGCCGTGCCAGTCGGCGCCCTTCGCGGTGTACATCAGCGCGTAACCGAGGTGGTCGTTCACCACGAACCCCCGGTCGATCGTGCGGTACCCGGTGCCGCCCTCGACGTAGGTGAACTCCCAGTCGGCGGTGTTCCAGTTGCGGTAGTCGACCTTCTCGATGCGGATCTTGTGGTACTGGGAGCGCACCATGTAGCGCTCCTGGCTCTTCCAGTCGGCGACCGGGTCGTCCTTGGGCGTGCCGGTCCAGGCGATGAGCAGCTTCTGCCCGCCGGGCCCGGTGTAGCGGTCACCGGCGGCCCCGCTGGACTGGTACTTCCACCCCTTGGGCAGCCCGATCGAGTACCCCTGGCCGCCCTTGCGGGTGGAGACCACCGGAGCGCTGCCGCCGCCCTTCGACCCGGAGGAGTCGTCGGCGGAGGAGCCGGAACCGCTGTCGGAGCCGGCGGACGGGCTCGCCCCGGTGCCCGTCGTCGGCCCGGTGGTCGCGGAGGCCGAGGTCGCCCCGTCCGTGCGGGGCCCGGTGGCCGTGCCGCCGCCCGTGCCCTTGTCCCGCTTGGCGGAGGCGCCGGGACTGGCCGCGGCCCCGGCCCCGCCGCTCTTGTCACCCTTGCCGTCGTCGCCGCCCAGGGTGAGGGCCAGCACGATCCCGAGCACGGCGAGCACGACCACCACGGCGATGATCAGCAGCGTCCGCTTCGGCACCACGTCGGTCAGCGGGGCCCTCGGCACCGGCCGGGTCGGCAGGTCCAGGTCCGGCGGCGGCACCACGGGCCAGCCGGAACCCTGCTTGTTCGTGCTGGAGTTCGGCACGCCGGCGGCACCGGACGCCGCGCCGCCCGGCCTCGCGGCGGGTACGCCCCCCGGCCCGGCGGAGAACCCGGGCCGCGTCTCCCCGGCGACCGCGCCACCGGCGCCCACCGCGCCGCCCGTCCCCGGCGCGGACGGTTCGTTCGCGCTCTTGGTCCGCGCGGTCGCCGCCGCCGTGGCCGCCCCGGCCGCCTTGCGGACCGACCGCAGGGCGCCGCGCAGCTTCTCGCCGCCCTCCTCGCCCCGTCTGCCCGCGGGCCCACCGGGCTGGGCGGGCAGCGGGACCACCTGCGTGGCGTCCAGCGGCTTGGGCTCGGGCGCCCGGATCACGGCGTTGAGCATGGCCCGCGCCCCGGCGTCGTCCAGCCGCTGGGCCGGGTCCTTGGTCAGCAGGCCGTAGATGACGTCCCGCAGCGGTCCGGCGTTCTTCGGCTCCTCCAGGGGCTCGGTCATCACCGCGGTGAGCGTGGCGATCGCCGAACCCTTGTCGTAGGGCGGGGTGCCTTCGACCGCCGCGTACAGCAGGCCGCCGAGGGACCAGAGGTCGGCCGCCGGTCCCGGCTTGTGGCCACGGGCCCGCTCCGGGGAGATGTAGGAGGGGGCGCCGACGAGCATGCCGGTGGAGGTGATGGACGGGTCGCCCTCGACCTGCGCGATGCCGAAGTCGGTGAGCACGACCCGGCCGTCCTCGGCGATGAGCACGTTGGACGGTTTCACGTCCCGGTGCAGGATGCCCTCCCGGTGCGCGGAACGCAGCACGTCGAGGACGGCGAGGCCCACCTCGGCGGCGCGCTTCGGCTCCAGCACGCCGTCCTCGCGGATGACCTCGGCGAGGGACTTGCCCTCGACCAGCTCCATGACGATCCAGGGCCGGTCGTCCTCGTCGACGACGTCGAAGACCGTCACCGCGCTGTTGTTGCGGATCCGGGCGATCGCCTTGGCCTCGCGCAGGGTGCGCGTGATCAGGCGCCGCTTCTCCTCCTCGTCGATGTTCGACGGGAACCGCAGTTCCTTGACGGCGACCGTCCGGCCCAGGGTCTCGTCCTCGGCGCGCCAGACCGTGCCCATACCGCCACGGCCCAGCACGTCTCCCAGCCGGTACCGCCCCGCGAGGAGACGCCGCTCGTTCTTGTCCTGACGAGTCTCCTGACGAGATGTACCCGCCCGCTCCGCCTCCGACATGCGTCCCCTCATACAACCCGCCCTGACAGAGCCTCCATTGTCTCTCACCCGACAAGTGCCCGACGCCCAGGGTGCTCCTGGCCCGAGCCCGCCCCCGCCACCCCGGAGGCCCGCCTGAAGCAGGTCTTCCGCTTACCGGGATGACGGGTCGTGAGAAGGGAGGAACCGGACTGCCGACGCTTCGGACAGTCCCGTCCATACCGGTGCCCCCGATGCCGCTGTTCACCGGCGACGGCGACCCCCGCCTCGAACCCGCCCCACTTTCGGCCGAGTTGTCCCCCCTCACCCGGAACAACGGCCGGAATTCGAGCGGAGATCCCGGAAACGGCCACTCGTTCGAGTGAACGTCGGCCGCCGCTACAGCGGCACGATGTCCGGCGCGCCGAGCCTCGCCGCGTCCGCGGTCTGGTCGTCCGGCTGGATCTGGGACTCCCGCTCCGCCTCCACGCGCTTCTCGTAGTGCTCGACCTCGCGGGCGATCTGGTCCTCGTCCCAGCCGAGCACGGGCGCCATCAGCTCGGCCGCCTCGCGGGCACTGCGGGTGCCGCGGTCGAAGGTCTCGATGGAGATGCGGGTGCGGCGGGTGAGGACGTCGTCCAGGTGCCGGGCGCCCTCGTGCGAGGCGGCGTACACCACCTCGGCGCGCAGGTAGTCGTCGGCGGCGTGCAGCGG
The DNA here is from genome assembly GCF_040704595.1 of Streptomyces sp. NPDC046870. Classification (NCBI taxonomy): domain Bacteria; kingdom Bacillati; phylum Actinomycetota; class Actinomycetes; order Kitasatosporales; family Streptomycetaceae; genus Streptomyces; species Streptomyces sp. NPDC046870. Next base: position 671,765 of record NZ_JBEYXM010000002.1, read on the forward strand.
CTCGCCGAGCGTGGGGTCGGCGGCGATGAGGTCCAGGACCTCCTCGGCGAGCGAGCCGTACCGGTTCAGCAGGTGCTCCACGCGGACCACGTGCAGTCCGGTGCGCGCGGCGATCCGCGCTCGCGCGTTCCACAGCGCCTGGTAGCCCTCCGCGCCGAGCAGCGGGGTCTCCTCCGTGACGCAGTCGGCCACGCGCATGTCGAGCCCGTGCACGGCCTCGTCGACGGCGTCCTTGGCCATCACCCGGTACGTCGTGTACTTCCCGCCCGCCACGACCACCAGTCCCGGCACCGGGTGGGCGACCGTGTGCTCGCGGGAGAGCTTGCTGGTGGCGTCGGACTCGCCGGCCAGCAGCGGGCGCAGCCCCGCGTACACCCCCTGCACGTCGTCTCGGCTGAGCGGCACGGCCAGCACCGAGTTGACGTGCTCCAGCAGGTAGTCGATGTCGGCGCTGGACGCGGCCGGGTGCGCCTTGTCCAGGTCCCAGTCGGTGTCGGTGGTGCCGATGATCCAGTGCCGGCCCCAGGGGATGACGAACAGGACGGACTTCTCGGTGCGCAGGATCAGTCCGGTGGTGGAGTGGACGCGGTCCTTGGGCACGACCAGGTGGATGCCCTTGGAGGCGCGGACGTGGAACCGGCCGCGCTCGCCGACCATGGCCTGCGTGTCGTCGGTCCACACACCGGTGGCGTTGACGACCTGCTGGGCGTGGATCTCGTACTCCCCGCCGCCCTCCACGTCCTGCACCCGGGCGCCGACGACCCGCTCCCCCTCGCGCAGGAACCCGGTCACGCGCGCGCGGTTGGCCACCTTCGCGCCGTAGGACGCGGCCGTGCGGACCAGGTTTGCGACGAAACGGGCGTCGTCCATCTGGGCGTCGTAGTACTGCAGGGCGCCGACCAGGGCGTCCTTCTTCAGGCAGGGGGCCACGCGCAGGGCGTGGCGGCGGGTGAGGTGGCGGTGCACGGGCAGGCCGCGGCCGTGGCCGCGGGCCATCGACATCGCGTCGTACAGGGCGACGCCCGAGCCCGCGTACAGCCGCTCCCAGCCCTTGTGCTGGAGCGGGTAGAGGAACGGGACCGGCTTGACCAGGTGCGGGGCGAGGCGCTCCAACAGCAGACCGCGCTCCTTGAGGGCCTCGCGGACCAGGGCGAAGTCGAGCATCTCCAGATAGCGCAGGCCGCCGTGTATCAGCTTGCTGGACCGGCTGGAGGTGCCGGACGCCCAGTCGCGGGCCTCGACCAGGCCGGTGGACAGACCGCGCGTGACGGCGTCCAGCGCGGTGCCCGCGCCCACCACTCCGCCGCCGACCACCAGCACGTCCAGCTCGCGCTCCGCCATCGCCGCCAGTGCCCCGGCCCGCTGTGCCGGCCCCAGAGTCGCTGTCCTCACCGCTGCCTCCCGCTGTCGCAGACTCGCTCGCGTCGGCCGCACCCGGTGGGCGAAGCCCGGTTCATCCCCTCCTCCTGCCCAAATTCTGACCGGGCTGGCCGACTTCAGCCACCACGGGATCCCGACCTGTGGACAACTTGCGCACAACCCTTGGAAGACACACAAACACAATCACGCATAACGGTCATATATGTACCTAGTCTGACAGTGCACTCGCTCGTCTTCTCCACAGCGGTTGCGCTCCTGTCCCGCTTCGGCTACTGGAAGGACGGCCCACGCCATGCCCGCAGACCTCGCCGTCATCGGACTCGGTCCCTACGGCCTGCCGCTCGCCCAGGCCGCCGTCGCCTCCGGTATCCCCACCGTCGGCTATGCCACCGGCCCCGAGGCCGGCTCACTCAGCCCGGCGGAGCTGCGCCGGATGCACTCCGCCGGGTTCCGCCCCGTCACCGACCCCGCCCAGCTCGGCCGGGTGCGCACCGCGGTGATCTGCGCGCCCACCCCGCGCGGTGCCGACGGCGGACTCGACCTCGGTCAGGTCGAGGCGGCCGCCCGCACCCTGGCCGCGCGGCTGCGCCCGCACACCACGGTCATCCTGGAGTCGCCCGTCCTCCCCGGCACCACGGAGGAGTTCCTGCGCCCGCTGCTGGAGGAGGGCTCGGGACTGCGCGCCGGCCGCGACTTCCACCTCGCCTACTCCCCCAGCCGGGTCGACCCCGGCAGCCGCGACCACACCCCCGCGAGCACCCCCAAGGTCATCGGCGGTCTCACCCCCGCCTGCACCGAGTCGGCCGCCGCGTTCTACGGCCGGCTCACCGACAAGGTGGTACGCGCGCGTGGCCTGCGCGAGGCGGAGACCGTGCAGCTGCTGGAGACCAACTACCGGCACGTCAACATCGCGCTCGTCAACGAGATGGCCGTCCTCTGCCACGAGCTGGGCGTCGACCTGTGGGACGTCATCCGGTGCGCGGAGACCAAGCCCTTCGGCTTCCAGGCGTTCCGGCCGGGTCCGGGCGTCGGCGGGCACGGGGTCCCGCTGGACCTGACCGGGCACGCGACCCGCACCCTGCGCATGGTCGAGCTGGCCCAGCAGGTCAACAGCCGCATGCCCCGCTACGTCGTCCAGCGCGCGGCCACGCTCCTGAACGAACACGGCAAGTCCGCGCGCGGGGCCCGTGTGCTGCTCCTCGGCGTCACCTACAAGCCCGACCTCGCCGACCAGCAGGGCACCCCGGCCCAGGAGATCGCCGTACGGCTCATGGGGCTGGGCGCGGCCGTCAGCTACCACGACCCGTACGTGCCCGAGTGGAGCGTCCTGGACCGGCCCGTGCCGCGCGCCGACTCCCTGTACGAGGCGGCGGCCGACGCCGACCTCACGATCCTGCTCCAGCAGCACCGGACGTACGACCTGCAGGGCCTCTCGGTGAAGGCCCAGCTGCTGCTGGACACACGGGGGGCCACGCCCACGGGGGCGGCGCACCGGTTGTGAAGGGGGGCGCGCGGGGGTGCCGGGGCCGGGGGTCGGCGGCATGCGGAAGGGCCGGTCGTCCGCTGGGGACGACCGGCCCTTCCGGCGTCGTGGTGACCGCTTCGGCGACTAGCGACGGTGCTGGCTGTCCGCCACCGTCACCTCGACCCGCTGGAACTCCTTCAGCTCGCTGTAGCCGGTGGTGGCCATGGCGCGGCGCAGGGCGCCGAAGAAGTTCATCGAGCCGTCCGGGGTGTGGGACGGGCCGGTGAGGATCTCCTCGACCGTGCCGACCGTGCCGAGGTCGACCTTCTTGCCGCGGGGCAGCTCCTCGTTGACCGCCTCCATGCCCCAGTGGTGGCCCTTGCCGGGCGCGTCGGTGCCCCGGGCCAGCGGGGAGCCCATCATCACCGCGTCGGCGCCGCAGGCGATCGCCTTGGGCAGGTCGCCGGACCAGCCGACACCGCCGTCCGCGATCACGTGCACGTACCGGCCGCCGGACTCGTCCATGTAGTCCCGGCGGGCCGCGGCCACGTCGGCGACGGCCGTGGCCATCGGGACCTGGATGCCGAGCACGTTGCGCGTGGTGTGCGCGGCGCCGCCGCCGAAGCCGACGAGGACGCCCGCGGCACCGGTGCGCATCAGGTGCAGGGCCGCCGTGTACGTGGCGCAGCCGCCGACGATCACCGGGACGTCCAGCTCGTAGATGAACTGCTTCAGGTTCAGCGGCTCGTGCGAGGACGACACGTGCTCCGCCGAGACCGTCGTACCCCGGATGACGAAGATGTCCACGCCCGCGTCCACGACCGCCTTGGAGAACTGCGCGGTGCGCTGCGGGGAGAGCGCGGCGGCGGTGACCACGCCGGAGTCGCGCACCTCCTTGATGCGGGCGCCGATCAGCTCCTCCTTGATCGGCGCCGCGTAGATCTCCTGGAGCCGGCGGGTCGCCTGCTCGGCGGGCAGCTCGGCGATCTCGTCCAGCAGCGGCTGCGGGTCCTCGTACCGCGTCCACAGCCCTTCCAGGTTGAGCACGCCGAGGCCGCCCAGCTCGCCGATGCGGATCGCGGTGGCCGGGGAGACCACGGAGTCCATGGGGGCGGCCAGGAACGGCAGCTCGAAACGGTAGGCGTCGATCTGCCAGGCGATCGAGACCTCCTTCGGGTCCCGCGTACGGCGGCTGGGGACGACGGCGATGTCGTCGAAGGCGTACGCCCGGCGGCCGCGCTTGCCGCGCCCGATCTCGATCTCAGTCACGTTGGTGGCCTTTCCCTATGCGTTGCAGCGCCTTCCAGTATCGCCGACGGGTACGGCGACGGCGGCCCCGGATGCTCCGGGACCGCCGTGGCACGAGCCTCACGCGCGCGTGGACGTCACTTCCCGCGGCCGCTGCCGCCGCTACTTCCTGCCGCTGTAGTTCGGCGCCTCGACCGTCATCTGGATGTCGTGCGGGTGGCTCTCCTTCAGGCCCGCGGAGGTGATCCGCACGAACCGGCCGTTGGTCTGGAGCTCGGGCACGGTCTTGCCGCCCACGTAGAACATCGACTGGCGCAGACCGCCGACCAGCTGGTGGACGACCGAGGAGAGCGGGCCGCGGTAGGGCACCTGGCCCTCGATGCCCTCGGGGATCAGCTGCTCGTCGGAGGCGACGCCCTCCTGGAAGTAACGGTCCTTGGAGAAGGACTTGCGGTCGCCACGGGTCTGCATGGCACCGAGGGAGCCCATGCCGCGGTACGACTTGAACTGCTTGCCGTTGATGAACAGCAGCTCGCCCGGGGACTCCTCGCAGCCCGCGAGCAGCGAGCCGAGCATCACCGTGTCGGCGCCCGCGACCAGGGCCTTGGCGATGTCGCCGGAGTACTGCAGGCCACCGTCGCCGATGACCGGGACACCGGCCTCCTTCGCGGCGAGCGCGGCCTCGTAGATCGCGGTGACCTGCGGGACACCGACGCCGGCGACCACGCGGGTGGTGCAGATGGAGCCGGGGCCGACACCGACCTTGATGCCGTCGGCGCCCGCGTCCACCAGGGCCTGGGCGCCGTCGCGGGTGGCGACGTTGCCGCCGATGACGTCGACGCCGGAGGAGTTCGACTTGATCTTGGCGATCATGTCGCCGACCAGGCGGGAGTGGCCGTGCGCGGTGTCCACGACGATGAAGTCGACACCGGCCTCGATCAGGGCCTGGGCGCGCTCGAAGGCGTCGCCGGCCACGCCGACCGCGGCGCCGACCAGCAGGCGGCCCTCGGCGTCCTTGGCCGCGTTCGGGTACTGCTCCGCCTTGACGAAGTCCTTGACGGTGATCAGGCCCTTGAGGACGCCCTCGTCGTCGACCAGCGGCAGCTTCTCGATCTTGTGCTTGCGCAGCAGCTCCATGGCCTCGGGGCCGGAGATGCCGACCTTGCCGGTGACCAGCGGCATCGGGGTCATGACCTCGTGCACGCGGCGGCTGCGGTCGCTCTCGAAGGCCATGTCACGGTTGGTGACGATGCCGAGGAGCTTCTTGTCGCCGTCGGTGACCGGCACGCCGCTGATGCGGAACTTGGCGCACAGCGCGTCGGCCTCGGCGAGCGTGGCGTCCGGGTGGATGGTGATGGGGTCGGTGACCATGCCGGACTCGGAGCGCTTCACCAGGTCGACCTGGTTGGCCTGGTCCTCGATGGAGAGGTTGCGGTGCAGGACGCCGACGCCGCCCTGGCGGGCCATCGCGATCGCCATGCGGGACTCGGTCACCTTGTCCATGGCGGCGGACAGCAGCGGGATGTTGACCCGCACGTTCTTGGAGACGTACGAGGCGGTGTCGATCTCGTCGGGTGCCATGTCCGACGGGCCCGGCAGCAGCAGCACGTCGTCGTAGGTCAGCCCGAGTGTCGCGAATTTACCGGGCACTCCGTCGACGTTGGCAGTCATGACACCTTCCCCAAATGGCCTTGATCGGTGCGGATGTCCATGCTAACGGGAAGCGTCGCTAGCAAATTCCACGGTACGGGATCGCTCCGGGCTTCGTATGTTCGTACGGAAACGGCGGCGTACCCGTTCAGCGCGGGAGCCACCTGGGGCTGCGCGCAGGGGGGTTCACTGTTCGGCGAGCGCCCTCAGGCGGCTCAGGGCCCGGTGCTGGGCCACGCGGACCGCGCCGGGTGACATTCCCAACATCTGCCCCGTCTCCTCCGCGGTCAAGCCCACGGCGATGCGCAGCAGCAGCAGTTCGCGCTGGTTCTCGGGGAGGTTGGCCAGCAGTTTCTTGGCCCACTCGGCGTCGCTGCTGAGCAGCGCGCGCTCCTCGGGGCCGAGGGAGTCGTCGGGCCGCTCGGGCATCTCGTCGGAGGGCACCGCGGTCGATCCCGGGTGGCGCATCGCGGCCCGCTGGAGGTCGGCGACCTTGTGGGAGGCGATGGCGAAGACGAACGCCTCGAAGGGGCGGCCGGTGTCGCGATAGCGGGGCAGGGCGAGCAGGACCGCCACGCAGACCTCCTGGGCGAGGTCCTCCACGAAGTGGCGCGCGTCGCCGGGCAGCCGGGACAGGCGGGTGCGGCAGTAGCGCAGCGCCAGGGGGTGGACATGGGCGAGCAGATCGTGCGTGGCCTGCTCGTCCCCGTCGACGGCACGATGCACGAGCGCACCGATCGCCCCGTGGGCCGTGCCCGCCTCGTCGTCGCGCATCGGTCCATGGTGCCCTGCGGCCGTCCGGTCCGTCGCATCGTGCTCGTGGTTGTGCACCGAAGCGTTATGAGCAGGTGCGCCGGCACTCATTCCCTGCGCCCTCCCCTTCCGCTCGACCGACTCGTCCCCGAGAGACTCCACACCTCCAAGGATGCGGCATCCGCGCCGAAACGAGCAGCGCGCGTCCGGCGGGCCGCCGGCCGCCACGACGGTTCGCCCGTCGGAGCGGGGCCCGGACGGCCGTGACAGCGGGGGTGACCAGGGTGGACCGGGACGGCCGGAATCACCCGGACGGCCCCGTCCACCGAACGGCACAGCGGCACGGCATGACGGCCCGCAACGCCACCGCGGAACCCGCGCACCGGCAGTGCCCGGGTACCGGAGCTCAAGCCGGGCCGCCCGCGCGGGGGCCGCGGGCACGGACGGCACCGGGACGTGCCCCGGCGCCGAGCGGCCCGCCCGGCTCCACGCTCGCTAGCGGACCAGTCCCCAGCGGAAGCCGAGGGCCACCGCGTGCGCCCGGTCCGAGGCGCCGAGCTTCTTGAACAGGCGCCGGGCGTGCGTCTTGACGGTGTCCTCGGAGAGGAACAGCTCGCGGCCGATCTCGGCGTTGGAGCGGCCGTGGCTCATGCCCTCCAGGACCTGGATCTCACGCGCGGTGAGCGTGGGCGCGGCACCCATCTCCGCCGAGCGCAGCCGGCGCGGGGCGAGTCGCCACGTGGGGTCGGCCAGCGCCTGGGTCACCGTGGCGCGCAGCTCCGCGCGCGAGGCGTCCTTGTGCAGGTATCCCCGGGCACCGGCGGCGACCGCGAGGGCCACTCCGTCGAGGTCCTCGGCGACGGTGAGCATGATGATGCGCGCGCCCGGGTCGGCGGACAGCAGCCGGCGCACGGTCTCGACGCCGCCCAGACCGGGCATGCGCACGTCCATCAGGATGAGGTCGGAGCGGTCGGCGCCCCAGCGGCGGAGGACTTCCTCGCCGTTGGCCGCCGTCGTCACGCGCTCGACACCGGGCACGGTCGCGACCGCGCGGCGGAGCGCTTCTCGGGCAAGCGGGGAGTCGTCGCAGACGAGGACGGATGTCATGACCGCCCTCCGCAGCTGATGCGCGTCACCTTGAGCCTCCAGGCTGGTACGGAATCGTCACCTGTGCGGTCGACCGTCTCGGACGCCTGCCCGAGCGCTTGTTTTCTCAACCGCATCCGCACTCTCAACGACGGTCACTCGAAAGAGTTACGGGCCCGCGTGCCGTCTTCGGCACTCTACGTGAGGGCTTCGACACGGTGCAGACATGCTCGACGGACCCACAACTTTTCATCACAACCTATGCCCCATTCGGCCCTTTTTCTTCCCGTTTCGCAGTGTCCGGGGCTAGATTCGCAATGAGTCATATTTTCATCTCCTTAGACCGGAGATGTACGGTCGTTGGCACCGTATCCGCCCAGAACGGCGACAAGGGGTCACGTAATGGCAGATTTCTCCCGCCTTCCCGGACCGAACGCGGACCTGTGGGACTGGCAGCTGCTGGCTGCCTGCCGCGGCGTGGACAGCTCGCTCTTCTTCCACCCGGAGGGCGAGCGCGGGGCGGCTCGGAGCGCTCGCGAGAACTCGGCCAAAGAGGTCTGCATGAGGTGCCCGGTCCGTGCGGAGTGCGCGGCACACGCACTGGCGGTGCGCGAGCCGTACGGCGTCTGGGGCGGCCTGACCGAGGACGAGCGTGAGGAGTTGATGGGGCGGGCGCGCAACCGCCTGGTGGCAGCCTCTACCACCAGCGGCGACACCGCTTCGGATCACTGAAGGAACGTTTCTGCATCACCATCGGCAAAGCATCCGTTTCCTTACCGGGCACGCGCGCGCGTGCCCGTGCCTCGTCCGGGCGGCCCCCGCACTCTCCGTGACCCCCGCGGCTCCGTGCCACCCGGCTCCGCGACCCCGCGTCTTCCGTGCCCCCGGCTCCATGACCCCCGCGTCTGCGCGACCCCTGTTTCTCCGGTGACCTCCGCGCCGCCGGCTAGGGTCTTTCGTTTGGATCAGGCCGGATCAGGGAGCGGGGTCTGGTGCCGTGCATCGCAAGGCGGAGGAGGGCGCCATGGCGGAGCCATGGCAACCGACGACAACGCGGCGAGGCGCGGTGCCAGACCCCGCGAGCCCGGCATGAGCCAAACGAGAGGCCCTAGGCGTGGCCGCGTCCCGCCGCCCGCGCCGCCCGGGCCAGCTGCTCCAGCGTGGCCGACACGGCCGGCACCTGGGCCAGGTCGGGCAGGGTGAGGGCGACGATCTCCCGCCGTACCGCCGGTTCCAGCCGTACCGTGCGCACCCCCCGCGGCCGTACCGACTCCACGGCCAGCTGGGGCAGGACGGCGACGCCGAGACCGGCGCCGACCAGGCCCACCACGGCCGGGTAGTCGTCGGTGGCGAAGTCGATGCGCGGGGTGAATCCGGCCCCCTCGCACACCTCGACCAGCTGGCCGCGGCAGCGCGGGCAGCCCGCGATCCAGGGCTCGTGGGCCAGCTCGCCGATGGCGACGGTGTCCGCGCGCGCGAGCCGGTGCCGTTCGGGCACCAGGGCGACCAGGCGGTCCGTCAGCAGGGGCCGCAGGACGAGGTCGTCCCAGTCCTCGGCGACCGCCGCCCCCTCGTAGCGGAAGGCCAGGGCCAGGTCGCAGTCGCCTTCGCGGAGCAGTTCCACGGACCTCGGCGGTTCGGCCTCCTCCAGCGAGACGCGGGTGCCGGGGTGGGCCGCGCGCAGGGCGGCCAGGGCGGTGGGGACCAGGGTGGAGCTGCCGCTGGGGAAGGAGACCAGCCGGACGCGGCCCGCGCGCAGGCCGGCGATGGCGGCGACCTCCTCCTCGGCCGCGGTGAGCCCGGCGAGGATGCCGGAGGCGTGCCTGACCAGGGCCTCGCCGGCCTGGGTGAGGCGCATCTCGCGCCCGGCGCGGACCAGGAGCGGGGTGCCGACCGAGGCTTCCAGCGCCTTCATCTGCTGGCTGACGGCGGGCTGGGTGCAGCCCAGCCGGCGTCCGGCCGCCGAGAAGGAACCGGTGGTCGCGACGGCGCGCAGGACGCGGAGATGACGGGCCTCGATCACCCGTCGAGCATAAGGCAGCCTTGGGCGGGACTCCGGATAATGCGTCGACGCTTTGGGACCGGATCGCTTACCGTGCCGGGATGAAGCTTCTCTCGGTCAATCTGGGCCGGCCCCGGCAGGTGCCCTACACGAGCCAGCCGGACGGCCTGACCGGCATAGACAAGCAGCCGGCCGACGGCCCGGTGCGCGTCGCGGCGCCCGGCCCCAGGGGCGTCGGCGCGAGCGGGCTCGCCGGGGACGCGGTGTGCGACACCCGCTACCACGGCGGGGACGACCAGGCGGTGTACGCGTACGCCCGGGAGGACCTCGACGCCTGGGAGCGCGAACTCGGCAGGCCGCTGGCCCACGGGTGCTTCGGCGAGAACCTGACGACGGACGGTCTGGACGTCTCCGGCGCGCTGATCGGGGAGCGCTGGCGGATCGGTCCCACCGTCGTGCTGGAGGTGACCTCCGGCCGCATTCCGTGCGCCACGTTCCAGGGCCATCTGGGCGAGCGCGGCTGGGCCAGGAGATTCACGCGGACGGGCGCAACGGGCGCCTACCTCCGGGTGATCGAGCCGGGCGAGATCCGGGCGGGCGATCCGGTCGAGATCGTGCACCGGCCGGACCACGGCGTGACGGCGGCGATGCAGTTCCGCGCGGTCACCACCGAGCGGGAGCTGCTGCCCCGGCTGCTCGCGGCCGGCACGGCGCTGCACACCGAGACGCTGGCCAAGGCCCGGAAGTACGTGGCCGAGCACGGGGACCGGTAAGCCGCCGGCGGCGCGGCGGGCACGGCGTGCGGACCGCGGAGGCTGTCGGTCCGGGTCACTACGCTTGGGCCATGACAACGGCTCTGATTACGGGATCGACCGCGGGGATCGGTGCCGCGTTCGCGCGGCGGCTGGCGGCTGACGGCCACGACCTCGTCCTGGTCGCGCGGGACACCAAGCGGCTGCGCGAGCAGGCGACCGAACTGCACGACCGGCACGGCATCGAGGTGGAGGTGCTGACCGCCGACCTGGCGCAGGACAAGGGCATCGAGGCGGTGGCCGACCGGCTCGGCGACCGGAAGAACCCGGTCGACCTGCTGGTCAACAACGCCGGCTTCGGCAACAAGGGCCGCTATCTGGACGTACCGATGGCGGACGAGCTGCGGATGCTCAAGGTGCACTGCGAGGCGGTGCTCCGGCTGACGTCGGCGGCGGCCGGGGCGATGCGCGAGCGCGGCCGGGGCGGGGTGGTGAACGTCGCCTCGGTGGCCGCGTTCGTCCCGCGCGGTACGTACGGCGCGTCCAAGGCGTGGGTCGTGCAGTTCACCCAGGGCGCGGCCAAGGACCTGGCCGGCAGCGGGGTCCGGCTGATGGCGCTGTGCCCGGGATTCGTGCGCACCGAGTTCCACCAGCGGGCCGGGATGGGCACGGACAACATCCCGGGCTGGCTGTGGCTGGACGCCGACAAGCTGGTCGCGGCGGCGCTGTCCGACCTCGCGCGCGGCAAGACGGTGTCCATTCCCGACCCCCGGTACAAGGCGCTGATGGGCCTGGTGAAGGTGGCGCCGCGCGGGCTGATGGGCGGGATCAGCTCCCGGACGGGGCGCAGGTACGGGCCGCGGTAGCGCGGGTGGCGCCGCCGTCCCGGTGGGAAAATGGGCGGGACGGTACCGGACCAGGGGGGCCGGAGGCGGCGCATGACCTTCGTACAGCTCATCGAGTGCAGGACGAGCCGGCTGGACGAGATGAACCGGCTCATGGACGACTGGGTCCAGCAGACCAAGGGGAAGCGGACGGCGACGCACGCGGTGCTCGGCACGGACCGGTCGGACGCGTCGCACGTCGTCGAGGTGGTGGAGTTCCCGTCGTACGAGGACGCGATGCGGAACTCGAACCTCCCGGAGACGGACCGGATCTTCCGGGGCCTGGTGGCGCTGTGCGACGAGATGCCGACGTTCGTCGACCTGGACGTCGTACGGGACGAGAGTCTGCCCGAGGGCATGGTGCGCGGGTTCTTCGAGGCGCTGTGCGCCGAGGGTGAACTGCCGCCGCTCAACGACCTGCTGGACGAGGACGTCCACAGCCATGACCCGATGAACCCGCAGGACACCATCGGGCTGGACAACGTCCGCGCCGAGTTCCGGATGTGGCGCGGCGCCTTCGACTTCGCGTTCACGGTGGAGGACGTGCTCAGCCAGGGCGACCGGTCCTGCGCGCGGTGGACCTGGTACGCCGCGCACCAGGGCGATTTCCTGGGCATCGCGCCCACCGGCACCCAGGTCACCATGACCGGGATGACGCTGTTCCGGTTCGGTGACGACGGCAAGATCGCCGAGCTGTGGTGGCAGCACGACCAGCTGGGACTGATGCAGCAGCTGGGGGCGCTCGACGCGTTGGAGCAGTAGACGCAGGTAGGAAGCGACCAGCCCCTTGCCCCGGAGCGCGTTGCATGGGATCTTGCGGGTCCGGCCCCCGCTTCCTTGTGGGGGCGAGCACCGATCTCCCTGCACGGCGGGTAAGGGGGTCTTCGTTCCACAGGAGGCCCTTGTGCACGCCAGTGACGCAGCCGGTACGCCCCTCAACTGGGATCTCTATCGCACGGCAGTGGTCGACGTCCGTTTCGGGGACCGCGCCCTTCGCGTCGAACCGCGTCCTGCGGGCACGGTCGAGGGTCGCTTCCCGGCACCGGCCCGCGGCGCCACCGTTCATGTGATCACCGCCTGGAATCCTCTCGGCCGTACCGCGCCGGCCGACGCCAACGCCCGCGCCCAGCGCCTGCTGCTCGACGACGTCCGGCGACGGAGGCTGACCTGGTGGCCCGCGCAGGGGGGTGACGTACGCGGCTCGCACCGCGAGGAGAGCGTGGCCGTCGTCGGCCTGAGCGACACCGCGGCGCGTGACCTCGGCCGCCGCTTCGGCCAGGACGCGGTCTTCGCCTGGACGCCCCGCGACTGGCGTGTCCTGGCCTGCGCCACCGGTGCCGTGGCGGCCGGCGGATGGGCGGTCTTCGGGGAGAGCCTTGCTCGGCCAAGTCGGGATATCTACCCTGATCCCTTCCGGCTCCGCCGCGGCTGAGGCAGGACCGGCAGGACGGGAGGTCCGGGGGGATTGGCTGTGATGAAGGTCGGCGGGGGGCTCCTCGGCAAGAAGATCGTGAAGACCTATCCGCAGCGCGGCGACGTACAGCTCGTGCGGTTGGCGGCGGTCGTGTCGTTCACCTGCGCGCGCTGCGGTCAGACGAAGACGGCGAAACTCGTCGCCGTACGCGGTGACGAGCGGTACTGCAACGGCTGCTACGGACGTATGGAGGCGCCGGCCGCCGCGAGCGACCAGCCGTCGCGGGGAAGCACCGGCCGGCCGCCGGCCCCGCAGGCGGAGGACCTCGCCGAGGTCGTCGTCGAGGAACTCGACGGTGGGCTGCCCCACTCGGTGGTCAACGCCGGTCTCACGGTCGACTGGAAGTTCCACGTGCGTGCCGAGCACCTCCTGCACGGCACGTGCCCCGTACCGGCCGAGATGGCCGGCCGAGCCGCTCCGCAGGAACCGCTCGACCTCACGTTCCTGCGCGGGCGCCACCGCATCAGGGTCCTGGACGAGCAGAAGGGCGTCCGGCTCGACCTGACGGGTGACGAGCCGATCCTGACCGGTCTGGCGTGGCAGCCCTTCGTCCTCCCCGGAACCCGCGTGTCGGTGCGGTGGGACACGTGGAGGAAGCTGCGCCTGGCCTACACCCCGCTGGACGAGCCCGTCGTCTTCGGCGGGACCGTGGTCCGCTACGCCTTCGACCCGAGGATCATGACCCGTGAACTCGCGGCGTTCGACGCCCGCGTGGACCGGGTGGAGGAACTGGTCCTGATCGCGCTGCGCGAACTCGGATACCTGGACGAGAAGGGCCGGGCACTGCTTCCGCAGGAGGCACTGATCCGGAACACCGTCGAACGCGCCCAGGTGGAGCGACCGGCCGCGAGCAAGATCCGCGGAGCGATCGAGCGACTCCTCACCCGCGGGATCCTCACGTGGGAGCAGGGCAGCGTCGACCGGGCGGCCGTGCTGCACCATCCCGCACGACGCGGAGAGACACCGGTTCCGCTGCTGTGCTACGCCCCGACGCTGCGGGTGGCGGAACGTGAGGACCTTCGCGACGACGCGAGCGCGGCCTGCACCGTGAGCGCCCACCGCGTGGCCGGGCACCTGATGCGCATCGGCCACCTAGGCAAGGAGGCCGGCCCCGAGGCGAAGGCCGCCTACCGGGAGGATCACGCGAGGGCCGGTCTGGCCGGTCCGCACGAGCTGCCCCGAGGCTTCACCTACGTGCGTGAGCACGAGCGGGGCAGGTAGCCGTGGGTGCGTGGGACGACGGGGGCGGCGCCGATCCCGGCCGGCCCGTCCGGTCGCCGCACACGCACGGTGCCCGGCGCCCCCGAGGGGGCACCGGGCACCTGGCTCGGCTCAGCGCTCAGTGGGCGTGGCCGTGGCTGTGGCCCGCGGCGGCCGGCTCTTCCTCTTCCTTCTTCTCGACGACCAGGGTCTCGGTCGTGAGCAGCAGGGAGGCGATGGAGGCGGCGTTCTCCAGGGCGGAGCGGGTGACCTTGACCGGGTCGATGACGCCGGCCTTGATCAGGTCGCCGTACTCGCCGGTGGCGGCGTTGTAGCCCTGCCCCTTGTCCAGGTCCTTGACCTTGGACACGATGACGTAGCCCTCCTGGCCGGCGTTCTCGCCGATCCAGCGCAGCGGCTCGACCACGGCGTTGCGGACCACGGCGACACCGGTGGCCTCGTCGCCGGACTTGTCGAGGTTGCCGTCGAGCACCTTGGAGGCGTGGACCAGGGCGGAGCCACCACCGGAGACGATGCCCTCCTCGACCGCGGCGCGGGTCGCGGAGATGGCGTCCTCCAGACGGTGCTTCTTCTCCTTCAGCTCCACCTCGGTGGCGGCGCCGACCTTGATCACGCACACGCCGCCGGCCAGCTTCGCGAGGCGCTCCTGGAGCTTCTCGCGGTCCCAGTCGGAGTCGGTGGTCTCGATCTCGGCCTTGATCTGGGCGACGCGGCCCTGCACGTCCTCGGACTTGCCGGCGCCGTCGACGATCGTGGTGTCGTCCTTGGTGACGGTGACGCGGCGGGCGGAGCCGAGCACGTCGGTGCCGACCTGGTCGAGCTTGAGGCCGACCTCCTCGGAGATGACGGTGGCGCCGGTGAGGACGGCCATGTCCTGGAGCATCGCCTTGCGGCGGTCGCCGAAGCCGGGGGCCTTCACCGCGACGGCGTTGAAGGTGCCGCGGATCTTGTTGACGACCAGGGTCGACAGGGCCTCGCCCTCGACGTCCTCGGCGATGATCAGCAGCGGCTTGGAGGAGCCGGCCTGGATGACCTTCTCCAGCAGCGGCAGCAGGTCGGCGATGGCGGAGATCTTGCCCTGGTTGATGAGGATGTACGGGTCCTCCAGGACGGCCTCCATGCGCTCCTGGTCCGTCACGAAGTACGGCGACAGGTAGCCCTTGTCGAAGGCCATGCCCTCGGTGAAGTCCAGCTCCAGGCCGAAGGTGTTGGACTCCTCGACGGTGATGACACCGTCCTTGCCGACCTTGTCCATGGCCTCGGCGATCAGCTCGCCGACCTGCTGGTCCTGGGCGGACAGCGCGGCGACGGCGGCGATGTCGGACTTCTCGTCGATCGGACGGGCCGAGGCGAGCAGGTCCTCCGAGACGGCCTTGACGGCGGCGTCGATGCCCTTCTTCAGGGCGGCCGGGGAGGCACCGGCGGCGACGTTCTTCAGGCCCTCGCGCACCAGCGCCTGGGCGAGGACGGTGGCGGTGGTGGTGCCGTCACCAGCGATGTCGTTGGTCTTGGTCGCCACCTCCTTCACCAGCTGCGCGCCGAGGTTCTCGTACGGGTCCTCGATCTCGACCTCGCGGGCGATCGTGACACCGTCGTTGGTGATGGTGGGGGCGCCGAACTTCTTGTCGATGACGACGTTGCGGCCCTTGGGGCCGATCGTCACCTTGACGGTGTCGGCAAGCTTGTTGACGCCGCGCTCAAGGGCGCGACGGGCGTCCTCGTCGAACTTCAGGATCTTCGCCATGGCAGCGGGAGCCCTCTCGGAAATCTGTGGGTGAAAACGCCGCGCCCCGGGCGCCCGGCTTCATATCGATCGCGGGGGGCCAGGGGCGCAGCTTCAAGCAGAGAGTCGCTTGAGGTGATTACTTCTCGATGATCGCGAGGACGTCGCGAGCCGAGAGGACGAGGTACTCGTCGCCGTTGTACTTCACCTCGGTGCCGCCGTACTTGCTGTAGAGGACGACGTCGCCGACCTTGACGTCGAGCGGCAGACGCTCGCCGTTCTCGAACCGGCCCGGGCCCACGGCGAGGACGGCGCCCTCCTGGGGCTTCTCCTTCGCGGTGTCCGGGATGACCAGGCCAGAGGCCGTGGTCTGCTCGGCGTCCAGCGGCTGGACCACGATGCGGTCCTCGAGCGGCTTGATGGCAACCTTGGAGCTGGCGGTCGTCACGATCCGACCTCCCCCTTCGGAGATCTCACGGGGTTAACTGTCTGAGGTGGCGACCAGGTCGATCCGTCGTCGCGGGTGCCGGACCTGCCCGTCGCGTTTGTCTGGCACTCTCCAGGGGGGAGTGCCAGAGCCGAGACTATGACCGCGATTAGCACTCGGTCAAGCGGAGTGCCAATTGCCCGCGGCGCGTCGGCCGGATTCGCCACGCGAGGGCCGTCGTCCCGGGGGTCACCGCCGCCCCCGGACCCGCCGCCGGCGCCGCACCGGCCGGACCTCACACGTAGTCCTCCAGGCAGCCCGCCGTCAGCCCTCTCCCCTGGGCCTCCGTCAGCACCCGTACCGTCCGTTCCCACAGCGCCGGCCCCCTCGACTCGTCGGGGCCCACCAGGACGATGTCGCCGGGGCGCAGGTGGTGGGCGCCGTGGGTGTAGGTGAGGCCGGCCGGGGTCAGGGCGGCGCGCCACAGGACGAGCGTGGAGACGCCGCAGTCGGCCGCCGCGCGCAGGGTGGTGCGGTCGTAGGAGCCGTAGGGCGGGCGGAAGAGCCGGGGGCGGACGCCGAGGGCGGCACGGAGGCGGTCCTGCTGGCCGCAGATCTCGGCGCGCTGGCCGGCGTACGGCAGTCCGGCCGGGGCCCGGTGGTCGACGGTGTGGTTCCCGATGCCGGCGCCGAGGGCGCGCAGGCGGGCGAAGTGGGGGTAGCCGGGGGCGGCGACGCTGTCGGTGAGGAACAGGGTCACCGGGAGTCTCAGTTCGCGGACCATGTCGACGAAGCGGGGGTCCCGCTCGGCGCCGTCGTCGTAGGTGAGGAAGACGACCGGGTCGCGGGTGGGGACGCGGTCGACCACGGGGAGCGGGGCACCGGCCCGGGAGCGCTCGGCGAGCGGGCGGGCCGGGTGCACCGGGGAGCGGGCGAGGGGCCGGGGCAGGCCCCAGGCGCGGTAACGGTGGTCGGGGTCGGCGGCGTGCGGGCGTACCCCTTCGGCGGCCTTCTTGCCGAGCCGTTCGATGGGGTCGACGGACTGGGCGCAGCCCGTCAGGAGCAGGGCCGCGGCGAGGACCGCGGCCGGGCCCCGAGCCCGCCTCACAGGTAGTCCTCCAGGCGGGCCACCGCGTAGCCCTCGCGCGTGACCTTGTCCAGGAAGCGGCGCATGTCGTCCACCATCGTGCCGTCCCAGTCGTCCCGGCCGCGGAAGTGGGTGAGGACGATGTCGCCGCGGCGCAGCCGCTTGTCGTCCTCGCGGTACTCCCAGTGGTCGACGAAGACCTCCTCGTTCCAGATCGGCGCGTACCTGATGCCGCATTCCTTGGCGGCGACCAGGGTGTCCTGGTTGTAGTTGCCGTAGGGGGGACGGAAGACGGTGGGGGCCTTGCCGAACTGCTTCTTCATGACGGCCTGCATGCCGCAGATCTCGTCCTTCTGCTCCTCGTAGGACAGGCCCGGCAGGTAGGGGTGGTGCAGGGTGTGGTTGTTGAGGGTGTTGCCGTAGGACCGCATCTTCCGGAAGTAGGCGTAGTCGTCCTTGACCAGGTAGTCGCTGAGGAACGCGGTGTAGGGGACCTTGAGCTCGCGCATCATGGCGAGGAAGCGCGGGTCCTTCTCGGCGCCGTCGTCGATCGTCAGGAACACGACCTTGTCCCGGGTGGGGACGGTGGTGAAGACGGGGGGCAGGTTCCAGTCCTCCTGGTGGTCCACCTCGAACCCGTCACGGGCGGTGATCCTCGGCTTGGCCGCGGGGGGCGGCGGGGGCGTGAGCGGGACCTGGTCCAGCCCCCAGCGCCGGGCGGCGGCGACCAGCCGGGCGTGTTCGGCGGCCCGGCGCGCCGCCGGGTCCTGGGGCTGGGCGGGGCCGCCGTGGCCGGACGCGGTGCGCACGGACTCGGGTCCGGCGCAGCCGGAGAGCAGGGTGGCGGCGGCCAGCGTGGCGGCTCCGCCGCCGAGGGCCAGCCGCCGGAAACGAGTCCGACTTTTGTCATTTTGTACTACTGCTCGCATGGTGCCGGATCCTCCCAGGCCCCGGCCCTCGACCCCGGGCGACACCGCCGCCGGAGGCGCACCATCCACCGACTGGCCCACAATGACCCGGTGAACGACCTCGCTCTGCTCCTCACCCCCGAAGGCCGCGCCCTCCTCGACGAGGTGCGCGACACCGAGCCCGCCCGGGAGCTGGCCGTGGCCACCCGGCTGCGCCGCGACCACCCGGCCGAGCTGGTGTCCGCGGCGCTCGGCCAGGCCCGGCTGCGGCAGCGGGCCGTGGTGAAGTTCGGGCCCGAGGACGCCGGGCGCATGTTCTTCACGCCCAACGGGGTCGAACAGTCGACGCGGGCCTCCGTGGCGGCGTACCGGGCCGGGCGGCTGAAGGAGCTGGGCGTGGCCTGCGTCGCCGACCTGTGCTGCGGGATCGGCGGGGACGCCATCGCGCTGGCGCGGGCCGGGATCCGGGTGCTGGCCGTGGACCGGGACCCGCTGACGGCCGCCGTGGCGCGGGCGAACGCCGAGGCGCTGGGGCTGGCCGGGCTGATCGAGGTGCGCGAGGCCGACGTGACGGAGGTGGACACCGCCGGGTACGACGCGGTGTTCGTGGACCCGGCCCGCCGGGGCGGGCGCGGCCGGCTCTTCGATCCGGAGGCGTACTCGCCGCCGCTGTCCTGGGCGATCGAGGCGGCCCTCCGGGCGCCCCGCGCCGCACTGAAGATCGCCCCGGGGATCCCGCACGAGGTGGTCCCGGCCGAGGCCGAGGCCGAGTGGGTCTCCGACGGCGGCGACGTGAAGGAGGCGGTGCTGTGGTTCGGGACCGGGGCGCCGGGCGCGGTGCGGGCCACGCTGCTGCCGGGTCCGCGCACGCTGCTCGGCCGCGGGCTGCCCGATCCCGCGGTCCGTCCGGTGGGGCGGTACCTGTACGAGCCGGACGGCGCCGTGATCCGCGCGCACCTGGTCGCGGAGGTGGCCGAGGAGGTCGGCGGGGGGCTCCTGGACCCGACCATCGCGTACGTCACCGCCGACCGGGCCCGGCCCACGCCGTACGCCACCGGTTACGAGATCACCGACCGGCTCCCGTTCAACGTCAAGAAGCTCAAGGCCCTGCTGCGGGAGCGCGAGGTCGGCACGCTGACCGTGAAGAAGCGCGGCTCGGCGGTCGAACCGGAGGAGCTGCGCCGGAAGGTGCGACCGCAGGGGCCGAACGCGGCCACCGTCTTCCTCACGCGGGTCGCCGGGGCGCCGACGATGCTGATCGGCCACCCGCTCGGCTGACGCCCAGCCGCCGCCGCTCCCGCTCGTCGCGGGTCAGGGCCACCGCCGGCCAGAGGACGAGCCGCGCCGGAAGCCGAGACCACCGGCCACCGCCTGTCTCACGCGCGTCACCCGGGCGCCGACGACGCTGGTCGGCCGCCCGCCCGCCTGACGCTCAGCCGCACGCGTGCGCCCTGTCCCGCAACAGCCGCCGCTCCCGCTCGTTGTGGGTCAGGGCCGCCGCCCGCAGGAACTCCTCACGCGCCTCGGCGACACGGCCCAGACGGGCCAGCAGATCACCACGGACACTGGGCAGCGCAGGAGGACGAGCCGCGCCGGAAGCCGAGACCACCGGCCACCGCCTGTCTCACGCGCGTCACCCGGGCGCCGACGACGCTGGTCGGCCGCCCGCCCGCCTGACGCTCAGCCGCACGCGTGCGCCCTGTCCCGCAGCAACCGCCGCTCCCGCTCGTTGTGGGTCAGGGCCGCCGCCCGCAGGAACTCCTCACGCGCCTCGGCGACACGGCCCAGACGGGCCAGCAGATCACCGCGGACACTGGGCAGCAGGTGGTAGCCGCGCAGCGAGGGCGCGGCGGACACGGCGTCCACCAGCTCCAGGGCCGCCGCCGGGCCGTCGGCCATCGACACGGCGACCGCGCGGTTCAGCTCGACCACCGGGGACGGCGCGCGGACGGCCAGCAGGCCGTACAGGGTGGCGATGGCCTGCCAGTCCGTCTCCTCGTAGGTGTAGGTGCGCGCGTGGCACGCGGCGATGGCCGCCTGAAGGGTGTACGGGCCCGGGGGGCCGCTCGCGGTGGCCCCGGCGCGGTCGAGGGCGCGGACGCCACGCGCGATGAGCATGCGGTTCCAGCGGCGGCGGTCCTGGTCCTCCAGCAGCACCGGTGTGCCGTCGGGGCCGGTGCGGGCGGCGGCGCGCGACGCCTGGAACTCCAGCAGCGCGGTCAGGCCGTGCACCTCGGGCTCCTCGGGCATCAGCGCGGACAGCACCCGGGCCAGCCGCAGCGCGTCCTCGCACAGGCCGGGGCGCAGCCAGTCGTCGCCGGCGGTGGCCGCGTACCCCTCGTTGAAGATCAGGTAGATGACGTCCAGCACGGAGCCGAGGCGGGCCTCGCGGTCGGGACCGTACGGCACCTCGAAGGCGACGTTCCGCTTCGCCAGGGTGCGCTTGGCGCGGACGATCCGCTGGGCGACCGTCGGCTCCGGCACCAGGTAGGCACGGGCGATCTCGGCCGTGGTCAGGCCGCCGAGCAGGCGCAGGGTGAGCGCGGTGCGGGCCTCCGGCGACAGTGCCGGGTGGCAGGCGGTGAAGACCAGCCGGAGCAGGTCGTCGTCGATGTCGTCCGGGTCGGCCGGTGCGTCGTACGACGGCGCGGCCGTGGCCAGGTCGCGGCCGAGCTCGGCGAGCTTGCGGGCGTAGGTCTCGCGGCGCCGGACCAGGTCGACGGCCCGGTGCCGGGCGGTGGCCATGAGCCAGGCGCCGGGGTTGTCCGGCACCCCGTCCCGTGGCCACCGCTCCAGGGCGGCGACCAGTGCGTCCTGAGCCAGTTCCTCGGCGATGCCGACGTCCCGGACGATCCGGGCGACGCCGGCGATCACCCGGGGCGACTCCAGGCGGAAGACGGTCTCGATGGCGTGCGCCGTGGCGGGCTGTGTCTCCACAGCCCACCATGCAACACCCTGGACGGCGGCGGGCCAAACGGCCTCAGCCCTCGGCGATCTCCCGCAGCTCGCAGGCCAGCCGCCACTCCGGGCCGTGGATCTTCAGGAAGCGCTGCGTCCACTCCACGGCCTCGGCCCGGTCCTTGCACTGCATGAGCGCGTAGCCGCCGACGACCTCCTTGGACTCGGTGAACGGGCCGTCGGTCACGGACGCCTTCTCGCCGTTCCAGTCGATCCGGGCCGCCTCGGCGGAGGGGGTGAGCCCGGCGGTGTCGAGCAGCACACCGGCCTTGGTCATCTCCTCGATCAGCTCACCCATCCGCTGCATCAGCTCCGCGCTGGGGCCCCCGGCGGGGGCGGCGGACTCGTCGACGCGCACGAGCGACAGGTAGCGGGGCATGGTGACTCCTCGGGTACCGGCGGCGGGTCCGTTCCCGCCGCTCACCCTTGCGTCGAACGGCGGACACCCGGATCGACACGCTCGCGGAAAAATCTCAGGGATCTTCTCGACCGCCCCGACGGCCGGGCGGCACCGGCTCAGCGCAGGGAGGCCCAGAGGTCCTTCGCCGCCGGCTCCCGGGCGACGACCCGGTTGGGGTCGGAGGGCGCCGTCACGACCGGCATGGTGAGCGTCCGCACCCGGTCGGCGGTCAGTCCCTTCAGGCTCCGGCCGAGGCTCACCAGTTCGTTCAGGGAGTTCAGGCCGGTGTCGGTGGTGATGCTGGCGGTGACGGCGTCGGCGACCCGGTACAGCCGGGCGGGGTCGGAGAGCAGGCCGGCGCCGGAGATCCGCTCCAGCAGGGCCTTGACCAGCGTCTGCTGGAGTCCTATCCGGCCCAGGTCGCTGCCGTCGCCTATGCCGTGCCGGGTGCGGGCGAGGGCGAGGGCCTGCTTGCCGTCGAGGTGGTGGGTGCCGGCCTTCAGGTGCAGGTGGCTCTTGTCGTCGTCGATGTCCTGGCCGGTGGTGACGTCGACCCCGCCGAGCGCGTCGACCAGCTGGGCGAAGCCGGAGAAGTCGATCTCCAGGTAGTGGTCCATGCGGACGCCGGTGAGGGTCTCGACGGTCTTCACCGCGCACACCGGACCGCCCACCGCGTAGGCGCTGTTGAACATGGCGCCGTACGCCGGTGCCGTGCTGCCGCCGGAGGTGAGCGGGCAGGACGGGCGGGTGACGAGGGTGTCGCGCGGGACGCTGACGACGGTGGCCTTCGTCCGGCCCGCGTCGATGTGCACGACCATCGCGGTGTCGGACCGGGCTCCGCCGCTGTCGCCGCCGCCCAGCTCCTGGTTGGCCTTGCCGCTGCGCGAGTCCGAGCCGAGCACCAGGATGTTGAGGGAGCCGGTGGGCAGCGGGGAGGCGTCTGCCGGGCCGGTCGCGGACGGGGTGACCACGGCCCTGGCCGGACGGTCGTCGCCGAGTGCGCCGTCGATGTCGACGCTTGTGATGTTGCGGTCGAGGTGCCAGTAGGCCCAGCCGGCCGCCGCCAGGCCCAGGACCAGGGTGCCCGCCACGGCGAGGCCGACGATCTTCACCGCTCCCGACCGCCGGCCCACCCGTCTGCCCGCGTCGCCGTGCTCCTCGTGTCGCGTCACGACAGGAACATAAGTCCGAATTATTAGGGGACTGTTAGCGGAAGCCGTCAGAGTCGGCTTTCTTGTGAAATTCTCATCCACGCGACACCGGACGCCCCCTGGCACGGCCCGGCGGAAGACCCAAGGCCCTCCGCGCGGACCGCTACGCGGCCGGAGGCGCGTCCGTGCTCGACCGCACCACCAGGCTCGTCGCCAGCTCCACCCGGGTCGCCGCCCGCTCCTCCCGCTCGCTCCCCAGCTCCAGCACCAGCCGGGCCGCGGCCTCGGCCATCTCGGTGAGCGGCTGCCGGACGGTCGTCAGCGGCGGGCCCACCCAGCGGGCCACCGGCAGGTCGTCGAAACCGACCACGCTGAGGTCCTCCGGGACGCGCAGACCCAGCTCGCGGGCGGCCTCGTACAGGCCGAGCGCCTGGAGGTCGTTGCCCGCGAAGACGGCGGTGGGCCGGTCCGGGCGGCGCAGCAGCTCCAGGCCCAGGCGGTAGCCCGCGTCGTGGTGGAAGTCGCCGGCCACGACGAGGGAGGGGTCGACGGGCAGTCCGGCCGTCTCCAGGGCGGCCCGGTAGCCGTCGACCCGGGCCCGGCTGCACATCATCCGGGACGGGCCGCTGATCGCGCCGATCCGGGTGTGGCCGAGTTCCACCAGGTGGCGGGTGGCGGCGAGACCGCCCTGCCAGTTGGTGGCGCCGATCGAGGGGACGTCGGGCCCCGGGTCCCCGGCCGGGTCCATCACCACGAACGGGATGGAGCGGCTGGTCAGCAGCGCCCGCTGGGACTCGTCGAGTTCGGAGAGCACCAGCACCACGCCGTGCGGGCGGCGGGCGGCGACCTGGTCGGCCCAGGTGCGGCCGGGGGTGAGCCGGCCGGCCGACTCGGACAGGACCACGCTCAGCCCGGCGTCCCGGGCGACGTTCTCCACGCCCCGGATGACCTCCATCGCCCAGGCGCTCTCCAGCTCGTGGAAGACCACGTCGATCAGCGGAGAGCGGGAGGCCTCGGCACGGCGGCGCCGGTAGCCGTAGGCGCGCAGCAGCTCCTCGACGCGGGTGCGGGTGGCAGGAGAGACATCGGCCCGGCCGTTGAGGACCTTCGAAACAGTCGGAGCGGAGACCCCCGCCTCACGGGCGATCTCGGCGAGGGTCGCCGTCTGCGTTCCTGCGGGCTTCGAGGGCTTCATGCCCGCGATCGTATCCCCGACGGACCGCTTGACGAAGCCCTCGGTACACCGAGGACCACCGGAACATTCGAATGATCGGGCGAAACATTCGAGCGCATGCCCCGCACAACGCGAACACCCCGCCGCCGGGAACCCGGGGGCGGGGTGTCGAGTGGAGCGCCGGGCAGGCCTTGCACCTGCATCTCCCCGCAGGAAGCGGGGCGTCTTTCCTTGGACCACCAACGCACTGCGTCCGTACCGGTGTTCCGGCCGTTCGCTGTGTGATGATCATAGCGCAGTCGGAGCGGTTTCCCCAACTCAGTCCTCGGCCACTGCCTCGAACCGCCACCGGTGCACCGACCGGGTCACCAACTCCGGGTCCGGCTCCGGCAGTTCGGGCAGCGGGGCGTCGTACGGCGCGTCCCACCACGTGACGACCAGCACCCGGTCCTGCGGCGCGCGGAAGGTCTCGCGGCGCAACGGCTCGCCGGCGAGGGGCTGTTCGCGCACCCAGGCCAGCAGGTCCGCGCCCCGGCCCGCGACGGCCCGGGCCTCCCACATCAGGGCCACGGTCACGAGTAGAGGTTCTCCTTGCTGATCTCGTGCACGTGGTCGTGGCCGGGCACGTGCGGGTCGGTCACCGGCAGGGAGGAGTCGGCCGACAGGTCCCAGCTGGACGCGGCCCGGTTCCGGGCGACCATCTCGGCGCCGAGCGCCGCCACCATCGCGCCGTTGTCCGTGCACAGCTTGGGGCGCGGTACGCGCAGCCGGATGCCGGCCGCCTCGCAGCGCTCCTGGGCGAGCGCGCGCAGCCGGGAGTTGGCCGCCACACCGCCGCCGATCATCAGGTGGTCCACGCCCTCGTCCTTGCAGGCGCGGACGGCCTTGCGGGTCAGCACGTCGACCACGGCCTCCTGGAAGGAGGCGGCCACGTCGCGGACCGGGACCTCCTCGCCGGCCGCGCGCCTGGCCTCGATCCAGCGGGCCACGGCGGTCTTCAGGCCCGAGAAGGAGAAGTCGTACGCCGGGTCGCGGGGGCCGGTCAGGCCGCGCGGGAAGGCGATGGCCTGCGGGTCGCCCTCCTTGGCGTACCGGTCGATGACCGGGCCGCCGGGGAAGCCCAGGTCGAGCACGCGCGCGATCTTGTCGAAGGCCTCGCCGGCCGCGTCGTCGATGGTCGAGCCCATCGGCCGGACGTCCGAGGTGATGTCCGTCGAGAGCAGCAGCGAGGAGTGTCCGCCGGACACCAGCAGGGCCATCGTCGGCTCGGGCAGCGGGCCGTGCTCCAGCTGGTCCACGCAGATGTGGGAGGCGAGGTGGTTGACGCCGTACAGGGGCTTGCCGAGCGCGTAGGCGTACGCCTTGGCCGCCGAGACGCCGACGAGCAGGGCGCCCGCGAGACCGGGGCCCGCGGTGACCGCGATGCCGTCCAGGTCCTTGGCGCCGACCCCCGCCTCCTTCAGCGCGCGGTCGATGGTGGGGACCATCGCCTCCAGGTGCGCCCGGGACGCCACCTCCGGCACGACACCGCCGAAGCGGGCGTGCTCGTCGACGCTGGAGGCGACGGCGTCCGCCAGCAGGGTGGTGCCGCGGACGATGCCGACGCCGGTCTCGTCGCAGGAGGTCTCGATGCCGAGTACGAGAGGCTCGTCGCGTGAGTCAGTCATTGATATCGGTTCCTTGTACTGAGGCGGAGCCCGCGGCCGCGCCGCCGCCGGGTTCCGTGGTCAGGCGCATCACCAGGGCGTCGACGTTGCCCGGCTGGTAGTAGCCGCGCCGGAAGCCGATGGGGGTGAAGCCGAAGCGCTCGTAGAGCTTCTGCGCGGGGAGGTTGTCCACCCGGCATTCGAGCATCACCTCGTGGCACTCGAACGCGGTCGCCGCGCGCAGCAGCTCGGTCAGCAGGCGGGCACCGAGGCCGGTGCCCTGGTGGTCGCGGGCGACGGCGATGGTCTGCACGTCGGCCAGGTCACCGGCGGCGGCCAGGCCCGCGTACCCGACGATCCGGCCGTCGGCGGACTCGGCGACGAGATAGCAGCGGGTGGCCTCGGGGCCCCGGGAGTGGGCCAGCTCGGACCAGAACATGCCCCGGGACCAGGCGTCCTCGGGGAACAGGTCCCGTTCGAGCCCCAGGACCGGGTCGAGGTCCCACCAGCGCATCTCGCGCAGTCGGGGGGGTGCCGGCTGTGTCACTTGGGGGTGACCACCTTGTAGTTCTTGGGGACCTGGGCGTCCGGCCGGCGCAGGTACAGCGGCCGGGGGGCGGTGAGCTCCTCGCCCGCGGCCAGCTTCTCCGCGGCGAGCGAGGCGAGGGCGGCGGCGGACACGTGCTCGGGCTCGTGGGCGCGCGGGAACGTGTCCGGGTAGAGCAGCGCGCCGGCGCCGACCGCGGGCAGGCCCGCGACCCGCTCGGCGATGTCGGCCGGGCGGTCGACGGCCGGGCCGGTCAGCCGGGTCCGGGAGTCGGCGTACGTGGCCCAGTAGACCTCCTTGCGCCGGGCGTCGGTCGCCACCACGAAGGGGCCCTCCTCGATGTCGGCGGCGTAGGCGAGGCCGTCCAGCGTGCACAGGCCGTGCACGGGGACGCCGAGCGCGAGACCGAAGGTGTCGGCGGTCATCAGGCCGACGCGCAGGCCGGTGTAGGGGCCGGGCCCGGTGCCGACGACGATCCCGGTGACGGCCTCCAGCTTCAGTCCGGCCCGGGTGAGGACCCGGTCGACGGCCGGCAGCAGCAGCTCTCCGTGCCGGCGCGCGTCCACCTGGCTCGACGAGGCGATGACGTCGGTGCCGTCGTGCAGGGCGACGGTGACGGCGGGTGTTGCGGTATCCAGAGCGAGCAAGAGCACGCGAACAGCCTACGGCGCCCGCGCCGCCCGCAGGGTCGTCCGGGACGGACGGTCACCGACTGCTACGGTCTGTACCAAGTACGACATTTACACCGGATGACGGCACTAGGCAGAGGTGGCGCAGGTGGCAGGGACCAGCTCGGGGATCGTGGCCGCCCTCACCGCGGCGGCGCTGGGAACGGTCGGATTCCTCGCCTACCGGGCCCAGGCGACCGTCCCGGCGAGCCTGAGCCCGGGGCCGGCGGCGCACGCGACGCCCACCTCCAAGGCGCCCCGGGACCGGCACCACCCGACCGCCCTGCCGAGCGGCTCCGGAACGGGTGAACGGGTCGTGTACTCGGTGGACGACGACCGGGTCTGGCTGGTCACCCCCGGCAACCGGGTGCAGCGGACCTTCCCGGTGCGGCCGGGCACCGTCGACCCGCCGGCCGGCACGTACTGGGTCACGTCCCGCTCCAGCACGGCCACCGGCACGGACAGCGTCCCCATCGAGCACGTGGTGCGGTTCACCAGCGTGGACGGGGTGACCGTCGGGTTCAGCGCGCCCGTGGACGGCGGCACGGAGGGGACGGCGGCCGACCCCGGCGTGAAGACGGGCGGCATCCGGGAGACGCGGGTGGACGGGAACGCCATGTGGAACTTCGCGACGATCGGCGTGAAGGTCGTGGTGATCCGCTAGGGCCTTTCGTTCGGATCAGGCCCCGCGAGCCCGGCATGATCCGGACGAGGGGCCCTAGCAGCGGTGCCCGGACCCGCCGCCGGGCTGCCGCGGGGACGGCGTGGCGGAGGGCGCCCAGGCGACGGCGGCCGTCTGCTCGTCCCGCGCCGCTTCCAGGGGCTCGGGCCGCGGCGGCCTGGAGATCGCGTCCGCCGCAGCGCAGGCCGCCAGCAGATCACGCATGGACACCGGTTGCACCGTGGGCATGGACGCCTCCTGAGCTGCGGGGGCGGACGTACTTAGGTACACCTAAGTACGGGCTGGGTACCATGTGACCACGCCCGGGATGTCCTGCGCAATATCTTGCCGACGGCTTGTCGGAACGTGTCGGCGGTCTCAGCCGGAGAGCGTGTCCAGGTCCGTCTCGGACCAGCGTTCGCCCAGGCCGGTGACGGTCACGTGCCGCACCTCGTCGGTGGTGTCGCCGACCGCGCGGTGGATGACCACCTGGAGGCGGTCCTCGGTCAGCTCCTCGACCTTGCCCTCGCCCCATTCCACGACGATCACCGAGTCGGGCAGCGAGACGTCGAGGTCCAGGTCCTCCATCTCGTCCAGGCCGCCGGAGAGCCGGTAGGCGTCGACGTGCACCAGGGGCGGCCCGTCGCCGAGGGACGGGTGCACCCGGGCGATCACGAAGGTCGGCGAGGTGACCGCGCCGCGCACGCCCAGGCCCTCGCCGAGCCCGCGGGTCAGCGTGGTCTTGCCCGCGCCCAGCTCGCCGGAGAGCATCACCAGGTCGCCCGCGCGCAGCAGCTTGGCCAGTCGGCGGCCCAGCTCCCGCATCTGCTCCGGGGAGGTGACGGTCAGCTGGGTCTCAGCGGGGTTGTGCGGTGCTGCTGGTGCTTCCATAGCCACTTACGGTAGCCCCTGCGGGCACCGCACCCGCACGGGTGAGCAGGTCGGCGAGGCGGTCGGTGACCACTTCCGGGTGCTCCAGCATCACCAGGTGCCCCGCGTCCGGCACGAGCACCAGCTCGGCGTCGGGCAGCAGGTCGGCGATGGCCTCGCTGTGCTCGCTGGGCGTGACCAGGTCCTGGACGCCGGCCAGCACGAGCACCGGCATGTCGCGGAAGCAGACGAGCGCCCCGGTCTTGTCGTGGTCGGTGAAGGCCGGGTAGAACTCGGCGACCACGTCGATCGGGGTGGACTCGATCATCCGCTCGGCGAAGCGCTCCACGGCCGGGTCGACGTCCCGGCCCGCGAACGAGTACCGCTTGATGATCCCGGCGAACAGGTCGGCGGTGGCCCGGCGCCCCTTCTCCACCCACTCCGCCTGCTGTCCGAGCGCCCTGAGCACCCCGGGGAGGATCCGGCGGACCGCGTTGACGCCGGCCACCGGCAGCCCGAAGTTGACCTCGCCGAGCCGCCCGGACGACGTCCCGACGAAGGCGGTGGCGACGACCCGGTCCCGGATCAGCTCGGGGTACTGCGCGGCGAGGGCCATCATGGTCATGCCGCCCATCGAGTGCCCGACCAGCACCAGGGACCCGTCCGGTGCGGCGGCGTCGAGCACGGCCTTCAGATCGCGGCCGAGCTGGTCGATGGTGACGGGCTCCCGGTCCCGGGTCTGGGCCACGCCCCGCCCGGACCGCCCGTGGCTGCGCTGGTCCCAGTGCACCGTCCGTACGACCCCGCGCAGGGCCGCGCGCTGGAAGTGCCAGGAGTCCTGGCTGAGGCAGTAGCCGTGGCAGAAGACGACGGTGACCGGGGCGGGGGCCTTGCGGCCGAAGAGCCGGCGCCGGCGCGGCGACACGTTCGGGCCGGCGTCGGGCTCGGCCTCGTCGATCTCGTAGTACAGCTCGGTGCCGTCGTCGGCGTACGCCTTGCCGGGGGTGCCGCGCAGGGTGCCGTAGGGGCCCGCCGCGTCCAGCGCCAGCCGGGCCCTGCGGCGCATTCCGCGCCCCACCGTCATCCGTTCGATGGCGACACCGGCCGCCGCTCCCGCGGCGAGCACGCCTATCGCGGCACCGGCGATGCCGGTCGCCCTGCGCCAGCTCCCGGCCGCCCCCGCGGCGGAGGCGGCGGCCGCCGAGGCGACGACGTCCGCCACGAGCTCCGCGCTGCTCTCGGTCACGTACCGCTCCTGTTCGCCGTACTGCAGTTCGCCTGGGTGGGTGCCGCCGAGGAACGGGTTACCCGAGTTCTTGCGCGTTCACATGAAGGCGCTCACCTGGACGCGGTGGACGCGTTCACGCGGGCGCGTTCACATCGGCGCGTTGACATAGACGCGGGGAACGCGCGTTCCGATGCGTGTGACGATCTCGTACGCGATCGTGCCGCAGGCCTGCGCCCAGTCCTCGGCCGTGGGCTCACCGCGGTCACCGGGCCCGAACAGCACGGCCTCGCTGCCCACCGGGGGCTCGTCACCGCCCAGGTCGACGACGAACTGGTCCATGGCGACCCGCCCGGCGATCGTCCGCCACTTGCCGCCGACCAGCACCGGGCCGGTACCCGAGGCGTGCCGCGGGATGCCGTCCGCGTAGCCGACGGGCACCAGGCCGAGCGTGGTGTCGCCGGGCGTGACGTAGTGGTGGCCGTAGCTGACGCCGTGTCCGGCCGGGGTGTGCTTGACCAGGGCCAGCGAGGCGCTGAGCGTCATCACCGGGCGCAGCCCGAAGTCCGCCGGGGTGCCCAGCTCCGGGCTGGGCGAGACGCCGTACAGGGCGATGCCCGTGCGGACCAGGTCGAAGTGGGAATCGGGCACGGTGAGGGTGGCCGGCGAGTTGGCGATGTGCCGGACCTCGGGCCGTACGCCCTGTGCCTCGGCGTACGCCAGCATCTCCCGGAACCGGGTCAGCTGGGCGGCGATGGACGGGTGCCCCGGCTCGTCGGCGCACGCGAAGTGCGACCACACCCCGGTGACGCGGACCAGCCCCTCGGCCTCCGCGCGCAGGGCGGCACCGACCAGCTCGGACCAGTCCTCCCCCGGCTGACAGCCGTTGCGGCCGAGTCCGGTGTCGGCCTTGAGCTGCACGCGCGCGGGACGGCCCGCCGACCGGGCGGCCTCGACGACCTCCCGCAGGGCCCACATGCCGCTCAACGAGACGTCGATGTCGGCCTCGATCGCCTGCCGCCAGGGCCCGCCCGGCACCCACAGCCAGCACAGGATGCGGCCGGGCAGCCCGGCCGCACGCAGCGCCAGGGCCTCTTCGGCCGTGGCCGTGCCGAGCCAGCTCGCGCCCGCCGCGAGGGCGGCGCGGGCGCACGGCACCGCGCCGTGGCCGTATCCGTCGGACTTGACGACGGCCATCACGGCGGCGCTCCCGGCCCGGGCGCGCAGGGTCCGCACATTGGCGCGCAGGGCGCCCAGATCGATCTCGGCGCGGGCGCGCAGGGCGGCGGTCGGCACAGCTGGTGTCTCACTCATGGCACCCCCAGTCTCTCAGAGCCGCCCTCCGCGGGACGTGGGCCGGTCCCGCCGTCGCGTCTCCGGCCGCCACGGGGGTGCGGGTGCGCGGGGGCTGTGTGCGCAGTTCTCCGCGGTCATCGCCCGGGCGGCGGGCGCGTGCGGGCCGGTCGCGCAGTTCCCGGCGCGCCCGGGGAGTTGCCCCACCGCCCGCCACATCGCGCCGCCCGGCCGGACCCGCCGCCGGGCAACGGTCGTCGCCAGGCCGCAGGCGGGTGCGGGCCGAGCGCGCAGTTCCCCGCGCCCCTGAGGAGTTGCACCACCGCCCGCCACACAGCACCGCCCGGCCGGACCCGCCGCCCAGCTCCGGTCGTCGCCAGGCCCCGGGCGCGTGCGGGCCGAGCGCGCAGTTCCCCGCGCCCCCGGGGAGTTGCCCCACCGGCCGCCACACCGCACCACCCCAGCCGGACCGCCGCCCAGCTCCGGTCGTCGCCAGGCCGCAGGCGCGTGCGGGCCGAGCGCGCAGTTCCCCGCGCCCCCGGGGAGTTGCCCCACCGCCCGCCACACCGCACCACCCCAGCCGGACCGCCGCCCAGCTCCGGTCGTCGCCAGGCCGCAGGCGCGTGCGGGCCGAGCGCGCAGTTCCCCGCGCC
>NZ_JBEYXM010000002.1:703169-893109 GCF_040704595.1 Streptomyces sp. NPDC046870
CCCCACGGAGTTGCACCACCGCCCGCCACACAGCACCGCCCGGCCGGACCCGCCGCCCAGCTCCGGTCGTCGCCAGGCCGCGGGCGCGTGCGGGCCGAGCGCGCAGTTCCCCGCGCACCCGGGGAGGTGCGCCGGCGTCGGTCGTGTCGCGGTGGGGTCGGTCAGTTCCGTACGTCCCTCCATGCCTTCGGGATGTGTGACGCCACGTCATGGGCTCCCGTGGGCGCGCCGTCCGCCGCGAAGCGGCCCGCCAGGCCGTGGAGGTACGCCGCCACGCTCCCGGCGTCCGACGCCCGCAGGCCCGCCGCCAGCAGGGACCCCGCCAGCCCGGACAGCACGTCCCCGCTCCCGGCCGTGGCCAGCCAGGGCGTCCCGGTGGCGTTCACCCGCACCGGTCCGCCCGCGAAGTCGGCGACCAGTGTGGTCGAACCCTTCAGCAGCACGGTCGCCCGGTACGCCGCCGCCAGCTCCCGCACCGCGGCCAGCCGGGCCGTCTCGACCTCCTCGCGCCGCACCCCCAGCAGCGCGGCGGCCTCCCCCGCGTGCGGGGTCATCAGCGTCGGCGCCGTACGCCCGCGCACCGCGTCCCGGTCGGCCAGCCGCAGCCCGTCCGCGTCCAGCAGCACCGGCACGTCCGCCTCCAGCACCTCGGCGACGGCGGCCGCGTCGTCCCCGGCGCCCGGCCCGACCACCCAGGCCTGCACCCGCCCGGCCTTCGCGGGCCCGGCGTCGGAGACGAGGGTCTCCGGGAAGCGCGCGATGACCGCGTCCCCGGCCGGTCCGACGTACCGCACGGCCCCGGCCCCGCCGCGCAGCGCGCCCGACACCGCGAGCACGGCCGCCCCGGGATAGCGGGCCGATCCGGCGGCGATCCCCACCACCCCGCGCCGGTACTTGTCGCTCTCCCCCGTGGGCAGCGGCAACAACCGCGCCACGTCCGCGTGTTGCAGGGCTTCCAGTACGGCGTCGGCGGGCGGCGGTTCCAGGCCGATGCCGACGAGCCGCACCACTCCCGCGTACTCCCGCGCGGGATCCACCAGCAGCCCCGGCTTGTACGCGCCGAAGGTGACGGTCACGTCGGCCCGGAGCGCGGCCCCCCGCACCTCCCCGGTGTCCGCGTCGACGCCGCTGGGCAGGTCCACGGCCACGACGGCGGCACGGGACCGCGCCACCACCCCGGCGAGCCGCTCGGCGTCCGGCCGCAGCCCGCCCCTGCCCCCGATGCCGACGATCCCGTCCACCACCAGGTCGGCCCGCAGGACCAGTTCGTCCGCGGTGGCGGAGTCCGCGGTCGCCACCGTGCCGCCCGCCCGCCGCAAGGCCGCCAGCCCCCCGGCGTGCGCCCGGTCGGGCGTGAGCAGGACGGCCGTCACCCCGGCGCCGCGCCGGGCCAGCCGGGCCCCCGCGTACAGGGCGTCCCCGCCGTTGTCCCCGCTGCCGACGAGCAGCACCACCCGGCTGCCGTACACCCGCCCGAGCAGTTCGGCACAGGCGGCGGCCAGCCCGGCGGCGGCCCGCTGCATCAGCGCGCCCTCCGGCAGCCGTGCCATCAACGCCCGCTCGGCGGCCCTTACCGTCTCCACGCTGTACGCAGTACGCATGGCACCGAGTCTGCCCCGTAACCCCCGCCGCCCACACCCGGCACGGGACCGGTCAGCCCTCCGCGACCACCACGGCCGAGGCCACGCCCGCGTCATGACTGAGCGACACGTGCCAGGCCCGCACGCCCAGCTCGGCGGCCCGCGCGGCCACGGTCCCCTTCACCCGCAGCCGTGGCTGCCCGGTGTCCTCCACGTACACCTCGGCATCGGTCCACTGCAGCCCCGACGGCGCGCCCAGCGCCTTCGCCAGCGCCTCCTTGGCGGCGAACCGGGCCGCGAGCGAGGCGATGCCGCGCCTGTCCCCGCTGGGCAGCAGCAGCTCCCGCTCCACGAACAGCCGGTCGGCCAGGCCCGGCGTCCGCTCCAGGGACGCCCGGAACCGGTCGATCTCGGCGACGTCGATGCCCACCCCGATGATGCTCATGCCCAGCACCCTACGACCCCGGTGACGGGCGGCGCGGCGACACCACGTCGGACCCCGGGCGCCGCACGGCCGCCGCGACGCGCGCTCTACGCTTCCGGCATGACGTCCTCGCGTGCCTATCTCTCCGACCTCTTCTCCCTGGACGGCCGGGTCGCCGTGGTGACCGGAGGCAGTTCCGGCATCGGGCGGGCCATCGCCGGGGCGCTGGCCCGGGCCGGGGCGAAGGTGGTGATCGTGGCCCGGCGGAAGACCGAACTGGACGCCACCGTGAGGGAGTTGACCGCGGACGGCTGCCGGGCCGCCTGGGTCAGTGGTGACCTCGGCACCCGCGACGGGGTGCGCGCGGCGGCCGAGGAGGCCGCGGCCGTCTTCGGCGAGCCCGACATCCTCGTCAACTCCGCCGGGATCAACCTCCGTCCGCCGATGGACGAACTGGGCGACGACGTCTGGGACACCACCATGGCGGTGAACCTGGAGGCCCCGTTCCTGCTCGGGCAGCGGTTCGGCCCCGGCATGGCGAAGCGGGGCTTCGGGCGGATCATCCACGTCACCTCCCAGCAGGCGCACCGCGCCTTCGTGCAGAGCGGCGCCTACGGCGTCTCCAAGGGGGGCCTGGAGTCCCTGGCCCGCTCCCAGGCCGAGGCGTGGTCACCGCACGGCGTCACCTGCAACACCCTGGTGCCGGGTTTCGTGCTGACCCCGCTCAACAGGCGGTTGCAGTCCGACCCCGGGAAGGTGGCGGCCCTGGCCGCGCGCACGATGGCCGGCCGCAACGGCCTCGCCGAGGACTTCGCGGGCGCGGCCGTGTTCCTGGCCGGCCGCGCCTCCGCCTACATCACGGGCCAGTCGATCCACGTGGACGGCGGCTTCTCCGTCCACTGACAGGCCCCGCCCCCTCACTCCACCGTGACCGACTTGGCCAGGTTGCGGGGCTGGTCCACCTCGTTGCCCCGGGCCGTGGCCAGCTCGCAGGCGAAGACCTGGAGCGGGACCGTGGCCACCAGCGGTTGCAGCAGGGTGGGCGTGGCGGGGACGCGGATCAGGTGGTCGGCGTAGGGGACGACCGCCTCGTCGCCCTCCTCCGCGATCACGATCGTCCGCGCGCCCCGCGCCCTGATCTCCTGGATGTTGGAGACGATCTTGTCGTGCAGGACCGACCGGCCGCGCGGGGACGGCACGACGACGACCACGGGCACGTCCTCCTCGATCAGCGCGATCGGTCCGTGCTTCAGCTCGCCGGCGGCGAAGCCCTCGGCGTGCATGTAGGCCAGTTCCTTCAGTTTGAGCGCGCCTTCGAGGGCCACCGGGTAGCCCACGTGCCGGCCGAGGAAGAGCACCGTGTCCTTGTCGGCCAGCGTCCGCGCCAGCGCCCGTACCGGCTCCATGGTCTCCAGGACCCGCTCGACCTCCTCGGAGATGCGGGACAGGTCCTTGATCACGGCCTGGATCTCGTCGCCCCACTTGGTGCCCCGGACCTGGCCCAGGTACAGCGCGACCAGGTAGCAGGCGACCAGCTGGGTCAGGAACGCCTTGGTGGAGGCGACGGCGACCTCGGGGCCCGCGTGCGTGTAGAGCACCGCGTCCGACTCGCGCGGGATCGTCGAGCCGTTGGTGTTGCAGATCGCCAGCACCTTCGAGCCCTGCTCGCGGGCGTGCCGCAGCGCCATCAGGGTGTCCATGGTCTCGCCGGACTGGGAGATGGCGATCACCAGCGACCGTCCGTCCAGGATCGGGTCGCGGTAGCGGAACTCGCTGGCCAGCTCCACCTCGCAGGGGATGCGCGTCCAGTGCTCGATGGCGTACTTGGCGATCAGGCCCGCGTGGAAGGCCGTACCGCACGCCACGATGACGACCTTGTCGATCTCGCGCAGCTCGGAGGGGCCGATCCGCACCTCGTCCAGGGTCAGCGAGCCGGACGGGTCGATCCGCCCGAGCAGCGTGTCGGCGACCGCCTTGGGCTGTTCGGCGATCTCCTTGAGCATGAAGTAGTCGTAGCCCCCCTTCTCGGCCGCCGAGGCGTCCCAGTCCACGTGGTAGGAGCGCACCTCGGCCGGGCGGCCGTCGAAGCCCGTGACCGTGACGCCGTCGCGCCGCAGTTCCACCACCTGGTCCTGGCCCAGCTCGACCGCCGAGCGCGTGTGGGCGATGAACGCGGCGACGTCGGAGGCGAGGAACGCCTCGCCCTCTCCAAGGCCCACCACCAGCGGGGAGTTGCGGCGGGCGCCGACCACCACGTCCGGATCGTCGGCGTGCACCGCGACCAGCGTGAACGCGCCCTCCAGCCGCCGGCACACCAGCCGCATCGCCTCGGCGAGGTCGGCGGTCGCCGAGAACTCCTCGGCCAGCAGATGGGCGACGACCTCGGTGTCCGTCTCGGAGTTCAGCCCGTGGCCGCGCTCGGCCAGTTCGGCGCGCAGCACGGCGAAGTTCTCGATGATGCCGTTGTGGACCACCGCGACCCGTCCCGCGTTGTCCAGGTGGGGGTGCGCGTTGGCGTCCGTGGGGCCGCCGTGCGTGGCCCAGCGCGTGTGTCCGATACCGGTCGTGCCGGCCGGCAGCGGCCGTTCGACCAGTTCCTTCTCCAGGTTGACCAGCTTCCCGGCCTTCTTCGCGGCGGCCAGCCCGCCGTCCGCCAGTACGGCGACACCGGCCGAGTCGTAACCCCGGTACTCCAGCCGCTTCAGCCCGGCCATCACGACATCGAGCGCCGACTGCGACCCTACGTATCCCACGATTCCGCACATGAGCGGCAGCCTACGGGCCGACAACGATCAAAAACTGCCTCCGCCTGCCCGAAATCGGAAATTCCCACCGTCGTACGAAGGCCTCCTGTGGCCGGATCGACCCGCGTGACGGACCCCACCCGCCGTGCCGTTCAAACTCCGTTAACAATGGACTGTGATCTCACCGGTCTCCTCGATGCCCCGGAGCGCCCACCGGCACAGGCCGGAGGCGACTCCCTACGTCGATCTCACCCGTGCCGAGTGGAGCGCGCTGCGCGACAAGACGCCGCTGCCGCTCACCGCCGAGGAGGTGGAGAAGCTCCGTGGCCTCGGCGACGTCATCGACCTGGACGAGGTGCGGGACATCTACCTCCCGCTCTCCCGGCTCCTCAATCTCTACGTCGGCGCCACGGACGGCCTCCGGGGCGCGCTGAACACCTTCCTCGGGGAGAAGGGCTCCCAGTCCGGCACCCCGTTCGTCATAGGCGTCGCCGGCTCGGTCGCCGTGGGCAAGTCCACGGTCGCCCGCCTGCTCCAGGCCCTGCTCTCCCGCTGGCCCGAGCACCCGCGCGTGGAACTCGTCACGACGGACGGATTCCTGCTGCCCACCCGGGAGTTGGAGGCCCGGGGCCTGATGTCGCGCAAGGGCTTCCCCGAGTCCTACGACCGCCGGGCCCTCACCCGTTTCGTCGCCGGCATCAAGGCCGGCAAGGACGAGGTGTCCGCGCCGGTCTACTCGCACCTCATCTACGACATCGTGCCCGGCGAGAAGCTCACCGTCCGCCGCCCGGACAT
Organism: Streptomyces sp. NPDC046870; assembly: GCF_040704595.1. Taxonomy (NCBI): domain Bacteria; kingdom Bacillati; phylum Actinomycetota; class Actinomycetes; order Kitasatosporales; family Streptomycetaceae; genus Streptomyces; species Streptomyces sp. NPDC046870. The sequence goes on from NZ_JBEYXM010000002.1 coordinate 708,713, forward strand.
CCTGATCGTGGAGGGCCTGAACGTCCTCCAGCCCGCCCTGCCCGGCAAGGACGGCCGCACCCGGGTCGGTCTCGCCGACTACTTCGACTTCAGCGTCTACGTCGACGCGAGCGCCGACGACATCGAGAGCTGGTACCTCAGCCGCTTCAAGAAGCTGCGCCAGACGGCGTTCCAGAACCCGAACTCGTACTTCCGCAAGTACACCCAGGTCTCCGAGGAGGAGGCCCTGGACTACGCCCGCACGCTCTGGCGGACCATCAACAAGCCGAACCTGGTGGAGAACATCGCCCCGACCCGGGGCCGGGCCACCCTCATCCTCCGCAAGGGCCAGGACCACAAGGTCCAGCGCCTCAGGCTCCGCAAGCTGTAGCGGCACGTGTTGGATGGGGGCCATGCTGCATCTGCGACTGATCACCCCTGCGGAGCGGACCGACGAGGTGGTGCGCCTGATCGAGGAGACGGTCGGCACCACCCACCTGGTGGTCCTGCCCGGCGCCGCCCGCGACCCCGCCGGTGACGTCGTCCTGTGCGACGTGGCCCGCGAGGCGGGTGACGGGCTCATCGCCGGGCTGCGGCGCCTCGGCCTGGACGACACCGGCTCGATCGCCATGGAGACCATCGACCTCTCCCTGTCCCGGCGGGCCGACGAGGCCGAGGAGGCGGCGCCGGGCGAAGGCGCGGACGCGGTGCTGTGGGAGGGCCTGACCGAGGCCACCCACGAGGAGTCGACGCTGTCGGTCACCTACGCGGCCTTCATCACCCTGGCCACGATGATCGCGGCCTGCGGTGTCGTGCTGGACAACGCGATCCTGATCGTGGGCGCGATGGCGGTGGGACCGGAGTTCGGCCCGCTGGCCGGCATCTGCACGGCCCTCGTGCGGCGCCGGCCGCGCCTGGCATGGCGTTCGCTGACCGCACTGCTGGTGGGCTTCGCGCTGGCGATGGCGGTGACCGCCGGGTTCAGTCTGCTGATGGACGCGGTCGGCCTGTTCAGCAAGGCCCGGCTGGAGGCCGACCGGCCCAACACCGGCTTCATCTACGCACCGGACTGGTTCTCGTTCGTCGTCGCCGTGCTCGCGGGGATCGCCGGCACGCTGTCGCTGACGTCGGCCAAGTCCGGGGCCCTGGTGGGCGTCGCCATCTCGGTGACGACCGTGCCCGCGGCCGCCAACGCGGCCGTGGCCCTGATCTACGACGACACCCACCAGGCCGCGCGCTCCTCGGAACAGCTCCTGCTGAACCTGCTGGGCATCGTCCTGGCCGGAACGCTCACCCTGCTCGCCCAGAAGTCCCTGTGGAAGCGGCACCGGCGACACCCCTGAGGCCCCGGAACTACCCGAGGGCCGACTTCACCGCGTCGGCGAGCCGCCCGGCCACGGAGCGGGCCTGCTCGATGTCGGCGGCCTCGACCATCACCCGCACCAGCGGCTCGGTACCCGAAGGACGCAGCAGCACCCGCCCGGTCTCCCCGAGTTCCCGCTCGGCCTCGGACACGGCGGCGGCGAGGTCGGCCGACGTGCGCACCCGCGACTTGTCCACGTCGGGCACGTTGATCAGCACCTGCGGCAGCCGCTCCATGACGGACGCCAGCTCCCGCAGCGTACGGCCGGTCTCGGCGACCCGCGCCGCCAGCAGCAGGCCGGTCAGCGTGCCGTCCCCGGTGGTCGCGTGGTCGAGGATGATGACGTGCCCGGACTGCTCGCCGCCGAGGGCGTAGCCGTGCTCCTTCATCTCCTCGAGGACGTACCGGTCGCCGACGGCGGTCTGCACGAGCCGGATGCCCTCGCGCTCCATGGCCAGCTTGAAGCCGAGGTTGGACATCACGGTCGCGACGACGGTGTCGGAGCGCAGTGCGGAACGCTCCCGCATCGCCAGCGCGAGCACGGCGAGGATCTGGTCGCCGTCGACCTCCTCACCGGTGTGGTCCACGGCCAGGCAGCGGTCGGCGTCGCCGTCGTGCGCGATGCCGAGGTCCGCGCCGTGCTCGACGACCGCGGCCTTGAGCTTGTCCAGGTGGGTCGAGCCGCAGCCGTCGTTGATGTTGAGGCCGTCCGGCTCGGCGCCGATCGTGACGACCTGGGCACCGGCCCGGGCGAACGCCTCCGGCGAGACCCCCGAGGCCGCGCCGTGCGCTTCGTCCAGGACGATCCTCAGTCCGTCGAGCCGGTTGGGCAGCACCGCGAGCAGGTGGGCGACGTAACTCTCGAAGCCCTCCTCGTGCGACCGCACGCGCCCGACCCCGGCACCCGTCGGACGCTCCCACGGCTCGCCGTGCCGGTGCGCGTGGTAGACCGCCTCGATGCGGTCCTCCAGCTCGTCGGCGAGTTTGTGGCCGCCGCGGGCGAAGAACTTGATGCCGTTGTCCGGCATGGCGTTGTGGCTGGCGGAGAGCATCACGCCGAGGTCGGCGCCGAGCGCTCCGGTCAGGTGGGCCACCGCGGGCGTCGGCAGCACGCCGACGCGCAGGACGTCCACGCCCGCGCTGGCCAGACCGGCGACCACCGCCGCTTCCAGGAACTCCCCGGACGCGCGCGGGTCCCGTCCGACCACCGCCGTCGGCTTGTGGCCCTCGAAGGTGCCCGCCTCGGCCAGCACGTGCGCCGCGGCGACGGAGAGGCCGAGCGCCATCTCGGCCGTCAGATCCGCGTTGGCGACACCGCGCACGCCGTCCGTGCCGAAGAGTCGTCCCACTTGTCCTCCTGAGGAAGCGTCCTTGCTGCCCGGATGATGGCGGACGCCATGACATCCGATCACACAAGCCTTTGAGCGTCTTGTGTCGTTATACGCCCTTGGCTGGGATAAACGAACGCCCCGACGGCACAGATGGCGTGCCGCCGGGGCGTTCGGAGTACGAGCAGGCAGCTGCTGATTAGCGCTTGCTGTACTGCGGGGCCTTGCGGGCCTTCTTCAGACCGGCCTTCTTCCGCTCGACCGCGCGGTCGTCGCGGCGCAGGAAGCCGGCCTTCTTCAGCGGGCCGCGGTTGTTGTCGACGTCGGCCTCGTTCAGGGCGCGGGCGACACCGAGACGGAGCGCACCGGCCTGACCGGAGACACCGCCACCCGCGATGCGGGCGATGACGTCGTAACGGCCCTCGAGCTCCAGGACCTTGAACGGCTCGTTGACTTCCTGCTGGTGCACCTTGTTCGGGAAGTAGTCCTCGAGGGTGCGACCGTTGATCTTCCACTTGCCGGTGCCCGGGACGATCCGGACGCGGGCGATGGCGTTCTTGCGGCGGCCCAGGCCGGCGGCCGGCTGCGGCTCGCCGAAGCGGGAGGCCAGGGACTCCGAGGTGTACTCGCCCTCGACGGGGACCTCGGACTCGGTGGTGTAGCTGTCGATGTCAAGCTCTTCGAGCGGCTGCTCGGCAGTGGTCTCGGCCACGATTCTCCTCAGATTCTCTTCAGTCTTAGGGGGTGGCCGGACTTACTGCGCGACCTGGGTGATCTCGAACGGCACCGGCTGCTGGGCAGCGTGCGGGTGCTGGTCACCCTTGTAGACCTTCAGCTTCGAGAGCATCTGACGGCCCAGGGAGTTCTTGGGGAGCATGCCCTTGACGGCCTTCTCGATGGCCTTCTCGGGGTTCTTGTCGAGCAGCTCGTCGTAGCGGACGGAGCGCAGACCACCCGGGTAACCGGAGTGGCGGTACGCCATCTTCTGGGTCCGCTTGTTGCCGGACAGGTGCACCTTGTCGGCGTTGATGATGATGACGAAGTCACCAGCGTCGACGTGCGGCGCGTAGATCGGCTTGTGCTTGCCCCGCAGGAGGGTCGCAGCGGTGGTGGCGAGACGGCCCAGGACAACGTCCTGAGCGTCGATGACGTGCCACTGGCGCGTCACATCGCCGGGCTTGGGGCTGTACGTACGCACGGTTCGTAGCCTTCGCTTCGAGTGAATGGTCCTAAACAAGGTCACCGAAACGATCACGACAGCCTTGACCCACGGCGGCGACGCAAACCGCGTGCGTGGGGTCGCTGGTCATCGGCCCGGTGGACCGGTGTAAGGGCCCGTCCCGTGAGAATGAGCAAGCCAATACACAACGAAGAAGTAGGTTACCGGGCAGCCCCCGGACGGGTCAAAACGAGGCAGGCCGTCAGAGGGACCCCGCACCACCGGCCCCCCGTCTAAGATGCGCCCCATGAGTTACGGGCAGGGGGGACCCCAGTCTCAATGGGATCCCTGGAAACCTAATTCCCAGCAGCCGTGGAACAGCGGATCCGACGACGGGACGCCGGACTGGGCCGCGCTCGCCGAGGCATCGGAGACGCGGAACAAGCGCCGCAAGGTGCTGTTCATAGCCGGCGGCGCGCTCGCCACCGTCGCGATAGGCACCGCGGTCGCCATGGCCGTCGTCTCCGCGAACGGGGGTGACCCGCAGGCCGGTCCCAGCAACCTGCCCGCCAGCGGATCGCTGCCCGGCACGGGCAGCGCGACGCCGTCCTTCGCGCCCACCAGCGCGCCGCCGCCGCTGGACCCCACGGACTTCATATCCAGCGCCAAGAAGGACACCGCCCCGCTGAGCCCGGACACCCTGTTCCCGGGCACGCAGCTGACCATGGGCGGCACGGTGTACAAGAAGGGCCCGACGGCCGACACCAAGAGCTGTGCCACCGCCGCCGGCGGCACCCTCCCCAAGATCCTCACCGGCAACGGCTGCACCCGTCTGATGCGCGTGACCTACACGAACGGCGGCATCGCGGTCACCGTCGGCGTCGCCGTCTTCGACGACGCGGACAAGGCCGCCAAGGCCAAGGGCCAGACCGACGACCGCAGCATCGTGCGCTCGCTGTTCGGCAAGGGCGTCAAGCCCTTCTGCGACGGCGCGTTCTGTCGCTCGACCAGGAACTCCTACGGCCGCTACGCCTACTTCACGATCTCCGGCTTCACCAGCGGCAAGGACGTCACGACCAAGGACACCAAGGTGTTCGGCGCCGGCAACGACCTCGCCCAGTTCACCGCGAACCAGATCCACCGCCGCGGCCAGGTCCAGGCCTCGGCCGCCGCCCGGTAGCCGGCCGCGCGCCTACCGCCGCCTCAGCCGGAGCCGCAGCGGTATCACGGCCGACTCCAGCTGGGTGCGCAGGGTCATCTTGGAGGCACCCTCCGTGCGCTCGGCGAACCGGATCGGGACCTCCACCGCCGTGTGCCCGGCACGCACGGCCTCGTACTTCAGCTCCACCTGGAAGCTGTAGCCCGCGCTGTCCAGGGACGACAGGTCCACGTCCCTGAGGGTCGCCGCCGACCACAGGTTGAAGCCGGCCGTGATGTCCTGGATGTCGGTGCCGAGGACGGCGCGGGCGTAGCGGTTGGCGAAGCGGGACAGCAGCACCCGGTGCGCGCCCCACCGCTCGTCCAGCGAGCCGCCCTCGACGTACCGGCTGCCCACGACGAGACCGGCGCCTGAGGCGAGGGCCGCCTCCAGCATGCGGGGCACGGCCTCCACCGGGTGGCTGCCGTCGGCGTCCATCTGGACGACGTACGCGGCGCCCTCCGCCAGCGCGGCGGACATCCCGGCCGTGTACGCCCGGCCCAGCCCGTCCTTCCCGGTGCGGTGCAGCACGCTCATCCGGCGCCGTCCGCCGCTGTTGTACCGCGCCGCCAGCTCCTCGGCGATCCGCCCGGTGCCGTCGGGGCTGGAGTCGTCGACGACCTTCAGGTGCAGCCCGTCCAGCGGCAGCCCGAGCACCGCCTCGGCCATCCCGGGCAGGTTCGCCGCCTCGTTGTACGTCGGCATCACCACGGTGACCGTCGGCTCGTCCTGTGCCATCACTGTCCCTCCCCCGCGGGCGCCGGCGAAGCGCGACGCGACTAACAGATGCCGCAGCCCGAGGCCCCGGGCAGCGACCGCTTGTTCCGTGCCTCCCTGCTCCGGGCCGCCAGCAGCTCGTCGGCCGGATAGCCGACCTCCTCCAGCGTCAGCCCGTGCGGCCGTACGACATGCACGGCGGAGTCGCGGACGCGGGCCGCCAGCACCTTCCCGGGCCACTCCGGCTCCCGGTGCCCGTCCCCCACGAACAGCAGCGCGCCGATCAGCGACCGCACCATGTTGTGGCAGAAGGCGTCCGCGCGCACGGTGGCGGTGACGATCCCGTCGTCCCCCCGGACCAGGCTCAGCTCCTGGAGCGTGCGGATGGTGGTCGCCCCCTCCCGCTTCTTGCAGTAGGCGGCGAAGTCGTGCTCGCCGAGCAGCGCGCGGGCGGCCTCGTTCATGGCGTCCACGTCGAGCGGCCAGTCGTGCCACAGCACGTGGTTGCGCAGCAGCGGGTCCACGCCGCCCGGGTTGTCGGTCACCCGGTACGCGTACCGCCGCCAGACGGCCGAGAACCGCGCGTTGAAACCGCTCGGCGCCTCCCTGAGCGCCCACACCCGCACGTCCCTCGGCAGCCGGCCGGCGAGCCGCTTGAGCAGCTTCTCGTGATGCTCACGCCACACACCCTCGGGCAGGTCCACATGGGCCACCTGCCCCCGCGCGTGCACCCCGGCGTCGGTGCGCCCGGCGACGGTCAGCTCAAAGGTCTCCCGGGAGCGGGTCACCGTCCGCAGGGCGTCCTCGATCTCCCCCTGCACGGTCCGCCTGCCGCCGGCCTGCTTGGCCCAGCCGTGGAATCCCGTGCCGTCGTAGGACAGGTCGAGACGGAGACGGACATGGCCGGGCTGTACTTCGTCACTCACGTACGGATCCTCTCAGGTACGCGAAAGCGGGCCCGCCCCGAAGGGCGAACCCGCTTCCCGCGTCAGGCGGAGCCTCAGGCGTCCTTGGACTCCTCGGCGGGAGCCTCGGCGGCCTCGGTCTCCTCGACCTTGGTCTCCTCGGCCTTCGCCTCCTCGGCTTCCTTGACCGCACGCTTGGTGGCGGCCTCGGCCTCACCGGTCGCCTGCTGGGCGACCGTCAGCGCCTCCACCAGCTCGATGACGGCCATGGGCGCGTTGTCGCCACGGCGGTTACCGATCTTGGTGATGCGGGTGTAGCCACCGGGACGGTTCTCGTACCGCGGGCCGATCTCGGTGAAGAGCGTGTGGACGATGCTCTTGTCCGTGATGACCTGAAGCACCTGGCGGCGGTTGTGAAGGTCGCCCTTCTTCGCCTTGGTGATCAGACGCTCGGCGTACGGACGCAGGCGGCGGGCCTTCGCCTCGGTGGTGGTGATGCGGCCGTGCTCGAAGAGGCTCTTCGCCAGGTTCGCGAGGAGCAGCTTCTCGTGCGCGGCGCTGCCGCCCAGACGGGCACCCTTGGTGGGCTTCGGCATGTTCTTTCTCCTGTGTGTCTGCCCCGGCCGTATCAGGTACCGGGGTCAGTATCCGAGCAGGCGGTCGCCTGTCGGAGATCCGGGGTCCTTTTCAACCCCGGAAGGGTCCGCGCCCCCGAAGGGGCGCGGGGAACTGCGCGACCAGCCACAGCGGGCCCGCAGCCGCAGAACCGGCCTCCTCGCGGAGCGCTCAGTACTGCTCGGTCTCGACGAACCCGGCGTCCGCGTCGTCGTCCGCGCCGAAGGCGTCCGCGGCGGCGGTCGGGTCGAATCCGGGCGGGCTGTCCTTCAGGGCCAGGCCCATGCCGGCCAGCTTCGCCTTGACCTCGTCGATGGACTTCGCACCGAAGTTGCGGATGTCCAGCAGGTCGGCCTCGGAACGCGCGACCAGCTCACCCACGGAGTGGATGCCCTCACGCTTGAGGCAGTTGTACGACCGAACGGTGAGCTCCAGCTCCTCGATCGGCAGCGCCAGGTCGGCGGCGAGCGCGGCGTCCGTCGGGGACGGACCCATGTCGATGCCCTCGGCGTCGATGTTCAGCTCGCGGGCGAGACCGAACAGCTCGACCAGCGTCTTGCCGGCGGAGGCCATGGCGTCACGCGGACGCATCGCCTGCTTGGTCTCGACGTCGACGATCAGCTTGTCGAAGTCGGTGCGCTGCTCGACACGCGTGGCCTCGACCTTGTACGTGACCTTGAGCACCGGCGAGTAGATGGAGTCGACCGGGATACGGCCGATCTCCTGGCCCACCTGCTTGTTCTGCACGGCGGAGACGTAACCGCGGCCGCGCTCGACCGTCAGCTCCATCTCCAGCTTGCCCTTGCCGTTCAGCGTGGCGAGGACCAGGTCGGGGTTGTGCACCTCGACACCGGCCGGGGGCGCGATGTCGGCGGCGGTGACCAGACCCGGGCCCTGCTTGCGCAGGTACATCACGACCGGCTCGTCGTGCTCCGAGGAGACGACCAGCTGCTTGATGTTGAGGATCAGGTCGGTGACGTCCTCCTTGACGCCCGGCACGGTGGTGAACTCGTGCAGGACGCCGTCGATGCGGATGCTGGTGACAGCAGCGCCGGGGATCGACGACAGGAGGGTGCGGCGGAGGGAGTTGCCGAGGGTGTAGCCGAAGCCCGGCTCCAGCGGCTCGATCACGAACCGGGAGCGGAACTCGTCGACGACCTCTTCGGTCAACGAGGGACGCTGAGCGATCAGCATGTGTGGATCAGATCCTTCTTTCGTGGACGCCCGCTATTTGACGCCCGACGGAATCCGCGCCCGGGAAAAGCGCGGGTACTGCAAGGGTACGGGCGGCACGACCCGAAGGAGCCGTACCGCCCGCGACCAGCGACCCGGGAAGCGTCAGACGCGACGACGCTTCGGCGGACGGCAGCCGTTGTGCGGGGTCGGGGTGACGTCCTGGATGGAGCCGACCTCGAGGCCCGTGGCCTGCAGGGAGCGGATCGCGGTCTCACGACCGGAACCCGGGCCCTTGACGAACACGTCGACCTTGCGCATGCCGTGCTCCTGGGCGCGGCGGGCAGCCGACTCGGCGGCCATCTGCGCGGCGAACGGCGTGGACTTCCGGGAGCCCTTGAAGCCGACGTGGCCGGCGGAGGCCCAGGAGATCACGTTGCCGGACGGGTCCGTGATCGACACGATCGTGTTGTTGAACGTGCTCTTGATGTGCGCGTGGCCGTGAGCGACGTTCTTCTTTTCCTTGCGGCGCACCTTCTTGGCAGCGCCCTGACGTCCCTTGGGGGGCATCTACAAACTCCTAGAGGGAGGTGGTCGGTCCTACAGCGAAGACCGTGGACAGGTGTCCGCTGCGGACTACTTCTTGCCCGGCTTCTTCTTGCCGGCGATGGCGCGACGCGGGCCCTTGCGGGTGCGGGCGTTGGTGCTGGTGCGCTGACCGCGGACGGGCAGACCGCGACGGTGACGGAGACCCTGGTAGGTGCCGATCTCGACCTTGCGGCGGATGTCGGCCTGGATCTCGCGACGGAGGTCACCCTCGGTCTTGATGTTGTTGTCGACGTACTCGCGGATCGCGACCAGCTGCTCTTCGGTCAGGTCACGGACGCGGGTGTTCGGGTCGACGCCGGTCGCAGCCAGCGTCTCCTTCGAGAGGGTCCGGCCGATGCCGAACACGTAGGTGAGGGCGATCTCCACGCGCTTGTCGCGCGGGATGTCGACACCGGAAACGCGTGCCATTCAATGGCTCCTGGTGAATCTTCGGAGGTCTTCCACAGAACCGGCTCCCGGCCGCCGTACTAGGTACGAACCGGGTCCCCGGCCTCCGAACCGGGGGTGTCGAGCTGGTTGGCTCGGGCTCTGCGTATGAACATATTCAGCTCGCGTCGCGCGAAGACTCTGCGATAGAGGTGCAGAGGGTGATGGTCGTGCGTCAGCCCTGGCGCTGCTTGTGGCGCGGGTTCTCGCAGATGACCATGACCCGGCCGTGACGGCGGATCACCCTGCACTTGTCGCAGATCTTCTTGACGCTCGGCTTGACCTTCATGGGGTGAGGTTCTCCGGGTCAGTGCCATCGCACCGGGCGGGCCCGGGGCGCGGGCAAGATCTACTTGTACCGGTAGACGATCCGGCCACGCGTCAGGTCGTACGGAGACAGCTCCACCACGACCCGGTCGTCAGGGAGGATGCGGATGTAGTGCATACGCATCTTGCCGCTGATGTGTGCCAGGACCTGGTGGCCGTTCTGGAGCTCGACCTTGAACATGGCGTTCGGCAGAGACTCGACGACAGTGCCCTCGATCTCGATGGCACCTTGCTTCTTGGCCACGCTTCGCCCTTCGAATCGACTACCTTGATCGACTCTCAGGCGATCCCTGGGATTCCCCTGCGGGAGCATGCGGACATGCGGGTGCACGAGAGCCGACGAGTCAGTCTACGTCGGCGCACCGCGAAAGGCGAATCGAGGAAGTCTGCCCTACGGGGGAGATCGTTAAGCCAGCGGGTCCGGTGCCGCGGTGACGCCGTGCTCGGCGAGCTTGGCCCTGCCTCCGTCGGGGGCGGTGAGGACCAGCGGGCCCTGCTCCGTCAGGGCGACGGAGTGCTCCCAGTGGGAGGACCAGGTGCCGTCGGTGGTGATGACCGTCCAGTCGTCCGACAGGACCTCGGTGCGCGGGGTGCCCAGCGACACCATCGGCTCGATCGCGAGGCAGAAGCCCGGGACCAGCTTGGGGCCCTTGCCGCGCCGGCGGTCCACGTAGTTCAGCAGGTGCGGGTCCATGTGCATCTCGGTGCCGATGCCGTGGCCGCCGTAGTCCTCGATGATCCCGTACCGGCCGCCGCCCGGCTTGGGCTGGCGGCGGATGTACGTCTCGATCGCCCGGGAGACGTCGACCAGGCGGTTGCCCTGCTTCATGGCCGCGATACCGGCCCACATCGACTCTTCGGTCACCCGGGACAGCTCGATCAGCTCCGGGGCGTGGCCGGAGCCCACGAACGCGGTGTAGGCCGCGTCGCCGTGCCAGCCGTCGACGATCGCGCCGCAGTCGACGGAGATGATGTCGCCGTCCTTCAGGACGACGTCGCCGGAGGGGATGCCGTGGACGACCACGTCGTTCACGGAGGTGCAGATGGTCGCGGGGAAGCCGCCGTAACCGAGGAAGTTCGACTTGGCTCCGTGCTCGGCGAGCACCTTGCGGGCCACCTCGTCCAGGTCCCTGGTGGTGGCGCCCGGCACCGCGGCCTCGCGCGTCGCCGCGTGGATGGCCGCTACGACCAGGCCCGCCGCCCGCATCTTCGCGATCTGCTCGGGGGTCTTGATCTGCACCATGAGGGGCCTGCGCTCTCCGTCACTCACATCGGCTGGGGATACCTGTACAACAGTACGGCCGCGGCACCCCGGGGAGGGCACCGCGGCCGGAAGGGCCGGGAGCTACTTCTCGGCCTTCTCGCGCTTGAGGGCCTCCATCGCCCGCCGCGTGATCTCGTCCACCGGGCCCAGGGAGGAGATCGTGACGACCAGGCCCTGCGCCTTGTAGTAGTCGATGATCGGCTCGGTCTGCGTGTGGTAGACCTCCAGCCGCTTGCGGACGGTCTCCTCGGAGTCGTCGTCGCGCTGGTACAGCTCGCCGCCGCAGACGTCGCAGACGCCCTCCTGCTTCGGCGGGCTGTACGTCACGTGGAAGACGTGGGAGGAGTCGTTGCGGCAGATGCGCCGGCCGGCGATGCGCTTGACGACCTCGTCCTCGGGGACCTCCAGGTCCAGCACCGCGTCCAGCGTGATGCCCTCGGTCCGCAGCAGCTCGTCCAGGGCCTCGGCCTGCGAGACGTTCCGCGGGAAGCCGTCCAGCAGGAAGCCGTTCTCCGCGTCGGGCTGCTCCATGCGGTCCTTGGCCATCGCGATCGTCACCTCGTCGGGAACGAGGTTGCCGGCGTCCATGTAGGACTTCGCGAGCTTGCCCAGATCCGTCTGCCGACTGATGTTGGCCCGGAACAGGTCGCCCGTGGAGATGTGCGGGACGCCCAGCTTCTCTGCGAGCCGGACGGCCTGCGTTCCCTTACCGGCACCCGGCGGCCCGACGAGGACGATACGCATCAGCGGAGGAACCCTTCGTAATTGCGCTGCTGGAGCTGGCTCTCGATCTGCTTCACCGTCTCGAGGCCGACACCCACGATGATGAGGATGCTGGTCCCTCCGAAGGGGAAGTTCTGGCTTGCCCCGAAGCCCACCAACGCCATTGTCGGTACGAGAGCGATCAGACCCAGATACAGCGAACCCGGCCAGGTGATCCGGTTGAGCACGTAGCTCAGGTACTCAGCGGTCGGTCGGCCAGCCCGGATGCCCGGGATGAAGCCACCATACTTCTTCATGTTGTCGGCTACTTCTTCGGGGTTGAAGGAGATCGCCACGTAGAAGAACGCGAAGAAAACGATGAGCAAGAAGTACGAAACGATGTAAATCGGGTGGTCGCCCTTGGTGAGGTTCTGCTCGACCCAAGTCTTCCAGCCCGACTTGCCTCCCGCGAACTGCGCCACGAGTGCCGGGATGTAGAGCAGCGAGGAGGCGAAGATGACAGGGATCACACCCGCCTGGTTCACCTTCAGCGGGATGTACGTGGACGTACCGCCGTAGGAACGGCGTCCGATCATGCGCTTCGCGTACTGCACCGGGATGCGGCGCTGGGCCTGCTCGACGAAGACGACGAGCGCGACCATGACCAGGCCCACCGCGATGACGGTGCCGAACTCGATCCAGCCGCCGGCCAGCGTGCCCTGCTTCTTGATGGCCCACAGCGCGGACGGGAACGTCGCCGCGATCGAGATGAACATCAGGATCGACATGCCGTTGCCGATACCGCGGTCGGTGACCAGCTCACCGAGCCACATCACGACCGCCGTACCCGCGGTCATGCAGATGACCATGGTGATCGTGGTGAAGATCGCCTGGTCGGGGACGATGCTCGTGGCGACCGAGCAGCCGCTGAAGAGCGCGCCGCTGCGGGCGGTGGCGACCAGGCCGGTGCCCTGGAGGATGGCGAGCGCCACGGTGAGGTAGCGGGTGTACTGCGTGATCTTCGCCGTGCCGGCCTGGCCCTCCTTCTTCAGGGCTTCCAGGCGCGGGATGACCACGGTCAGCAGCTGAAGGATGATGCTGGCCGTGATGTACGGCATGATGCCGAGCGCGAAGACCGTGATCTGCAGCAGCGCACCACCGCTGAACATGTTCACGAGGCCGAACAGGCCCTGGTTGCCCTGCGCCTCGTTCACACAGGTCTGGACTGCCTTGTAGTTCACGCCGGGGATCGGGATGTGGGTACCGACCCGGTAGACCACGATGATGCCCAGCGTGAAGAGCAGCTTCTTGCGCAGGTCGGGCGTCCTGAACGCCCGGGCGAACGCGGTGAGCACGGTGCCTCCTGCGACCCCCGCGCAACTGCGTCAAGGGTGACGGTCTGAGGTTCGACGAATACGAAAAAGAACAGTGCAGGCCACCTTACCGGCGACACTGCCCCCCTAGGAACGACCAACCGGGGATACCTCATTGTGAGGTATCCCCGGTCGGGACCGTTTACGTCATCGAGGCGTCGTCCGAGGGACTCAGACGAGCTCGGTGACCGTGCCGCCGGCAGCGGTGATCTTCTCCTTGGCGGAGCCGGAGACGGCGTCGACCGTCACCTGCAGCGCCACGGAGATCTCGCCCTGGCCGAGGACCTTCACGAGGCTGTTCTTGCGAACGGCACCCTTGGCCACCAGACCCTCGACCGTGACCTCGCCACCCTCGGGGTAGAGCGCGGCCAGCTTGTCGAGGTTCACGACCTGGTACTCGGTCTTGAACGGGTTCTTGAAGCCCTTCAGCTTCGGGAGGCGCATGTGGAGCGGCATCTGGCCACCCTCGAAGCTCTCCGGAACCTGGTAGCGGGCCTTGGTGCCCTTGGTACCACGACCGGCCGTCTTACCCTTCGACGCCTCACCACGACCGACACGGGTCTTGGCGGTCTTGGCGCCCGGGGCGGGACGGAGGTTGTGGATCTTGAGCGGGTTCTGCTCCGCCATGATCAGTCGACCTCCTCGACCGTCACGAGGTGGCGGACGGTGTGCACCATGCCGCGGAACTCGGGGCGGTCCTCCTTGACGACCTGCGTGTTGATGCCCTTGAGACCAAGGGAGCGCAGGGTGTCACGGTGGTTCTGCTTGCTGCCGATGTAGGACTTGACCTGCGTGATCTTGAGCTGCGCCATGATTACGCACCCGCCCCGGCACGCGCACGCAGCAGGGCCGCGGGAGCGACGTCCTCGAGCGGCAGACCACGGCGGGCCGCGATCTCCTCGGGACGCTGCAGACCCTTCAGGGCCTCCACGGTCGCGTGCACGATGTTGATGGCGTTGTCGGAGCCGAGCGACTTCGACAGCACGTCGTGGATACCGGCGCACTCGAGCACGGCACGCACCGGACCACCGGCGATCACACCGGTACCCGGGGACGCGGGCTTGAGCAGCACGACGCCGGCAGCCTTCTCACCCTGGATGGGGTGCGGGATGGTGCCCTGGATCCGGGGGACCTTGAAGAAGTGCTTCTTGGCCTCCTCAACACCCTTGGCGATGGCGGCCGGCACCTCCTTGGCCTTGCCGTAACCGACACCCACGGTGCCGTCACCGTCGCCCACCACGACCAGCGCGGTGAAGCTGAAGCGACGACCACCCTTCACAACCTTGGCGACGCGGTTGATCGCGACGACGCGCTCGACGTACGCGGTCTTCTCGGCGGCAGCAGCGCCGCCGTCACGGCCCTTCCGGTCCCGCCGCTCGCCGCCACCGGCACCGCTTCCGCGGCGCTGGGGTCCAGCCATTGGATTACCTCTCTCTTTCCGCTAGCTACAAGCGGCTCAGAACTTGAGCCCGGCTTCGCGGGCGGCGTCCGCCAGGGCGGCGATGCGCCCGGCGTACTGGTTGCCACCACGGTCGAACACGACGGCCTCGACACCGGCGGCCTTGGCACGCTCGGCGACCAGGGCGCCGACCTGCTTGGCCTGCGCGGACTTGTCGGCCTCGCCGCCACGGATCGACGCGTCCAGGGTGGACGCCGACGCCAGGGTGTGGCCCTTCAGGTCGTCGATCACCTGCGCCACGATGTGGCGGTTGGAGCGGGTCACGACCAGACGGGGGCGCTCCGCCGTACCGGAGATCCGCTTGCGGATCCGGATGTGACGGCGCTTGATCGCGGCGCGCTTGTAGGCGTCGCCCTTGAGGATCTTCTGCCCGTATGCCATGGCTTACTTACCCGCCTTTCCGACCTTGCGGCGGATGACTTCGCCCTCGTACTTGACGCCCTTGGCCTTGTACGGGTCAGGCTTGCGCAGCTTGCGGATGTTGGCCGCAACCTCGCCGACCTTCTGCTTGTCGATGCCCTCGACCGAGAAACGGGTCGGGGTCTCCACCTTGAAGGTGATGCCCTCGGGGGCCTCGACCAGGATCGGGTGGCTGTAACCGAGAGCGAACTCCAGGTTCGAACCCTTGGCGGTCACTCGGTAACCGACACCGCTGATCTCGAGCTTCTTCACGTAACCCTGGGTCACGCCGGTGATCATGTTCGCCACCAGCGTGCGGGAGAGGCCGTGCAGGGCCTTGCTCTGACGCTCGTCGTTCGGGCGGGTCACCTGGAGGGTGCCGTCCTCGCCCTTAGCGATGTCGATCGGCGCGGCAACGGTGTGGGTCAGCGAGCCCTTGGGGCCCTTGACCGAGACCGTCCGGCCGTCGATGGTGACGTCCACGCCGGCGGGAACCGCGATGGGGAGCTTGCCGATGCGCGACATAGCTGTTTCCTCCGTTCCCTTCTGCTACCAGACGTAGGCGAGGACTTCCCCACCCACGCCCTTCTTGCCGGCCTGCTTGTCGGTGAGGAGCCCGTGCGACGTGGAGATGATCGCCACGCCGAGGCCGCCCAGCACCTTCGGCAGGTTGGTGGACTTCGCGTACACCCGGAGACCGGGCTTGGAGATCCGCTTGATGCCCGCGATGGAGCGCTCACGGTTGGGGCCGAACTTCAGCTCCAGGACGAGGTTCTTGCCGACCTCGGCGTCCTCGACCTTCCAGCCCGTGATGAAGCCCTCCTGCTGGAGGATCTCCGCGATGTGAGACTTGATCTTGGAGTGCGGCATCGACACCGAGTCGTGGTACGCCGAGTTCGCGTTCCGCAGACGCGTCAGCATGTCTGCGATCGGATCAGTCATGGTCATGAATTGGCCTGTGGCCTTTCTCGCCGGGGTTTCCTATATGCGCCATCCCTCTCCCCGTACATGGACGGGACGGGTGCGGTGCGGGGACCTACGGCGTAGTAAGTCGTTCAGGGCGGCAGAGGCCCAACCCTCCTAGCCTAAGCCATGAGGGCGGGCGCCCCTGCCGTCCCGGTTGCTTACCGAGAGGTCCAGGAATCCCTAAAAGTCGGGATTACCAGGAGCTCTTGGTGACGCCCGGCAGCTCGCCACGGTGAGCCATCTCACGAAGGCACACGCGGCACAGGCCGAACTTGCGGTACACGGAGTGCGGGCGGCCGCAGCGCTGGCAGCGGGTGTAGCCACGCACACCGAACTTGGGCTTGCGAGCAGCCTTGGCAATCAGAGCCTTCTTCGCCATCTCGCTCACGCCTCCTTGAACGGGAAGCCGAGGTGACGGAGAAGGGCACGGCCCTCTTCGTCGTTGGTCGCCGTGGTCACCACGGTGATGTCCATGCCCCGGGTACGGTCGATCTTGTCCTGGTCGATCTCGTGGAACATGACCTGCTCCGTGAGACCGAAGGTGTAGTTGCCACGGCCGTCGAACTGCTTGGGGGACAGGCCGCGGAAGTCGCGGATGCGCGGCAGCGCGAGCGACAGGGTGCGGTCCAGGAACTCCCACATGCGGTCGCCACGGAGCGTGACGTGGGCGCCGATCGGCTGACCCTCGCGCAGCTTGAACTGCGCGATGGACTTGCGGGCCTTGGTGACGGCCGGCTTCTGACCGGTGATGGTGGTCAGGTCGCGGATCGCGCCCTCGATCAGCTTCGAGTCACGGGCGGCGTCGCCGACACCCATGTTGACCACGATCTTGACGAGGCCGGGAACCTGCATGACGTTCTCGTACTTGAACTCGTCACGCAGCTTGCCCGCGATCTCCTCGCGGTACTTCTGCTTCAGACGCGGAGTGGTGGTGGTAGCCATCAGATGTCCTCACCCGTCCGCTTGGCAACGCGGATCTTGTTGCCCTCTTCGTCGAAGCGGTAGCCGACACGCGTGACGACCTTGTTGCCGTCCTTCTCCACGACCAGCTGGACGTTGGAGACGTGGATCGGCGCCTCGGTGGTCACGATGCCGCCGGCCTGGGAACCGGTGGCGGTCGGACCGGCCTTGGTGTGCTTCTTGACCCGGTTGACACCCTCGACCAGGACGCGCTCCTCGCGCGGGTAAGCGGCAATGACCTTGCCCTGCTTGCCCTTGTCCTTGCCGGTGATGACCTGGACCAGGTCGCCCTTCTTGATCTTCATGCTTACAGCACCTCCGGAGCCAGCGAGATGATCTTCATGAACTTCTTCTCGCGCAGCTCACGCCCGACCGGGCCGAAGATGCGGGTGCCACGAGGGTCGCCGTCGTTCTTCAGAATGACGGCGGCGTTCTCGTCGAAGCGGATGTACGAGCCGTCCGGACGGCGGCGCTCCTTGACGGTGCGAACGATGACCGCCTTGACGACGTCACCCTTCTTCACGTTGCCACCGGGGATCGCGTCCTTGACGGTGGCGACGATGACGTCACCGATGCCCGCGTAGCGGCGACCGGAGCCACCGAGCACACGGATGCAAAGGATCTCCTTCGCACCAGTGTTGTCGGCGACACGCAGTCGCGACTCCTGCTGGATCACGTCTATCTCCTGATCGTCTGCCGGTTCCCCGGGGGCCGCTCGGCGAGCGGCCCCCGGAGCCTGGCGGAACTGTCCTGCGAGGGGAGCCCCGCAGGAGAATTACTTGGCCTTCTCGAGGATCTCGACGACGCGCCAGCGCTTCGTCGCGGACAGCGGCCGGGTCTCCATGAGGAGGACACGGTCGCCGACGCCCGCGGCGTTCTGCTCGTCGTGGGCCTTGAGCTTGTTCGTACGGCGGATGACCTTGCCGTACAGCGCGTGCTTCACACGGTCCTCGACGGCGACGACGACGGTCTTGTCCATCTTGTCGCTGACGACGAGACCCTCACGGGTCTTGCGGAAGCCCCGGGCTTCGGTGTTCTGCTCAGTCACGTTGCTCTCGCTCATCAGGCGCTCTCCACCGTCTCGATGCCCAGCTCGCGCTCACGCATCAGGGTGTAGATCCGCGCGATGTCCTTGCGGACGGCCTTCAGCCGACCGTGGTTCTCGAGCTGACCGGTCGCCGCCTGGAAGCGGAGGTTGAACAGCTCTTCCTTGGCCTCGCGGAGCTTGCCCAGAAGCTCCTCGTTGCCCAGCTCGCGCAGCTCGGACGCCTTGGTACCGGCCGACATCACGCTTCACCTGCCTCGCGCTTGACGATCCGGCACTTCATCGGCAGCTTGTGGGCCGCGCGAAGGAGCGCCTCACGGGCGATCTTCTCGTTGGGGTACGACAGCTCGAACATCACCCGACCGGGGTGAACGTTCGCGATCCACCACTCCGGCGAACCCTTACCGGAACCCATGCGGGTCTCGGCCGGCTTCTTGGTGAGGGGACGGTCCGGGTAGATGTTGATCCAGACCTTGCCGCCACGCTTGATGTGGCGGGTCATCGCGATACGAGCCGCCTCGATCTGGCGGTTGGTCACGTACGCCGGCGTGAGGGCCTGGATGCCGTACTCGCCGAACGCAACCGTCGTACCGCCCTTGGCCATACCACGGCGCTTCGGGTGGTGCTGCTTGCGGTGCTTGACCCTACGGGGGATCAGCATGACGGTCAGGCCTCCGTTCCGGTGCTCTCAGCCGGAGCGGACGCGGGAGCCTCGGCCTTGGGGGCCTCGGCGCCGGCAGCCTGCTGCGGCTTGCGACCGCGCCGCTCGCCACCACGGCCACCACGGGCCGGGCGGTCTGCACCACCACGGGCCGGGCGGTTACCCGCACGGGCCGCAGCGTTCTCGGCGCGGACCTCGGCGATGTTCTTCACGTCGCCCTTGTAGATCCAGACCTTCACGCCGATGCGGCCGAAGGTCGTCTTGGCCTCGAAGAAGCCGTAGTCCACGTTCGCGCGGAGCGTGTGCAGGGGCACGCGGCCCTCGCGGTAGAACTCCGAGCGGGACATCTCGGCGCCGCCGAGGCGGCCGCCGCACTGGATCTTGATGCCCTTGGCGCCGGCCTTCATCGCCGACTGCATGCTCTTGCGCATGGCACGGCGGAAGGAGACGCGGGAGGACAGCTGCTCGGCGACGGCCTGGGCCACCAGCTGAGCGTCCGTCTCCGGGTTCTTGACCTCGAGGATGTTGAGCTGGACCTGCTTGCCGGTCAGCTTCTCCAGGTCACCGCGGATGCGGTCGGCCTCGGCGCCGCGGCGGCCGATGACGATGCCCGGGCGAGCCGTGTGGATGTCCACGCGGACGCGGTCACGGGTGCGCTCGATCTCCACCTTGGAGATGCCGGCGCGCTCCATGCCGGACGTCATCATCCGACGGATGGCGACGTCTTCCTTGACGTAGTCCTTGTACAGCTTGTCGGCGTACCAACGCGACTTGAAGTCGGTCGTGACACCGAGCCGGAACCCGTGCGGGTTTACCTTCTGGCCCATTACCGGGTTCCTTCCTTGCTGCTGACGACCACGGTGATGTGGCTGGTCCGCTTGCGGATCCGGTAGGCACGGCCCTGGGCACGCGGACGGAACCGCTTCAGGGTCGGGCCCTCGTCGACGTAGGCCTCGGAGATGTAGAGGCTGTCGGCGTCGGTGTGGTCGTAGTTGTGCGCGGCGTTGGCGATGGCGCTGTCGAGCACCTTGCCCACCGGCACGGAGGCGGCCTGCGGAGCGAATCGCAGGACGGCCTGGGCCTCCGTGGCGTCCATGCCACGGATGAGGTCCACCACGCGGCGGGCCTTCATGGGCGTGACGCGGATGTACCGCGCCTGGGCCCTGGCTTCCATGGTTGTCCCTTCAGTTACTTACGTGTCTGAATGCGATCCGCTACTAGCGGCGCTTCGACTTCCGGTCTTCCTTGACGTGGCCCCGGAAGGTGCGCGTCGGCGAGAACTCGCCGAGCTTGTGACCGACCATCGACTCGGTGACGAACACCGGGATGTGGGTCTTGCCGTTGTGCACCGCCAGCGTGTGGCCGAGCATGGCCGGGACGATCATCGAGCGGCGGGACCAGGTCTTGATGACGTTCTTGGTGCCGGCTTCGTTCTGGGCGTCCACCTTCTTCATGAGGTGGTCGTCGACGAAGGGCCCCTTCTTCAGGCTACGAGGCATCTCAACCCGTCCTTAGCGCTTCTTGTTCGTCTTGCGGCGGCGGACGATGTACTTGTTCGACGCCTTCTTGGGCGAACGAGTACGGCCTTCCTTCTTGCCCCACGGGGACACGGGGTGGCGGCCACCGGAGGTCCGGCCCTCACCACCACCGTGCGGGTGGTCGACCGGGTTCATCACGACACCGCGGACGGTCGGGCGGACGCCCAGCCACCGCTTGCGGCCGGCCTTGCCCCAGTTGATGTTGCTCTGCTCGGCGTTGCCGACCTCACCGACGGTGGCGCGGCAGCGCGCGTCCACCATGCGGATCTCGCCGGACGGCATACGCAGGGTCGCCATGGCGCCCTCACGAGCCAGGAGCTGCACCGAGGCACCCGCGGAACGGGCGAGCTTGGCGCCACCACCGGGACGGAGCTCGATCGCGTGGATCGTGGTACCGACCGGGATGTTGCGGAGGGCCAGGTTGTTGCCCGGCTTGATGTCGGCCCCGGGACCGTTCTCGACGCGGTCACCCTGCTGCAGGTTGCGCGGGGCGAGGATGTAGCGCTTCTCGCCGTCGGCGTAGTGCAGCAGCGCGATGCGCGCGGTGCGGTTGGGGTCGTACTCGATGTGCGCGACCTTCGCCGGCACGCCGTCCTTGTCGTGACGACGGAAGTCGATCACACGGTAGGCGCGCTTGTGTCCGCCACCCTGGTGGCGAACGGTCACACGACCGGCGTTGTTACGGCCGCCCTTGCTGTGCAGGGGACGGACCAGCGACTTCTCCGGCGTGGACCGCGTGACCTCGACGAAGTCGGCGACGCTGGCGCCACGACGGCCCGGCGTAGTCGGCTTGTACTTGCGGATTCCCATTTCTCAGTCCTCGTCCGATATCGGACGATCCGACCCGCTTACGCGGTCGGACCGCCGAAGATGTCGATACGGTCGCCCTCGGCGAGGGTCACGATCGCGCGCTTGCTGCCCGCGCGCTGACCGAAACCGGTCTTGGTGCGCTTGCGCTTGCCCTGGCGGTTGATCGTGTTGACCCCGGTGACCTTGACGTCGAAGACCGCCTGGACGGCCTGCTTGATCTGGGTCTTGTTGGCGTTCGGGTCGACGATGAACGTGTACTTGTTCTCGTCGAGGAGCGCGTAGCTCTTCTCGGAGACGACCGGCTTGAGCAGCACGTCACGGGGGTCCGTGTACGACTTGCTCAGCGGGGTCTCGACCGTGTTCTTGCCCTCGGCGGCGTGACGGCGCGCCTTGGCGACGCGCGCGGCCTTGGCGGCCTTGGCGGCCTTCGAGGCGATAGCGGGGTGACGGATGGCCATCAGACCTCGCTCCCTTCGGTGTCGTTGGCCTTCGGGCCGGCGACGAAGGACTCGAAAGCGGCCTGGGTGAAGACCACGTCGTCCGAGACGAGAACGTCGTACGTGTTCAGCTGGCCCGGCTCCAGGATGTGGACCTGGGGCAGGTTGCGGGCGGACAGCCACGCGGCCTCGTCGGCGCGGTCGACGACCAGGAGCAGGTTCTTGCGCTCCGAGATCTTGCCGAACAGCGACCTGGCGGCCTTGGTGCTGGGGTTCCCGCCCTCGACCACGCCGGAGACGACGTGGATGCGGTTGTGGCGCGCCCGGTCGGTGAGGGCACCGCGCAGGGCGGCGGCCTTCATCTTCTTCGGGGTGCGCTGCGAGTAGTCGCGCGGCACGGGACCGTGCACGACGCCACCACCGGCGAACTGCGGCGCGCGGGTCGAACCCTGGCGGGCGCGACCGGTGCCCTTCTGGCGGTACGGCTTCTTGCCGCCACCACGGACTTCACCGCGGGTCTTGGTCTTGTGCGTGCCCTGACGGGCAGCGGCCAGCTGCGCGACGACGACCTGGTGGATCAGCGGAACGCTGACCTTGGCGTCGAAGATCTCCGCGGGGAGCTCGACGGAACCGGCCTTCTCGCCCGCCGGCGAAAGGATGTCAACAGTGCTCATCGGTTACCTCAGGCCCCCTTGGCCGCGGTGCGGACCAGGACGAGGCCGCCGTTCGGACCGGGAACCGCGCCCTTGATGAGCAGCAGACCCTTCTCCGCGTCAACGGCGTGGACGGTCAGGTTCTGGGTGGTGACCCGCTCGTTGCCCATGCGACCCGCCATGCGGAGGCCCTTGAACACACGGCCCGGGGTGGCGCAGCCACCGATGGAACCGGGGGAGCGGTGCTTGCGCTGGGTGCCGTGTCCGGCGCCGAGGCCACGGAAGTTGTGGCGCTTCATGACACCGGCGAAGCCCTTGCCCTTGCTCTTGCCGGTCACGTCGACCTTCACGCCGGCCTCGAACACCTCAGCGGTGATCTCCTGGCCCAGCGTGTACTCGGAGGCGTCCGCGGTGCGGATCTCGACGAGGTGGCGACGGGGGGTGACGTCGGCCTTGGCGAAGTGGCCCTTGAGGGGCTTGTTCACCTTGCGCGGGTCGATCTCGCCGAAGGCGATCTGGACCGACTCGTAGCCGTCGACGTCGTTCGTACGGACCTGGGTGACGACGTTGGGGCCGGCCTTGACGACGGTGACCGGAACAACACGGTTGTTCTCGTCCCACACCTGCGTCATGCCGAGCTTCTCGCCCAGGATGCCCTTGATCTGCTTAGCCATTCTCAGCCCACCAGCCTCAGAGCTTGATCTCGATGTCGACACCGGCCGGGAGGTCGAGTCGCATCAGAGAGTCAACGGTCTTGGGGGTCGGGTCGAGGATGTCGATCAGGCGCTTGTGCGTGCGCATCTCGAAGTGCTCGCGCGAGTCCTTGTACTTGTGCGGCGACTTGATGACGCAGTACACGTTCTTCTCAGTGGGCAGCGGCACCGGGCCCGCGACCGACGCACCGGTACGGGTCACCGTCTCGACGATCTTCTTCGCCGAAGAGTCGATGACCTCGTGGTCGTAGGCCTTGAGCCGGATGCGGATCTTCTGTCCCGCCATGGCTACTCAGTAGTCCTGTCTCTTCTCACGCTCTGGAACCCGGTGGTTCCTGCATCCCTCGTTCTCCGACCCACGCGGTCGGGCGTGTCGCGCTCCCGCTGACACAGATGTCCCTTGTTCGAACATCCCTGCGGGATTGACACGGCCCTTCCGGAACCGCGGACCGGGGACCTGGGGTCCACCGGGCGCCTGGCCGGTGCCGCGCCCACACTTCCCGGAAGATTCCCGTACGTCCGCCCCAGTGCTGCCCGAGGGCAGTTAGGGCGACGAGTACTGTGGGACTCGCTTCCGGTCCTCCCGGCGGGAGGCGCGCAGCATCAACACTCGACCGAGCAACTCGGACAGTCTGCCATATGGGGCAGGCAGACCGCCAATCGAGCCGAAGAGATTACCCCGAAGGTGACGTAGGTCAAACCGAGGCCCGTAAGGCGGCGCGCTCCGCGTCGGCCACCGACGCGCGCGCCGACCGCCCTTTCGGCACCGGGACCCGGCGCTCCGCGCTCCGGTGCCACGGGCGGCTTCTTGCCGAAGAACGAGGGGTGAAAGAACCCCGCCAAGCCCCACCCTCCCGCCCGCGGCGCGGACTCACTCGCGAGGGTGAATACGCCCAACTCGGCTGGATTTCAGGCGGGTTGCCTGCCTTACGCTCGGCGCGACAGGACCGTACACATGCGTCGGCCCCCGCAGGGACTAGCGATCCACTGCGAGGGCCTGACCACCGAGGAAGGCTCCAACTTCCCGATGGATGTCGAAAACCCTAGCGCGCCCACATGCGCCGCGTCCC
This sequence comes from Streptomyces sp. NPDC046870, assembly GCF_040704595.1. NCBI lineage: Bacteria > Bacillati > Actinomycetota > Actinomycetes > Kitasatosporales > Streptomycetaceae > Streptomyces > Streptomyces sp. NPDC046870. The sequence goes on from NZ_JBEYXM010000002.1 coordinate 732,562, forward strand.
CCGTTACCGCCGACAACCACCCGAACCGGGCCCCTCACAGCGGCGGGCTCGTCCACGACCACACCCGCCACACCGCCCGCTTCACGGTGATCGGCAACCATCTCGCCCAGCACCCGGACCTCTCCCTCCTCGCGATCGGTCTGGCCTGCCACATCCAGTCGCTGCCGTCCGGCGCCCGCGTCGACATCAAGACCCTCGCCGCACGCTTCCCCGAGGGCGCGACCCGCATCGCCGCCGCCCTGCGCGAGCTGGAGGCCCACGGCTACCTGCGCCGCGAGCGCGCCCGCGTCCCCGGCGGCCGCATCGTCACCCGCACGATCTCCTGCAACCAGCCCGGCCGCCGGCGTGAGGCGTCCGACGCGCCGCGCACGCGCCGCCCGGCCACCGCACCGCAGCCGAAGACAGCCCGCCGCGCGGCCCTCCCCGCCGTGCCCAGGCCCGCGTACGCCTCCCCCGCCCTGCTGCGGGCGGCCACCGACGTCCTCGCGGGCCTGCGCCGCACGGACCCCCGCCTGCTGCTGTCCGCCACGGACACCGAGCATCTCGCCCCCGGCGTCGCGGCCTGGCTGGAGCGTGACCTCACCCCCACCGCCGTACGGCACGCCCTGACCACGGGCCTGCCCGAGGAACCCCTGACCCGCCCGGCCGCCCTGCTGGCCCACCGCCTGACGGCCGGGCTCCCGCCCCTGCCGCCGTACCGCGCGCCCGAGCCACCCCCGGCCGTCCGGCACCCCCTGCAGACCTGCGAGAACTGCGACCGCGCCTTCCGCGCGCCGGCACCGGGCCACTGCCGCGACTGCCGGACCGGCCCCTCCTCCCCCTCCTACCGGGCCGGCACGTGACCGTCCCCCACCCGCATGCTCTCCAGCGGCCCCAGGTACAGCCGCGGCAGCCCGCCCGTGTCGATCAGCAGGCGCTGCACCACCACCGTCGGGTCCACCATCCAGAACCTCAGCCGGTGGACGCCCGGCCCGGTCACGGTGTGCGTGGTCGCCGTCGCGTTGATGTTGTCCGAGGTGTGGCGGGCCCAGACCGTGTTCAGGGCGCCGTCGTCCGCGCCCGCGGTGATGTCGACGGTCCGGACCGGGCCGTCGTCCAGCGAGATCCCGTAGCGCAGGCCCGGGACGCCGGGGACGGCCGGGTTGCGCGGGGACAGGTGGGTCCAGACCGTCACCTCGCCGGGGGCGGACAGCAGCGTCACCTCGTACTCCAGGTGCGGGGAGGAGCCCCCGGGGGTCCGGCTCGGGGACGTCACCGGCCACGGCGTCATGCCCGCCCCGGTCCGTCCGATGCCGTCGACACGGCGCCACTGGCCGACCGCCCGGTCGTAGTGCTCGGCGTCGATCGCCACGTAGCCGCCGGCCTCCACGAAGCCCCGCGCCCGTACGCCCGACGGGCGCTCCGCCACGCACCGCACCGGCACCGACGCCCCCGCTCCGCGCACCGTCAGGGTCGCCTCCGCGCGGTCGGCGGGCAGGCGTGACCAGTCCACCCGCACCTCCAGGCGGACCTGCTGGTCCACCCGGCCGCGCGGGCGGTCCACCCGCAGCCACGGCGCCGAGACCGAGACCTCGTACGGGAAGGGCGTACGGCCCCGGTTGAAGATCTCCACGTACTGCCGGGGGCGGGTCTGGTACGGGCTGAACGGTGGCAGGGACGCGGCCGAGGAGGAGCCCCCCGGCCACCACTCCCCCGCGTCCTCGGTGCCGTCCACCGACACGCCCAGCTCCGCGCCCGAGGGCACCTCGATGCGCTGCACCGCGGGGAACAGCACGTCCGGCAGCGCCACGTTGTCCTTCTCCGGCTGCTGCCAGCCGGCGTCGGGGCCGTAGCGGTCGACGTCGCCGTAGTCGATGTGGGGCTGGGTCTGGAAGCCCTGCCACTTGCCGTCGGCGACACGGGAGTTGAAGCGGTCCGCGAGAGCGAAGTCCCGGCCGAGGGCGGCTTCGGCCCGTGCCGCGCGGTCGTTCGCCGCGGCCCGGCCCTGCGCCGCGTACAGCAGGTTCGTGAACTCGGCCTCCCGCAGCGCGTACAGGTTCGCGGTCGCCGTGACCGCGTAGCCGGCCAGTTCGAACCACGCGTCCCGCAGCCGCTCGGGCAGTCTGCGCTCGACGCGTTCCGCGCGGCGGCCCAGCGCGCGCCACTCCTCGGTGACCCGTTCCAGCTCCCGGTGCGCGAAGTAGTACGGGCTCTGCCGGTCGTCGTACACGACCTGGTCACCGGAGAGGGTGATCCGGCGGTTCAGCAGTTCCGGCTTGCGGCGGGCCTGGAGCCGGCCGTAGGCCGCCAGCAGGGACGCGATCTCCTTCGCCTGCGCCTCGCCGAAGTTCTGGCGGGCGTAGCGCTCCTCCCACGCGCCGAGGTGCTCCAGCGGCCAGGCGTCGGGGTTCCAGGCGTAGGAGAGGAAGAACTCCGTCGGCAGCTCGTTGCCCTTCAGGTCGCCGACGTTGGCCACCCACAGGCCGTGGTTGCCGTAGGCGTGCGCCTGGTGGAGCTGGTCCCAGACGTTCCCGAGGTTCGCGGTGTCGACCCACTTGTAGTTGCGGCCGGCTCCGACGTAGTCGAAGTGGTAGTACAGGCCGTAGCCGCCGGCGCGGGGGCCGTCCGGGTGCTTGCGGATGTTGCCCCAGTTGTCGTCCGTGAGGACCACGGTGACGTCGTCCGGGGCGCGCAGGCCGCGGTCCCAGTAGCGCTGGACCTCCTTGTAGAGGGTCCAGACCTGGGGGGTCTCGGCCGCCGGCCTGCCGGTCACCTCCTCGATGATGCGGCGCTGGTCGGCGATGATCTGCTGCATCAGTTCGATGCCGTCGCCGTCGGGCAGGCTGGTGTCGCCGTTGCCGCGCATGCCGAGGGTGACGACGCCCTCGAAGCCCTGGTCGACCATGCGCTGGATGCCGGCGCGCCAGTACGCGCGGATCGCCTCCGGGTTGCGGCGGTACGACCACTCGCCCGTGCCCCCGTAGGGGTCGGTCCCGGAACCGGCGTGCCGGTTCCACTCCTCGATGCCCCGCATCATCGGCGCCTCGTGGGACGTGCCCATGACGATGCCGTACTCCGCCGCCCGCCGGTGGTTGTCCGGGTCGTCCTCCGCGAACGCCCGCCCCCAGACCGCCGGCCACAGGTAGTTGCCCTTCAGACGCAGCAGGACCTCGAAGACCTTCGCGTAGAAGTCGGCGGTGAAGCCGCCGGGGTGGCCCGGTGCCTTCCCCTCGCCGAAGTACGCCGGCGCCCAGGTGCCGAGCGCCGGGTTCTCGTCGTTGACGAAGACGCCCCGGTACTTCACCACCGGGGTCCCCTGGGTGAAGCGGCCGGCCTGCACCCAGACCGCGTCGCGCCGGGCGGGCGGTACGTCGTCCCACCAGTGCCAGGGCGAGACGCCGATGCCGTACGAGACGTCGTACGCCCCGAAGATCGTGCCCCTGGGGTCGCTGCCCGCGATGACGAACGCCCGCTCCACACCCGGCATCGGATGCTCCACGACCGTCTGGAGCGAGGTCTCCCACCTGCCGCGTACGCCCGTGACGTCCAGCTTCCCGGACCGGATCAGGCCGTCGATCAGCGGGCTGCGGCCGATCGTGCCGAGCAGGACGGGGAAGCGGCCGATCGTCGTGCCCGGGCGGACGCCGGTCACCCGCGCCAGGTCGTCCCGGAGGTCCCCGGCCACCCGGACCACGCCGGGGTGGTCCTCCGCGCTCACCACCACCGGCGCGCCGAGCAGCGAGAACGCCCCGCCCGTGAACGAGATGTACGCCCCGGGGTCCGTCACCCGGAGCCCGTCGCCCGTGGCGGCGGCCGCCGTCCCCGACGCCCCCACGGGCATCGTGGCCAGTCCCGTGCCCAGGACCGTCCCGCCGAGCACCGTCCTACGACTGACGTGCGCAGACGACATACCCCACCCCTCCAGCCGCTCCGGCATCGGTTTGTTCACCGGCATGACGAATGGTGAAGGGAGGCGGGGGCGGGGGGAACGGGTCGTACACGCCGAATAGTTTCGGAGCCCTCAGTGCGCCCCGCTCGCGAGCATGAAGCCGTCCTCCGGCACCAGGTTGTTGGCACTGAGCAGGTTGCCGCCCAGCGGGAGGCCGATCGTCCTGCGCTGCGCCCCGATCCCCGGATCGCGCACCGACACGGTCAGGGTGTAGGCCGGCTGGCCGGTGATGGTGTTCGAGGAGTCGATCGGCGGCCGGAGCCCCTCGATCACGTCCCGCGGGTCCTGCCCGGGGCACAGCGCCTCCGGCGGCACGGACACCCGGGCGCTGTCCCCGGTGCCGGACCTCGTGGCGTGATCCCAGGTGACGGGCAGGCCGTGCGCTCCGCCGACCAGCCCCCGCGGGCCCTCGATCTCCACGGCGACGCCCTCACCGCCCAGGGTCCGCGACAGCTTCAGCGACCCCTTGGGGCCGGGGGCGAAGAGCAGGCCGATGGTGAAGCGGCCGGGGGCGCGGGACGGCTTCTCGTAGCCGTAGGAGCCGAGGACGAGCCGCGGGGCGGGCACCGGGGTCGCGGACTCCGCCTCGGGAGGTGCGGACGCGGACGCGGGCAGCGGGAAGTAGTGGTAGCCCTTGGTCCCGCACCGGCCGCCGTCGGAGAAACCGCCCCCCGGCAGCGGGATCGTGCGGGCCGGGCCCGACGCGGCCGGCGTGCTCCGGGAGAACAGGTGCAACAGCCCCTGCTGCCAGGCCATGGCGATCACGACGGCCGCCACGGCCAGCCAGGGGACGACGGTCTGCAGCGCCGCGTGTATCAAGGTCCTCTTCCTCACCCGGAGAACCGTATGCGGCCCCGGGCGGGACACACGAAGAGGCCCGTACGACCGGAGTCGTACGGGCCTCTCGCAGGTCGAGACCTTCGGGTCAGGCACTGACCCTCGAGCCGTCGATCCTCAAGCAAGCGGACTTACTTGACGATCTTGGTGACCTGGCCGGCGCCCACGGTGCGGCCACCCTCACGGATGGCGAACTTCAGGCCCTCTTCCATGGCGACGGGCTGGATGAGCTCCACCTTCATCTCGGTGTTGTCACCCGGCATGACCATCTCGGTGCCCTCGGGGAGGGTCACCACGCCGGTCACGTCCGTCGTGCGGAAGTAGAACTGCGGACGGTAGTTGTTGAAGAACGGCGTGTGGCGGCCACCCTCGTCCTTGGACAGGATGTAGGCCTGCGCCTCGAACTCGGTGTGCGGGGTGACCGAGCCCGGCTTGATGATGACCTGGCCGCGCTCGACGTCCTCGCGCTTGATGCCACGGAGGAGCAGACCGACGTTCTCACCGGCCTGGCCCTCGTCGAGCAGCTTGCGGAACATCTCGATGCCGGTGACCGTGGTGGAGGTCTTCTCCGGCTTGATGCCGATGATGTCGACGTTCTCGTTGACCTTGAGGACACCACGCTCGATACGGCCGGTGACGACCGTACCGCGACCGGTGATGGTGAAGACGTCCTCGATCGGCATGAGGAACGGCTTGTCGACGTCGCGCTCCGGCTGCGGGATCGACTCGTCGACGGCCTTCATCAGGTTGAGGACGGAGTCCACCCACTCCTGCTCGCCCTCGAGGGCCTTGAGCGCGGAGACCTTGACGACCGGAACGTCGTCGCCGGGGAACTCGTACTCGGAGAGGAGCTCACGGACCTCGAGCTCGACGAGCTCCAGGATCTCCTCGTCGTCCACCATGTCGGCCTTGTTCAGGGCGACGACGATGTACGGAACGCCGACCTGGCGGGCCAGGAGCACGTGCTCCTTGGTCTGCGGCATCGGGCCGTCGGTGGCGGCGACCACCAGGATCGCGCCGTCCATCTGCGCGGCACCGGTGATCATGTTCTTGATGTAGTCCGCGTGACCCGGGCAGTCGACGTGGGCGTAGTGACGCGCCTCGGTCTGGTACTCGACGTGCGCGATGGAGATGGTGATACCGCGCTGACGCTCCTCAGGAGCCTTGTCGATGTTGTCGAACGGGGTGGCCTCGTTCAGGTCCGGGTACGCGTCGTGCAGCACCTTGGTAATGGCGGCCGTGAGGGTCGTCTTACCGTGGTCGATGTGACCGATGGTGCCGATGTTGACGTGCGGCTTAGTCCGCTCGAACTTCGCCTTCGCCACTGGGGTCCTCCTGTGGAGTGGTTCTGTACGCCTTACTTCATCGGCGCCAGGTGATCTTTGCTGTAAAGGCCCGGAACCCGGGGCAAACGCTCACGGTTGCGGACGTTTGCCCCTGGAGGCTCCGGAGTCAAGCCTACGGCGTGTGAACGCGGTGCGTTACTCGCCCTTGGCCTTCGCGATGATCTCCTCGGCGACGTTCCGCGGAACCTCGGCGTAGGAGTCGAACTGCATCGAGTAGCTTGCGCGACCCGACGTCTTGCTGCGGAGGTCGCCGACGTAGCCGAACATCTCCGACAGGGGCACGAGGCCCTTCACGACGCGGGCACCAGCCCGCTCCTCCATGGCCTGGATCTGGCCACGGCGGGAGTTGATGTCGCCGATGACCTCGCCCATGTAGTCCTCGGGCGTGGTGACCTCGACGGCCATCATCGGCTCAAGGAGCACAGGGCTGGCCTTGCGCGCGGCCTCCTTGAAGGCCTGCGAACCGGCGATCTTGAACGCCAGCTCGGAGGAGTCCACCTCGTGGTAGGCACCGTCGAGCAGCGTGACGCGCACACCGGTCATCTCGTAACCGGCGAGGATGCCGAACTGCATGGCCTCCTGCGCACCGGCGTCGACCGAAGGGATGTACTCCTTCGGCACGCGGCCACCGGTCACCTTGTTGACGAACTCGTACGAGGCGTCGCCGCTCTCGATCGGCTCGATCGCGATGATGACGCGGGCGAACTGACCGGTACCACCCGTCTGCTTCTTGTGGGTGTACTCGACCTTCTCGACCGCCTTGCGGATGGTCTCGCGGTACGCGACCTGCGGCTTGCCGACGTTGGCCTCGACCTTGAACTCACGGCGCATACGGTCGACGAGCACCTCGAGGTGCAGCTCGCCCATACCGCCGATGATGGTCTGGCCGGTCTCCTCGTCCGAGTGGACCTGGAAGGACGGGTCCTCCTCGGCCAGGCGCTGGATCGCGACGCCCAGCTTCTCCTGGTCGCCCTTCGACTTGGGCTCGATGGCGACCTGGATGACCGGCGCCGGGAAGTCCATGGACTCCAGGATCACCGGCTGCTTGTCGTCGGACAGCGTCTCACCGGTGGTGGTCTGCTTCAGGCCCATGACGGCGACGATGTCGCCGGCGCCCACCGACTCGATCTCCTCACGCTTGTTGGCGTGCATGCGGTAGATCTTGCCGATGCGCTCCTTCTTGCCCTTGACGGAGTTCAGCACAGAGCTGCCGGACTCCAGGCGGCCGGAGTACACGCGGACGAAGGTGAGCTTGCCCAGGTGCGGGTCGCTCATGATCTTGAACGCCAGCGCGGACAGGGGCTCCTCGTCGGACGGCTTGCGCTTGATGACCGTCTCCGGGTCCTTGACGTCGTGGCCCTCGATGGCCTCGATGTCGACCGGGGACGGCAGGTAGCGCACGACCGCGTCGAGCAGGGGCTGGACGCCCTTGTTCTTGAACGCGGTACCGCAGAACACCGGGGTGACGGTGGTGCCGGTGCCCTTGCCGGACGCGATGGTGATACGACGGATCGCGGCGTACAGCTGCTCCTCGGTGGGCTCCTCGCCCTCCAGGTACAGCTCCATGATCTCTTCGTCGTTCTCGGCGACGGCCTCGACCAGCTTGCCGCGCCACTCCTCGGCGGCCTCGGTGTGCGTGGCGGGGATGTCGACGATGTCGTACATCTCGCCCTTGGTCGCCTCGGCCGACCAGACCAGGGCCTTCATCTTCACCAGGTCGACGACGCCCTTGAAGTCCGCCTCGGCACCGATCGGCAGCTGCATGACCAGCGGCTGCGCGCCCAGACGGTCGGAGATCATGTCGACACAGCGGTGGAACTCGGCACCGGTGCGGTCGAGCTTGTTGACGAAGCAGATACGGGGAACGCCGTAGCGGTCCGCCTGACGCCACACCGTCTCGGACTGGGGCTCCACGCCGGCGACGCCGTCGAACACCGTCACAGCACCGTCGAGCACGCGCAGGGAACGCTCCACCTCGACGGTGAAGTCGACGTGACCCGGCGTGTCGATGATGTTGATCGTGTGGTCGACGTCCTCCAGCGACCAGTGACAGGTGGTGGCAGCAGAGGTGATCGTGATGCCACGCTCCTGCTCCTGCTCCATCCAGTCCATGGTGGCAGCGCCGTCGTGGACCTCACCGATCTTGTAAGACACACCGGTGTAGAACAGGATCCGCTCGGTGGTGGTCGTCTTGCCCGCGTCGATGTGGGCCATGATCCCGATGTTTCGGACCCTGGCCAGGTCAAGTGAAGTGGTAGCCATAAGGCTTCAGTCTTCTCTCGGTCTCGATGTGGGTAGCGACTACCAGCGGTAGTGCGCGAAGGCCTTGTTGGACTCGGCCATCTTGTGGGTGTCCTCGCGCTTCTTCACGGCCGCACCGAGGCCGTTGGAGGCGTCGAGAAGCTCGTTGAGGAGACGCTCGGTCATGGTCTTCTCGCGACGGGCGCGGGAGTAACCGACCAGCCAGCGCAGCGCCAGGGTGTTGGCACGGCCGGGCTTGACCTCGACCGGAACCTGGTAGGTGGCGCCACCGACACGGCGGGACTTGACCTCGAGGGTCGGCTTGATGTTCTCAAGAGCGCGCTTGAGCGTGATGACCGGGTCGTTGCCGGTCTTCTCGCGCAGGCCCTCCATGGCGCCGTAGACGATGCGCTCGGCGGTGGAGCGCTTGCCGTTCAGCAGCACCTTGTTGATCAGGGAGGTCACCAGAGGAGAGCCGTAGACCGGGTCGATGATGACCGGGCGCTTCGGGGCGGGGCCCTTACGAGGCATTCTTACTTCTCCTTCTTGGCGCCGTAACGGCTGCGAGCCTGCTTGCGGTTCTTGACACCCTGGGTGTCGAGCGAGCCGCGGATGATCTTGTAGCGAACACCCGGCAGGTCCTTCACACGGCCGCCGCGCACGAGCACGATGGAGTGCTCCTGCAGGTTGTGTCCCTCACCCGGAATGTAAGCGGTGACCTCGATGCCGCTGGTCAGACGCACACGCGCGACCTTGCGGAGGGCCGAGTTCGGCTTCTTCGGGGTGGTCGTGAACACACGCGTGCAGACGCCACGACGCTGAGGGGAACCCTCGAGTGCGGGCGTCTTGTTCTTCTCGACCTTGTCCTGCCGGCCCTTGCGGACCAGCTGCTGGATCGTAGGCACTACTTCTCCGGTTTCTGTGTGCCGATGGGTACAGCTAACCTGGAACGTCGCCGACCCACGCGGTCGGGTGTGTCGAATCCGCCAGACTCCCGCCGCAAGACGAGAAGGGCGCAGATTACGGTGGCCGGTCAGAGCTCGCCATGCGGTTTGCAGGCACGCACAGGAGCCAGGGCACACCCCAGGCACAAGGTCTGAGCGTACCTACCTCACGGACTTCGGTCAAAACAAATGGGGTGGGCTTCGACACGCCGGACTTGTCCCGGTTCCCCGTTCGGGGTCCGTGGTCATTCCGCGCGAATCCCGTCCGACGCCCCGCGGCCGGCCCGTGACGTCGGTACGTTGAGCGGTCGCAGTACCGCTTGGGGGCGAGGATGGGATGACGGGGGACGCACCGCACACGGCACCGCGGCAGACACCGGACGAGTTACCGGGGGACGACGGACTCGGCGACCGGGTGCCGTTCCTGGCCCGGCTGGAGAAGCCGGACCGGGCCGCGCTGCTCGCGCTGGGCTCCGAGCTGGACTTCGCGCCCCGGGCGGTGCTCCTGCGCCAGCGGGAGCCCTCCTCGCACGTGCTGTTCGTCCTGCGCGGCTGGACGAAGGTCACGGCGGCGGCCGCCAACGGCTACGAGGCGCTGCTGGCCCTGCGCGGGCCGGGCGACGTCATCGGCGAGTCGGCGGCGCTGACCGGCCGGACCCGCTCCGCCACCGTGACCGCGCTGGAGGACGTACGGGCCGTGGCGGTCCACCGTGAGCGCTTCACGGCGTTCCTGACCGGCAGACCCGCCGTCTCCTTCGCCCTGCTCGGGCTCACCTCGGACCGCACCCGCGCCGCCGACCGGCGCCGGCTGGAGTTCGCCTCCATGACCGTCCGGGAACGGTTCGCGACCCTGCTGCTCGACCTCGCCCGCACCCACGGCCGCACCACCGGCGAGGGCGTCGAACTCTCCGTGCCGCTGAGCAAACAGGAACTGGCCGGCTCGGTGGGCGCCTCCCGCGAGGCGGTGCAGCGGCTCCTGAAGGAACTGCGGGAGCGCGACGTGGTGCGCACCGGCCGCCGGGAGCTGGTGATCGTGCGGCCGGACGTGCTGCGCCGGATCGCGCGGGCGGAGACGACGGAGTGACCGACCCGCACGCGACGCCCACGACGGGCCCGCGCGCCCTCTGTGCACACGGTCACAGTCCGAGTGCGTCATCCGTCCTCACGCCCCCGCAGTCCCCCGCGCCACCCTGCTGACAGCGGACGGACCCCACGGTGACCACCGAGAGGCGAGCATGAAAGACCCTGTGAGCCGGACGATGCTCCTGCTCGACATCGAGAAGTACAGCGACCGGGACGACGTGGAGCAGGCGTACCTGCGGCGCGTCCTCTACGACATCGCCGACCGTGCCCTGGCCCGTGCCGGCATCGACGGGACGCAGCGGCGCCGGGCGGACCGCGGCGACTCCGTCATGGAGCTGATCGACGCCGCCGCGTCCGTCCCGGCCCTCCTGCGCGCCCTGCTCACCGAGGTCCCCGCCCAGCTGCACGGGTACAACCGGCTGGCGTCCAGCTCCGCCCAGATCCGGCTGCGCGGTGTGGTCGCCACCGGGTACGTGGCCGTCGACGAGCACGGCGGCTGGGTCGGGTCCGACCTCAACCACGCCTGCCGGCTGCTCGACGCCCCGCTCCTGCGCGCCGCCCTGCGGGAGCGGGACAACGGCTTCGTGCTGTGCGTCTCGGAGGGCGTGCACACCGGCATCGTCCGCCACGACCACCACGGCGTCCCGGCCGCCGACTTCCACCCGGTGACCCTGACCAGCAAGAACGGCCCGCTGCGCGGCTGGCTCCACGGGCCGGTCCCGCACGGCGGCGACGACCACGGTGACACGGGGGCGGGGGGAACCCCGGTGCCGGGAACGTCGGGGGACGTCCCGGCACCGGGGGCGCCGGCCGCACCGCGCCCGGCCGCGGCGGTGCCCGACCCCGCGGAACCCGCGCCCGGGACCCGGCCCGCCGCGCCCACGGGGGGTGTCGTCTTCGACTTCGGCGGCGGCTCGCCCCGGTTCGGCGGCAGCCTCGTCGCCGGCGACCAGCACGGCGTCTCCGGCGGGCAGGTCACCGGCGACGTCCACCTCGGCAAAAGCGCCGGGGAGGGCGCGTGACGTCCGCTCCGGCCGCGCACGACGACGGCACCCCCGCCGGCGGCCCCGCCGGGCAGCGCCCGCCGGAACAGCCGTCCTCCGACACGCCACCGCGCCGGGCGCACGAGTCCGAGGCGGACCCGCGCTCCCCCGCCGGCCCGGAGCCGGAGGCCGAAGGCCACGAGGAGGCCCGGGCCGCCCAGCGCGAGCTGGTCGCGCACACCCCGGGCTTCTTCCTCGACGGCGACGCCCGGTTCGGCGGCAGCCTCGTCGGCGGCGCCCAGCACGGCGTCTCCGGCGGCCGGGTCGACGGCGACGTCTACCTGGGTGGCCGTACCGAGATCCACCACCACGGCCCCGCCGGTGCCACGCCCGACGCCTCCGGCGAGATCCCCCGCGACTGGATCGGGGAACTGGCCGCCGTGTTCGCCGACGGCCCCGCCTTCGCCGCCGCGCTGGAGCGGCTGCGCGAGGAGCGGGTGCTGGTCCTGGCCGGCGCCCACGCCACCGGCCGCAACGCCGCCGCGCTGATGCTGGTGCACCGCCTCGGCATGCCCGCCGTGCACGCCCTGAGCCCGGAGACCCCGCCCGCCGCCCTGAGCGGACGGCTGACCCAGCCCGGCGGCTACGTCCTGCGCGACCTGCCCCTCAGCCGCAACCGGCCGCTGCGGGACACCCACCTGTTCGCGGCCCGCGACCAGCTCGCCCGGACCGGCGGCTGCCTCGTCGTCACCGTCGAGAACTCGCCCCACCTGCCCGGCGTCAGACCCTGCCCCTGGGAGGCACCGCCCGCCGAGGAGGTCGTACGGGCCCTGCTCCGGCGGCGCCGGCCCGACGAGGCCGACATCCTGCTCGCGCTCCCCGAGGTGGCCGCGTTCCTCGCCGAGGCGGACCGCCGCCCGGCCGAGGCCGCCGCGTTCGCCGAGACGCTGGCGGCGTACGACGGCACCCCCGGAGCGCTGGCCCGGCTCGCGGACTTCGGACAGGCCGCCGTGGAGAAGCAGTGCCGGGACTGGCTGGGCGATCCGCAGACGGGACTGCGCGACAAGGCCTTCCTCATCGCCCTCGCCGTCTTCGACCAGGCGCCCTACGTCCTCGCCGCCGAACTCGCCGACACGCTGTTCGTGCACTTCGAGAGGTTGCAGCACCCCGACCGGCCCCCCACCGTCCCGGTGTTCGGGCCGGCCACCGAGGACCGGCTCGACCGCGCCCGGGCCGTCGGCGAGGTACGGCAGGAGGAGACCGACTGGGGCCCGGTCCCGCAGTACACGGCCGCCTTCCAGGACGAGCGCACCGCCCGGGTCCTGCTCACCGAGGTGTGGACCAGCCATCCCTCGGCCCGCCCGGCCCTGGTGGAGTGGCTGCGCCAGCTCGCGCGGGACGGCCGCGGCCTGGTCCGCACCCGTGCCGCCGCCGCGACCGCCCTGCTCGCCGCCGCCGACCTGCCCTCGACGATCGCGCTGCTCGTCGACGGCTGGGCGACCGCCCAGGCCGTCGGCCCGCGCGTCACCGCCGCCAACACCCTCACCCTGTCCCAGCTCCTCGGCGCTCCGGCCGTCCTGCGCCTGCTCACCCAGTGGTGCAACGACGGCCACTGGGGACGACGGTGGACCGCCATCCGCGCCCTGGGCCTGCTGGCCCCGCTCCGCCCCGACCTGGCAGGTCCCGCCCTCGACGCGCTCGCCTCCCGGGCCCGGGTCGACGCCAGCGGCCAGGCCGAGCGGGAGAACCTCACCGAGTCCGCCGCCCTGCTGCTCTCGGCCGGGCGGCGCCGCGGAGAGGTGCTCGCCGAGTTCGTACGGCTGCTGTACCGGGACACCCCCGCGGTCCGCGACCTCGCCCTGGCCGCGTTCGCCCACGCCTGCGACAACGCCGGGGACGGCGCGCTCGTCGGCTGGTACGCCGAGGAGGGCATGTACCAGCCGGACGCGGCCCGGGACCTGGCCACCCTGTGGCGCACCGCCCTGGGCGACCTCGGCCACACCCGGCAGGCGCTGGCCGCCCTGGCGACCTGGGTGCACGTCGCCGCCCGCCGCGCCGACGTCGCCACGGCCCTGGAGCTGCTGCTGCCCGCGCTGATCGTCACCGCGGACGACCGCAAGCGCCTCGACCACGCACTGCGCACGATGCGCGCGGAGGACGGCAGCACCCGCCCGCCGATGGCCGAACGGCTGCTCGCGGTGGTGCACCCGGTGCCCGCCACGCGCTGAAAGACCCCGCGAAGAACAGAGGAGTTGCCCCATGGCGGACTTCCGCCGCCCACCGGAGTGGACCCAGCACGCCGACCGGCACACCGAACTGATCGACCCCGTGCTGACCGTGCGCCCGATATCGCGGTTCGACTACACCGCGCGCCGCCAGGTCGGCGCGATCGACCACGCCCTGGTCTTCGTCACCGCGGGCGGCTCGTACGACGTCTACCTGCCACCTCACCGCCCGAGCCGCACCGAGGCCGCGACCCGTCGTTACACCTCCGTCTACGAGGTGGACATGGGCACCCACCCGGTCCAGCTGGAGCTCGAACTGCCCAGCGACGACGACGCGTTCTCCTTCGGAGCGACCGCCGACCTCACCTGGCGGGTGGCGGACCCGCAGGCGTTCGTGGCGAGCGGCGAGCGGGACGTGCCGACCCGGCTCATCCGCGAACTGCACCAGCTGGCCCGCCCGGTGACCCGGCTCCACCCCATCGAGGACAGCCCGGCCGCCGAACGGGCGGTGCAGCGGGCCATCGAGGAGGAGGGTTCCTTCGCCGCCGGCACCGGTCTGCACGTGACCTGCGTGGTGCGGCTCCGCCTGGACGACGACGCGCTCGCCCACCGCCGCCGCAAGCGCGCCCTGCGCTACGAGTCGGAGATGCTCGACCCCGAGCACGAGTACCTGGTGCGCCAGGCGCAGCTCGAACACCAGCTGGCGGTCCTGCGCGAACAGCAGTCGCAGGAACTGGTCGCCCGGAAGATCGAGTTCTACCGGTACTGGCTCCAGCACGGTGGCGTCGCCGCGTGGGCCCTGCACCTCGCGGCACATCCCGCGGACACGCGGATGGTCATCGGCACCCTGAAGCGGGACCAGCTCGGCGCGATCCGCAAGGAGCTGGAGGTCATCGCCGGGGACACCCTGGAGGACTACCAGAAGGCGGAGTCGGCCAGATCGGTGCTGCGCTCCGTCGACGACCTCATGCGCGAGCAGGAGCTGCCGCCCCCGGCCCTGCCCCCGAGCGCGCCCCCGCAGCCGCCGTACGCCCCGCCCCAGCCGTACGCCCCGCCCTCGGCGTCCGGCTCCACGACACCGTACGACCCGGCCGCACAGGGGACGGCCGGGTCGTACGGGCAGCCCCCGCACAGCCAGGCCCCCTACGGGGCACAGGCGTACGGTCAGCCTCCCCACGACCGGCAGGCGTACGGCCTGCCCGCGCAGGGGCAGCCACCGGTCGCCCCGCCGCCCGGCGCGCCCCCGTACGGGCAGCAGCAGCCGCCCTACGTCCCGGCGACGGCCCCCGCCGCCCCGGCCACTCCTCCGCCGCCGCCCGCGCCGCCCGCACCGTTCACGCCTCCGCCGACGCTCGTCGCCGACGGGCCCGCCCCGGTCGTACCGCCCTCGCCCGGTGCCCGGCCCGGGGAGCGGGAATCGACCGAGGCGGGGCCGGCATGACCGCCTCCGGCACCACCGTGCCGCCGGTCCGCACCGCCACCGGTGCCCCGCACACCGCGGAACGGCTGCTCGCGGAGTTACGCGACGAGATCGCACGGGCCGACACCAAGGCATCCGTGCTGGTGGCGGCGCTCGGCATGACCGCCGGTCTGTTCTCCGGCCTGGTCGCCGGACGGAACTGGTCGCCGGACCGGCTGTCCGGGTTCGGCACCGGCCTGTGGTGGGCCGGTGCGGCGGGGCTGGCCCTGTCGCTTCTCGCGCTGCTGCTCGCCGTGCTGCCCCGCTACCGCACCGGCTCCTGGGCCGCGGGACGCCCGCTGTGCTACTTCGGCGACATCCACCAGGCGGTCCGCGAGGGCCGGCTGGCCGAGGCACTCGCCGACACCGAGCGGGACCCCTCGGCCGGGCTGCTGGCGGCGCTCGCCGAGAACAGCCGGATCGCCGCGTCCAAGCACCGGTGGATCCGCACCGGCCTCATCGCGTTCTGCGCCGGCGCCCTGCTGCTGCCCACCGCCGCGCTCATCGGCTGACGTCCCCGTATGCGAAGGAGTCCCGCCCATGTCCCAGCCGCCGGACCCGTCCCTGCCACCCCCGTACCCCGAGTCCCACCGTCCCGAGGCGGCGATTCCGGCGCCGCCCACGGCCCCACCGGCGTACCCCGACGAACCCGCCCGCCCCGCACTCCAGCACCCACCGGCGACCCCGCACTTCCCCCCGTCCGCCCCGCCGTACCCGACGGCCCCGACCCTGCCCCCGGCCTACCCGACGACGGCCCTGACGCCTTCGGACCCGCCCCCGGCCTACCCGACCGCGCCCACCCCACCCCGGATCCCGCCCCCGGCCTACCCGGAGACAACCCTCGCCCCGCAGGGCCCGCCCCCGGTCTACCCGGACACACCCCCCGCGCCACAGGGCCCGCCCCCCGCGTACCCGGCCACAGCCTTCACGTCCACAGCCCCGCCTTCCGCACCGCCGGGCCGGCCTCCGGCCTACCCGGACACACCCCTCACGCCGCTGGGCCCGCCCCCGGCCTACCCGGACACACCCCCCGCGCCACAGGGCCCGCCCCCCGCCTACCCGGCCACAGCCTTCGCCCCCACAGCCCCGCCCCCGGCCTACCCCGCCACGCCCCCAGCGCCCGCTGGTCCGCCTTCCGCACACCCCGCCGTCATCGCGCCACCGCACCCGGGCGGGCCGCCCGCGTATCCGGCGACGTATCCGCCCGCCCAGCCGACCCCCGGCCCCGCCCACCCGGGCCTTCCTGCCCAGCCTCCGCAGTACCCCGGCCCGGACGTGGCCGGTGAGGGGGCGAGCCCGCCGCCGGACGACCTCGACTACCGCCACCGCGGTGCCCGCGTGCACGTGTCCGAGTACCAGCGCGGGGTCGACGCGACGGCGATCGGGCGGCTGGCGGTGCAGGTGCCCGGGGCCCTGGTGAGCCTCGGGCTGGTCTGCTCCGTCGCGCTCGGCGTCCTCGGCACCGTCGTGGGCACGGCGGTGGTGCTGGCGTGGGTCGCCTCCGGGCTGCTCGTCTTCCACCGGCCGACCGAGCGCGCCTTCGCCCGGTACGTGCTCAAGCTCCGCCCGCCCACCGCGCAGGAGCGGGCCCGTCTGGAACCCGTCTGGAACGAGGTGACCGCCCGCGCGGGCATCGAACCGGGCACCTACGAGCTGATGGTGGAGAACAGCGACGAACTCAACGCCGCGGCGGTCGCCGGGCATGTCGTCGGCGTCACGACGTACGCCCTCACCCAGGTCCCGAGCAGCAACCTGGCGGCCGTGCTCGCGCACGAGCTGGGCCACCACACCGGCGGCCACGCCTGGGCCGGTCTGCTCGGCTACTGGTACTCGCTGCCCGGCCGCATCGCCTGGGCGGCGACCCGGATACTGGCCGGGCTCGCGATCACGGTCACCGGCTTCTTCTCCGCCGCCGCGACCGGCGCCCTGGTCCTGATCATGGCGTTGATGGCGGTCGGCGTGTTCCTCTTCGCCTGGTACATCGCCGTCCCCCTCGTGCTCGCCCCCTACCTGCTGGCCTACGCGGGCCGGCGCGGGGAGCTGCGCGCCGACCAGCAGGCGGCCGAGCTGGGCTTCGCCCGGCAGCTGGCCGAGGTCCTGTACCACTTCCAGGTCCAGGAGGAGGCGACCAAGGCAGCCCTCGCCGCACAGGGCCGGCAGCTGAAGGAGCCCGGCCGGCTGGGCCGGCTGCTGTCCTCCCACCCGGACCGCTCCACCCGGATCACCGCCTTGCAGCCCTACCTCGGCCTGCACCGCTGACCCGGTCCCGGACACGCCGAAGGGCGGCCACTCCCTCGCGGGAGTGACCGCCCTTCGGTTCATACCGCTCGCTTACTGGTTGTACGGACCGTAGTCGTAGTCCTCCAGCGGTACGGCCTGGCCGGAGCCCGTGCCGAACGGCGAGTAGTCGATGTCGTCGTAGCCGACGGCCGAGTACATCGCGGCCTTGGCCTCCTCGGTCGGCTCGACCCGGATGTTGCGGTAGCGGGACAGACCCGTACCGGCCGGGATGAGCTTACCGATGATGACGTTCTCCTTGAGGCCGATCAGCGAGTCCGACTTGGCGTTGATCGCCGCGTCGGTGAGGACTCGCGTCGTCTCCTGGAAGGACGCCGCCGACAGCCAGGACTCGGTCGCCAGCGAGGCCTTGGTGATACCCATCAGCTGCGGACGACCGGAGGCGGGGTGACCGCCCTCCTGGACCACACGACGGTTCTCCTGCTCGAAGCGGGAGCGCTCGACCAGCTCGCCGGGCAGCAGCTCGGCGTCGCCGGACTCGATGATCGTCACGCGGCGGAGCATCTGCCGGATGATGATCTCGATGTGCTTGTCGTGGATCGACACACCCTGCGAGTTGTACACCTTCTGGACCTCGCCGACCAGGTGGACCTGGACGGCACGCTGACCCAGGATGCGCAGCACGTCGTGCGGGTTGGTGGCACCCACGGTGAGCTGCTGGCCCACCTCGACGTGGTCGCCCTCGCGGACCAGGACCTTGGCACGCTTCGAGATCGGGTACGCCGTCTCGTCGCTGCCGTCGTCCGGGGTGACGACGATCTTCTTGGTCTTCTCGGTCTCCTCGATCCGCACGCGGCCGGAGGCCTCGGAGATCGGGGCGACACCCTTCGGGGTACGGGCCTCGAAGAGCTCGACGACACGCGGCAGACCCTGGGTGATGTCGTCACCGGCCACACCACCGGTGTGGAAGGTACGCATCGTCAGCTGGGTACCGGGCTCACCGATGGACTGGGCGGCGATGATGCCGACCGCCTCACCGATGTCGACCAGCTTGCCGGTGGCCAGCGAGCGGCCGTAGCACATCGCGCAGGTACCGACGGCGGACTCGCAGGTCAGGACCGAGCGGGTCTTGACCTCCTCGACGCCACGGCCGACGAGCTCCTCGATGAGGACGTCGCCCAGGTCGGTGCCGGCCGGGGCCAGCACCTGGCCGTCGACCACGATGTCCTCGGCGAGGCAGCGCGCGTACACGGACGTCTCGACGTCGTCCGCCTTGCGCAGCACGCCGTCGGCGCCACGGTCGGCGATCCGCAGCCGCAGGCCGCGGTCGGTGCCGCAGTCCTCCTCGCGGATGATGACGTCCTGCGAGACGTCGACCAGACGACGGGTGAGGTAACCCGAGTCGGCGGTACGCAGAGCGGTGTCCGCCAGACCCTTACGCGCACCGTGCGTGGAGATGAAGTACTCCAGCACGGACAGACCCTCACGGAACGACGCCTTGATGGGCCGCGGGATGGTCTCGTTCTTCGCGTTCGACACCAGACCACGCATACCGGCGATCTGCCGCATCTGCATCATGTTTCCTCGGGCACCCGAGTCAACCATCATGAAGATGGGGTTGGTCTTGGGGAAGTTCTCGTTCATCGCCTCGGCGACCTCGTTGGTCGCCTTGGTCCAGATCGCGATGAGCTCCTGCGTGCGCTCTTCCTTGGTGATCAGACCGCGCTCGTACTGCTTCTGGACCTTCTCGTCCTGCGCCTCGTAGCCGCGGACGATCTCCTTCTTCGCCTCGGGAACGACGACGTCGGAGATGGCCACGGTGACACCGGAACGGGTCGCCCAGTAGAAGCCGGCCGCCTTCAGGTTGTCGAGCGTCGCCGCCACGATGACCTTCGGGTAGCGCTCGGCCAGGTCGTTGACGATCTCGGAGAGCTGCTTCTTGCCCACCGAGTAGTCGACGAACGGGTAGTCCTCGGGCAGCAGCTCGTTGAAGAGCGCACGGCCCAGGGTGGTGCGCAGGCGGAAGCTGTCACCCTGCTGCCACTCCGGCTCGCCCTCCTCGCGCGCCGGCGGGGTCCACCCGCGCGGCGGGATGGTGCCCACCGGGAAGCGGATGTCGATCGGCGACTGCAGCGCGAGCTCGCCGGCGTCGAACGCCATGATCGCCTCGGCCGTGGAACCGAACGCGCGGCCCTCGCCCTTGGTGTCACGCAGCTCGCCGTCGGTGGTGAGGAAGAACAGACCGAGGACCATGTCCTGGGTCGGCATCGTCACCGGACGGCCGTCGGCCGGCTTGAGGATGTTGTTCGAGGACAGCATCAGGATGCGGGCCTCGGCCTGCGCCTCCGCGGACAGCGGCAGGTGCACGGCCATCTGGTCACCGTCGAAGTCCGCGTTGAACGCGGTGCAGACGAGCGGGTGGATCTGGATGGCCTTGCCCTCGACCAGCTGCGGCTCGAAGGCCTGGATGCCGAGGCGGTGCAGGGTGGGAGCACGGTTCAGCAGCACCGGGTGCTCGGCGATGACCTCTTCGAGGACGTCGTACACGACGGTGCGGCCGCGCTCCACCATGCGCTTGGCGCTCTTGATGTTCTGCGCGTGGTTCAGGTCCACCAGGCGCTTCATCACGAACGGCTTGAACAGCTCCAGCGCCATGGCCTTGGGCAGACCGCACTGGTGCAGCTTCAGCTGCGGGCCGACGACGATGACGGAACGCGCCGAGTAGTCGACTCGCTTGCCGAGCAGGTTCTGACGGAAGCGGCCCTGCTTGCCCTTGAGCATGTCGGACAGCGACTTCAGCGGACGGTTGCCGGGGCCCGTGACCGGGCGGCCACGACGGCCGTTGTCGAAGAGCGCGTCGACGGCCTCCTGGAGCATGCGCTTCTCGTTGTTCACGATGATCTCGGGGGCACCGAGGTCGAGAAGGCGCTTCAGGCGGTTGTTGCGGTTGATGACACGGCGGTACAGGTCGTTCAGGTCGGAGGTCGCGAAGCGGCCACCGTCCAGCTGCACCATCGGACGCAGGTCCGGCGGGATGACCGGGACGCAGTCCAGGACCATGCCCTTGGGGCTGTTGGAGGTCTGCAGGAACGCGGAGACGACCTTCAGCCGCTTCAGGGCACGGGTCTTCTTCTGGCCCTTGCCGGTGCGGATGATCTCGCGGAGCCTCTCGGCCTCCTCCTCCAGGTCGAAGGACTCCAGGCGCTTCTGCAGCGCCGCGGCGCCCATCGAGCCGTCGAAGTAGGTGCCGAAGCGGTCGCGCAGCTCGCGGTAGAGCAGCTCGTCGCCCTCCAGGTCCTGGACCTTGAGGTTCTTGAACCGGTTCCACACCTCGTCGAGGCGGTCGATCTCGCGCTGCGCGCGGTCGCGCAGCTGCTTCATCTCGCGCTCGGCACCCTCGCGCACCTTGCGGCGCACGTCGGCCTTGGCGCCCTCGGCCTCCAGCTCGGCCAGGTCGGACTCGAGCTTCTTGGCGCGGGCCTCCAGGTCGGCGTCCCGGCGGTTCTCGATCTGCTGACGCTCGACCGAGACGTGCGCCTCCAGGGAGGGCAGGTCGCGGGTACGGCGCTCCTCGTCCACGTACGTGATCATGTACGCGGCGAAGTAGATGACCTTCTCGAGGTCCTTCGGCGCCAGGTCCAGCAGGTAGCCGAGGCGCGAGGGAACACCCTTGAAGTACCAGATGTGCGTGACGGGGGCCGCCAGCTCGATGTGGCCCATCCGCTCACGGCGCACCTTGGCGCGCGTGACCTCGACGCCACAGCGCTCGCAGATGATGCCCTTGAAGCGGACGCGCTTGTACTTGCCGCAGTAGCACTCCCAGTCCCGGGTCGGACCGAAGATCTTCTCGCAGAAGAGTCCGTCCTTCTCGGGCTTGAGGGTGCGGTAGTTGATGGTCTCGGGCTTCTTGACCTCGCCGTGGCTCCACTGACGGATGTCGTCAGCGGTGGCCAGGCCGATCCGGAGCTCGTCGAAGAAGTTGACGTCGAGCACTATGCGTCAATCCCTCTCAGGGTCGTAAGTCTGTGGTCTGAAACGGGGGCCTGGGGGTCGGCGGGGGCCTCACACGGCGGCGAGGCCCCTACCGGACTCCCGTCAGACCTCTTCGACGCTGCTCGGCTCGCGCCGGGACAGGTCGATACCGAGCTCCTCCGCAGCGCGGAAGACGTCCTCGTCGGTGTCGCGCATCTCGATGGACATACCGTCGCTGGACAGCACCTCCACGTTCAGGCAGAGCGACTGCATCTCCTTGATGAGCACCTTGAAGGACTCGGGGATGCCGGGCTCGGGGATGTTCTCGCCCTTGACGATGGCCTCGTAGACCTTCACGCGGCCGGTGACGTCGTCGGACTTGATGGTCAGCAGCTCCTGGAGGGCGTACGCGGCGCCGTAGGCCTCGAGGGCCCACACCTCCATCTCGCCGAACCGCTGGCCACCGAACTGGGCCTTACCACCCAGCGGCTGCTGGGTGATCATCGAGTACGGACCGGTCGAGCGGGCGTGCAGCTTGTCGTCGACCAGGTGGTGGAGCTTCAGGATGTACATGTAGCCGACCGAGATCGGGTCCGGGAACGGCTCACCGCTACGGCCGTCGAACAGCCGCGCCTTACCGGTCGGGAGCACCATGCGCTCGCCGTCCCGGTTCGGGATGGTGTGCT
Organism: Streptomyces sp. NPDC046870; assembly: GCF_040704595.1. Lineage (NCBI taxonomy): Bacteria > Bacillati > Actinomycetota > Actinomycetes > Kitasatosporales > Streptomycetaceae > Streptomyces > Streptomyces sp. NPDC046870. The sequence goes on from NZ_JBEYXM010000002.1 coordinate 754,504, forward strand.
GGAGCAGACCCGCCAGCTCGTCCTCCCGGGCACCGTCGAAGACCGGAGTCGCGACGTTGGTGCCGGGGGCGACCTGGTCGGCGCCGATGGCCTGCAGACGCTGGGCCCACTCCTCCGCGAGGCCGGAGACGTCCCAGCCGCGGCTGGCGAGCCAGCCGAGGTGGATCTCCAGGACCTGTCCCGGGTTCATTCGGGACGGCACACCCAGCGGGTTGAGGATGATGTCGACCGGGGTGCCGTCCTCCAGGAACGGCATGTCCTCGATCGGCAGGATCTTGGAGATGACACCCTTGTTGCCGTGCCGGCCGGCGAGCTTGTCACCGTCGGTGATCTTGCGCTTCTGCGCGACGTAGACGCGGACCAGCTGGTTCACGCCCGGCGGCAGCTCGTCGCCCTCCTCGCGGTCGAAGACGCGCACACCGATGACCTTGCCGGTCTCGCCGTGCGGCACCTTCAGCGAGGTGTCACGGACCTCACGGGCCTTCTCACCGAAGATCGCGCGCAGCAGGCGCTCCTCCGGCGTCAGCTCGGTCTCACCCTTCGGGGTGACCTTGCCGACGAGGATGTCACCGGCGATGACCTCGGCGCCGATGCGGATGATGCCGCGCTCGTCGAGGTCGGCGAGGACCTCCTCGGAGACGTTCGGGATGTCCCGGGTGATCTCCTCGGGGCCGAGCTTGGTGTCACGGGCGTCGACCTCGTGCTCCTCGATGTGGATCGAGGAGAGGACGTCGTCCTGCACGAGGCGCTGCGACAGGATGATCGCGTCCTCGTAGTTGTGACCCTCCCACGGCATGAACGCCACGAGCAGGTTCTTGCCGAGGGCCATCTCGCCGTTCTGGGTGGCCGGGCCGTCGGCGAGGACCTGGCCCTCGACGACACGGTCGCCCTCGTTGACGATGACCTTCTGGTTGACCGAGGTGCCCTGGTTGGAGCGGGCGAACTTGGCCAGGCGGTACGTGATGTACGTGCCGTCGTCGTTGGCGGTGGTGATGTAGTCCGCGGAGACCTCCTGGACCACACCGGCCTTCTCGGCCTTGACGACGTCGCCGGCGTCGACGGCGGAGCGGTACTCCATGCCGGTGCCGACGAGCGGGGCCTCCGACTTAATCAGCGGAACGGCCTGGCGCATCATGTTCGCGCCCATGAGGGCACGGTTGGCGTCGTCGTGCTCGAGGAAGGGGATCATGGCGGTCGCGACCGACACCATCTGGCGCGGCGAGACGTCCATGTAGTCCACGTCCTCGGGGCCGACGTAGTCGACCTCGCCGCCACGACGGCGGACGAGCACGCGGCTCTCCTCGAACCGGAGGTCGTTCGTCAGCGGCGCGTTGGCCTGCGCGATGACGAAGCGGTCCTCCTCGTCGGCGGTCAGGTAGTCGACCTCGTCGGTGACCTGGCCGTCGATGACCTTGCGGTACGGGGTCTCGACGAAGCCGAACGCGTTGACCCGGCCGTAGGAGGCGAGCGAGCCGATCAGACCGATGTTCGGGCCTTCCGGCGTCTCGATCGGGCACATACGGCCGTAGTGCGACGGGTGCACGTCACGGACCTCGAAGCCGGCCCGCTCACGGGAGAGACCACCCGGGCCAAGAGCCGACAGACGGCGCTTGTGGGTGAGACCCGACAGCGGGTTGTTCTGGTCCATGAACTGGGACAGCTGGCTGGTGCCGAAGAACTCCTTGATGGAGGCGACGACCGGCCGGATGTTGATCAGGGTCTGCGGCGTGATCGCCTCGACGTCCTGGGTCGTCATCCGCTCGCGGACGACACGCTCCATACGCGCCAGACCCGTGCGGACCTGGTTCTGGATGAGCTCGCCGACGCTGCGCAGACGACGGTTGCCGAAGTGGTCGATGTCGTCGGTCTCGACGACGACCGTCTCGCCGTTGTCACCGGTGGTCTCGGTCTCGCCGGCGTGCAGCTTCACCAGGTACTTGATCGTCGCGATGATGTCCTCGACGGTCAGGATGCCCGCGTCCAGCGGGGTGTCCGTACCCAGCTTCTTGTTGACCTTGTAGCGGCCGACCTTGGCGAGGTCGTAGCGCTTGGGGTTGAAGTAGAGGTTCTCCAGCAGCGTCTGCGCGGCCTCACGCGTGGGGGGCTCGCCCGGGCGCAGCTTGCGGTAGATGTCGAGCAGCGCGTCGTCCTGGCCCTGGGTGTGGTCCTTCTCCAGGGTGGCGCGCATCGACTCGTAGTCGCCGAACTCCTCAAGGATCTGCTCGGTCGTCCAGCCGAGCGCCTTCAGCAGCACGGTGACCGACTGCTTGCGCTTGCGGTCGATGCGGACACCGACCATGTCGCGCTTGTCGATCTCCATCTCCAGCCAGGCACCCCGGGACGGGATGATCTTGGCGGAGAAGATGTCCTTGTCGGACGTCTTGTCGATGCTGGAATCGAAGTAGACACCGGGGGAACGGACCAGCTGCGACACCACGACACGCTCGGTGCCGTTGATGACGAAAGTGCCCTTGTTCGTCATGAGCGGGAAGTCGCCCATGAAGACGGTCTGGGACTTGATCTCGCCGGTCTCGTTGTTGGTGAACTCGGCGGTGACGAAGAGCGGGGCGGCGTACGTGAAGTCGCGCTCCTTGCACTCGTCGATCGAGTTCTTGGGCGGCTCGAAGCGGTGGTCCCGGAACGTCAGCGACATCGACCCGGAGAAGTCCTCGATCGGGGAGATCTCCTCGAAGATCTCCTCCAGACCGGACTTGGTGGGGACGTCCTGACCGTTCTCAAGGGCCTCCTCGACCCGAGTCTGCCAGGCGGTGTTGCCGAGCAGCCAGTCAAAGCTCTCGGTCTGCAGCGCGAGCAGGTTCGGAACCTCGAGGGGCTCCTTGATCTTTGCAAAGGAGATGCGCAGCGGGGCGGTGCTGGCGCCGTTGTTCGTATTCGCGGTCGAGGCAGTGCGCGAGGCGGCCAAGAGGGGGTCCTTCCGAGGGCTCGGACTCACTACGCGCGTACCGGTCCCTCTCCCTACACAGAGACGGAAACCCCAGGTCAGGGGGGCTTTGGTCGACTGTGCTCAAGTGAGGGCAGACCCCTGGTGACGGGCAGGGGACAGCTAACAGGCAGCGCAAAGGGTCAGTGTAGCCACTTGGCACACTGATGTCCAGTGCGGGTTCTCGAAGACCCTCGTTGCCCTCAACGTCCTCTTCAACGCCCTCTTCAACGCCCTCGGCATGCCTGCCCTCAACGCACGTTGATACTGCCCTCTTCGCCGCCGATCCATGCCTCGGATTCGGATCCTTGTGACGACGCGTCCTGAGAATTGCGCGCTGCGTGCGGTTCGTCAAGGGTTGCTTGCCGGAACCGGGGCATCGGGAGACACGACGAAGATCACCTTACCCCTCACGAACAGAGGTGCAAGGCAGCCCAGCCGGACCCCGGGGAACGCCGAAGGGCGACCACCCGGATGGATGATCGCCCTACGGTGCGTTCGCGTTACAGCCCTAGAGGGCCGTTTCGGCGGTCGCGAAGGTCTTACTTGACCTCGACGGACGCGCCGGCGCCCTTGAGGGCCTCGGCGGCCTTGTCGGCCTGCTCCTTGTTGACCTTCTCGAGGACCGGCTTCGGGGTGCCGTCGACGAGGTCCTTGGCCTCCTTCAGGCCCAGGGAGGTCAGCTCACGCACGACCTTGATGACCTGGATCTTCTTCTCGCCGGCGCCGGTGAGGATGACGTCGAACTCGTCCTTCTCCTCCTCGGCCTCGGCGGCGGCGCCACCAGCGGCACCACCGGCGACGACGACCGGCGCGGCAGCGGCGGCGGTGACGTCGAACTTCTCCTCGAAGGCCTTCACGAACTCGGAGAGCTCGATGAGGGTCATCTCCTCGAACTGGGCAAGCAGGTCTTCCTGGCTGAGCTTCGCCATGATGGCGGTCCTTCCACTCAAATCGGCAGGTGCCGGATGTACTGGGTAAGGCGGGCGTACGTCGGCCCGCTGCGACCCGCGCCGTTGGCGCGGATCAGAAAGCGAGCCGAATTACTCGGCACCGCCCTGCTCGGCCTGCTTGGCGCGCAGCGCGTCCACGGTGCGGACGAGCTTCGACGGCAGCGCCTGGAAGACGGAGGCAGCCTGGGACTGCTTCGCCTTGAAGGCACCGGCCAGCTTGCTGAGCAGAACCTCGCGGGACTCGAGGTCCGCAAGCTTCTTGATCTCGTCGGCGGACAGCGCCTTGCCGTCAAGGACACCGCCCTTGATGACGAGATTGGGGTTGTCCTTGGCGAAGTCACGGAGACCCTTCGCCGACTCCACCGGGTCACCGGTGACGAAGGCGACGGCCGTCGGACCAGCGAAGAGCTGGTCGTCCAGCGTGATCCCGGCCTCGTTGGCCGCAATCTTGGTCAGCGTGTTCTTCACCACGGCGTACTGGGCGTTCTCACCGAGCGACCGGCGCAGCGTCTTGAGCTGCGCCACGGTGAGACCGCGGTACTCGGTCAGCACGGCGGCGTTGGAGCTGCGGAACTTGTCCGTCAGCTCCGCAACCGCGGCAGCCTTGTCGGGCCTCGCCATAGAGCCTCGGCCTCCTTCCGGGTGATTCGGACCGCGCGGACCCGAAGGAGGACTGGGGAAAACGAAACGCCCCGGCGCAGGCGCACGGGGCGGACTCGACCGGCCGCACACGCGCTCGGCGCGCGCACTCCGGGAGTACTTCCACTGTCACCTGCGCGGGTCGCCCACTTTTCAGCGGATCCTTCGGCCACCGCACCCTCATGCGAGCGCACGGCAACGACCAGCGGTCTTTGGCTTCTCGAAGAGAGTACGGGACGCGACCTCCTCCGAGCAAATCGACCGTTTAGGACCGCTCCGCCCGGGGCAACACGCTCCACGGACGATCTCTTCCGGGAGTGCGCGACGCGTGCGGCGGGCTGTGACGGAAGCCCGTGCCCGCGCCGAGCGGACTCCGGCTGGCCGGGGCGAGCGGACGCGGGCTGCGACGGGAGGCCGTGGCTGGGGGGCGTGCCTCTGCGGGGGTGGGCTGTGACGGGAGGCCATGGCGCCGGGTGACGATCCCGAGCGACTCGCGGCCGCGGTCCCTGAGCCGGGCGGCGGGCAGGCTGCGCGACGGGAGGCCATGGCTCGGGGTGGCGATCCCGGGCGACTCGCGGCCGCGGCCCCTGACCCGGGCCGGCAGGCAGGCTGCGCGACGGGAGACCGCCGCTCGGACGGGCGGCCCCTGGCCGCAGCGCCGCCCCGGGCGAGCGGACCTATGCGGGAGGCCGGGGCTCGATCGAGCGGGCCCCTACGGGGGCAGGGCTGTGACGGGAGGCTGTGGTCCGGGCGAGCGGACCTCTGCCCGTAGGCCCAGGCCCGAGCGGGCAGCCGGCGCAACGCGAGGCCATGGCTCGCACGAGCTGTCCGAGGCGGCAGCCCCCGGCCCGGCGGGCGGGGCAAGAGCGGAAGAGCCTGGCCCAGACAGCGACCCCAAGCCGCAGCCCCGGCCCGGACAAGTGAGCCTCTGCGGGAGGCCACGGCCCGAGCGGACAGCGCCCGCGCCAGCAGGCCGAGGCTCGCACGAGCTGTCCGAGGCGGCAGCCCCCAGCGCGGCGGGCGGGCCAAGGACGCAACACCCTGGCCCAGACAAGCGACCCCAAGCCACAGTCCCGGCCCGGGCGAGCGGACAGCCCCCGCGCCAGCAAGCCGAGGCCGCAGCCCCCGGCCCGGGCCGGGGGCCAAGGGCGGAAGAGCCTCGCTCGGGCGAGCTGTCGCTGTCCGCGGCGCCGGCGGGGGGCTGGGAGGCCCGCCTGGGGCGGCGAGCCTCGCGGAGGCGTCGGGTCAGGACGTGGCGCCGGTGCCGCCCGTCAGCGTGCCGCCGGACTTCAGCATGTCCGCGAAGTCCTTGGTGTCGCCGGCCGGGGGCGCCTCGGCGGTGACCTTCACGCCGTAGTCGGTGTAGAAGGACGTGTTGGTCATGGCGCCGTTGGCCGTGTCCGCCTTCTCGGTCTTCTTGACCAGCAGGTCCTGGTCGTCGATCCAGATGTCGACCGTGTCGGTGGTGACGCCGGCCTGGCTGAGCTGCTTCTTCAGGGCCGACAGCTGCTCGGCGCTGAGGTTGCTGGTCTTGCCCGCGAGGTCGGCGACGTTCAGCGTGCCCGAGTAGTGGGTCGTGTGGACGCCCGAGACCGTCTCCACGCCGACCTTCTTGACGTCGCCGGAGGCCAGCAGCATCTTCACGGACTGGTTCGGCGTGGCGTTCTGGATCTGGTCCTTCATGTACGAACCGGAGGCGCCGCCGAGCTTGGCGAGGTCCTCGTAGGAGTACTTGATCCAGTGCTTGCCGCCGCCCGCCTGCTGGGCGTACGTGTCGCTCATGTGCGCGTAGTAGGCGTCCGGCAGGTACCGGGCCTCCATCGACTGCGTGCCGGCCTTCTTCATCAGCTCGGCCATCTGGCCGCCGGTGTACGTGATGGTGAGGTTGCCCTTGAGCCCGTCACCCCAGGTGAGCGCGCCGTTCGCGGTCATCGACATGAGGTCGCCGATGGACGTGGTGGAGCGCACCTTGGCGGAGTCGGCCTTGTCGGTGGACTTCTCCGCGGAGCGCAGGGCGGCGATGGGGCTGACGTGCGTCGCGGTCTTGCCGGCCGCCTTCTCACCGCCGTCCTTGCCGGAGTCGGAGGAACCGCACGCGGCCACTCCGGTCAGCGCGGCCACCACGGCTGCGGAAAGGGCCGCCCGGCGCACGATCGTGCTCATCATGTACTCCCACCCCTAATGCGTGTCCTGTGCCTGCACCGTATGCCAGGCCACTGACAGTCGTGCGAAAAGTCGCACAAAGAAAGGACGGGCCCGGAACCGGAGAGGTTCCAGGGCCCGCCCTTTTTCTTTACGCGTACCTGACGCGGCTACCGGGTTGAGCCGAGGGCTCAGACGGCGGCCGGGTCCTCCTCGACGAGGAGGTTACGGGTGCGGTTCGGGTCGACCGGGATGCCGGGGCCCATGGTGGTGCTGACCGCGGCCTTCTTGATGTAGCGACCCTTGGCGGCGGACGGCTTCAGACGGAGGATCTCCTCCAGCGCGGCGCCGTAGTTCTCCACCAGCTTGGCGTCGTCGAAGGACGCCTTGCCGATGATGAAGTGCAGGTTCGAGTGCTTGTCGACGCGGAACTCGATCTTGCCGCCCTTGATGTCGGTGACGGCCTTGGCGACGTCGGGGGTGACGGTGCCGGTCTTCGGGTTCGGCATCAGACCACGCGGGCCGAGGACACGGCCGAGGCGGCCGACCTTGCCCATGAGGTCCGGGGTGGCGACGACGGCGTCGAAGTCCAGACGGCCCTTCGCCACCTCGTCGATCAGTTCGTCGGAGCCGACGATGTCGGCGCCGGCGGCCTCCGCGGCCGCAGCACGGTCACCGGTCGCGAAGACCAGGACCCGGGCGGTCTTGCCGGTGCCGTGCGGAAGGTTCACGGTGCCACGGACCATCTGGTCGGCCTTGCGCGGGTCGACACCCAGACGGAAGGCGACCTCGACGGTGGCGTCGAACTTGGTCGTGGAGGTCTCCTTGGCCAGACGGACGGCCTCGAGCGGGGCGTACAGCTTCTCCCGGTCGACCTTGGCGTCCGCAGCGCGGAGAGCCTTGCTGCGCTTGCTCACAACTTGCTCCTGTGTGTTCTGAAGGAGTCGTGGTCCCTGGGCCGAGCAGGCCCTGCCACGTGCGACCGGGCTACGGCCGCATGACTGCTGGGGGGTGGGGTCAGCCCTCGACCGTGACGCCCATGGAACGCGCGGTACCGGCGATGATCTTCGCCGCGGCGTCCAGGTCGTTCGCGTTCAGGTCGGGCATCTTGGTCTGGGCGATCTCGCGGACCTGCGCCTCGGTGATCTTGGCGACCTTGGTCTTGTGCGGCTCGCCGGAGCCCTTCTCGATGCCCGCGGCCTTGAGGATCATCTTCGCGGCCGGCGGCGTCTTGGTGATGAAGGTGAAGGAGCGGTCCTCGTAGACCGTGATCTCCACCGGGATGACCCAACCGCGCTGCGACTCGGTCGCGGCGTTGTAGGCCTTGCAGAACTCCATGATGTTGACGCCGTGCTGACCCAGCGCCGGGCCGACCGGCGGGGCCGGGTTGGCGGCACCGGCCTGGATCTGGAGCTTGATGAGCCCCGTGACCTTCTTCTTCTTGGGAGGCATAGCTCTCCGGGTCCTTTCGGTTCGGGTCCTGCCCGCCTCCGGGGACCACCCGGATGCAGGCATACCGCACAACGATAACGGGTATAGATGCGCGGCCAAAAACCGTGCAGGTCAGGAGGGCTGAACCAGCCCGCCTGACCTGCACGGAAGCGGTACGTCCAGAAAAGGTCTAGTTCTTCTGGATCTGGTCGAAGGAGAGCTCGACCGGCGTCTCGCGGCCGAAGATCTCCACCAGGCCCTTGACCTTCTTCGAGTCGGGGTTGATCTCGTTGATGGTCGCCTGCAGCGTGGCGAACGGGCCGTCGGTGACGGTGACCGAGTCGCCGACCTCGAAGTCCAGCACCTGGACCTCGACCTTGCGCTGCGGGGCGGGCTTGCCCTCGGCCTCGGCGGCCTCGCGAGCGGCCTTCTCCTCGGCCTCCGGGGCGAGCATCTTGACGATCTCGTCCAGGGTCAGCGGGTACGGGTCGTAGGCGTTGCCGACGAAGCCGGTGACGCCCGGGGTGTTGCGGACGACGCCCCAGGACTCGTTGGTCAGGTCCATGCGGACCAGGACGTAACCCGGCAGCTTGTTCTGCTTGATCGTCTTGCGGTCGCCGTTCTTGATCTGGACGACCTCTTCCTGCGGCACCTCGGCCTGGAAGATGTAGTCCTCGACGTTCAGCGAGACGGCGCGCTGCTCCAGGTTGGTCTTCACGCGGTTCTCGTAGCCGGCGTAGGTGTGGATGACGTACCACTCGCCAGGCAGGGTGCGCAGTTCCTCGCGCAGGGCCTCGACCGGGTCCACCGGGGCGGCGGGCTCCTCCTCGGCGGCCTCCGCGTCGGCGGCCTCCTCGTCGGCCTCGGCCTCTTCGTCCTCGTCCTCGGCGTGCAGGGCGGCCTCCTCGGCCGGCTCACCCGCCTCGGCCTCGGCAGCCTCGAACTCGTCCTGCTCGTCCGCGCCCTCGACGATGTCGAGCTCGTCGTCCACCGTCTCGGCAGCCAGCCCTCGGGGCTCGGTGGCGTCGTCGTTCAGGTTCGGGTCAGACACGATGGCTGCTTCTTCCTGGATACATAGGGGTGGAACATGCGAAAAGGGGCGCCGGTACCACGGCGCCCTTCGCTCTTGGCTCAGCCGAAGACGTACTTGGCCGCGTGGTTGAGCCCATAGTCAATCACGGTCACCAGGGCGATCATGATGGCGACGAAGAAGATCACCACGGTGGTGTACGAGGTCAGCTGGTTGCGCGAGGGCCAGACGACCTTGCGGAGCTCCGCGATGATCTGGCGGTAGAAGGTGGCCAGACGCTTGAGCGGGCCCTTCTTGGCGCGCTTGCCGCCCTTGCGAGTCCTCTTCTTGGACTCGGACACCTCGTCCTGGGCGTCAGGCGTGTCGATGGAGCCCACGGCGTCCGTCATAGTCCTCACCTGATCCCGGGTCGTGGCCGTGCCGCGCCCGGTTCCTGAGCCGCACGGCGGTGCATTGCAGTACGTACATGCGCACACATCCTGGCGGTGTGTGTAGCAGGGCCGGAGGGACTTGAACCCCCAACCGCCGGTTTTGGAGACCGGTGCTCTACCAATTGAGCTACGACCCTTTGTGTGTCCCCCAACGTACCGCATCCGACCGGGTGCCCGGTGTGCACCGGCTCGGTGGCGGCTGCTGAAGGCCAACGAGGTGAGAGTGTACGTGGTCCGGGGCCCGGCGTCGAACAGAAAGCACCCGTCCGGTACCACCCGGCCGAAGATCGTCCAGGCCGGGGGCCGGATTCGGACCCGTGTTCACGCCTCGACCCTTCCTGTTCAGTCCGTGAAACCCGTGTGCCGGGCGCGTTTCCGGTCTGGAACGATGGGCCGCATGAGCGCTGCAACCCCTCCCACCGAGCGCCGGGTCTCCGCCCGAGTCGGCGCGATCTCCGAGTCCGCCACCCTCGCCGTGGACGCCAAGGCGAAGGCCCTGAAGGCCGCCGGGCGTCCGGTGATCGGCTTCGGCGCCGGTGAGCCCGACTTCCCGACCCCGGACTACATCGTCGAGGCGGCCGTCGAGGCCTGCAAGAACCCGAAGTACCACCGCTACACCCCGGCCGGCGGCCTGCCCGAGCTGAAGGCCGCCATCGCCGCGAAGACGCTGCGCGACTCCGGCTGGGAGCCCGACGTCTCGCAGATCCTCGTCACCAACGGTGGCAAGCAGGCCATCTACGAGGCGTTCGCCGCGATCCTCGACCCGGGCGACGAGGTCATCGTCCCCGCGCCGTACTGGACCACCTACCCGGAGTCGATCCGCCTGGCCGGCGGTGTCCCGGTCGAGGTCGTCGCCGACGAGACCACCGGCTACCGGGTCTCGGTCGAGCAGCTGGAGGCGGCGCGCACGGAGAAGACGAAGGTCGTGCTGTTCGTCTCCCCGTCCAACCCCACCGGCGCGGTGTACTCCGAGGCCGAGACCGAGGCGATCGGCCGCTGGGCCGTCGAGCACGGCCTGTGGGTGCTCACCGACGAGATCTACGAGCACCTGGTCTACGGCGAGGCCGCCGCCGTGTCCCTGCCGGGGCTCTTCCCCGAGCTGCGCGACAAGTGCATCGTGGTCAACGGTGTGGCGAAGACGTACGCCATGACCGGCTGGCGCGTGGGCTGGGTGATCGGGCCGAAGGACGTGGTCAAGGCCGCGACGAACCTCCAGTCGCACGCCACCTCCAACGTCTCCAACGTCGCCCAGGTGGCCGCGCTGGCCGCCGTCTCCGGTGACCTCGACGCCGTGGCGACGATGCGCGAGGCCTTCGACCGGCGCCGCAAGACCATCGTGCGGATGCTCAACGAGATCGACGGCGTGGTCTGCCCGGAGCCCGAGGGCGCCTTCTACGCCTACCCGTCGGTCAAGGCGCTGCTCGGCAAGGAGATCCGCGGCAAGCGCCCGCAGGACACCGTCGAGCTGGCCGCGCTGATCCTGGAGGAGGCCGAGGTCGCGGTCGTCCCGGGTGAGGCGTTCGGCACGCCGGGCTACCTGCGTCTGTCGTACGCGCTCGGTGACGAGGACCTCGTCGAGGGCGTGAGCCGCATCCAGAAGCTGCTGGCGGAGGCCAGGGACTGAGTCGTCCACTTCTGGACAGGGGCACCTCCGGATCTCCGGGGTGCCCCTGTTCCTTTGTGCGAGCAAGACCACGTCGGGGGAAACGGCTACCGGGACAGCGGGGACATACGGCAGGATCTGGGAATGGAGCGTGTACGTGATCTCTCTGAGCTGCCGAAAGCCCATCTGCACCTGCACTTCACCGGCTCGATGCGACCGGGCACCGTCCTGGAACTGGCCGACAAGTACGGCGTCCGCCTGCCCGACGCGCTGACGGAGGCGCTGACCAGCGGGGAACCGCCGAGACTGCGGGCCACGGACGAGCGGGGCTGGTTCCGTTTCCAGCGGCTGTACGACGCCGCGCGCTCCTGTCTGCGCGAGCCCGAGGACATCCAGCGCCTCGTCCGGGAGGCCGCCGAGGAGGACCTGCGGGACGGCTCGGGCTGGCTGGAGATCCAGGTGGACCCGACGTCGTACGCGCCCCGCCTGGGCGGTCTGATCCCGGCCCTGGAGGTCATCCTGGACGCGGTGGACACGACCTCGCGGGAGACCGGGCTCGGCATGCGGGTGCTGGTGGCCGCGAACCGGATGAAGCACCCGCTGGACGCGCGCACCCTGGCCCGGCTGGCGGTGCGCTACGCGGACCGGGGCGTGGTCGGCTTCGGGCTCTCCAACGACGAGCGGCGGGGCATGGCGCGGGACTTCGACCGGGCCTTCCACATCGCACGGGAGGGCGGTCTGCTGTCGGCCCCGCACGGCGGCGAGCTGACCGGCCCGGCGTCGGTCCGGGACTGCCTGGACGACCTGGACGCCACGCGGATCGGGCACGGGGTGCGGGCGGCGGAGGACCCCCGGCTGCTGAAGCGGCTGGCCGACCGGGGCGTGACCTGCGAGGTGTGCCCGGCGTCGAACGTGGCGCTCGGCGTGTACGAGAAGCCGGAGGACGTGCCGCTGCGCACGCTCTTCGAGGCGGGTGTCCCGATGGCGCTGGGCGCCGACGACCCGCTGCTGTTCGGGTCCCGGCTGGCCGCCCAGTACGAGATCGCCCGCCACTCCCACGGCTTCACGGACGCGGAACTCGCGGAGCTGGCCCGGCAGTCGGTGCGCGGTTCGGCCGCCCCGGAGGAGGTCAGGAAGCGGCTGCTGGCCGGCGTGGACGACTGGCTGGCACGCCCGGCGGCCTGAGGTGGACGTACGGCGGACGGGGTTTGCAGCAGATCACCACTTCGACGGGGTGCCCGCCGCCGGGCGGATCGACCAGGGGCGGGAACGACCCCAGGTACGCCATGCGCCCTTTGCCGCCACGCTTCCGGTACGGCCCCCGGCCCGCCGCGTCCGCGACCGCACCGACGAGGCCCGCACCGCGTGGGACGCCGCTGGCTGGAGCGAACGCCGGGACGGAGCCGGTTCCCGGGGTGATCTGCGGCCATGCCGGTGCGAGGCCGGAACCCGCGCGGCCTCCGCCGCACGGGGGCGCCTCCTGTGCGGTGCCTCATGGCGTCAGGGGCGCGGGGCGCCCGGCGTGTCCGTGACGGAGATTCCGCCCACCAGGGTGTGGGCGATGCGGGTGGCGAACTCGTCCACGGGCGGGCGGGCGCCGGTCTCGGTGGCGTCGTAGGCGAACGCCCGCTGGGCGCAGGCGCCGAGCAGGAGCGAGGCGGCGGCATAGGTGTCGGCGTCGGCACGGACCCGGCCGGCGGCCTGTTCGGCGCGGAGGTAGGCGTCCAGGCCCTGGATGGGCAGGTGCGGGCCGGAGCCGATCGCGCGCAGCGCCTCGTCGTGGCGGCGCTTGAGCTGGGTCTCGGCGTAGAGGGAGGCGGCGATCGGGAAGCTCTGCTCGTAGAAGAGGGCGGCCTGGCGGGCGATCTCGGTGAGGTTCCCGGCGAGCGTGCCCTGGCCCGGTTCGGCGGCGAGACCGCTGAGCAGCGGGGTGAGGCGGGGCAGGCGCTCGGTGAGGACCCGTACGAACAACTCCTCCTTGCTGTCGAAGTACTTGTAGAGGGCCGCTTCGGAGCAGCCGGCCGCGCGGGCGATCTCCTTGGTGGTGGCTCGGGCGAGTCCGACGGTGAGCATCAGCTCGTGGGCCGCGTCGAGGATGCGGACACGCGCCGGCTTCGTCTGCATGGGGCTCCTGATCGGGGCTTGACGGGTGGGTGAGTGCCTACCCACCCTAGAGGCCACACGGGTGAGTGAACACTCACCCACCATGTCCGCGGACCAGGGGAGTCGGACGTCACCATGAAGCTCACTGTCTTCGGCGCCACGGGAGGGATCGGCCGGGAGCTGGTCCGCCACGCCCTGGTCGCCGGTCACGAGGTCACCGCGGTGGTACGGGACCCGGCCCGGCTCGCCGTCACCGGCGACCGTCTGGAGGTCGTCCGCAGTGGCCTGAGCGGCTCCGAGGAGCTGCGGCCGGCGGTACGGGGCCGGGACGCCGTCCTGTCGGGGCTGGGGGCGCGCAGCCGCAGGGACGCCGGGGTGGCCACCCGGCTGACCCGGACAGTGCTGGGCGCCATGGAGGCGGAGGGTGTGCGCCGGCTGCTGGTGGTGAGCGCCGCGCCGGTCGGCCCGGCCCCGGCGCACGACGGCCCCCTGGACCGGGCGGTGCGGCGCCTGGTGTCGGCGGTCCTCAAGGACGTCTACGCCGACCTGCGGGGAATGGAGGCGGAGCTGGCCCGCAGCGGTACGGACTGGACGTCCGTACGGCCGCCCCGGCTCCAGGACAAGCCGCTCACCGGCCACTACCGCACCGTCGTCGGCGGCTTCCCGCCCCGGGGACGCTTCATCGGGCGCGCGGACGTCGCGCACGCCATGCTTGCGATGATCGATGCCGGGGAGACCCTGAAACAGGGGGTCGGAGTGGCCTACTGAGCGGCGCCGCCCGCCACCGGCGGCTCTGGCAACCGCTCCTCGGGCCTCTCGTCTGGATCATGCCGGGCTCGCGGGCCCCTGGCACCGCTCCCTGATCCGGCCTGATCCAAACGAAAGACCCTAGACGCTGACGCCGACGGTCACCGGCTCGTTGACCAGGGTGACGCCGAACGCCTCGCGGACACCGGCGATCACCTCGCGGGCCAGGGCGAGCAGGTCCTCCGTGGTGGCACCGCCCCGGTTGGTGAGGGCGAGGGTGTGCTTGGTGGAGATGCGGGCGGGGCCGCTGCCGTACCCCTTGGTGAAGCCCGCCTTGTCGATCAGCCAGGCCGCGGAGGTCTTCGTACGGCCCTCCCCCGCCGGGTAGGCGGGCGGCTCGACGCCCTCGCCCAGCCGTGCGCGCACGCGCGCGTGGAACGCGGCGAACTGCTCGTCGCTGAGGATCGGGTTGGTGAAGAAGGAGCCGGCCGACCAGGTGTCGTGGTCCTCGGGGTCGAGGACCATGCCCTTGCCCGCGCGCAGCTTCAGCACGGCCTGCCGGGCGTCGGCCAGCGGCACCCGGTCCCCCGGCTCCACACCGAGCGCACGGGCGGCCTCGGCGTACCTGACCGGCGCGGACAGCCCGCCCGCGTCCTCCAGCTCGAAGCGGACCCGGAGCACGACGTAGCGCTCGGGGTCGGCCTTGAAGCGGCTGTGGCGGTACGAGAAGGCGCACTCCTCGTTCGTCAGCGTGACGGTCTCGCCGGCCCGCCGGTCGTAGGCGATCACCTCGGTGATCGTCGAGGAGACCTCCTGGCCGTAGGCGCCCACGTTCTGGATCGGCGTGGCGCCCGCGGATCCGGGGATGCCGGCCAGGCACTCGATCCCGGCGAGCCCGGCCTCCACGGTGCGGGCGACGGCGTCGGTCCACACCTCGCCGGCCGCCAGCTCCAGGGCGGTGCCGCGCAGCTCGACCCCGCGCGTGGCGATGCGCAGCGCGGTGCCGTCGAAGCCCTTGTCGCCGATGACCAGGTTCGATCCGCCGCCGATGACCAGCAGCGGGGTGCCGCTGTCGTCCGCCTCGCGGACGGCGGCGATCACCTCGGCGTCGGTGGCGGCGGTCACCAGCCGGGTCGCGGGACCACCCAGCCGGAACGTGGTCAGCGGGGCAAGGGGGGCGTCGTGGAGTACCTGCACGGGCCCAAGACTACGAGACGGGCCGGCAGGGGCCGCGCCGGCCGACAGGGCCACCCCCGACGGGCCGGGGCTCGCCCACGCCACTACGAGCCGCAGGTCCACGCGCGCGGCGCCACCAGCCCGCCGGCACAGCGCGCCTGCCACGCGCGCCACCGGACGATGCCTCGCCCCCTCCCCTCCCCACCGCGCACGCCCCCGCCCCCGCCCCGAGAACACACGCACGCGCGCATGGACCTCCCCTGCGGGCCACAGGTCCACGCGCGCGTGCGGTGTCGTGCTGTGCTGTGCGGGCGGCGGCTACGTCAGTCGCCGTGTCGCCTCCTCCCAGCTCACCGGGAGGCCGTCGGTGGACGTCCGCCAGGTGGCGAACCGGACGTCGCGCATCTGGCCCGCCAGGGCGCGGGACGTCGGCCGGTGGGCTCCGGAGCGGGCGAACTCCCTGAGCGCGGCGGGCGACTCCCAGGCGGACAGGGTCCAGAAGGTCCGCCGCAGGGGCTGGGCCCTGAGGGTGGCCCCGTAGGCGCCCGGTGCGCGGCCGGCCTGCCGCCAGACGGCCGGTGTGCGGACGAGGAAGCGGAGGGCACCCCGCAGGGTGCGGGTCTCGAAGCGCGAGGCGAAGACGTGCGCCTCGGCGCCGGCCGGCGGGGGGTTGGGCACGGTCCAGGGAAGCGTGGGCATCGCGGGCTCCTCGCGCGGGGGTGACAGGTCAGCGGGAGACGGTCTCGAGGACCGGCGCGGGCGCCTCCCCGGCCGCGGGAACGGTGCTGCGGCGCCCGGGGATCGCCAGGGCCGCGACCGCGGCGAGGGCGACCACCGCCGAGCCGGTGACCAGGGCCGGCCGCAGACCGTCGACGAAACTCTGCGCGGACTCGTAGCCGCCCCGCGCGGAGAAGATCGACGACATCACCGCGATGCCGAGCGCGCCGCCCACCTCGCGGAGCGCGTTGTTGGCGCCGGAGGCGATCCCCTGCTCCTGCGAGCGCACGCTGGCCATGACCAGGCTGGCGGCCGGCGCGAAGTACAGGGCCATGCCGACACCGCTGATGACGAGGCCGGGCAGCTGGGCGCCGTAGGAGACGTCCGTGGTGACGATCCAGGCCATGTAGCCGAGCCCGACGGCCTGGAGGAACAGGCCCGCGGCGACGACCGGCCGGCCGCCGATCCGGTCGGACAGGAGCCCCGCGACGGGTGCGACGAGCATCGGCATGCCGGTCCACGGCAGCATCCTCAGTCCCGCCTCGGTGGGCGAGTAGCCGAGGACGCCCTGCATGTACTGGCTGAGCAGGAAGATGGAGCCGAACATCCCGACGAACATCAGCAGGCTGGCGGCGTTGATCCCGGAGAAGGCCCGGGAGCGGAACAGCCGCATGGGCAGCATGGGGTGCGTCGCGCCGGAGCTGTAGCCGACGAAGCCCACGAGCAGCGCCCCGCCCGCGCCGAGCGCGGTCAGCACCACCGAGTCGGTCCAGCCGTCGGCGGGCCCGCGGACCAGGCCGTAGACGATCCCGAAGAGCCCGCCGCTGGCGAGGAGTGTGCCGGGGACGTCGAGGCGGGCGCCGGTGCCGTGGGACTCGGCGAGGCGCAGCCGGGCGAGCGGCAGCGCGGCGAGGCCCAGCGGGACGTTCAGCCAGAAGATCCAGTGCCAGGAGACGTGCTCGGTGAGGCTGCCGCCGATCAGCGGCCCGGAGGCGACGGCGAGGCCGTTGACGGCGCCCCAGATGCCGTACACCGTCCCGCGCCTGGCCGCGGGCACGGCCGCGGTGAGCAGGGTCAGTGTGAGCGGCAGCATCACGGCCGCGCCGACGCCCTGGACCGCGCGGGCGGCGATCAGGGAGTCGATGCCCGGCGCCATGGCCGCGGCGGCGGACGCGCCGGTGAAGACGGCGAGTCCGGCGATGAACATCCGCCGGCGTCCGAAGCGGTCACCGAGCGCGGCACCGAACATCAGCAGGACGGCGAAAGTGAGCGTGTACGCGCTCACGGTCCACTCCAGGTCGTCCAGCGCCCCGCCGAGGTCCTCGCGGATGGAGGGCAGGGCGGTCGTGACGACCAGGTTGTCCAGGGACGCCATGAATCCGGCGACGCTGGTGATGACGAGGGCCCATATCACGCTCGCGCGCGACGGGTCGGTGACGGGTGGTGCTGTCTGCTGTGCCATCGTCCCCCCTGGGGATCTTAGTTAGTAATTGCTGACTAACTTTCGTGGGCATGGTGGTGGTCATGCTTGTGCCCGCCGAGACGACAGGGCCAGGCCCCTACGCCTCCAGGCGACCCGTGAGCCGGGCCGAGGGATAGAGCCCCTCCCATACCCGGTGCTCGGGCGGAAAACCCATGGCCACCAGGCAGTTGATGAGCATCCCGTGGGCCAGGAAGGCGGTCGTCTCGTCGACGTCCGCGCCGAGCGCCAGCCGCACGGTGTCCCACAGCCGCATCCAGCCGGCCCGTACGCTCTCGCCGAACTCCCGGTCGCCCTCCTGCTCCGCGGCGGCCACGGCGATGTACATCTGCATCTGCATCATCAGCCACTCGGGCCGCTCCGCGATGACCTTGGTGTACGCGTTCGCCATGGCGTGCAGGGCCTCCTCGCCCCGCAGCCCCTCCGAGGCCTCCTCGAAGGTCCGGATGGTGTCCTCCACGCAGCGCTCGGCCGCCGCGAGGAAGATCGCCTTCTTGCCCGGGAACAACCGGAAGAGGTACGGCTGCGAGACGCCGACCCGCTTGGCGATGGCCTCCGTGGAGGTGCCGTGGTACCCGCCGCGTGCGAACTCGGCGGTCGCCGCGCGGATGACGCTCTCGCGTCGCTCCTCTGCGCTCATCCTGGGCATGCCCTGAAGTTAGTACTCAATCACTAACTTAGTCAAGGGCGTCCCGGGTCATATGAGGGGACGGCATGCACGAGGGGCGCCCCGCCGAAGACGGACGCCCCTCACACGCGGAACGCGGGCCGTCAGGCGAGCCGTACGACCGCCCGGGACATGCCCAGCACCTTCTGGCCGGCGCTCATCGCCGTCAGGTCCACCCGTACGGTCTTGTCGTCCAGCTTGGCCGCGACCTTGGCGCTGACCTCGATCAGGGCGCCGTGGTCGTCGTTCGGGACGACGACGGGCTTGGTGAAGCGGACCCCGTACTCCACGACCGCGCCCGGATCGCCGGTCCAGTCGGTGACCACGCGGATCGCCTCGGCCATGGTGAACATGCCGTGCGCGATGACGTCCGGCAGGCCCACCTCCTTGGCGAACTTCTCGTTCCAGTGGATCGGGTTGAAGTCCCCGGAGGCGCCCGCGTAGCGCACGAGCGTGGCGCGGGTCACGGGGAAGGTCTGCGCCGGCAGCTCGGTGCCGACCTCGACCTCGTCGTAGGCGATCTTCGCCGTCATCGGGTCCTCACGCCTCCTCGGCCGCACGGGCCACGAGCTTGGTCCAGGCGGTCACGACGTGCTCGCCGGCCTCGTCGTGCACCTCACCGCGGATGTCCAGGATGTCGTTGCCCGCGAGGGACTTGATCGCCTCGATCGTGGAGGTGACCGTGAGCCGGTCGCCGGCGCGCACCGGGCGGGCGTAGGCGAACTTCTGGTCGCCGTGCACCACGCGGCTGTAGTCGAGCCCCAGCTGGGGGTCCTCGACGACCTGGCCGGCCGCGCGGAAGGTGATGGAGAACACGAAGGTCGGCGGGGCGATCACATCGGAGTAACCGAACGCCTTGGCGGCCTCGGGGTCCGTGTACACCGGGTTGGTCTCGCCCACCGCCTCGGCGAACTCGCGGATCTTCTCCCGGCCCACCTCATAGGGCGCGGTGGGCGGGTAGGTCCGTCCCACGAACGACTGGTCGAGCGCCATGGCCCGGCACCTCCTGATGTCTGCTGTGCTGGCCCCAAATTAGCCGGAAACCGGCCGCGGGACGCGCACGGGGGCGGCGCGGCGGGCGGGTACGGCGGGCTGGGTGCCGAGCCGGTGAAACGCCGTGAGGCCGCCCCCTCGGAAGGGGACGGCCTCACGGTCGAGCCTGTTTATCGCGTTTCGCGGTGCGCGGTGTGCGCATTGCAACGCGGGCAGTGCTTCTTCATCTCAAGACGGTCCGGGTTGTTACGCCGGTTCTTCTTGGTGATGTAGTTCCGCTCCTTGCACTCCACGCAGGCCAGCGTGATCTTCGGGCGGACGTCGGTGGCAGCCACGTGAGTGCTCCTAAGACGAACGGATGGACTGGTTCAACGCAAGAAAGAGTAGCCGATCGAAGGACCGACCCCGCAATCGGCTACTGTCAGTAGCGGTGACCGGACTTGAACCGGTGACACAGCGATTATGAGCCGCTTGCTCTACCGACTGAGCTACACCGCTTTGATGAGATCAGCCCCCGCCTGGCGGCGGGAACCTCTCACATCAGAGCCCCAAAACGGAATCGAACCGTTGACCTTCTCCTTACCATGGAGACGCTCTGCCGACTGAGCTATTGGGGCGAGCGATGAAGACATTACACGGTCCGCCGCCGTTCACCCAAATCCGTATCCCGCCGCCCGACGGAACCCTCCCCACAGCCCGCTCGGCAGCCCCTCGGGCCCCTGGAGACGCGTCGCGATCACCGACGCCCGCGCGCGTGGGCGGCCCGTGTGACGTCCGGTGCGGGCCACGCCGGTACGACTATTGCGCTCCTGCGCGTTCCGCGCGGCTCGTCGCCCTAGGCTCGTCCCACTCTGTGTGATCTTGGGGCGGTGGACGGCCCCGATTCCCCCACGCCGGCCCGCCCGCCCCCCGGCCCCCACCTGGAGCGCGATGCCCGACAGCCAGCCGCAGCCGCAACCGCCGTCGAACCCGTCGGGGTCCTCCGGGCACTCCGACCAGGCCGCGCTCCTGCTCTGCGGGGCACGCCTCACCGACGGCCGGACGGTGGACGTGCGGCTGGGCGGCGGGCGCATCGAGGCCGTGGGCACCACCGGCAGTCTCGCGCCGGGCCCGGCCCGGACGACCGCCACGCGCGTGGACCTGAGCGGCTACCTGCTCCTGCCGGCACCGGCCGAACCGCACGCGCACGGCGACACCGCCCTGTCCGCCGAACACTCCGGTCCCGCGTCGTACTCCCCCGAGGACGTCCAGCGCCGGGCCACGGAGGCTGCCCTGCTTCAGCTCGGGCACGGGGCGACGGCGGTACGCGCGCACGTCCGCGTGGGCGACGTCCAGGAGCTCGGCGCGCTGGGCGCGGTCCTCCAGGCACGGCGGTCGCTGCGGGGGCTGGCGGAGCTGACGGCGGTGGCGATGCCCCGGCTGCTGACCGGGGTGGCCGGGGCCGACGGGCTCGCGATACTGCGGGACGCGGTGAAGATGGGCGCCGGTGTGGTGGGCGGCTGCCCGGACCTGGACCCCGATCCCACCGGCTACGTCGAGACGGTCCTGGAGCTGGCCTCCGAACACGGCTGCCCCGTCGACCTGCACACCGACGCCGCCGACCCGACCCGGCTCTCCCGGCTCGCGGCCATGGCGGGGGGCCTGCGCCCCGGCGTGACGATCGGACCGTGCGCCGGTCTCGCGCGCCTGCCCGGCGATGCCGCCTCCCGTGTCGCCGACCAGCTCGCGGCGGCCGGGGTGACGGTCGTGTGCCTGCCCCAGGGCGGCTGCGGCGGCGCCGACCGGCGGGGCACCGCGCCGGTGCGGCTGCTGCGTGCCGCAGGGGTGCGGGTGGCGGCCGGCAGCGGTGCCCTGCGGGACGTCTCCAACCCCGTCGGCCGCGGCGACCCGCTGGAGGCCGCCTACCTCCTCGCCTCCGCCCACGGCCTGCGCCCCGAGGACGCCTACGACGCGGTGTGCGCCTCGGCACGCGCGGTGCTGGGCCTGCCGGAGGTCCGCGTGGAAGCGGGCTTCCCGGCCGAACTGCTGGCCGTACGCGGCGACCACCTTCCCGGCGCGCTGTCCCTGGCCTACAGCCGGATCGTCGTCCACCGGGGCCGGGTGGTGGCCCGCACGAGCGCGGTCCGCGAGTACTGCAACTCAGCGGCCACAGCGGAACTGGGTCTGCCGCGACAGGGGCGGGGGGAGCTGTCGTGAGCGGCCGGCGGTGCCGGTGGGTTCGGCACGGGTCGGTGCGGGAGTCGTCCGGGGGCCGCGAGATCTCGCCCGCCGGCACCGCCTGACCACGCTCGCGGTGCTCCGGGTCGCGGCGGTCAACTCGTGCGGCGGATGCGGCTCTCCGGGCGTACGGTCGGTTCCATGCGCATTGTCATCGCTGGTGGTCATGGTCAGATCGCGCTGCGGCTGGAGCGTGTGCTCTCCGCGCGCGGGGACGAGGTGGCGGGCATCATCCGCAGAGCCGAGCAGGGCGACGATCTGCGCGCGGCCGGCGCCGAACCGGTCCTGCTCGACCTCGAGTCCGCCTCGGTGGAGGAGGTCGCGGCGCACCTGCAGGGCGCGGACGCGGCGGTGTTCGCGGCCGGCGCGGGCCCGGGCAGCGGCGCGGCCCGCAAGGACACGGTGGACAGGGGCGCGGCGGTGCTGTTCGCGGACGCGGCCGTACGCGCGCGCGTGCGCCGCTTCGTGGTGGTGTCCTCGATGGGCGCGGATCCCGCGCACCAGGGGGACGACGTCTTCGACGTGTACCTGCGCGCCAAGGGCGAGGCCGACGCCTACGTCACCCGGCAGGAGGCGCTGGACTGGACGATCCTGCGCCCGGGCGCGCTGACGGACGACGCGGGCACCGGCCTGGTCCGGCTGGAGGCGCACACGGGGCGCGGCTCGGTCCCCCGGGACGACGTGGCGACCGTCCTCGCGGAACTGGTGGACACGCCGGCGACGTCCGGTCTGACGCTGGAGCTGATCAGCGGCTCGACGCCGGTGTCGGTGGCGGTGAAGTCGGTGGCCGGGAACTGAGCGGGGCCGCCGGCCGTTGACCGGTCGGGCCCGTGCCCGTCTCGCCCTGCCCGCACGCATCCTGACGAGCCGTGGGAATCCTCGCCCCGCGCTGCCGGCCCGTCAGGCTCTCAGAACAGCGGCAGCTGCCCGGGAAAGTCCGGCACGGCGTACCCGTCCAAGGACGGCTGCACCGCCCCGAGTTGCGCCGGCCGGCGCGACCCGGCGCAGGAGACGAGTTCCGCGTTCTCCCGCGCCCCGGGCGGGTCGTGCCGTGCGAAGCGGCCCGCGACGACGGCGATGTCGCGGTGGCACACGGGGCAGGTTCTGCGTCGGGAGGACATGCCGTCAGTGTGCCCGAGCGGGCGGTCGACGCACCCCTCCCCGGGCGATGGCGGTGGTGTGATCAGGTCCGGGTCTCCGCCTCCCACCGCTCGGGGCCCACTCCGCGCCAGTCGATCAGCGGAGAGTCGGCCACCTCCTCCGGCTCGATCTCCAGCCCCGCCCGGCGCAGGAACTCCACCAGGTCCCGCACGTTGTGCGCGAGGCCGAGGATCTCGCCGTCCACCCGTACCCGGCGACCGCCGGTCGGGGACGGCAGGTGCACGATGATGGGACGTTTCCCGGCCATGGCTCCAGCATCATCCGGACCGGCCGGGCCCGCACCCGGGCCGGTCATTCGAGAATCCCCAGCGCGGTGTCCGGCCGGCACAGCGGGCACGCGGGGACTCCTTCCTCGGTGAGGGCCCGTACCGCCTGCTCCCGGCCGACGCCCTTGGCCCGCCCGCCACCGGCGCCGGTACAGCCGCCGACGTGGACGTACACCGCGCTCCGGCCGTTGAGACCGCGCTCGACGGCCCACTCCGCGGCCTGCCGGGCGCCGGTACGGCGCTGCCGGTCGGCCTCCCGGCGTTCCTCGTCGGCGATCCACCGGTCCATCAGCGCGAGCTGCCTGGCTGCCTGGTGTTCGACGACGCGGCGGGCGAAGCGCAGCATGTCGAGACGCGTCAGCGGACGGTCCTCGTTCACACGTTCGATTCTAATGAGGTGCGGGGCCGTGGCGCGACGGCGGTACCCCCGGCCGGCCGAGACGGTGTCCCCGGACAACGACGAAGGCCCGGGTGGCGGCGCCGGGATTCGAACCTGGGAAGGCTGAGCCGGCAGATTTACAGACCGCGCGCAAATACCGGTTGACCTGCGGTTTTTTCTCTGCGGAGGCGCCGCCGCCCCACAAGTGCCCCGTCAAGCCATCCGCCGCGCGCCAGGTCGGACAGCAGGCGCACAGCACCGCGAGTGGACGTGCGCCGCCCGGACGTCCGACTGCCCACCGCACGCCGACTGTGGCGTGACCAAGGCCTCACCATGCGACTCGCGGCCACACCCCGCCAGTCAGTCGGGCGACGGCGCGTGACGGCCGACAGCACGTTCGGCCTCGTAGCAGACCTCGCACGTCAGTCGCCTGGCTTCGGGCTCCGGGGTGGAGGAGCCGGAAGGGGTGGAAAGCGCAACGCCGGTGACATGCGCATGTCGGCCACAGATGCCGGCTCCGCACCGAGCGCAAACAGCTGCAGCAACAGCCGGGCTTGGCACGGTCAGCCCACCCCGACTCTCGAGAACGCAGTCAAAGCAGTGCATGACGGCTTGCCTCTCTCGGGCTCGGAGTCCTGCCGTACCCAAAACAATAGGCTCGACCTCTTCGAGGCGCACTGCGGGCTCATCTGCCGGAAATCGCAGATTGTTGTCTGACCGCACACGGCCGAGGTCGAGCCATTTCGAACTTTCTGCACTAGCTGGACCAGCGGCGTCGGCGCAGGTGCTGCGTCCGCAAACCCGTGGTCCGCCGGCCGGGCTGGACGCCGGGCAAGCCATCCCGATATCCCACCTGCTCGATGCCCCTGCCGGCGAGGTACCGCGTGGTCCCTTCCTCGATGTCGCCCGGTTCAGCCAGGCACGGTGCCTCATCGACCAGCACGACGGATGGTAAGCGGCCTGGGTTGACCATGGAACGACCCACGCAGTGGGCCGGACAGGCCCGTGCACAGGTTGTGGACGCCTGGCCCGACATGCCCGACGGCGTCACCGACCGCCCTGCGGACGTGTGGGAACCTCTGCTCGCCGTCGCCGTCGCCGACGCGGCCGGCGGCGACTGGCCCGACCGAGCACGCAAGGCGTGCGTGACCCTGGTCGCCGCATCCACGGCAAGCCGCTCGACAACCGGCGCTTGTCCCGGATGCTCGCCGAGTACATGACGGCCGACAACGAGCCCATCGCCTCTCGCAACATCGAGACCGCCGGAACCGTCCTCACAGGACACCGGATAGGCGACGTCTGGGCGGAGGCACGCATGCGCACCCTTACCCCTGCTCAGCAGGCGTCGCAGTTGGCCAAGCGTCTCTATGATCCTCGCCATGCCGTAAGTGGTCGCCGCACGGGCCGGCCACGGTGTGGCCGTGCTGTTCCGGGTCTACGCGAAGTGCCTGGACGGCGCCGCCGCCACGGCGAACGCGAAAGCTGCCCCACGCCTGCCCCACACGCCCTGGTCACCACCCGAATCAGGGTGCGGCATAGCGGAAAAAAGCGCCCATACCGGCGATCCGGTGCCGGTGAACGCCGAAAGGGTCCGCGATCAGCATTGCTGCTGGTCACGGACCCTTTCGGACCTGTGGCGGCGCCAGGATTCGAACCTGGGAAGGCTGAGCCGGCAGATTTACAGTCTGCTCCCTTTGGCCGCTCGGGCACACCGCCGGGTAGTGCTGCCGTTTCGAACCCGCTTTCGGCGGTGTTCCCCGGCAACGACGTAAACAATACCCGATGCGCGGGGGTGCTTCGCCACCCGATTGATCTCCACCCGCCGGAGCGCGGGTGGCTAGGCTGGTGCGGATGCGGACCGGTACTCCACCGGGCCCGGCGGTCGCCGCCGCGCACGCCGGCACGCACCCGACACGCACCCGCACCCCCGATACAAGGAGCCACAGGACATGGCCGACTCCAGTTTCGACATCGTCTCGAAGGTCGAGCGGCAGGAGGTCGACAACGCCCTCAACCAGGCCGCCAAGGAGATCTCGCAGCGCTACGACTTCAAGGGCGTGGGGGCCTCGATCTCGTGGTCCGGTGACAAGATCCTCATGGAGGCGAACTCCGAGGACCGGGTGAAGGCCGTCCTCGACGTCTTCCAGTCGAAGCTCATCAAGCGCGGCATCTCGCTGAAGGCGCTGGAAGCGGGCGAGCCGCAGCTCTCCGGCAAGGAGTACAAGATCTTCGCGTCGATCCAGGAGGGCATCTCCCAGGAGAACGCCAAGAAGGTGGCGAAGATCATCCGCGACGAGGGCCCCAAGGGCGTCAAGGCCCAGGTCCAGGGCGACGAGCTGCGCGTCAGCTCCAAGAGCCGCGACGACCTCCAGACCGTCATCGCCCTCCTGAAGGGCAAGGACTTCGACTTCGCGCTGCAGTTCGTGAACTACCGGTAGGAACCACCGGCACAGGAGAAGGGTGGGCATCCCGCGTCCCGCCGCGCGGAACCGTGCGGTGCGGTGCCCACCCTCTCGTCTGCCGTACCTCGCGCGCCGCGCGCTCAGTCGCGTGAGTTGCCGAACAGGAGCCGGTAGACGATCAGCAGCACCAGGGAGCCGCCGATGGCAGCGGCCCAGGTGGCGCCGTCGTAGAAGTGCTTGCTGATGGGGTGGTCCAGCCAGCGGGCCGATATCCAGCCCCCGATGAACGCGCCCGCGATGCCGATGAGGGTCGTACCGATGAAGCCGCCGGGGTCGCGTCCGGGCAGGAGGACCTTGGCGATGGCTCCGGCCAGCAGTCCCAGGATGATCCAACCGATGATGCTCATGCCGTGAACCTGCCCTTCCGCGCTGTGTGCGCACTGTCGGTTCCCGGGGCGTTCTCGCTCCCGGGCCCGCTGCGCGTCGCGCGCGTGTTCGTGCCGTGTCGATGAAGAGGACGTCACGGGCCCGTCCGCCGGTTGCCACGATCAGTAGGGTGCGGCGCATGACAGGTACCGATGCCCGGCTGCGCCGGACCCTGGGCGTGCGGGACGCCGTCGTGGTCGGCCTCGGCTCGATGATCGGCGCCGGCGTCTTCTCGGCCCTCGGGCCGGCCGCGCGGGCGGCCGGGTCGGGGCTGCTGCCCGGGCTCGCGCTCGCCGCGGTCGTGGCCTACTGCAACGCCATGTCCTCGGCACGGCTCGCCGTCCGTCACCCGGCTTCCGGCGGCACGTACGTGTACGGCAGGGAGCGGCTCGGCCCCTTCTGGGGATACCTGGCCGGCTGGGCCTTCGTGGTCGGCAAGACGGCGTCCTGCGCGGCCATGGCGCTCACCGTGGGTGCGTACGTGTGGCCGGAGCAGGCGCACACGGTGGCGGTCGCGGCGGTGGTGGCGCTGACCGCGGTCAACTACGGCGGGATCCAGAAGTCCGCGTGGCTGACGCGAGCGGTCGTCACCGTCGTCCTGGCCGTGCTCGCGGCCGTGGTCGTCGTGTGCCTGGCCTCCGGGCGGGCCGCCGCGGGACGGCTGGACATCGGCCTGTCGACGGGTGCCGGCGGGGTGCTCCAGGCGGCCGGGCTGCTGTTCTTCGCGTTCGCCGGGTACGCGCGGATCGCCACCCTCGGGGAGGAGGTGCGCGATCCGGCGCGCACGATCCCACGGGCGATCCCGCCGGCCCTGGGCATCACGCTGGCGGTGTACGCGTGCGTGGCCGTCGCCGCGCTCGCCGTTCTCGGCGCGGGCCGGCTCGGGCAGACGGCGGCACCGCTGGCCGACGCGGTCCGTGCGGCCGGGGTGCCGGGGCTCGCTCCCGTGGTCCGGGCCGCAGCCGCGGTGGCCGCGCTGGGCTCGCTGCTCGCCCTGATCCTCGGCGTCTCCCGCACGACGCTCGCCATGGCCCGGGACGGGCACCTGCCGGCCTCGCTGGCGGCCGTGCACCCGCGCTTCCGGGTGCCGCACCGGGCGGAACTGGCCGTGGGTGCGGTGGTCGCCGTCCTGGCCGCGACGGTGGACGTGCGCGGCGCGATCGGTTTCTCGTCCTTCGGTGTGCTGGCCTACTACGCCGTCGCCAACGCGTCGGCCTGGACGCTGAACGCGGCCCCGCGCTCGCGCGTGGTGCCCGCGGTGGGCCTGCTGGGCTGCGCCACGCTGGCGTTCGCACTGCCCGCGGCCTCGGTCGCCGTGGGCGCCGGCGTACTCGCGGTGGGGGTGGCCGTCTACGGCGTACGGCGATGGTGGCGAGGGCGCCCGGGCTGACGTACGGACGTACGCCGGCGTGCGCGCTCCGCGCCGAGGCGCTCCACTTCCTCCTCGACGCGTGATCCGCCGATACTGGCGGTAGCAGGCACGCCGACCGAGCTGCCTGGAGAGGTACCGGTCATGAAGGTGTTCAACCTGCTGCTCAACATCCTGTGGCTCGTCTTCTGCGGGCTGTGGATGGCGATCGGTTACCTGATCGCCGCCCTGATCTGCTTCATCCTGATCGTCACCATCCCGTTCGGCATCGCGTCACTGCGCATCGCCGGGTTCGTCCTCTGGCCGTTCGGCCGTACCACCGTGCGGCGGCCGGGCGCCGGGGCGCCGTCGTTCGTCGGCAACGTCATCTGGATCGTCTTCGCGGGCTGGTGGCTGGCATTGGCCCACCTGATCACGAGCATCCCCCTGTTCCTGTCGATCGTCGGAATTCCCTTCGGCTGGGCGAACCTGAAGCTCATTCCCCTCTCGCTCATGCCGCTGGGACAGGAGGTCGTACCCACGGACCAGGCGTTCGGCGGGCGCTGAGTCCGACCCGCCTCGGTGCCGGGTTTCCCTTGCCGCCGTTCGACTGGATTCACCCCTCACGGCGTCCGACAATGGGACCATGCGGTACTCGGAACAGCACCTCAGGGTTTTTCTTCTCGGCCTTCTCCTGGCCGGCGTATTCGCGTTAGGCACGCCGGACACCGCTTCGGCGGCAGTCCCGGTTCACACACCCGCACATTCCCACCAGCTGAGCCGCGGCTGCGACGAGGTGTGGGGGGACGGCGGCTGTGACACCTATGACGGGCACTGATTCCGGCATCGACCGGAGTTCACGTTCCCGGTGCATCGAACCTGGATCAGGAAAGGCACGTACACCACTTCGCCGTGCCTGAACTCCGCCTTCCAGGACTTTCGGTAGCACACGGCATCGTCCGGGGTGGCCCGCGTCGCATAGCACCGAGTCGTCGACTTCGCGGCTGAACCGCTCGCTTCACTTGCGGCGGCACCCTGTGAGCCCAGTGTGATGCAGCAGGCCATCGCCACCGCGAGGCTGCTTCCACACAAGGCTGCCTTCTGCATTCTCATCAGCCTGCGACAGTCCGGCGGCCAGGGAGCTTCGGACACCCGGCCGCCGAACCCTCAAGTTCAGCCGTTGTTGTTGTTATTGTTGTTGTTCCCGCCCCCGCCGTTGTTGTTGTTATTGTTGTTGTTGTTTCCACCCCCGCCGTTATTATTGTTGTTGTTATTGTTGTTCCCGCCTCCGCCGTTGTTGTTGTTATTGTTATTGTTGTTGCCACCTCCGCCGTTGTTGTTGTTATTGTTGTTGTTGTTCCCGCCCCGGCCGCCGTTGTTGTTGTTATTGTTGTTGTTTCCACCCCTGCCGTTGTTATTGTTGTTGTTGTTATTGTTGTTGTGGTGGTGCCCGCCCCTGCCACCGTTGTTATTGTTATTGTTGTTGTTGTTCCCGCCTCCGCCGTTGTTGTTGTTATTGTTGTTGTTGTTGTTTCCGCCGTTGTCGCTCGGTGCCACCGCGTGGATTCCGGTGGGTGCCGGGGCGGCGAAGGCGCTCGACGGTGCCAGGGCGCCTCCTGCGGCCAGAGCTGCCGATGCGGCTATCAGGGCCGCGCGCTTGGCGTACTTCTTCGCCATGATGTTTCCCTTCCGCGGACATGGACGTCCCGGATCGCAGTCCATTTCGGGGGGTGAAAGGCATCCGCCGTGGCAGGCAGGTGACGCGCTCAGCGCGAAGCGCCGGTGCCGCGAACTCGGATACCCCGGTCTGACACTCTTCGCCCAGCATGCCCAGCCGTGTTCGGCGGGCGCATCGGGTGCGCACCCCAAGTTCCACCCGGCACACCCCACTTCGGACCCCCGCACACCCCAGATGCGGCCCGGCAGCCCACGACGACGCTCCACCAGCGCGGGGGGCTTGATCGGTCTGGATCTTTTGCGCGGCCCCCGGCGCGGGGGGAAACTGCTGGTGATGGACCTTCTAGAGCGAGAGGCCGTGCTGCAGGACCTCGCCGGTCACCTGAAGGCAGCCGTGAGCGGCCCTGGACGCCTGGCTCTCGTCCGCGGCGAGGCGGGCATCGGTAAGACCGCCGTCGTCCACCGTCTGGCCCAGCTGGCCGACCCCCACGTCCGGGTCGTGATCGGCGCCTGCGACCCACTCGCCACACCCCGCCCCCTGGGCCCCCTGCTGGACCTGGCACCGCGCCTGGGCCGGGAGGTGCGCACCGCCCTGACGGACACGCTGACCGGCACCGGCCGTTCCGACGAGGTCTACGACTGCCTGCTCGCCGACCTGAGCGCGTACCCCAGCCTGCTGGTCGTCGAGGACATCCACTGGGCCGACGAGGCCACGATGGACCTGCTGCGGTACCTGGCCCGGCGCCTGCCGAGCGTTCCGACGCTGGTCCTGGCCACGTACCGTGACGACGAGATCGGCCGCACCCACGGTCTGACCGCCCTCCTCGGCACCCTCGCCGGTCATCCGTGGGTGTACCGCCACGATCTCTCCCCCCTGAGCCGCGAGGCCGTCGCCCGGCTGGCCACAGGGTGCACCGTCGACACCGAGCAGCTGTACCGCCTCTCGGCCGGCAACCCGTTCATGGTCACCGAGATCCTGGACGCGCCCGCCGAACCCATTCCCGCCACGGTGCGCGAGGCCGTCGCGGGCCGCCTGGCGGGTCTGTCGGGCACGGCGCGCAAGGTGGTCGACGTCCTGGCCGTCCTGGGGACCCGGGTCCC
Organism: Streptomyces sp. NPDC046870; assembly: GCF_040704595.1. Taxonomy (NCBI): domain Bacteria; kingdom Bacillati; phylum Actinomycetota; class Actinomycetes; order Kitasatosporales; family Streptomycetaceae; genus Streptomyces; species Streptomyces sp. NPDC046870. Next base: position 784,534 of record NZ_JBEYXM010000002.1, read on the forward strand.
GCTGCCCCTGCTGGCCGGCATCCTGCCGACTCCGGAGGAGGCCCTCGACGAGGCCGCGGTCTGCGGAATCGTGCGGACGCACGGGCAGGTGACGGAGTTCCGCCACGAGCTGACCCGGCTGGCGGTGCTGGAGGCAGTGCCGGCCGCCCGCCGTCTGCGGGTCCACCGGCAGGTGCTGGTGGCGATGCGGTCCGCCCCCGTCTCGGCGGAGGACCTGCCGCTGCTCGCGGACCACGCCGACGGCGCCGGGGACCCTGCCGCCGTGTTGGAGTACGCGCCCGCGGCGGCCGTCCGTGCCGCCGCGCTGGGCGCGCACCGGGAGGCCGCCGCCCAGTACGCCCGTGCCCTGCGGTACGCCGACCGCCTGCCGCCCGAGCGGCAGATCTCCCTGCTGGAGGGCCACTCCCAGGCCTGTCTGCTGTCCAGCCAGCTGGACGAGGGGATCGCTTCACGCCGTACGGCGGTGAGGCTGCGCCGTGCGCTCGGCGACCGGTTGCGTGAAGGGGACGACCTGCGCTGGCTGTCCTGCTGGTTGTGGCCGGCCGGCCGGACCGCCGAGGCCAGGCAGACCGGCCTGGACGCGGTGCGGGTGCTCGAAGGGCTCCAACCCGGCCGGGAGCTGGCGAGGGCGTACCTGAACCTCTGCCAGCTGGCCTGCTACGGGCACGAGGGTGCGGCGGTGGTCGCGGCCTACGGCGAGAAGGCGAGCGCGCTGGGTGAGCGCTCCGGTGATGCGGGAGTCCTCGTCCAGGCACGCTTCCACGCCGCGGCCGCGCGTGTGCTGGGGGAAGGGCGCGGCTGGGAGGAGTGCGAGCGGGCGGTGTCCCACGCGGGGGCGCGGGACCTGTCGGCGGACACGGGCCTCATGACGCTCATCCTGTGCTGGCTGGCCGCTTTGCGGCGGGATACCGCCCGGTCGACCGCGGCCGTGGGCCGGGCCGAGGCCTACTGCCTCGATCGTGGCCTGCCGGCCTACCTGCTGTGCGCGAGGGTCTGGGGCAGTTGGGGGCTGCTCCACCGGGGGCTGTGGCCGCAGGCCGCCGATGCCGCGGAGAAGGTCCTGTCCCACCCCGGCTCGCCGCCGGTCGCCCGGGCCCTGGCGCTGACCGCGCTGGGCCTGGTACGGGCCCGCCAGGGCAGGCCCGAGGTGTGGCCGCCGCTGGAACAGGCGGCGAGCCTGGTCGATGACGGCTGCCTGCTGGACACGGGCCTGGGGTGGGAGGCCCGCGTCGAGGCCGCCTGGCTCGCAGGTGATCAGGAGCAGGTCCAGGCCGCCGGCCGGCGCGGTCTGGCCGCTCTGGGGGACCGTACCCATCCCTGGCTGTCCGGCCCGCTGGCCTGCTGGATCCGCCGTGCCGGAGGAGAGCCTCCGCGGGTCCCGGCGGCCGGACCGTACGCGCTGGAACTGGCGGGCGACTGGGCCGGCGCCGCGGCCCGGTGGGACGGGCTCGGCTGCCCGTACGACGCGGCGCTGGCCCGTCTGTCCGGTGACGCGCCCGCGCTGCGCCAGGCGCTGGCCGCCTTCGAGGCCCTCGGCGCCCGGCCGGCCGTGGCCCGCGCCCGCTCCCTGATGCGGGCCCGCGGGGTCCGTCCGGTCCGGCGAGGCCCGCGGCCGGCCACCCGGGCCAATCCGTACCGGCTCACCAACCGGGAGATGGACGTCCTGAAACTGCTGGACGAAGGCCTCTCGGACGCCGAGATCGCCGCCCGCCTCTACATCAGCCCGAAGACCGCGGGGCATCACGTGGGCGCCGTACTGACCAAGCTCAACGTGCACACCCGTCACGAAGCCGCCCGCAAGCTCCATCTTCCCGAGCGCGGATAGGGCGTAGCGACGGATTCGTCACCTCAACTGAATTTGCAGTTGAGGTTCTGGCTGCCGGTGAAGGTGTTGTTCCCCTGTGCGGCCTGTCCCGTCGGATTGCAGATCTGCATGAGCGGCGGTACGCCGAGAAGCGAGAGAAGTCCCCCGCCCCCTTGTGCCTGGGTTCCGGCGAGGATGTTGTTGTTGTTGGTGTTGTTATTCGTGTTCCGGTCCCCGTTGTTGTTGTTATTATTGTTGTTGTTCACCCCACCGGCGTTGTTGTTGTTGTTATTATTGTTGTTGTTTCTGGTCGTCGTGTTCGTGGTGCTCTGCGTGTCGGTGCCTCCCTGCACCCCGCGGTAGGGGGCCTGGAGCAGTGACGCGACGCCCAGGCGGGACAGGAGTCCCCCGTCGCTCTGGGCCTGTGCGCCGCCGGCGCTGAGGAGCACCACCGTGATCGCGGCGGTGCTGATCGTGGCGAACCGCTTGGTGAGCTTCACTCGGCCAACCTTTCGTCGTCCCTGGTGCCGCATTTCCCAGAGCACAGGATGGCGAGGGCGGCCCTTGCGCAATCTCAGGCGCGCGGTGACGCCCGCGTTTTCCCTCGGACAGCCTCAGGGTTTTCCGTGGCTTGCCGGATAGGGAACAGCGACCACCTGAACGACGAATACGGATACGGCCTTCACCCCTGGCCGCCCGCCATCTTCTCGAGCCGGGCGATGCGCTCCGCCATCGGCGGGTGCGTGGAGAACATCCGGGAAAGCCCCTGGCCCGGGCGGAAGGGATTGGCGATCATCATGTGGCTCGCCGTCTCGATCCGGGGCTCGGGGGGCAGCGGCAGTTGCCTGGTGCCCGTCTCCAGCTTGCGCAGGGCTCCGGCCAGGGCGAGCGGGTCGCCGGTGAGCTGGGCGCCTGAAGCGTCCGCCTCGTACTCCCGGGAGCGGCTGATGGCCAGCTGGATCAGGGTGGCGGCGAGCGGGCCGAGGATCATGATCAGCAGCACGCCGAACAGGCCGGGGCCGTCGTCGTCGTCCGAGCGGCCCACCGGGATCAGCCAGGCGAAGTTGACCAGGAACATGATCACGGAGGCGAGCGCGCCGGCGACCGAGGAGATGAGGATGTCCCGGTTGTAGACGTGGCTCAGTTCGTGGCCGATGACGCCGCGCAGCTCACGCTCGTCCAGCAGGCGCAGGATGCCCTCGGTGCAGCAGACGGCCGCGTTGCGCGGGTTGCGGCCCGTGGCGAAGGCGTTCGGGGCCTCCGTCGGCGAGATGTACAGCCGGGGCATGGGCTGGCGGGCCTGCGTGGACAGTTCCCGCACCATCCGGTACAGCGCCGGCGCCTCGAACTCGCTGACCGGACGGGCGCGCATCGCACGCAGCGCCAGCTTGTCGCTGTTCCAGTAGGCGTACGCGTTCGTGCCCAGAGCGACCAGGACCGCGACGACGAGTCCCGCGCGGCCGAAGAAGCTGCCGATGACGATGATGAGTGCGGACAGTCCCCCGAGGAGTACGGCGGTCCTGAGCCCGTTGTGCCGGCGGTGCACGGTGCGTCCTCCAAGTCGTGCAGCTGGGGAACACTCTGATCCAGTGGACCCTCCCGCTGGTGACAACGCCAGGCGACGGCCCGGAGTTCCCCGGTGCGTACGGCGGAGCGGCGCGGCCGTACGGGTGACGTGCGGGTTCGGCCACGCGCGCGTGCCGGCACGAGTGCCCCCCGCGCGCGTGACGACTCCTCAGAACAGTCCGCCGGCCGCGAAGCGCAGGACGAGCTGGGGTGCTCCGGAGAGGGCGACACCGAGGACCCCGGTGACGGCGAGGGCGGCGGTGACGGGCGCCGGGACGCGGTGCCGGGCGGGCTCGCCCTCGGGTGCGCGGAACAGCAGGGCCGTCCACTGGAGGTAGTAGAAGAGCGCGATCACGACGTTGACGGCCATGACGACCGCGAGCCAGCCGAGGCCCGCGTCGACGGCCGCCGAGAACACGGTGACCTTGGCGAACAGGCCGATGACGCCCGGCGGCAGCCCGGCCAGGCACAGCAGGAAGAAGGCCAGCAGGAGGGCGCTGAGCGGGTTGGTGGCGTACAGGCCCCGGTAGTCGCTGATCCGGTTCAGGGCGCGGCCGCGGCCCACCAGGGCGGCCACCGCGAAGGCGCCGAGGTTCACGGCGGCGTACATCAGGGCGTACGCGACCGTGGAGCCGATCGCCTTCTGGGCGTCCTCGGAGTACCCGGCGGCGGCGATCGGCACCAGCAGGTAGCCGGCCTGGCCGACGGAGGACCAGGCGAGCAGCCGTACGGCGCTGTACGCGCGCGTGGCCTGCTGACGCAGGGCCGCGACGTTGCCGACGGTCATGGTGAGGGCGGCCAGGGCGGCGAGCGCGGGCCCCCAGACGTCGGCGTACGACGGGAACGCGACGACCGTGACGAGGATCAGGCCGGAGAAGCCGACGGCCTTGCCGACGACGGACAGGTAGGCGGCGACGGGCAGGGGCGCGCCCACGTAGGTGTCCGGTACCCAGAAGTGGAAGGGGACGGCGGCCGTCTTGAAGGCGAAGCCGACGAGGGTGAGGACGACGCCGGCCTGGGCGAGGGTGTGCAGCTGTCCGCCGACGTGCGGGAGGCGCTGGGCGACCTGGGTGAGGTAGAGGGTGCCCGTGGAGGCGTAGACGAAGCTGATGCCCATCAGGCTGACCGCGGTGGCGGTGACCGAGGACAGGAAGAACTTCAGGGCGGCCTCGGAGGACCGCTTGTCGCCGTGGCGGATGCCGACCAGCGCGAAGGCCGGCAGGGAGGCGACCTCCAGGGCGACGATCAGGGTGGCCAGATCCCGGGAGGCCGGCAGCAGGGCGGCACCGGCCGCGGAGGACAGCAGCAGGAACCAGAACTCGCCCGCGGGGACGCGCCGCCGCTCGTCGTCCAGGTGGGTGACGGACAGCAGGGCCGCCAGCAGGGCGCCGCCCAGGACCAGGAACTGGATGACGAGGGTGAAGCGGTCGGCGGTGTAGCTGCACGCGCGCGCGGGGCCGGCGAGGCAGAAGGTGCTGCGGTCGCCGTCCAGGAGGGGCAGGAGCAGCAGGGACGCCACGGCGAGGCCCGCGACCGAGATCCAGCCGAGCACGGCCTTGCGGGACTCCGGCAGGAACAGGTCGGCGACGAGGACGACCAGCGCCACGACGGCCGCGAGGGTGGGCGGGGCGATCGCGAGCCAGTCGACGGACTGGACGAGCGACTCGGCAAGCGGCTGGGCGCTCATCGGGTGCCTCCTGCGAGGAGTTGCTGCACGGCCGGGTCGGTCAGGCCGAGCAGCGCCTTCGGCCACAGTCCGGCGAGGACGGTGAGGGTGACGAGCGGGGTCCAGGCGGCCAACTCGTACCCGTGGACGTCGGCGAGCTTCGGCACCTCGCGCTCCGCGCCTCCCATGCAGACGCGGCGGACCACGATCAGCATGTACGCGGCGGTCAGCAGGGTGCCGAACGCGCCGATCGCCAGGAAGGTGAGGAAGGCCGGGCGGCTGAGGCCGGCGGCGGGCCGGAACGCCCCGAACAGGGCCAGCATCTCGCCCCAGAACCCGGCGAGTCCGGGCAGCCCGAGGGAGGCGACGGCACCGAAGGCGAGCAGACCGCCGAGGCGCGGGGCCCTGCCGTACAGGGCGGCGCCGCTCTGGAACAGATCCGGCGCGGCGGAGCCGCTCGGTGAGGGGTGGTGGCCGGGCGACGGGAGGGCGAGGGTGTCGAGGTCGGTGCTGCCGGTGCGGTCCTTCAGGGCGCCGACCAGGAAGAACAGCAGACCGGTGATGAGGCCGTGGGCGATGTTGGCGAACAGGGCGCCGTTGACGCCGGTCGGGGTCATGGTGGCGATGCCGAGCAGGACGAAGCCCATGTGGCCGACGGAGGAGTACGCGATGAGGCGCTTGAGGTCGCCCTTCGCGCCCCGCTTGGCGAGGGCCAGGCAGGCCAGGGACCCGTAGACGATCCCGACGACGGCGAACGCGGCGAGGTACGGCGCGAAGGTGTGGAAGCCGTGCGGCGCCACCGGCAGCAGGATGCGGATGAACCCGTACGTACCCATCTTCAGCAGGACACCGGCCAGCAGGACCGAGCCGACGGTCGGCGCGGCGGTGTGGGCGTCGGGAAGCCAGCTGTGCAGCGGCCACATCGGAGCCTTCACCGCGAGCCCGATCCCGATCGCCAGAACCGCGATGACCTGCACGGACGCGGTGAGTGACCGGCCGTTGTCAGTGGCGAGTGCCACCATGTCGAACGTGCCCGCCTTGATTCCGATCAGGAGCAGGCCGAGCAGCATGACCACGGAGCCGAGCAGCGTGAACAGGATGAACTTCCACGCGGCCCGGGTCCGGCCCTCGCCGCCCCAGCGGGCGATGAGGAAGTACATCGGGATCAGCACCATCTCGAACGCCAGGAAGAACAGCAGCAGGTCGAGGACGGCGAAGGTCGCGAGGGTGCCGGACTCCAGCAGGAGCAGCAGGGCGACGAACGCCTTCGGGGACGGGCCCGACGGCGGCTTGGAGTAGGAGTAGAGCGCGCAGAGGAAGGTCAGCAGCGCGGTCAGGACCAGGAGGGGGAGGGAGATGCCGTCGGTGCCGAGGTGGATCCGCACGTCGAGTGCGGGGATCCAGCTGATGTCGGTCGTGGCCTGCATCTTCGACGGGTGGTCGTGGTCGAAGCCGAGCGCGAGGACGATCGCGGCGATGAGGACCGCGCCGGTCACGGTCACGCCGTGCCGGAGCACGGCCTGCTCGGGCGACTTCCCCTTCAGTCCGGGCGGGGCCGGGAGGAGAGCGGCGACGGCACCGAGGAGCGGGCCGACGACGACGAATGCCAGAAGGAACTGCATCACGGACTCGTTGATATCGATCACGCCTGCTCACACTCCCGTGGCGACGAGGAGGACGGCCACCGCCAGGACGACGGTGCCGGCGAGCAGCGCGCTCACATAGGTCTGCACGTTGCCGGTCTGAGCCCGCCGCACGGCGGCCCCGAGCAGCCGGGGCAGGGCGGCGGCGCCGTGGACGTAGGTGTCGACGACCTCACGGTCGAGGAACCGGACGAGACTCGCTCCGGCCTGGACCGGGCGGACGAACAGCGCCGAGTACACGGCGTCCAGGTGGAAGCCGGCGGCCGCGTGCCGGTGCAGCGGGCCGAGCAGCAGCCGTGCCGGGTCCGCCGGGTCGGGGGCGTAGGCGATGTCGCCGTAGGCCGGCTCGTGGGAGGCGATGGCCTCGGCCTCGACCAGTCCGGCGTCCTCCTCGGGGTGGGCGGCGACCGCGCCGAGCGGGACGCGGGCGGCGAGCGCGGCCGTGCGCTGCCAGGCGCCGTAGGCGAGCAGCCCGCCGACCAGGGCGAGGCCCGTGCCCAGGACCGAGGTGAGCGGGGTGGGGGTCAGGGCGCGGCCGTCGAACCAGCCGGGCAGCGCGCGGTAGGCGAGCCCGCCGAGAGCGAGGGAGGGGACCGCCAGGACCCAGAGCACCACGGTCATCGTCAGCGGCTGGCGGCCGTGGTCGGGGGCCTCGGCGCCCCGGCCGCGGAAGGCCAGCAGCCACAGCCGGGTGGCGTACGCGGCTGTCAGCACGGCGGTGACCAGGCCGGCGACGAGGACGATCCAGCCGGCGGCGCCGGGGGCGTGCTCGGTGTGGCCGGAGGTCACGTGCTCGGCGGCGCCGAGGACGGACTCCTTGGAGAAGAAGCCGCTGAAGGGCGGGATCGCGGCGAGGGCGAGCAGCGCCACGGTCATCGTCCAGTAGGCGTCCGGGATGCGGTCGCGCAGGCCGCCCATGCGGGACATGGCGGCCAGCGAGTTGGTGCCGGCGGCGTGGATGACCACACCGGCCGCGAGGAACAGCAGCGCCTTGAAGGCGCCGTGCGTGAGGAGGTGGAAGACGGCGGCACCGCGGTCGCCGACGGCGAGGGCGCCGGTCATGTAGCCGAGCTGGCCGATCGTCGAGTAGGCGAGGACGCGCTTGATGTCGTCCTGGGCGAGCGCGGCGAGACCGGAGCCGGCCATGGTGACGGCGGCCATGACGGCGAGGACCACCATCGCGGCCCGGGAGGCCTCGAAGAGCGGGAGGAGACGGGCGGTGAAGTAGACACCGGCGGCGACCATCGTCGCGGCGTGGATCAGTGCCGAGACGGGCGTCGGGCCCGCCATCGCGTCCGGGAGCCAGGTGTGCAGCGGGAACTGCGCCGACTTGCCCGCGACGCCCGCGAGCAGCAGCAGCGCGATCACGGTCGGGTGGCCGATGCCGCCGCTCGCCACGGCGTCGAGGACGCGGGTGATCCGGAACGAGCCGGCGTCGGTGCCCAGCGCGAACAGGCCGATGAGGAACGGCACGTCGCCGAGCTTGGTGACCAGGAAGGCCTTCAGGGAGGCGGCGCGGGCCTCGGCGGTCTCCCAGTAGTGGCCGACCAGGAAGTAGGAGCAGATACCCATGACCTCCCAGCCGACCAGCAGCACGATCAGGTCACCGGAGTAGACGACGAGGAGCATCGCGGAGGTGAACAGGGAGACGAGCGCGGCGTACGAGGGGTAGCGCGGGTCGTCCCGCAGATAGCCGGTGGAGTAGATCTGCACGCAGGCGGCGACGAACGCGACCAGGACGGCCACGAGTGCGGCGAAGCCGTCGATGTGCAGGGCCAGCTCGATCGGCACGGATCCGGTGGGCGTCAGCTCGGTGTGGGCGTCGACGGCCGCGTCACCCATCTGCCGGGCGGCGACCAGCGCCGCCAGCACCAGGGAGGCCAGCGGGGGCAGCACCGCCAGCGGGCGGACGAACCCGGGGGCGGTGCGGCCGAGGAGCAGTCCGGCCGCGGCGCCCAGGAACGGCAGGAGGGGGACGAGGACGGCGAGGGTGGTCGTGGTCACGCGGTGGCCTCAGCCTTCCCGGCCGCGGGGGTGCCGGGGCCCTCGGTGCCGGAACCGGCGGCGTCGGGGCCCTCGGCGGTGTCGCGGAGCTTGTCGATGTCGGAGGTGCCGCGGTTGCGGTGGACGGCGAGCACGATCGCCAGGCCGATGCCGATCTCGGCGGCGGCGATGGCGATGGTGAACAGGGTCAGGGCCTGGCCGGAGTGCAGGGTCTCCTTCGCGGCACGGCTGAGCCAGACGTCGAAGGCGACCAGGTTGAGGTTGACGGCGTTGAGCATCAGCTCGACCGACATCAGGACCAGGATCGCGTTGCGGCGGGCGAGGACGCCGTACAGGCCGGTGCAGAACAGGAGGGCGGAGAGTACGGCGGGGTAGGCGAGGTGCATCAGCGGGCGCCTTCCTTCCCGGGGGCCGTGGGGCCGGCGTCGGCCCTGGCCTTGCGGGACAGGACGATCGCGCCGACCAGCGCGGCGAGGAGCAGCACGGACAGCGCCTCGAAGGGCAGCACCCAGTGCCGGAACAGGCTCGCGCCGGTGACCTCGGTGGTGCCGGCGGCCGGGCCGTCCAGGTCGATCCAGGTGGCCCTGAAGGCGTCGACGACCACCCACACCAGGGCGACGGCGGCGGCGACCGCGACCGTGAGGGCGGCCCAGCGGTTGCCGGAGTCCGCGTCCGGGGAGCGGCCGATGGGGGCCTTGGTGAGCATGAGGCCGAAGAGGAGGAGGACGACGACGGAACCGACGTAGATCAGGACCTGTACCCAGGCGATGAACTCGGCCGTGAGGAGCAGGTACTCCACGGCGAGACCGCCGAGCGCGACGACCAGCCACAGGGCGGCGTGCACCAGTTGCCGGGTGGTGACGGTGACCAGCGCGGCGCCGAGGGTGACCAGTCCGACGAGCAGGAACGCGATCTCGACGCCGGTCGGGGACAGGAAGCCCGGTGTTCCGGAGGCGGCCACCGTGGTTGCGGCGAGGGTCACGACTCCCCCTCCCGCGGCTCGGCCTGGGCGGCGGCCAGCTTCTCCGCGGTCTTGCGGGCGGCGGCGATCTCCTTGGGCTCCTCCGCGCCGGGGTCCAGGGCGGGCGGGGCCGGCACGGTCCACATCCACTCGCGGAGCTTGTCCCGCTCGTGGGTGAGGTCGCGGATGTCGGTCTCTGCGTACTCGAACTCCGGTGACCAGAACAGGGCGTCGAAAGGACACACCTCGATGCAGATGCCGCAGTACATGCACAGGGAGAAGTCGATGGCGAACCGGTCGAGGACGTTCCGGCTGCGCTCGCGGCCTCCGGGGGCGGCGGGCGGGACCGTCTCCTTGTGCGAGTCGATGTAGATGCACCAGTCCGGGCACTCCCGGGCGCACAGCATGCAGACCGTGCAGTTCTCCTCGAACAGGCCGATCACGCCACGGCTGCGGGGCGGGAGTTCGGGCAGGACGTCCGGGTACTGGTCGGTGACGTGTTTCCTCGTCATCGTGCGGAGGGTGACGGCCAGGCCCTTGGCGAGGCCGCTGCCGGGGATGCGGGACCGGGTGGGCGGGAGGGACTCGGCCACTAGGAGATCACCACCTTGACGATGCCGGTGAGGGCGATCTGGGCGAGGGAGAGGGGGACGAGGAGGGTCCAGGACAGCTTCTGGAGCTGGTCCTCGCGCAGCCGCGGGTAGGTGACGCGGAGCCAGATGACGAGGAAGGCGAGGATCGCGGTCTTCAGCAGGGTCCACAGCCAGCCCAGGCCGTCGTGGCCCCACGGCCCGTGCCAGCCACCGAGGAAGAGGACGGTGGTCAGGCCGCACAGGACGACGATCCCGGCGTACTCGGCGAGGAGGAAGAGCGCGAACCGCAGCCCGGTGTACTCGGTGTACGCGCCGAAGATGATCTCCGAGTCGGCGACGGGCATGTCGAACGGCGGGCGTTGCAGCTCGGCGAGTCCGGCGACGAAGAAGACGATCGCGCCGACGATCTGCCACGGCAGCCACCACCAGTGGAAGGCGTGCACGATGCCGGGCAGGGAGACGGTGCCCGCCGCCATCGCGACGGAGGCCGCCGCCAGCAGCATCGGGAGTTCGTAGGCGAGCAGTTGGGCGGCCGTGCGCAGGCCGCCGAGCAGGGAGAACTTGTTGGCGCTGGCCCAGCCGGCCATCAGCGAGCCGAGGACGCCGACGCCCATCACCGCGAGCACGAAGAACACGCCGGCGTCCAGCACCTGGCCGACGGCGCCCTCGCCCGGGCCGATGGGGATGGCGAGGAGGACGAGGAGGTACGGCAACAGGGCCACGGCGGGGGCGAGCTGGAAGACGCGGCGGTCGGCGCCCGCCGGAACCACGTCCTCCTTCTGCGCGAACTTCACGCCGTCCGCGATGAGCTGGGCCCAGCCGTGGAAGCCGCCCGCGTACATCGGTCCGAGCCGGCCCTGCATGTGGGCCATCACCTTGTGCTCGGTCTGGCCCACGATCAGCGGGAAGGTGAGGAAGACGACGAAGACGACCACGAGTCGCAGGGCGACGTCCAACGCGCCGTTCACCGCGGGCCTCCTGCGGGGTCGTCGGGGGTGGTCGGGTCGTGCTCGGGGGCGTCGGGGCGCGGCTCGGGGGCAGGTGCCTGCTCCTCCTCCGGCTCCGGTGCCCGCGGGGGCTCGGGCGTGCGCCCGCGCCCGGGCTCCGGTGCCGATTCCGCAGGCCGCTCCGGTTCCGCAGGGGGCTCCGGCTCGGCGAACGCGGGGCGGGCGTGGTGCCATGGGGCGTCGGAGCTGCGCGGGGCGGTGCCGCGGCGGGCGGGGCGGGTGGCGCCGGCCGACTCCGCCGGTCCCGCCGGCTCTCCCAGCCCTGCCGACTCTTCCGGTCCCGCCTGTTCCGCAGGTCCTGTCGATTCCGTCGGCTCCGTCGGCTCCGTCGGCTCCGTCGGGGACGGTTCCGGCGCCGCCGGCGTCCGCTGTGAGGCCGAGCCCTGCGAGGCGCTGCGGGCGCGGCGCGGCCGGGCGGGCGCGGACGCCGGGCCGGGCTCGTACGCCACCGAGGCCTCCGCTGCCGGCCCTTCCGCGGGTCCTTGCGCCGCCTCCCGGGTGGCGTCGCCCTCGGTCGCGGCCTGCTTGTGCGTCGCCGCGTCCTCGGCCGGCACCGCCGACTGGCTCGCCGAGCCCTGGCTCGCACTCCGCATCCGACGCGGCCGACCGGACGCCCCGGCATCGGCAGCACCAGCACCAGCACCAGCAGCCTCCCCGGCCCCGCCCGCGGCGGCGGCCTGGCTGGCCGAGCCCTGGGAGGCCGAGCGGGTGCGCCGTACCGGACGCTCCCCCGCCGCGCCTTCCGCCGCGCCTGCCGCCGTGCGGCCCGCCGCCCCCCTCGCCGGGCGGGTCGGGGCGGGTGGGAGCTGGCCCTTCAGGGGGCCCCACTCGTTGGGGTCGGGGACGCCGGGCGGCAGCATCTGCCGGCGTCTGGGGCCGCCGTGCTCGGACTCGCCGGGTTCCTTCGCACCCGGCCAGGCCTTGGCCACGCGGGCGGCGAGGACGAAGTCCTTGCGCAGGGGGTGGCCCTCGAAGGTCTCCGGGAGCAGGAGGTGCTCCAGCCCCGGGTGGCCCTCGAAGACGACGCCGAACATCTCGTGGGTCTCGCGCTCGTGCCAGGCGGCACCGGCGTAGACGCCGACGGCGGAGGGCAGGGCCGGGGCGTCGTGGGGCACGGTCGTGCGCACGAGGAGCCGGCGGACCGGGTGCAGGGCGACGACGTGCGCGCAGACCCGGAAGCCGGTGCCCGGCTCGTCGACCGCGCTCAGCCAGTCGAAGTAGGTGCAGGACAGGGTCGTACGGGCCGTCTCCAGGGCGGTGAGCCAGGCGGACGGCGGTACGTCCACGGTCAGGACGTCGTAGGACTCCTCGGCCGTGGCCCCCGTACCGAAGAGCTCCTCCGCGGGTGCGGGCAGCCAGCCGGCGGCCGTGCTCATCGCGTGTCCCCCTCACCGGCCGGCGCCGGGGGCCGCACCAGGCCGCTCTGGAGGGCGGCGGCGGACGGCCGGGCGGGCCCGTTGCCGTACCGCTCGTCCAGCGACTCGCGGGCGATCTTCTCCTGGAGCTTGAGGATGCCCTGGAGCAGCGCCTCGGGACGCGGCGGGCAGCCGGGGACGTAGACGTCGACGGGGATGATCTGGTCGACGCCCTTCGTCACCGAGTACGAGTCCCAGTAGGGGCCGCCGCAGTTGGAGCAGGCGCCGAAGGAGATGACGTACTTGGGTTCCGGCATCTGCTCGTACAGGCGCTTGACCGCCGGTGCCATCTTGTCCGTCACCGTGCCCGAGACCACCATCAGGTCGGCCTGGCGGGGGCCCGGCGCGAAGGGGATCACGCCGAGGCGGATGAAGTCGTGGCGGGCCATCGACGCGGCGATGAACTCGATCGCGCAGCAGGCGAGGCCGAAGTTGAACACCCAGAGCGAGTAGCGGCGGCCCCAGTTCAGGACGACCTTCATCGGCTCCGGGGCGAGGCGGGCGAGCGCGCCCAGCCTCTTCGGCTCAGGCAGGTAGACGGGCTCGGAGGCCGAGGGGTTCACGTCCATGCCAGGACGCCCTTCTTGTATGCGTACAGCAGGCCGACGGCGAGGAAGCCGAGGAAGACGAACATCTCCACCAGGGTCGCCGCGCCGTAGCCGGGGGCGGCGAAGACCGTCGCCCAGGGGAACAGGAAGATCGAGTCGACCGCGAAGATCACGTACAGGAAGGCGTACACGTAGTAGCGGACCTGGGTGTGGGCCCAGCCCTCGCCGACGGGGTCGACTCCGCACTCGTAGGTCAGGAGTTTCTCCGGTGTCGGCACGACCGGGCGCAGCAGGCGGCCCGCCCCGAAGGCGACCGCGACGAAGAGCACGCCGATGAGGGCGAGCAGTCCGACCACCGAGTAGGACCGGAAGTAGCCGGCCGCGACGACGTTCACCGCGGCGTACGACGAGTCCCCCAACGTCTCCCGCACCGTCCGTCCCTCGCTCCCTGACCTCGTTGACCTCGTTGACCTGTACGCACGGGAGTCTAGGCCCTGATAAAGAGCCGGTAAGCAGCCCGTCAGGCCGTGAGACAGCCGGTACCCGGGATGGGGTGGGGTTTTCCCCCGGCGGCGGAGGGCGGCGTACCGCATGGCGTGGACGGTGCCGCGCACGGCAGGCTGATCAGCATGACCGCTCCCAGCCCCGCCGCCGACCGGACCGGCGGCACCGACGAACGTGACGGCCGTGCCGCTGACGGCGGACACGACGGACACGACGGCCTGCACCGGCTGCCGCCGCCCCGGCCGGCCTATGAGGCGCACACCTGGAAGGAGATCGTGTATCTCCTGCTGAACCTGCCGGTGGCGCTGTTCGGATTCACCTACGCGGTCACCGTCCTGGTGGCCGGCGGCACCCTCACCCTCACCGTGATCGGTCTCCCGCTGCTCGCGCTGTCCCTGCTGGGCGCGCGGCAGCTGGGGAAACTGGAACGGGCCCGGGCCCGCAAGCTGCTCGGGGTGCGGGTGGAGGAGCCCTCGCCGCTGCCGCTCGCCAAGGGCGGGGGCCCGGTGCAGCGGCTGTGGATGGCGCTGAAGGACCCGGTGGGGTGGCGCACGCTGCTGTACGACGCCATCCGGCTGCCCTGGGGCGTCCTCACCTTCTGCACGGTGCTGGTCTCGCTGTTCGTGCTGTGGCCGGTGCTGCCGTACCTGGCGCGGGGCATGGCGAACCTGGACCGGGCGATGGTGCGGGGGCTGCTGTCGCCCTCGGACGAGCTGGAGCGCCGGATCGCCGAGCTGGAGTCCGACCGAGGGATCGTGGTGGACACGGCGGCGGCGGACCTGCGCCGGATCGAACGGGACCTGCACGACGGGGCCCAGGCGCGGCTGGTCAACCTGGCCATGGGGCTGGGCCTGGCCAAGGAGAAGCTGCTGGAGGACCCGGACGCGGCGGCGGCGATGGTGGACGAGGCGCACGGCGAGGTGAAGCTGGCCCTCCAGGAGCTGCGCGACCTCGCCCGGGGCATCCATCCGGCCGTGCTCACCGACCGCGGCCTGGACGCGGCCCTGTCGGCGGTCGCCTCCCGCTGCACGGTGCCGGTGACGGTGACCGTCGACCTGCCGGCCCGGCCGGCGGCGGCCATCGAGGGCATCGCCTACTTCACCGTCTCCGAGCTGCTGCAGAACATCAGCAAGCACAGCGGCGCCCGGTCCGCCTCCGTCGACGTGTGGCGCTCGGAGGACCGGCTGCTCATCCAGGTCCGGGACGACGGCCGGGGCGGCGCCCGGCTGGACGGGGGCAGCGGGATGCGGGGCCTGGCGGACCGGCTGGGCGCGGTGGACGGCCTGTTCGTCGTCGACTCCCCGGCGGGCGGCCCGACGGTGGTCACGGCGGAGCTGCCCTGGCGGGACCGGCAGGAGTAGCCCCGCCCGCCACGGCACAGCAGCGGCCCGCCCGCACGTGGCCGGTGGCCGCGGCATCCCGCGCGCGTGAGGCGCGAAAAACGCCTCACGCGCGCGTGGCCGCGTTTCCGGGCCGCGCGACCGCGGCGCCGTCCACGGCACTACGGCTGAGCGGAGCACGGGGGTGGGGAAAACCCCCCGCTCAAGACGCCGACGGACTCCATGTCCCGGGAGGGCCCGGCGGACGACCCTGGTGGTACGGCTGGAACCGCCGCCGGAACGAGGAGAACGGGACGACACCGATGGTCACGGACTACGGACAGGGGTACGCCACCCGCAGCGAGCCGCGGCACCGGCTGCCCGCCGGGCTGCGGGCGCCCTTCGAGGGCCGCAGCTGGCGCGAGTTCGGCTACGTGCTGCTGAGCCTGCCGGTGGCGATCGTCCTGTTCAGCTGGACGGTGACGATGGTCGCGCTCGGCGCGGGCCTGCTGGTGACCTTCCTCGGCATCCCGGTGCTGGCGGCGGCGCTCGCCGGCTGCCGGGGCTTCGGCGTGCTGGAGCGGGCGCGGGCGCGCGGCCTGCTGGACCTGGAGGTGGCCGACCCGGAACCGCTGCGGCCGCGCAAACAGGGGGCGGCGGCCTGGATGGGCGCGATGCTCAAGAGCGGCGCCTCCTGGCGGCACGTGCTGTACGCGCTGGTCCAGTTCCCGTGGGCGGTGTTCTCGTTCTCGGTGGCGGTGACCTTCTGGTCCTGCGGCTGGGCGCTGCTGAGCTATCCGCTGTGGTTCTGGGTGTTCCCGGCGTACGCCGGCGAGGGCGGGATCCAGCTCTACGGCGACGCCCACCACAGCGTCTACCTCGACAACCCCTTCGAGATCACCGTGACCGCGCTGGTCGGGCTGGTGTTCACCCTGGCCACGCCCTGGCTCGTACGGGCCCTGACGACCGTGGACGGGCTGCTCGTGCGCGGGCTGCTCGGCCCGTCGCCGCTGTCGGCGCGGGTGGTGGAGCTGGAGTCGGACCGGGGGATCGTGGTCGACACGGCCGCCGCCGATCTGCGCCGCATCGAGCGGGACCTGCACGACGGGGCGCAGGCCCGGCTGGTGAACCTGGCGATGGACCTGGGGCTGGCGAAGGAGAAGCTGCGGGAGGACCCGCGGACGGCGGCGCGGATGGTGGAGGAGGCGCACGGGGAGGTGAAGACGGCCCTTCAGGAGCTGCGCGACCTCGCCCGGGGCATCCACCCGGCCGTGCTCACCGACCGCGGCCTGGACGCGGCCCTGTCGGCAGTCGCCTCCCGCTGCGCGGTGCCGGTGCGGGTCGAGGTCGACCTGCCGTCCCGGCCCGCGCCCGCCATCGAGGGCATCGCCTACTTCACCGTCTCCGAACTGCTGCAGAACATCAGCAAGCACAGCGGCGCCCGGTCCGCCTCCGTCGACGTGTGGCGCTCGGAGGACCGGCTGATGCTCCAGGTGACCGACGACGGCGTCGGCGGCGCCGACGCCTCCCGGGGCTCCGGGCTGGCCGGTCTCGCCGCCCGCCTGGACGCGGTGGACGGCATCCTCATGCTGGACTCCCCGGCGGGCGGCCCCACCCGGGTGATCGCGGAACTCCCCTGGCGCGGCTGACCCCCGAACCGCAAGCGTCCGCACGGGCGGCGGCACGCGTGGGCACGGGGACGGCGGGGCGAGCCCCCGCCGAGCGGCGGAACGGCGGTACGCCTCAGCGCCCGCCCGGCGCGACGGCGTAGCGACGCACGCCTGACAACCCGCTCGGCGGGACGGTGACACACCTGACCGACGGAGCGGCGGCGCACCCGCGCGGCAAACGGCCGCACGGCCGAAGGCGGTACGCCAAAGCTCGCCCGCGCGGCGCAACGGCGGCACATGGGCGCGGAAGCGGCGGCACGGGGCCCTCCGAGCCGGCGGTACGCCTCAGCGCCCGCCCGGCGCGACGGCGTGGCGGCGCATGCCTGACAACCGCCTCGGCGGGACGGTGACACACCTGACCGGTGGAGCGGCCGAGCGCCCACGCATCTGCCCGGCGTAGCCGTGAGAACACGTCCGCTCCCCCGAGGACACGCCCCGGCACGCCCCCGGTGTTCCCCCGGTATTCCCCCCGGTCCGGCGGCGGACCGGGGGGATTGCTGGAATGCTGGACCCTCGAAGGACGCCCCGGGGCGGACGGCGTCGCGGGGGATCGGGCTGTGGGGGGGGCCGGAAGAATCGTGGAGGACAGGGTGCGGGTGGTCATCGCCGAGGATTCAGTGCTGCTGCGGGAGGGCCTGACCCGGCTGCTGACCGACCGCGGGCACGATGTCGTGGCGGGCGTCGGTGACGCGGACGCGCTGGTGAAGACCATCTCCGAGCTGGACGAGCGGGGTGAGCTGCCCGACGTGGTCGTGGCGGACGTGCGGATGCCGCCGACGCACACCGACGAGGGCGTACGGGCGGCCGTGCTGCTGCGCCGGCTGCACCCCGGGCTCGGGGTGCTGGTGCTGTCCCAGTACGTCGAGGAGCGTTACGCCACCGAACTGCTGGCCGGTTCCAGCCGGGGCGTCGGCTATCTGCTCAAGGACCGGGTGGCGGACGTACGGGAGTTCGTGGACGCGGTGGTGCGGGTCGCCGAGGGCGGTACGGCACTGGACCCGGAGGTGGTCGCGCAGCTGCTCGGCCGCAGCCGCAAGCAGGACGTGCTGGCGGGGCTGACGCCCCGGGAGCGCGAGGTGCTGGGGCTGATGGCGGAGGGGCGGACGAACTCGGCGATCGCCCGGCAGCTGGTGGTCAGCGACGGCGCCGTGGAGAAGCACGTCAGCAACATCTTCCTGAAGCTCGGCCTGGCCCCGAGCGAGGGCGACCACCGGCGGGTTCTGGCCGTTCTCACCTATCTGAACTCCTAGCCGGCCGGACCGTTGTCAGCCTCCCGTCAGCGCCCCGTCAGCCGCTCCCGCTTCGGTGCGGGCGGGTACCCGGGAGGAAGGCCCGGAGCGACCCGTAGGGGGCGACCGGGGCTCCGGACGGGAGCCGGAGGAGAGAACCTGTACACGCGCGGGGAGCGCCTTGACCGGTGCTCCGGCGATGCGGGACATGATGTGCACACAGCGCGACAGGCCGTCTCGAAATGTCGTCCAATCCCTGGATGGCCTCGGGAAGGCGACCCTAACCGACGTAGGGTTGATCCTGGGATGGTCCGTGGGACGACCAGGCCCCGGACAGCCGCCTCGAAGGAGGTCCAGTTCAGTGACCAGCCAGGTCAGCAGCCCAGCGGAGCAGACCGACGGAACCGTCGTGGGAGAGCAGCGCAAACCGGGCGGCGCGAAGGACGTGCGGCGCCTGGACCGGGTGATCATCCGGTTCGCGGGGGACTCGGGTGACGGCATGCAGCTCACCGGGGACCGTTTCACCTCGGAGACCGCTTCCTTCGGCAACGACCTCTCCACCCTCCCGAACTTCCCCGCCGAGATCCGCGCCCCCGCCGGCACCCTGCCGGGTGTCTCGTCCTTCCAGCTCCACTTCGCCGACCACGACATCCTCACCCCCGGTGACGCGCCGAACGTGCTGGTCGCCATGAACCCGGCCGCCCTGAAGGCCAACATCGGCGATCTCCCGCGCGGCGCCGAGATCATCGTCAACACCGACGAGTTCACCAAGCGGGCCCTGCAGAAGGTGGGGTACGCCAACGACCCGCTCCAGGACGGCTCGCTCGACGGCTACAGCCTCCACCCGGTGCCGCTGACCACGCTCACCGTGGAGGCGCTGAAGGAGTTCGACCTCTCCCGCAAGGAGGCCGAGCGCAGCAAGAACATGTTCGCGCTGGGCCTGCTGAGCTGGATGTACCACCGGCCCACCGAGGGCACCGAGAAGTTCCTGAAGTCGAAGTTCGCGAAGAAGCCGGACATCGCCGAGGCCAACATCGCGGCGTTCCGCGCGGGCTGGAACTTCGGCGAGACGACCGAGGACTTCGCGGTCTCCTACGAGGTGGCGCCGGCCGCCAAGGCCTTCCCGGTCGGCACCTACCGGAACATCTCCGGCAACCTCGCCCTGTCCTACGGACTGATCACCGCCTCCCGCCAGGCGGATCTGCCGCTGTTCCTGGGGTCGTACCCGATCACGCCGGCCTCGGACATCCTGCACGAGCTGAGCAAGCACAAGAACTTCGGCGTGCGCACCTTCCAGGCCGAGGACGAGATCGCCGGCATCGGCGCGGCGCTGGGCGCGGCGTTCGGCGGCTCGCTGGCGGTGACCACGACGAGCGGCCCCGGTGTCGCCCTGAAGAGCGAGACGATCGGCCTCGCGGTCTCGCTGGAGCTGCCCCTGCTGGTGGTGGACATCCAGCGTGGCGGCCCGTCGACGGGGCTGCCGACCAAGACCGAGCAGGCCGACCTGCTCCAGGCGATGTACGGCCGCAACGGCGAGGCGCCGGTGCCGGTGGTCGCGCCGCGGACCCCGGCGGACTGCTTCGACGCCGCCCTGGAGGCGGCCCGGATCGCGCTGACGTACCGCACCCCGGTGATGCTGCTGTCGGACGGCTACCTGGCCAACGGCTCCGAGCCGTGGCGCATCCCCGACCTGGACGAGCTGCCCGACCTGCGGGTGCGGTTCGCCTCCGGCCCGAACCACACGCTGGAGGACGGCACCGAGGTCTTCTGGCCGTACAAGCGCGACCCGCAGACCCTGGCCCGGCCGTGGGCGATCCCGGGCACCCCGGGTCTGGAGCACCGCATCGGCGGCATCGAGAAGCAGGACGGCACGGGCAACATCTCCTACGACCCGGCCAACCACGACTTCATGGTCCGCACCCGGCAGGCCAAGGTCGACGGCATCGACGTCCCCGACGTGGAGGTCGACGACCCGCACGGCGCGCGCACCCTGGTGCTCGGCTGGGGTTCGACCTACGGGCCGATCACGGCGGCGGTACGGCGGCTGCGCGCGGCCGGCGAGTCGATCGCCCAGGCCCATCTGCGCCACCTCAACCCCTTCCCGCGCAACCTCGGCACGGTCCTGAAGGGCTACGACAAGGTGGTCGTCCCCGAGATGAACCTCGGGCAGCTCGCCACCCTCATCCGGGCGAAGTACCTGGTCGACGCCCACTCCTACAACCAGGTCAACGGCATGCCGTTCAAGGCGGAACAGCTCGCCGCGGCGCTGAAGGAGGCCATCGATGACTGACGCCACCAACGGGCTGCTCCAGCTGGTCCCCAAGGCCGAGGCCAAGCAGTCGATGAAGGACTTCAAGTCGGACCAGGAGGTGCGCTGGTGCCCGGGCTGCGGTGACTACGCCATCCTCGCGGCCGTGCAGGGCTTCATGCCGGAGCTGGGCCTCGCCCGGGAGAACATCGTCTTCGTCTCGGGCATCGGCTGCTCCTCCCGCTTCCCGTACTACATGAACACCTACGGGATGCACTCCATCCACGGCCGCGCCCCGGCCATCGCGACGGGCCTGGCCTCCTCCCGCCGGGACCTGAGCGTGTGGGTCGTCACCGGTGACGGCGACGCGCTGTCCATCGGCGGCAACCACCTGATCCACGCCCTGCGCCGCAACGTCAACCTGAAGATCCTGCTGTTCAACAACCGGATCTACGGCCTGACCAAGGGCCAGTACTCGCCGACCTCCGAGGTCGGCAAGGTCACCAAGTCGACGCCGATGGGCTCGCTGGACGCGCCGTTCAACCCGGTGTCCCTGGCGATCGGCGCGGAGGCGTCGTTCGTGGCGCGCACGATCGACTCGGACCGCAAGCACCTGACCGAGGTGCTGCGCGCCGCAGCCGACCACCCGGGCACGGCGCTGATCGAGATCTACCAGAACTGCAACATCTTCAACGACGGCGCGTTCGACGCCCTGAAGGACAAGCAGCGGGCCGAGGAAGCGCTGATCCGGCTGGAGCACGGGCAGCCGATCCGTTTCGGGGCCGACGGCGCGTCAGGCGTGGTCCGCGACGCACGGACCGGCGACCTGAAGGTGGTGACCGTGACCCCGGAGAACGAGGCGGACGTCCTGGTGCACGACGCCCGTGCCGCGTCCCCGACCACGGCGTTCGCCCTGTCCCGGCTGGCGGACCCGGACACCCTGCACCACACCCCGATCGGGGTGTTCCGCTCGGTCGAACGGCCGGTGTACGACGTCCGGATGGCCGAGCAGCTCGACACCGCGATCGAGCAGCACGGCAAGGGCGACCTGGCCGCGCTGCTGGCGGGCGGGGACACCTGGACGGTCGTCGGCTGATCCGTCCGCCGGCTCAGGAGGCCCGGGGCTGGTTTCCCCGGGCCTCTTCGTGTGTGCCGCGGCTCGCGTCGTATGCAGGGCGGCTCGCCGTACGCCCGGCGGGCCTCCTCGACCGCGTCCATGCGGGCGTGGGTCCACTGGGCGAGCGCCCGCACCTGCTCCGCCGCCTCGCGGCCCAGTGCGGTGAGCGAGTAGTCGACGCGGGGCGGGATCACCGGCTTGGCGTCCCGGTGGACCAGGCCGTCGCGCTCCAGGGTCTGCAGGGTCTGGGCGAGCATCTTCTCGCTGACGCCCCGGCCCCCGAGGCCGCTGATCGCACGGCGCAGCTCGCTGAACCGGTACGGCCGCTCCAGCAGCTCGATGAGGACGAGGACACCCCAGCGGCTGGTCACGTGCTCCAGGACCAGGCGGTGCGGGCACATCGCCTCGGCGTCCACCGCGTTCTTCCTTACCGGCATGCCAGTACCTTACTTCAAAGTGGGTACTTTCGCTGAGTTAGCGCCACTCCTAGGGTGAGTGACGTACCCACTGGAGAAGGAGCCACCCCTCATGAGCATCGTCGTCACCGGAGCCACCGGACACCTCGGCCGGCACGTCGTGGAACAGCTGCTGGCGAAGGTCCCGGCCGACGGGATCACCGCCGTCGTGCGGGACGAGGCGAAGGCCGCCGACCTCGCCGCCCGCGGGGTGAAGCTGGCCGTCGCCGACTACAACGCGCCCGAGACCTTCGACGGCCTGTTCGCCGCCGGGGACAAGGTCCTGCTGATCTCCGGCAACGAGTTCGACAAGGGCCGGGTGGGGCAGCACACGGTCGTCATCGAGGCTGCCAAGGCGGCCGGCGTGGCGCTGCTCGCCTACACCAGCGCCCCGGGCACCCTGACGGCCGCGCTGGCGGACGACCACCGGGCGACCGAGCGGGTGCTCCTCGCCTCCGGCCTGCCCTACAGCCTGCTGCGCAACGGCTGGTACCACGAGAACTACACCGAGAACCTGGCGCCGGTACTGGAGCACGGCGCGGTCGTGGCCGCCGCCGGCGAGGGCCGGGTCTCCTCGGCCGCCCGCGCCGACTACGCCGCCGCCGCGGTCGCGGTGCTGACCGGCGAGGGCCACGAGAACACGACGTACGAACTGGGCGGCGACGAGGCGTGGAGCTTCGCCGAGTACGCGGCCGAGCTGAGCCGGCAGACCGGCAGGGAGATCGTCTACAACGCCGTCCCGGTGGAGACCCTCACCGGCATCCTGACCGGCGCCGGGGTGCCCGCGCCGGTGGCCGGGATCCTGGCGGGCGTCGACGCGTCGATCGAGAAGGGGGAGCTGGTCGTCTCCTCCGGCGACCTGTCCCGGCTGATCGGCCGTCCGACGACGCCGCTCGCCGAGGCCGTCACCGCCGCGCTCAAGGGCTGATCCCGGGCCGGCCGCCCCGGCTGTCATGACCGTATGGCGATACGAGCATGACATCCGGGGTACCCGGCGCTACCTTCGTCCTCGTGCGTCCACGCCGGACGCACGAGCGAGAAGGAGGGGACGTGGCCGCGACGTCCGAGGGTGAGCACCGCACCGGCCTGCTGAACGGCTTCGCCGCCTACGGCATGTGGGGGCTGGTGCCCCTGTTCTGGCCGCTGCTCAAACCGGCCGGTGCCATGGAGATCCTCGCCCACCGCATGGTGTGGTCCCTGGTGTTCGTCGCCGTCGCGCTGCTCTTCGTACGCCGCTGGGCCTGGGCCGGAGAGCTGCTGCGCCAGCCCCGGCGGCTCGGCCTCGTCGCCGTGGCGGCCGGTGTCATCACCGTGAACTGGGGCGTCTACATCTGGGCCGTGAACGCCGGCCATGTGGTCGAGGCCTCGCTCGGCTACTTCATCAACCCGCTGGTCACCATCGCGATGGGCGTGCTGCTCCTCAAGGAGCGGCTGCGGCCCGTGCAGTGGGCGGCGGTCGGCATAGGTCTCGCCGCCGTCGTCGTGCTGACCGTCGGCTACGGCCGCCCGCCGTGGATCTCCCTCTGTCTCGCCTTCTCCTTCGCCACCTACGGCCTGGTGAAGAAGAAGGTGGACCTCGGCGGTGTCGAGTCGCTGGCCGCCGAGACCGCCATCCAGTTCCTGCCGGCGCTCGGCTATCTGCTGTGGCTGACCGCGCACGGCGGGGCGAGTTTCCTGGACGAGGGCGCCGGACACGCCACCCTGCTCGCGTCCACGGGCCTCGTCACCGCCCTCCCGCTGGTCTGCTTCGGCGCGGCGGCGATCCGCGTGCCCCTGTCCACGCTGGGCCTGCTCCAGTACCTGGCCCCGATCTTCCAGTTCGTGCTCGGCGTCCTCTACTTCCACGAGGCCATGCCGGCCGAGCGGTGGGCCGGGTTCGCGCTGGTGTGGCTGGCGCTGATTCTGCTCACCGGCGACGCGCTGCGGTGGGCGAGGCGGCCCGCGCGGCTCGCGGTGCCGCCGGCCCGCACGGTCGGGACGTCGCCCTCGCCGCCGGCACCCGCGTCGGCCTCCACGCCTGCCACGACTTCCGCGTCGGCTCCGGCTGCGACCCCGGCGGATGCCTGACCCGGGGGGCCACGGGGGCCGGAGTGGGCGGAGTGCCCCCCTCCGCCGACGCGCCCGGCTATAAGTGGGAGCCATGACCGCACAGGCGCCCGCCCCCCTGCACTGGAAGCTCGTCATCGACGCGGCGGACCCGCACGCACAGGCCGACTTCTGGGCCGCCGCGCTGCACTACACCCCCGAGGACAACAGCGCCCTCGTCGAACGGCTGCTGTCCGTCGGCGCGCTGGCCGGGGAGGCCACCGTCGAGTACCACGGGCGGCCCGCGTTCCGTGATTTGATCGCCGTACGGCACCCGGACGACCCGTACGACCCCGGGACCGGCACCGGTCTCGGGCGGCGGCTGCTGTTCCAGCGGGTACCGGAGCCGAAGACCGTGAAGAACCGGCTCCACCTCGACGTCCACGCCGGCCCGGACCGGCGCGCGGACGAGGTGGCACGCCTTCAGGCGCTGGGCGCGCGCGTGGTGCGCGAGGTGAAGGAGCCCGCGGGCCAGTGGGTGCTGATGGCGGACCCGGAGGACAACGAGTTCTGCGTGCAGTGACTCCGGGCGCGCCGGCTCGGCACGGGGCCGGTCACGCCTGCGCCGCCGCCTGGGCCGCGCGGTCGGTCAGGCGGACCATGCGGGCGCGGGCGGACTCCAGCGGACCCGGGTCGTCCGCGGCGGGGCCCGGCTCGGCGGTGAGGTCCGTCCACAGGTCGATCAGGTCGCGGCCCAGCCGCAGGCCCTCCTCCGGGTCGCGCACCGCGCGCCAGGCGGTGGCCGCGCTCCGCACGTTGTCGTAGGCGGCCTCCCCGTCCCGTGCCTGCCGGCGCAGCCGGGCGACGTCCAGGGACAGCCGGAAGGCGCGGACCGGGTCACCGGCCAGGTAGGCGATGTAGGCGGACAGTTCGAGCAGGTGCAGCACCTCGGCGTGGCGTGGGCCGAACACGGCGGTGGCCTCGGCGAGCGTCCGGTCGGCCAGTTCCGCCGCGGCGTCGATCCGGCCGGCCCGCACGGCCTCGTTGATCCGGCCCATCGGCCCGGTGAGCAGCTTCGCGCCCTCGGCGGTCTCGGTCAGCGGACCGTCGCCGAGCACCTCCTCGGCGACCGCGTCGAACCCACGGGCCGGGGTGGGGGTGGGGGCGGTGGGCTCGGGCGGTACGTCGGCGAGGAGGCTGTGATCCGTGGTGTCCCGCGTATCCGTGCCGGGACCCTCCGCCACCGGCGCCGGTCCGGACTGCCCGGCCGAGCCCTGAGCGCCACCGGGCGCCCCGGCACCGGCCCGCGCAGCACCAGGCGTCCCGGTCCCCTGCGGCCGTGGGTGGACCCGGACCGCCTCCCCCGTCACCCGGCTGGAGCCGTCCGCCGAGACCTCCAGGGGGACCACGCAGCCCGCGAGGTCGTCGTGGACCGTGGCGCGTACGGGCGCGCCGACGCTGATGGCCAGGCGCTGGAGGTGGTCCAGCACGGCCTGCTGGATCTCCTGGCCCGGTGCCGCCACGACCTGCGCCCCGTCCACCGACGCGCTTCCCGCCCCGAACACCCGGACGGACACCGCCGCCGGACCGCCCACGGGTTGCGGCGCCCGCTTCTTCTCGAAGCTGAGTCCAGCCATCGGTGTCCCTCACTCCCCCGGCGTCGCGGCCCGGTCGTACGCGTCCTGCCCACAGTCTGTCCGTTCCTCGCGGTTTTCCACGTCACCGCGGCGTCACAGCCTCGCACCAGCCGCACCCTGGCCAATTTTGCTTGCGTGTGCATAGAATGCGCACGCATTCAATCGGCGTACGACGTGTATGGGGGACCCATGAGCCGCCGCTTCCTCTTCGTGCTGGGCAGCGCCCGCGAGGCGGGAAACACCGAACTGCTGGCCCGCGAGGCCGCCGCGCAGCTGCCCGGCGACACCGAACAGCGGTGGATCCGCCTCGCCGACCACCCCCTGCCCGACTTCGTGGACCTCCGGCACGACAGCGACCACGTCCGGCCGTCCCCGGACACCCCGGCCGGCCTGCTCCTGGACGCCACGCTGGCGGCGACGGACATCGTCATCGCCTCGCCGCTGTACTGGTACTCGGTGTCCAGCCTCACCAAGCGCTACCTGGACTACTGGTCGGCCTGGCTGCGCACCCCGGGCGTCGGCTTCAAGGAGACGATGGCCGGCCGCACCCTCTGGGGCATCGCCGCGCTGGCGGACGACGAGCCGTCGGTCGCCGACCCGTACGCCGGCACGCTCAACAACTCGGCCGCGTACCTGCGGATGCGCTTCGGCGGGGTCCTGCTCGGCAACGGCAGCGCGCCGGGCGACGTACGCAAGGACACCGGGGCACTGGCGCGCGCGAAGACGTTCTTCGCGCAGGACGCCCCCCTCGCGCGCTTCCCGTACGAGACCGCCGGGGCCGCATCCCGGTGAGCGGGCGCCAGGGTCTTTCGTTTGGATCATGCCGGGCTCGCCGGCCCTGATCCGGCCTGATCCGAACGAAAGACCCTAGGCGTTGATGTCCTTGGCCGTGAACCTTGCCCAGGCCGCCGCGCCGAACACGGCCGCGTACAACCCTTGCAGACCGAGGTTCTTCACCAGGTCGTCCCAGTAGACCGGGTCGCGCATCAGGTCGGCGAACGACAGCCAGTAGTGCGAGAACAGATACGGCTGGAGCACGTGCAGCTGGGGTATCTGGTCGACGATCTGGACGGTGATGAGCAGACCCACCGTGGTGGCCATCGCCGCGATGCCGCTGTTGGTGAGCGTCGACACGAACAGGCCGAGGGCCGCCACGCCGACCAGTGACGCGGCGACGACCAGGGCGATCAGCACGGCGCGGCCGAGCCCCTCGGCGAAGCTGATCCGGGTGCCGGAGATCGTCGTCAGCTCGCCGAGCGGGAACAGCAGCGCGCCGACGAGCAGCGCGGAGACGGCGACGACCAGCGTGGCCAGCACACAGAAGGCCAGTACCGTCGCGTACTTGGTGAGCAGCAGCCGGGTGCGGCCGGCCGGGGCGACCAGCAGATAGCGCAGGGTGCCCGCGCCGGCCTCCCCGGCGATCGCGTCGCCCGCGACGACGCCGACCGCCATCGGCAGGAAGAACGGCAGGGTCGCGGCCAGCGTGGTGAACACCAGGAACAGGCCGTTGTTGGTGATCTGCGAGATGAACGCCGGGCCCTCACCGCCTCCGCCCGCCGGTCCGCCGCCCCGCGTCTCGATCTTCACGGCGATCCCGACCAGCACCGGCACCGCGGCCAGCACCCCGAGCAGGGCCAGTGTGCGCCAGCGGCGGACGGTGGTGACCAGCTCGCTGCGCAACAGCCCGAGGGTCCACAAGGGGTTCGGCCGGCGCCCGGCGCCCGCCTGGACCACATCAGCCCGCGACATCGAAGCCCTCCCCGGTCAGCGCCACGAACGCGTCCTCCAGCGAGGCCCGTTCGACGGTGAGACCCCGGACTCTGACGCCCGCCGTGACCAGGGCCTCCGTCACGTCGGCCAGATCCCGTGCGGGCGGCTCGCCGGTGACCCGGTCCCCGTCCGCCAGCACGTCCCCGACGCCCAGTTCCTTCAGCACGCGTGCCGCCTCGGCCGGGTCCGGGGTGGTGACCACCAGCCGGTCGCGCGCCCCGGCGGCCAGGTCGGCGACCGCGCCCTGGGTGACAAGCCGGCCCTGTGCCATGACCGCCGCGTGGGTGCACACCTGCTCGATCTCGTCGAGGAGGTGGGAGGAGAGGAAGACGGTCGTGCCGTCGGCGGCCAACTCCCTGATCAGGGTGCGGATCTCGCGCATGCCCTGCGGGTCGAGGCCGTTGGTGGGCTCGTCCAGGACGAGCAGTCTGCGCGGCTGGAGCAGCGCGGCGGCCAGTCCGAGCCGCTGTTTCATGCCGAGCGAGTACGCCTTCGCCTTCTTGCCGGCGGCGGCCGCGAGACCGACCCGGTCCAGCGCCGCGGCGACGCGGGCGCGCCGGGTGCGCGGGTCGGCGGTCGGGTCGGCGGCGTCGTAGCGCAGCAGGTTGTCGCGGCCGGAGAGGAAGCCGTACAGGGCGGGGCCCTCGATGAGGGCGCCGACCTGCGGAAGGACCGTACGGGCCGACCGCGGCATGGGCCGGCCGAGCACCCGGGCGGTGCCCGCTGTCGGCTCGATCAGGCCCATCAGCATGCGGATCGTGGTGGTCTTGCCGGAGCCGTTCGGGCCGAGGAAGCCGAAGACGCTGCCCGCCGGGACGGTCAGGTCCAGACCGTCCACGGCGAGCTGTCCGCCGCGGTAGCGCTTGGTGAGGCCGCGCGTGGCGATCACACTCGCCGTCGTGTCGCCCGGCTCCGGCTGCGTGGCGGACGGTTCGTCCATCGGCTCCCCTCGGTTCGTCCGGTTCGTCTCATCCGCTGCGGCGTGCCGGGTAGGTCACTTCCCGGCGTCGGCCGCCTTCACGAGGGCCTCCTTGGTCACCGTGCCGGCGTAGACCTTGCCGTCGTCGGTGATCAGGGCGTTGACCAGGCGGGTGGAGAAGACCGTGCCCTTGCCGAACTTCCCGGAGACCGGGTCGCCCAGCGAGCCGAGGAAGCCGCCGAGTTCACCGCCCTGGGAGCCGGTCGGCACGCCGCCCTTGGCGCCGGTGTCGAAGGTGGCGACGGACGTCCAGCCCTTGCCCAGCACCTTCAGCCCGTCCTTGCCCTCCAGACCCCCGGCGAGGTCCCCACCGTGTTCCGGGGCGTGCTCCCGGGCACCGGCGGCGTCCTTCTCCTCGGTGACCTTCGCGCCCTTGGGCGGCGTGAAGTCGAACGTGGAGGCGGCGGGCCGGGCGAAGGAGACCTGGGTGAAGCCCGCGTCGAGCACGGCGGCGCCGCCGCTCCTCGGGGTCAGCGTGAACTTCAGCGGCATGCCCGTCTTCGCGTCCACGGCGATGCTGATCGCGCCGACCGTGGTGCCGGACTGCCTGGGCCGGATCAGCAGCTTGTAGGCGTCGCGCCCGGCGACGTGGGCGGTGCCGTCGACGGTGACGGACGTGGTGTCGTCCACCGACTTCAGGGCCTCGTCGGCGAAGTCCTTGGGCGTGGCCGGCGGCTCGGCGTCGCGGCCCTTGCCGGAGGCGGCCCCGGTGGCGTGGTAGACCTCGTTGCTCTTGCTGTCGTAGCCCCAGACGTCCTTGCCGTCGTGGATCAGGCTGTACTCGGCGCCGCTCTCCAGCAGCGACAGCTTCTGCCGGTCGGGGCCGTCGGCCGCCACGCGCAGGGTGTGCGTGCCGGAGACCAGCTCGGTGAGCTTGGCCTTCGGGTCGGCGGAGGAGCCGTCGCCGGAGCCGCCCCGGTCCGAGCCGGACATCAGGCCGTTCTCGAGGCCGCCGAGGTCGGGCAGGCCGAGGTCGGTGCTGACCTTCACCGTGCCGGACAGCCGCTGCACGTCCGACGTGGCGATCTTCTCGATGAGCTGCTGGGCGCTGATCTTCGGCAGGTCGGGGTCACCGGAGTCGGCGAGCGCCGGGACCAGCCCGATCGTGGCCGCCGCCACCCCCACCACCGCGACCGGCACGGCGTACCGGGCGGCCTTGCGCCGGCCGGAGCGCGGGTGCTCGTCCTGCGCGGCGCCCACTGCGTCGTCGGATTCGTACGGTGCCATGTGTGCCTTACCTCCGTCGTCGGCGGCGGCTGTCCTCACGCTGGTCCGCTGGTCCACCCTGAGCCGCCATTCTCACCCGAAACGGTGAGGAGTGGTGATTTCCGTGGTGTCCATCTGACCAAATCGGCTGTGGACAAGCGTCAGACCTCGGAGCCAACTCCGTCTACACCTGCGGTATGACACCCGGCGGCGGTTCCGCCGCCCGACCCGTAGGGGTCGCGCCGGACGCCGGGGCCCGTACGGGTGACCGGCCTGGTCAGCCGGCGCGGTGCACGACCGCGTCGCACAGCTCGATCAGCGCCGCCTTGGCATCGCACTCGCGCAGCGGGGCGAGCGCGGCCCGCGCCTCCTGCGCGTACCGCACGGTATCCCGGCGGGCCTGCTCCAGCGCGGGGTGCGCGCGCAGCGCGGCCAGCGCCTCGGCGTGCCGGGCGTCGTCGCTGAGGTCGGAGTCCAGCAGCGCGCACAGCGCGACGTCCTCGGCCAGGCCCAGCCGGGCGGCCCGCTCGCGCAGCCGGAGCACCGGCAGGGTCGCGATGCCCTCCCGCAGGTCGGTGCCCGGGGTCTTGCCGGACTCGTGGGAGTCGGAGGCGATGTCCAGGACGTCGTCCGCGAGCTGGAAGGCGACGCCGAGCCGTTCCCCGTACTGGGTGAGGACGTCGACGACCGTCTCGTCCGCGCCGGACATCATCGCGCCGAACCGGCACGACACCGCCACCAGGGAGCCCGTCTTGCCGGCGAGCACGTCCAGATAGTGCTCGACCGGGTCTCGGCCGTCCGAGGGACCCGCGGTCTCCAGGATCTGGCCGGTGACGAGCCGTTCGAACGCGAGGGCCTGCACCCGGACCGCCTCGGGACCGAGGTCGGCGAGGATCTGGGAGGCGCGGGCGAAGAGGAAGTCGCCGGTGAGGACCGCGACGGAGTTGCCCCAGCGGGTGTTGGCGCTGTCCACGCCGCGCCGTACGGCCGCCTCGTCCATGACGTCGTCGTGGTACAGCGTGGCCAGGTGGGTCAGCTCCACGACCACGGCCGAGGGCACGACGCCCGGCGCGTAGGGGTCGCCGAACTGGGCCGCGAGCATCACGAGGAGTGGCCGGAACCGCTTCCCGCCCGCCCGCACCAGGTGCTGCGCCGCCTCCGTGATGAAGGGGACCTCGCTCTTGGTGGCTTCGAGCAAGCCTTCCTCGACAGCCGCCAATCCGGCCTGGACATCGGCTTCCAGAGCCTGGTCCCGCACGCTCAGCCCGAACGGCCCGACGACGGTCACGAGGGGTCTCCTGTCTGCTGGTGTCTGCTGGCGGTTACACGGTTTGTCGATAGGTCGCTGCCATCACTCAAGTCAGCGTATCCGGTCCTCTTTCGATCACCGATAGCGCCCACCGGTCCAGCCCGGGCGATACCGGATCATGACCGGCATGGTTTTGATCACACAGTGTGAGCGGATTTTTATCCATATAAGAGTAATCCGGACACTCCACCCTCGCCTCGGCGGCGACGCCCCGCACACGCCGGGTTCCACCATCACCCCGACTTCAGGTGCGAATCCCCTTATTCCCTCATGTCCGATTTAAAAGTGTTTGTTATTTCGTGAGTTGGGTCACGTGCCCGACGGGGCCGCCGGGCACGCCCGACCCTCGCGCACCCCTTGCCGTATCGGCGAGTTGAGGATTGGCAACCGCAAAGGATCAAGTACCTCATACGGCGTCGATCAAGGTCAAATCGCACGTTGTATGAATCCGGGCCTTGTTCCCGACATGTGCTCTCGCATACGTTCCGGGCCGTCGGGCGGACGCCGAATCCTGCCGCCGCCCGCATACCCATCGACGAACTCATTCGTACGGCAGGAGCGGGGGACCCAGGTAAGCCGCCGGTCCGGAACGGCACACGCCGCGCCGGGACGGCTAGGGGTGAAGCCATGCCTCCGTCAGGAGCACGGCAGGGCGCCTCCCCGCCCGAACCCGACAGCTCACCTCGCAGGCGTCGGAGAGGAACGCCCCCATGTCTGCTGTCGCCCAGCCCCGCCGTACCCGGAACAGCCGCCTCGTCCGCGCGCTCACCGCCGTCGGCACCGGTGCCGCCGTCCTCGCCCTGCCGCTCATCGGCGCGGCGGACGCCTCCGCGGCCCCCAGCACCACCACCACGGCCGCCACCACCCCCGCCGGCTACCCGAACAACCTCGACGGCTGGATCCGCGAGTCGCTGGCGATCATGGCCGAGAAGCACATCCCGGGCACCTACAACGGCATCCACCGCAACATCATCCGCGAGTCCTCCGGCAACCCGAAGGCCATCAACCTCTGGGACTCCAACGCCGCCAAGGGCATCCCGTCCAAGGGACTGCTCCAGGTCATCGACCCGACGTTCAACGCGTACCACGTGGCCGGAACGTCCTTCGACATCTACGACCCGGTCGCCAACATCACCGCCGCCTGCAACTACGCGGCCGCGCGGTACGGGTCCATCGACAACGTGTTCGGCGCGTACTGACCGGCACCGGCGGTCCGGCCGGGCGCCGGCCGACGACCTGACCGGGCGCTGCCGGTGTCCCCGTCAGCCGGTCGGGAAGAGTCGTTCGAGGACGACGGCGACGCCGTCGTCCTCGTTCGACAGGGTGATCTCGTCGGCCACCGCCTTCAGCTCCGGGTGGGCGCCGGCCATGGCGACACCGCGCCCGGCCCAGTCGAACATCGGGATGTCGTTGGGCATGTCGCCGAACGCGAGGGCCCGTTCGGCGGCGATCCCGAGCCGTTCCGCGGCCCGCGCCAGCCCGGTCGCCTTCGTCACCCCGCACGGCTGGAGCTCCACCGTGCCGGGCCCCGACATCGTGACCGACGCGAGCGAGCCCACCGCCGCCCGGGCCACGGCCGCCAACTCGTCGTCGGACAGGGTGGCGTGCCGCAGCAGCACCTTGCTGATGGGCGCGCACCACAGGTCGTCCCGCCGGCCGACCCGCACCGCGGGCAGTGTCGGGTGGGGCATCCGGTAACCGGGCTCGATGAGCGTGAGCCCGTCCACGCCGTCCTGGTCGACCGCCGCGTAGACCTCCCCCACCTCCGCCTCGATCTTGCCGAGCGCCGTCTCGGCCAGCTCCCGGTCCAGCCGGACGGACCACAACAGACGGTCGGTCGCGGCGTCGTAGACCTGGGCCCCCTGCCCGCACACCGCGAGCCCGGCACCGCCGAGGTCCGCGAGCAGCGGCCGCACCCGCGGGGCCGGGCGGCCCGTCACCACCAGGTGCCGGGCACCGGCCCGCGCCACCCGCGCGAGCGCGGCGAGGGACCGGTCCGAGACGGTGTCGTCGCCGCGCAGCAGCGTCCCGTCCAGGTCGGTGGCGATCAGTGCATATGCCGGGGTGGGTGCCATGATCAGAGAATACGGACAGCACGCCCCGCCGACTCACCTGTCATTCCCCGCACTTACGTGCCGCCCGCCGCCCGGCCGCTCACCGTTGACGGCGCGACGGACAGCGCTCGGTCCAGACCTGCCGGGCCCCTGGTGAGGCACTGCCCAAGACACGCGGCTCGGCCGTAACGTGTGGCCCGACCACATGGAACGCAGTGCCATGCATGGCCCGGATGAGAGTGAGGCAGCACCCCATGCCCCCCTTCGACGTCCCCGAGGGTGACCCCTTCGGTCCGCACAACCTCCCCTACGGCGTGTTCGCGCCCTCCGGCAGCACGGAGCGGAGGATCGGCGTCCGGCTCGGGAACCACGTCCTCGACGCGGGCGCCGCGGCCGCCGCGCTCGGCTCGCCCCACCAGCCGCTGCTCGCCCGGCCCACCCTCAACCCCCTGCTGGCCGCCGGCCGCGCCACCTGGTCGGACGTACGGCGCTCCGTCACGTCCTGGGTCACGGACCCGGCGCACCGCACGGCCCTCGAGCCGCTGTTCCACCCCCTGTCCGAGGTGACCCTGCACCTGCCCTTCGAGGTCGCGGACTACGTCGACTTCTACGCCTCGGAGAACCACGCCCGCAACGTCGGCCGGATCTTCCGCCCCGACGCCGAGGACTCCCTCACCCCGAACTGGAAGCACCTGCCGATCGGTTACCACGGCCGCTCCGGCACCGTGGTCGTCTCCGGCACGGACGTCGTACGCCCCTCCGGACAGCGCAAGGGCCCGGCCGACCCCGCGCCCGTGTTCGGCCCCTCGATCCGGCTGGACATCGAGGCCGAGGTCGGCTTCGTCGTGGGCGTGCCGTCGCGGCTCGGCTCCCCGGTCGCGCTCGGCGACTTCCGGGAGCACGTCTTCGGGCTGTGCCTGCTGAACGACTGGTCCGCGCGCGACATCCAGGCCTGGGAGTACGTCCCGCTCGGCCCGTTCCTCGGCAAGTCCTTCGCGACCTCGGTGTCGGCGTGGATCACACCGCTGGAGGCGCTGGAGCACGCGCGCGTGGCGCCGCCGGAGCGCACGCACCCGCTGCTGCCCTACCTGGACGACTCGGCGCCCGGCACCGAGCCCGGCGGTTACGACCTGCGCATCTCGGTCGCGGTCAACGGCCACGTGGTCTCCGAACCGCCCTTCTCCACCATGTACTGGACCGCCGCCCAGCAGCTCGCCCACATGACCGTGAACGGCGCCTCGCTGCGCACGGGCGACCTGTACGGCTCGGGGACGGTGAGCGGCCCCACCGAACGCCAGCGCGGCTCCCTGCTGGAACTGACCTGGAACGGCCGCGACCCCCTCGAACTCCCCGACGGCAAGCGGACCTTCCTTGAGGACGGGGACGTGGTCACCCTGTCGGCATGGGCCCCGGGCCCGGTCGGCACCCGGGTCGGGCTGGGCGAGGTCGGCGGGCGAGTCGTGCCGGCCTGACCCCGCGGAGGGTCACCGGGCGGGTCGGACAGCTCGCCGGGCGGGCGCGGCGACGGCGGGCGCGGGCGCGGGCCGGTCCCGGCGGATCGGTGCCGGCACCTGACTCCGGCCGCCCGTCTTCGTCATACTGACGGGGACACGCACCACGCGCGAGCCGCCGTCGCGTGACGCGTGCCCGGCACCACCGTCACCCGCCCACTCTCCGACCAGGAACCGGAGCCCCGGCATGACTGTCTGCCTGCTCCTGCTGAGCGTCGTCGCCCTGACGGCCGCCGTACCGGCGCCGCGCGCGCTGACCCGTGCGGCCTGGCCCGAGCGGGAACCCGTGGTCGCGCTGTGGGTGTGGCAGTGCCTCGTCGCCACCGTCCTGCTGTGCTGCCTGACCGCGCTCGTCCTGGGCGCGGCGGCCGTCTTCCACACCGTCCGCGACCGCGTGTTCGCGCCCGCGCCGCCCGCCGTCACGGCCGCCTACGACCTGTCCACCGTGCCGCTGTGGGCCGCCGCGCTCACCGTGCTGCTGGCCTGCGGGGCCGCCTGGACGACCGCGATGCTGGCCCGCGAACTCGTCGAGGCCCGCCGCAGCCGCGGCCAGGCCCGGGCGCACCTGCGCGAGCGCGCGCCCGAGCTGCCGGCCGGGCTGCCGGCGGCGCGCGGGCCGATGCTGGTGCTGGAGGACGAGTACCCGGACGCCTGGTGGATGCCGGGACACCGGCCCCAACTGGTCGTCACCACAGGGGCGTTGCACCGCCTCACCGACCTTCAGCTGGACGCCGTCCTCACCCACGAGCGAGGGCACGCCCGCGCCCATCACGACTGGCTGCTGCACCTGTCCACCGCCCTCGCCACGGGCTTCCCGCGCGTGCCGCTGTTCGCCCACTTCTGCGACCAGACGCACCGCCTGGTCGAGCTGGCCGCCGACGACACGGCCTCCCGGCGCTGCGGCCACCTCACCACGGCCCTGGCCCTGATCGAGCTGAACCAGCACCGGGGGGTGCTGTCCTGCGACTCCAGCCGCCGCCTCCTCGGCGAGCGCGTCGACCGCCTGCTGGAGCCGCCGCCCCGGCTGCTGCGCCGGCACCGGGCGCTGACGACGACGGTGGCCGCGCTGGTGCCGCTGCTCCCGCTGCTGATCACCTTCGCCCCGGGTCTGACGGCACTGTCCTGAGGGGCCGGCGGCACTGCCTGGTGCTCCCCCTGGGCGTCGCCGGCCACCCCGCCTACATCCAGTCGTCCGGTTCCGGCTCGTCCACCGGGTCGGGCCAGTCGGCGTCCTGGGTGTCGGCGGCGTCCCGGCTGTCTGCGTCCGGGGTGTCCGCGGCCGCCGATGCATCCCCGTCCAGGGAGGCCAGCACCTGGATCACCCCTTCGCCGTACGTCGCCAGCTTCTTCTCGCCGACGCCGTTCACCGTGCCCAGCTCCCGCACCGAGCCGGGCCACCGGGTCACGATCTCGCGCAGGGTGGCGTCGTGGAAGATGACGTACGCCGGGACGCCCTGTTCCCGGGCCTGTTCGGCGCGCCAGGCCCGCAGGGCCTCGAAGGCGGGGAGCAGCGCCTCGGGCAGCTCGGCCGCGACGGCCTTGGCCTTGCGGTCGCCCCCCGAGGAGCCGGTGGAGCGCGACCGGGAGGCGGCCGGCTTCTTCGGCTCCTTGCGCAGCGGCACCTCGCGCTCCCGCCGCAGCACCGAGCCGCTCGCCTCCGTGAGTACCAGCGTGCCGTACTCCCCCTCGACCGCGAGGAGCCCCTGGGCCAGCAGCTGGCGGAC
Source organism: Streptomyces sp. NPDC046870 (assembly GCF_040704595.1). Lineage (NCBI taxonomy): Bacteria > Bacillati > Actinomycetota > Actinomycetes > Kitasatosporales > Streptomycetaceae > Streptomyces > Streptomyces sp. NPDC046870. The sequence goes on from NZ_JBEYXM010000002.1 coordinate 820,498, forward strand.
GACCCCGCGCCACTCTCCCTCGGAGAGGTCCTGGCCGATGCCGAAGACGGACAGCTGGTCGTGGTCGAACTGGATCACCTTGCCGGTGCGCTTGCCGAGCAGGATGTCGACGATCTGCATCGCGCCGAACTTCTGCCCGCGCTCCCGCTGCAACCGCACCACCGTGGACAACACCTTCTGCGCGGCGATCGTGCCGTCCCAGGTCTCGGGCGGGGTGAGGCAGGTGTCGCAGTTGCCGCAGGCCGCGGCCTCGGGATCCTGGCCGAAGTAGGCGAGCAGCTGGCCACGGCGGCACTGGGCGGTCTCGCACAGCGCGAGCATGGCGTCGAGGTGGGCGGCGGCCCGGCGGCGGAACGCCTCGTCGCCCTCGCCGGACTGGATCAGCTTGCGCTGCTGTATGACGTCGTTCAGGCCGTACGCCATCCACGCCGTGGACGGCAGGCCGTCGCGGCCCGCCCGGCCGGTCTCCTGGTAGTACCCCTCGATCGACTTGGGCAGGTCCAGGTGGGCGACGAAGCGCACGTCCGGCTTGTCGATGCCCATGCCGAAGGCGATGGTCGCGACCACGACCAGGCCGTCCTCGCGCAGGAAGCGGGCCTGGTGCGCAGCGCGCGTGGCCGCCTCCAGGCCCGCGTGGTAGGGCACCGCCTGGATGCCGTTGGCGGTCAGGAACTCGGCCGTGCGCTCCACCGAGTTGCGCGAGAGGCAGTACACGATGCCGGCGTCGCCCGCGTGCTCCTCGCGGAGGAAGGCGAGCAGCTGCTTCCTGGGGTCGGCCTTGGGCACGATCCGGTACTGGATGTTGGGCCGGTCGAAGCTGGCGACGAAGTGCCGGGCCGTCGGCAGGTTCAGCCGCTGGGTGATCTCCTGGTGGGTGGCGCGGGTGGCCGTGGCGGTGAGGGCGATCCGCGGGACGTCCGGCCAGCGCTCGCCGAGCAGGGAGAGGGTGAGGTAGTCGGGGCGGAAGTCGTGGCCCCACTGGGCCACACAGTGGGCCTCGTCGATCGCGAAGACGGAGATCTTGCCGCGGGAGAGCAGGTCCAGCGTGGCGTCCACGCGCAGCCGCTCCGGGGCCAGGTACAGCAGGTCGAGCTCGCCGGCCAGGAACTCGGCCTCGACCATGCGCCGCTCGTCGAAGTCCTGGGTGGAGTTGATGAAGCCGGCGCGGACACCGAGGGCGCGCAGGGCGTCCACCTGGTCCTGCATGAGGGCGATCAGGGGCGAGACGACCACGCCCGTACCGGGCCTGACCAGGGCCGGAATCTGGTAGCACAGCGACTTGCCGCCGCCGGTCGGCATCAGGACGACGGCGTCGCCGCCCGCCACCACATGCTCGATGATCTCCTGCTGCTCGCCCCGGAAGGCGTCGTATCCGAAGACCCGGTGCAGCGTGGCCAGCGCCTCGCTGTCGGTCGCTCCCGGCCCCTCGGTCACCTGTGTCATCTCGCTGATCCCGCCCGTCACGCCCATCGTCCTGTCCCCCGCCGGTCCCCCGTGTGTCGTCTCTCGACCGCTGCCTCCACCATAGGGGTCCGGACCGACAGTCCCGGAGTTGTCCACAGGGCAGCCGGAGAAGCGCACGTCAAGGACACGACTGTCGTTCACACGTTCGCGGGAGACCCGCCCGTTTCGGGCCGATAGTCTGAACGCACCGGCGAGACTCCGTCCCCATGGGAGCACCGATGAGCGTCGCACCGAAGGCGTCCACGCCCAGCTGGCCGACTCCGCCGAAGGGCGGATGGACCGCCGACGACCTGGACCGCCTCCCGAATCTTCCTCCGCACACGGAGTTGATCGACGGGAGCCTGGTCTTCGTGGGTCCGCAGACCTTCTTTCACTCGCGCACTGTGAGCTTCTTCGAGTGGCAGCTTCAGTCCTTGGCCCCAGCCGATCTTGAGGTCGTCCGCGAGTTCACGATCGACATCGACCGTCAGAACAGGCCCGAGCCGGACGTGGTGGTGGTGCGTGCGGACGAGGTGGGCCCGAACGAGACGCGTTTCCCAGCTGACGTCGTCGTCATGGCCATCGAGGTCGTCTCCGAGGACTCCGTCTCCCGCGACCGCGAGACCAAGCCCCTGAAGTACGCCCGCGCCAAGATCCCCCACTACTGGCGGGTCGAGAACGAGAACGGGCGGGCCGCGGTGCACGTCTTCGAGCTGGAGCCGACGACCGGCACCTACACGAGCACCGGCATCTTCCGCGAGCGGATGAAGCTGGACGTGCCCTTTCCGATGGACCTCGACCTCACCCGGATCAAGACGCGCCGCGACAGGAATCAGTGACCACGACATGCCGCTGCCCGGCACCCTGAACGGGCGTGCCGGGCAGCGGCGCGGGTGGCGCGGGCGTCAGCGCACGAAGACCCCCGCCTGGTTCGCCAGATCCAGGAAGTACTGCGGCGCCACGCCGAGGACCAGCGTCACGGCCACACCCAGGCCGATCGCGAGCATGGTCAGCGGGGACGGGACGGCGACGGTCGGGCCCTCCGGCCGCGGCTCGCTGAAGAACATCAGCACGATCACGCGGATGTAGAAGAACGCGGCGATGGCCGAGGAGATCACACCGACCACCACCAGCGGGGCCGCGCCGCCGTCCGCCGCCGCCTTGAACACGGCGAACTTCCCCGCGAACCCGGAGGTCAGCGGGATACCGGCGAAGGCCAGCAGGAACACCGCGAAGACGGCCGCCACCAGCGGGGAGCGACGGCCGAGGCCCGCCCACTTGGACAGGTGGGTCGCCTCGCCGCCCGCGTCGCGCACCAGCGTGACCACGGCGAACGCGCCGATCGTGACGAAGGAGTAGCCCGCCAGGTAGAAGAGGACGGACGACACGCCGTCCTTCGAGGTGGCGATCACACCCGCGAGGATGAAACCGGCGTGCGCGATGGACGAGTACGCCAGCAGCCGCTTGATGTCGGTCTGGGTGATGGCGACGACCGCGCCGCCCAGCATGGTGATGATCGCCGCGGCCCACATCACCGGCCGCCAGTCCCAGCGCAGCCCGGGCAGGACGACGTACAGCAGGCGCAGCAGCGCGCCGAACGCGGCCACCTTCGTCGCCGCGGCCATGAAGCCGGTCACCGGGGTGGGCGCGCCCTGGTAGACGTCGGGCGTCCACATGTGGAACGGCACCGCGCCCACCTTGAACAGCAGGCCCATCAGGAGCATGGCGCCGCCGATCAGCAGCAGCGCGTCGTTGCCCATGGTGTTGGCGAGGGCCGGGTCGACGTCGGTGACCGTGCCGTCGACGACCTGGGCGATGCGCGCGTACGACATCGAGCCCGCGTAGCCGTACAGCAGCGCGATGCCGAACAGGGTGAACGCGGAGGCGAACGCGCCCAGCAGGAAGTACTTGACCGCGGCCTCCTGCGACATCAGCCGCTTGCGGCGGGCCAGCGCGCACAGCAGGTACAGCGGCAGCGAGAAGACCTCCAGGGCCACGAACAGGGTGACCAGGTCGTTCGCCGCCGGGAAGATCAGCATGCCGCCGACCGCGAACAGCAGCAGCGGGAAGACCTCCGTGGTGGTGAAACCCGCCTTCACGGCGGCCTGCTCGCTGTCGCTGCCGGGGACGGAGGCGGCCTGCGCGGCGAAGGAGTCGACCCGGTTGCCGTGTGCCGCCGGGTCCAGGCGCCGCTCGGCGAAGGTGAACAGGCCGACCAGGCCGGCCAGCAGGATCGTGCCCTGCAGGAAGAGGGCCGGGCCGTCGACCGCGATGGCGCCCATCGCCGCGATGTGCGCCTTCGTGGTGCCGAACCCGTCCGCCGCGAGCGCGACGACCGCGGCGAACGCGGCGCACAGGGCGACGACGGACACGAACACCTGCGCGTAGTAGCGGGACCGGCGCGGCACGAACGCCTCGATGAGCACCCCGACCAGCGCGGCGCCGATGACGATCAGCGTCGGCGACAACTGTCCGTATTCGATCTTCGGCGCGTCGATCTTCGAGATCGGTTCGGCCGCGGTTGTCCACAGGCTGTGGACGGCTGGTGCGCTCACTTGGCCGCCTCCACCTCGGGCTTGGGGTCCTTCTTCTGGACGTCGGACATGGTCTGCTTGACCGCCGGGTTGACGATGTCCGTCACCGGCTTCGGATAGACACCCAGGAAGATCAGCAGCACGATCAGCGGGGTGACGACCACCAGCTCGCGCACGCGGAGATCGGGCATCGCGGAGACCTCCGGCCGCACCGGGCCGGTCATCGTCCGCTGGTACAGCACCAGCGTGTACAGCGCGGCGAGGACGATGCCGAAGGTGGCGATGACGCCGATCACCGGGTAGCGCGTGAACGTGCCGACCAGGACCAGGAACTCGCTGACGAACGGCGCCAGTCCGGGCAGCGACAGGGTGGCCAGACCGCCGATCAGGAAGGTGCCGGCGAGCACCGGGGCCACCTTCTGCACGCCTCCGTAGTCCGCGATGAGCCGGGAGCCGCGCCGGGAGATGAGGAAGCCGGCGACCAGCATCAGGGCGGCCGTGGAGATGCCGTGGTTGACCATGTAGAGCGTGGCGCCGGACTGGCCCTGGCTGGTCATCGCGAAGATGCCCATGATGATGAAGCCGAAGTGCGAGATCGACGCGTAGGCCACCAGGCGTTTGATGTCCCGCTGGCCGACGGCGAGCAGCGCGCCGTAGACGATGCTGATGAGCGCCAGGACGAGGATGACGGGCGTCGCCCACTTCGACGCCTCCGGGAACAGCTGGAGGCAGAAGCGGAGCATCGCGAAGGTGCCGACCTTGTCGACGACCGCGGTGATGAGGACGGCGACCGGTGCGGTGGACTCCTGCATGGCGTTCGGCAGCCAGGTGTGCAGCGGCCACAGCGGCGCCTTGACCGCGAAGGCGAAGAAGAAGCCGAGGAACAGCCAGCGTTCGGTACCGGTCGCCATGTGCAGCGAGCCGTTCGCGCGGGCCTCGGCGATCTGCGCGAGCGAGAAGTTCCCGGCGACCACGTACAGGCCGATCACCGCGGCCAGCATGATCAGACCGCCGGCCAGGTTGTAGAGCAGGAACTTCACCGCCGCGTACGACCGCTGCGTGGCGGCCGCCTCCTCGCCGTGCTCGTGGGCACGGTCCCCGAAGCCGCCGATGAGGAAGTACATCGGGATGAGCATGGCTTCGAAGAAGATGTAGAAGAGGAAGACGTCGGTGGCCTCGAAGGAGATGATCACCATCGCCTCCACGGCCAGGATCAGCGCGAAGAAGCCCTGGGTGGGCCGCCAGCGCCGGCTGCCCGTCTCCAGCGGGTCGGCGTCGTGCCAGCCCGCGAGGACGATGAACGGGATCAGTACGGCGGTCAGCGCGATCAGCGCGACCGCGATGCCGTCGACGCCCAGTTCGTACCTGACACCGAAGTCCTTGATCCAGGCGTGGGACTCGGTGAGCTGGTAGCGGGAGCCGTCCGGGTCGAAGCGGACCAGGACGGTGATCGCCAGGGCGAGCGTGGCGAGCGAGACGGTCAGCGCCAGCCATTTGGCGGCGGTGCGCCGGGCGGCCGGTACGGCGGCCGTGGCGACCGCCCCGAGGGCCGGGAGCGCCGCCGTCGCTGTCAGCAGGGGAAAGGACATCGGTATCAGACCGCCCTCATCAGCAGGGTCGCGGCGACCAGGAGCGCCGCGCCGCCGAACATCGAGACCGCGTAGGAGCGGGCGAAGCCGTTCTGGAGCCGGCGCATCCGTCCGGACAGGCCGCCGAAGCCGGCCGCCGTGCCGTTGACGACGCCGTCGACCAGGGTGTGGTCGACGTAGACCAGGGAGCGCGTCAGGTGCTCGCCGCCACGCACCAGGACCACGTGGTTGAAGTCGTCCTGGAGCAGGTCGCGGCGGGCCGCACGGGTGAGCAGGGAGCCGCGCGGGGCGACGGCCGGGACGGGTTTGCGGCCGTACTGGGCCCAGGCGATGGCGACGCCGACGACCAGGCAGACCATGGTGGCTCCGGTGACGGTCGCCGCGCTGAGCGGGGAGTCGCCCTCGCTGTGGCCCGTGACGGGCTCCAGCCAGTGCAGGAAACGGTCGCCGATGCTGAAGAAGGCACCGCCGAAGACCGAGCCGACGGCGAGGACGATCATGGGGATCGTCATGACCTTCGGGGACTCGTGCGGGTGCGGTTCGGCGTGCTCGCCCCGGGTCTCGGCGGCGGGCTCCACGCTGGGCTCGGCCGGGGACGGCGTCGGGGCCTTGCGCCACCGCTCCTCTCCGAAGAACGTCATCAGCATCACGCGCGTCATGTAGAAGGCGGTGATGGCCGCGCCCAGCAGGGCCGCGCCGCCGAGGATCCAGCCCTCGGTGCCGCCCTTGGCGAACGCCGCCTCGATGATCTTGTCCTTGGAGAAGAAGCCCGACAGGCCGGGGAAGCCGATGATGGCGAGGTAGCCGAGGCCGAAGGTGATGAACGTGACCGGCATGTACTTGCGCAGGCCGCCGTAGCGGCGCATGTCGACCTCGTCGTTCATGCCGTGCATCACGGAGCCCGCGCCGAGGAACAGCCCGGCCTTGAAGAAGCCGTGCGTCACCAGGTGCATGATCGCGAAGACGTAGCCGATGGGGCCGAGGCCCGCCGCGAGCACCATGTAGCCGATCTGCGACATGGTCGAGCCGGCCAGTGCCTTCTTGATGTCGTCCTTGGCGCAACCGACGATCGCACCGAACAGCAGCGTGACCGCGCCGACCACCGTGACGGCCAGCTGCGCGTCGGGGGCGGCGTTGAAGATCGCGCCGGAGCGGACGATCAGGTAGACGCCCGCGGTCACCATCGTCGCCGCGTGGATGAGGGCCGAGACCGGGGTCGGGCCCTCCATGGCGTCCCCGAGCCAGGACTGCAGCGGAACCTGGGCGGACTTGCCGCAGGCGGCGAGCAGCAGCATCAGGCCGATCGCGGTGAGCTTGCCCTCGGAGGTGTCACCGGTGTGGCCGAGGACCGGACCGAAGGCGAAGCTGCCGAAGGTGGTGAACATCAGCATGATCGCGATCGACAGGCCCATGTCGCCGACCCGGTTCACCAGGAAGGCCTTCTTCGCGGCCGTGGCGGCGCTGGGCTTGTGCTGCCAGAAGCCGATCAGCAGGTACGAGGCGAGACCGACGCCCTCCCAGCCGACGTACAGCAGCAGGTAGTTGTCGGCGAGGACGAGCAGCAGCATCGCCGCGAGGAACAGGTTCAGGTAGCCGAAGAAGCGGCGGCGGCGCTCGTCGTGCTCCATGTACCCGACCGAGTACAGGTGGATCAGCGAGCCGACGCCCGTGATGAGCAGGACGAACGTCATGGACAGCTGGTCCAGGCGGAAGGTGACGTCCGCCTGGAAACCGGCCACCGGAACCCAGCTGAACAGGTGCTGCGTCAGGGTGCGGTGCTCCGCGCCCTTGCCGAGGAGGTCGGCGAAGAGGACGAGGCCGAACACGAAGGAGGCGGCCGACAGGAGCGTGCCGATCCAGTGGCCGACGCGGTCCAGGCGCCGGCCACCGACCAGAAGGACGGCCGCTCCGAGCAGGGGCGCCGCGATGAGCAGCGCGATCAGTTTCTCCACGATTCTTCCGACCCCTTACAGCTTCATCAGGCTGGCGTCGTCGACCGAGGCCGAGTGGCGGGCGCGGAACAGCGACACGATGATCGCCAGGCCCACCACGACCTCCGCGGCGGCGACGACCATCGTGAAGAAGGCGATGATCTGGCCGTCGAGGTTGCCGTGCATCCGGGAGAAGGTGACGAACGCGAGGTTGCAGGCGTTCAGCATCAGCTCGATGCACATGAAGACCACGATGGCGTTGCGCCGGATCAGGACGCCGGTCGCGCCGATCGTGAACAACAGGGCGGCGAGGTAGAGGTAGTTGACCGGGTTCACTTCGACGCCTCCTCGGACCGCTTGAACGTCTCCGGCTCGACCGCCCGGCGCTCCAGGCGCTCCTCCGCGCGCTGCTCCAGCGCCCGCAGGTCGCCCAGCGCCTCCGCGGACACGTCACGGATCTGCCCGCGTTCGCGCAGCGTCTTGTTGACGGTCAGCTCGGACGGGGTGCCGTCGGGCAGCAGACCCGCGATGTCCACGGCGTTGTGCCGGGCGTAGACACCGGGGGCGGGCAGCGGCGGGAGGTGCTTGCCCTCGCGGACGCGCTGTTCGGACAGCTCGCGCTGCGTCCTGGCGCGCTCGGTGCGCTCCCGGTGGGTGAGCACCATGGCGCCGACCGCGGCCGTGATGAGCAGCGCGCCGGTGATCTCGAAGGCGAAGACGTACGTGGTGAAGAGGTGGGACGCCAGCCCCTCCACATTGCCGTTCGCGTTCGCCCGGCCGGCGCCGTCGAACTCCTTCAGGGAGGCGTTGCCGATGCCGGCGAAGAGCAGGACCCCGAAGCCGACCCCGCACAGAAGGGCCAGCCAGCGCTGGCCCTTGATGGTCTCCTTCAGGGAGTCCGCGGCCGTGACGCCGACGAGCATCACCACGAACAGGAACAGCATCATGATCGCGCCGGTGTAGACGACGATCTGCACGATCCCGAGGAAGTAGGCGCCGTTGGCGAGGTAGAACACCGCCAGGACGATCATGGTCCCGGCGAGGCAGAGCGCGCTGTGCACGGCCTTCTTCATGAAGACGGTGCACAGGGCGCCGATCACCGCGACCGTGCCGAGGACCCAGAACTGGAAGGCCTCACCGGTGGAGGTGGTGTACGCGGCGAGGTGCTGCGCGGTCATCGGCCGATCACCTTCTCCGAGGCCGGCTCGTCCTCGCCGAAGGTGGAGGCGGCCTCCTGCGGGACCTCGCCCTTGGAGACGGCCACCTGGCGGACCGTACCGGGCGCGGCGTGCGTCACCAGGCCGCGGTAGTAGTCCTGTTCGTCCGTCCCCGGGAAGATCGAGTGCGGCGTGTCGACCATGCCCTCCTCGAGACCGGCGAGCAGCTGCTCCTTGGTGTAGATGAGGTTGGCGCGGCTGGAGTCGGCCAGTTCGAACTCGTTCGTCATCGTCAGCGCGCGCGTGGGGCACGCCTCGATGCACAGCCCGCACAGGATGCAGCGGGCGTAGTTGATCTGGTAGACGCGGCCGTACCGCTCGCCCGGCGAGTAGCGCTCCTCGTCGGTGTTGTCGGCGCCCTCCACATAGATGGCGTCGGCGGGGCAGGCCCAGGCGCACAGCTCGCAGCCCACGCACTTCTCCAGGCCGTCCGGATGGCGGTTGAGCTGGTGCCGTCCGTGGAACCGCGGAGCCGTGGTCTTCTTCTGCTCCGGGTACTGCTCGGTCAGCCGCTTCTTGAACATGGCCTTGAAGGTCACGCCGAAGCCGGCCACGGGGTTCTGGAAGCCGGGCTTGGTCTGCCCGGACTCCTGAGGCTCCTCAGCCATCGGACGCCTCCTTTCCATCCGAAGATCCGTCACTGACAGTGTCCGGCCCACCACTGACAATCAGCTCCCGCTCGCCCCAGCGGGGACGGCGCCGCGGCACCGCGGGCAGCTCCTGCCCGGGCAGCGGCGGTACCGGGAACCCGCCCGCCATCGGGTCGAACGCCGGCTGCCGGTCGGCCGGCTCCTCGGCCGGCCCGGCCTTGTCCCGGAACATGTCCGCGACGAAGGAGATCAGCAGCAGGGCGAGGACACCGCCGCCCACGTAGAGGGCGATGTCGGCGAAGTCGTAGTTCTCGTTGCGCAGGGCGCGGACGGTCGCGACCAGCATCAGCCAGGTCACCGAGACCGGGATGAGCACCTTCCAGCCGAGCTTCATCAGCTGGTCGTAGCGCACGCGCGGGAGCGTGCCGCGCAGCCAGATGAAGAAGAACAGCAGCAGCTGCACCTTGATGACGAACCAGAGCAGCGGCCACCAGCCGTGGTTCGCGCCCTCCCAGAAGGAGCTGACCGGCCAGGGGGCGCGCCAGCCGCCGAGGAAGAGGGTGGTCGAGACGGCCGAGACCGTCACCATGTTCACGTACTCGGCGAGCATGAACATCGCGAACTTGATCGACGAGTACTCGGTGTTGAAGCCGCCGACCAGGTCGCCCTCGGACTCCGGCATGTCGAACGGGGCGCGGTTGGTCTCGCCGACCATCGTGACGATGTAGAGGATGAAGGAGACCGGCAGCAGCAGGATGTACCAGCGGTCGTGCTGCTGCTCCACGATCGTGGACGTCGACATCGACCCCGAGTAGAGGAACACGGAGGCGAACGCGGCACCCATGGCGATCTCGTACGAGATCATCTGCGCGCAGGAGCGCAGACCGCCGAGGAGCGGATAGGTGGAGCCGGAGCTCCAGCCCGCCAGCACGATGCCGTAGATGCCGACCGAGGCGACCGCGAGGATGTAGAGCATCGCGATCGGCAGGTCGGTGAGCTGCATCGTGGTGCGGTGACCGAAGATCGAGATCTCGTTCCCGGCCGGCCCGAAGGGGATCACCGCGATCGCCATGAAGGCCGGGACGGCCGCGACGATCGGCGCGAGGACGTAGACCACCTTGTCCGCGCGCTTGACGATGAGGTCTTCCTTGAGCATCAGCTTCACGCCGTCGGCGAGCGACTGGAGCATGCCCCAGGGGCCGTGCCGGTTGGGGCCGATGCGCAGCTGCATCCAGGCGACGACCTTGCGCTCCCAGACGATGGAGAACAGGACGGTCACCATCAGGAACGCGAAGCAGAAGACCGCCTTGACGACGACCAGCCACCACGGGTCGCGGCCGAACATCGAGAGGTCTTCAGCGGCGAGGTACGGGCTCATGCCTCCACCTCCTTGGGGGCCTCTCCGGCGACTGCCGCCGGGCCGATGCGGACGAGGGAGCCGGGACGTGCCCCGGTGTCGGAGGCGACGCCGGCGCCGGCGGAGTTCAGCGGCAGCCACACCACCCGGTCGGGCATCTCGGTGATCTGGAGGGGCAGTCCCACCGTGCCGGCGGGGCCGGTGACGGTCAGGACCTCGCCGTCCGCGACGCCCGCCTCGGCGGCCGTCGCGGCGGACACGCGCGCGCGTGCGGCGTGCCGGGTTCCGGCGAGCGCCTCGTCGCCCTCCTGGAGGACGCCCTGGTCGAGCAGCAGCCGGTGCCCGGCGAGCACGGCCTCGCCGGCGGCCGGGCGGGGCAGCGCGCCCGCGGTCTCCATGGGTCCGGAGGCGCGGGGGCCGTCCCAGGAGCCGAGCCGGTCGATCTCCGCGCGTGTGGCGCGCAGATCCGGCAGGCCCAGCTGCCGGCGCCCGTCGGCGCCCTCGGCACCGTCCATGGCGTCGGCGAGCATGTGCAGCACCCGCGTGTCGGTCGGCGCGAGCGGGCGGGTCATCTGGTCGGGCTTGAGCGCGGCCTCGAAGAGGCGCACGCGGCCTTCCCAGTTGAGGAAGGTGCCCGCCTTCTCGGCGACCGCGGCGACCGGCAGGACGACGTCGGCGTGGGCGGTGACCTCGCTGGGCCGCAGCTCCAGCGACACCAGGAAGCCGACGTTCTCCAGCGCCTCACGCGCGCGTGCCGGGTCGGGCAGGTCGGCGACCTCCACCCCGGCGACCAGGAGCGCCGAGAGTTCGCCGGTGGCGGCGGCCTCGACGATCTGCTGGGTGTCGCGGCCGTAGCGCGCCGGGAGTTCGGGGACGCCCCAGACCGCGGCGACCTCCTCCCGCGCGCGCGGGTCGGTCGCCGGGCGGCCGCCCGGCAGCAGCGAGGGCAGCGCGCCCACCTCGACGGCGCCGCGTTCACCGGCCCGGCGCGGGATCCACACCAGTTCGGCTCCGGTCGCGGTGGCGGCGCGCAGCGCGGCGGTGAGTCCGCCCGCGACACCGGCCAGCCGCTCTCCCACGACGATGACGGCGCCCTCGGCGCGCAGGGCCTCGGCGGCGAGCGTGCCGGGCTCCTCCAGGCCGACGCCGCTCGCGAGCGCGTCCAGCCACTCCGGCTCGGTGCCCGGAGCGGCCGGCAGCAGCGTGCCGCCCGCCTTCTCCAGGCCCCGCGTGGCGTGCGTGGCCAGCGAGAACACCCGCTGCTTGCGCTTGCGCCACGCCTTGCGCAGCCGCAGGAAGACGCCGGGTGCCTCCTCCTCCGACTCGAAGCCGACCAGCAGGACGGCGGGCGCCTTCTCCAGGGAGGTGTACGTGACACCCGTACGGTCGAGGTCCCGGCCGCGGCCGGCGACCCGGGCGGCCAGGAAGTCGGCCTCCTCGCCGCTGTGCACGCGCGCGCGGAAGTCGATGTCGTTGGTGTCGAGCGCCACGCGCGCGAACTTGCTGTACGCGTAGGCGTCCTCGACGGTCAGCCGGCCGCCGATGAGGACACCGGCCCGGGAGCGGGCGGCGCCCAGGCCACGCGCCGCCGCCTCCAGCGCCTCGGGCCAGGAGGCGGGCTCCAGGACACCGTCGGCGTTGCGCACCAGCGGGGTGTGGAGGCGGTCCTTCGTCTGCGCGTAGCGGAACGCGAAGCGTCCCTTGTCGCAGATCCACTCCTCGTTGACCTCGGGGTCGTAGGCGGCGAGCCGCCGCATGACCTTGCCGCGCCGGTGGTCGGTGCGGGTGGCGCAGCCGCCGGAGCAGTGCTCGCACACCGACGGGGAGGAGACGAGGTCGAAGGGGCGCGAGCGGAACCGGTAGGCGGCCGAGGTGAGCGCGCCGACCGGGCAGATCTGGATGGTGTTGCCGGAGAAGTACGACTCGAACGGGTCGCCCTCGCCGGTGCCGACCTGCTGGAGCGCGCCCCGCTCGACCAGCTCGATCATGGGGTCGCCCGCGATCTGGTTGGAGAAGCGGGTGCAGCGGGCGCACAGCACGCAGCGCTCGCGGTCGAGCAGCACCTGGGTGGAGATCGGCACGGGCTTCTCGTAGGTCCGCTTCTTGCCGTCGAAGCGGGACTCGGCGTTGCCGTGCGACATCGCCTGGTTCTGCAGCGGGCACTCGCCGCCCTTGTCGCAGACCGGGCAGTCCAGCGGGTGGTTGATGAGCAGCAGCTCCATCACGCCGTGCTGGGCCTTCTCGGCGACCGGCGAGGTCAGCTGGGTCTTCACGACCATGCCGTCCGTGCAGGTGATCGTGCAGGACGCCATCGGCTTGCGCTGGCCCTCGACCTCGACGATGCACTGCCGGCAGGCGCCGGCCGGGTCCAGCAGGGGGTGGTCGCAAAAGCGCGGGATCTCGATGCCGAGCTGCTCGGCGGCCCGGATGACCAGGGTGCCCTTGGGCACGCTGATCTCGATGCCGTCGATCGTCAGCGTGACGAGGTCCTCCGGCGGGACCGCCGCCTCTCCCCCACCCGCGGGAGCACTGGTGGTCACGGTCATGCGTTCACCTCCGGGCGGTCCGCCCAGGCCGTCGACTTGGCCGGGTCGAAGGGGCAGCCCCGGCCCGTGATGTGCTGCTCGTACTCCTCGCGGAAGTACTTCAGCGAGGAGAAGATCGGGGACGCGGCGCCGTCACCGAGGGCGCAGAAGGACTTGCCGTTGATGTTGTCGGCGATGTCGGCGAGCTTGTCGAGGTCGGACATGACGCCCTTGCCGGCCTCGATGTCCCGCAGCAACTGCACCAGCCAGTACGTCCCTTCGCGGCAGGGCGTGCACTTGCCGCAGGACTCGTGGGCGTAGAACTCGGTCCAGCGGGTCACCGCCCGCACCACGCAGGTCGTCTCGTCGAAGCACTGCAGCGCCTTGGTGCCGAGCATGGAGCCGGCGGCACCGACGCCCTCGTAGTCGAGGGGGACGTCGAGGTGCTCGTCGGTGAACATCGGCGTGGAGGAGCCGCCCGGCGTCCAGAACTTCAGGCGGTGGCCCGGCCGCATGCCGCCGCTCATGTCGAGGAGCTGGCGCAGCGTGATGCCGAGCGGGGCCTCGTACTGGCCGGGGCTCGCGACGTGGCCGCTGAGCGAGTAGAGCGTGAAGCCCGGGGACTTCTCGCTGCCCATCGACCTGAACCAGTCCTTGCCGTTTTTCAGGATGGCGGGAACCGACGCGATCGACTCGACGTTGTTCACCACAGTGGGACAGGCGTAGAGGCCTTCCACCGCAGGGAAGGGGGGACGGAGCCGCGGTTGACCACGGCGGCCTTCGAGCGAGTCGAGCAGCGCGGTCTCCTCACCGCAGATGTACGCGCCGGCGCCGGCGTGCACGGTGAGGGTCAGGTCGAGTCCGCTGCCCAGGATGTTCTCGCCGAGGTAGCCCGCCGCGTAGGCCTCGCGCACGGCCTCGTGCAACCGCCGCAGGACGGGGACGACTTCGCCCCGCAGATAGATGAAGGCATGCGACGACCTGATGGCGTAGCACGCGATCACGATGCCCTCGATGAGGCTGTGCGGGTTCGCGAAGAGGAGCGGGATGTCCTTGCAGGTGCCCGGTTCCGACTCGTCGGCGTTGACAACCAGATAGTGCGGTTTCCCATCACCCTGGGGGATGAACTGCCACTTCATCCCGGTCGGGAATCCCGCGCCGCCGCGGCCCCGGAGCCCGGAGTCCTTGACGTACGCGATCAGGTCGTCCGGCGACATGGCGAGGGCCTTGCGGAGTCCCTCGTACCCCTCGTGCCTCCGGTAGACGTCCAGAGTCCAGGACCGGTCCTCGTCCCAGAAGGCCGACAGCACGGGTGCGAGCAGCTTCTCGGGGCTCGGGTCCTTGACCTCGGATACCACGGTCATCACTCCCCCTCCTCTGCGGTAGGCCCCGCGGGGTGGGCAGGGTCGGAGGCCGATGTGTCCTGTGGCGCGTCATGGGAGCTGAGGTGCTCGGCCGGCGACGGCTCGTGCACCCTGTCCTGCGGTTCCTCGTGCGGACCTCCGCGCGGATGGACCACGCGCGCGGGTGCGGTCTCCCCCTTGGCCAGGCGGAGGCCCACCAGCGACGCGGGTCCGGCACTGCCGCCCTCCTCGACGGCCCCGGGCCGCTCGTCGGGGAAGCCGGCCAGGATCCGCGCGGTCTCCTTGAAGGTGCACAGGCGCGCCCCGCGCGTGGGCTGGACGGGGCGCCCCGCCCGCAGGTCGTCGACGAGGTGCTTGGCGCTCGCCGGGGTCTGGTTGTCGAAGAACTCCCAGTTGACCATCACGACCGGCGCGTAGTCGCAGGCCGCGTTGCACTCGATGTGCTCCAGGGTGACCTTGCCGTCGTCGGTGGTCTCGCCGTTGCCGACGCCGAGGTGTTCCTGGAGGGTCTCGAAGATCGCGTCACCGCCCATGACCGCGCACAGCGTGTTGGTGCAGACGCCGACCTGGTAGTCACCGGACGGCTTGCGCCGGTACATCGTGTAGAAGGTGGCGACGGCGGTGACCTCGGCCGTGGTCAGCCCCAGCATGTCCGCGCAGAACCGCATGCCGGTGCGCGTGACGTGGCCCTCCTCCGCCTGCACGAGGTGGAGCAGCGGCAGCAGGGCGGACCGGGAGTCCGGGTAGCGCGCGATCACTTCGCGCGCGTCCGCCTCCAGCCGGGCCCGGACGTCGTCCGGGTAGGCCGGCGCGGGCAGTTCGGGCATGCCCAGGCTGACGCCCCGCTCGGAAGAAGAGGTGGTCACCGGTCGACGCCTCCCATCACGGGGTCGATGGACGCGACGGCGACGATGACGTCGGCGACCTGGCCGCCCTCGCACATCGCCGCCATGGCCTGAAGGTTGGTGAAGGACGGGTCGCGGAAGTGGACCCGGTAGGGGCGGGTGCCGCCGTCGGAGACCGCGTGCACCCCGAGTTCGCCCTTGGGCGACTCGACGGCCGCGTACGCCTGTCCCGGCGGGACCCGGAAGCCCTCGGTGACCAGCTTGAAGTGGTGGATCAGGGCCTCCATGGAGGTGCCCATGATCTTCTTGATGTGGTCGAGGGAGTTGCCGAGTCCGTCCGGTCCCAGGGCGAGCTGGGCGGGCCAGGCGATCTTCTTGTCGGCGACCATGACCGGGCCGGGCTGGAGCCGGTCCAGGCACTGCTCGACGATCCCGAGCGACTGGCGCATCTCCTCCAGGCGGATGAGGAAGCGGCCGTAGGCGTCGCAGCTGTCGGCGGTCGGGACGTCGAAGTCGTACGTCTCGTAGCCGCAGTACGGCTGGGCCTTGCGCAGGTCGTGCGGCAGGCCGGTGGCGCGCAGGATCGGGCCGGTCGCGCCGAGGGCCATGCAGCCGGCCAGGTCGAGGTAGCCGACGTCCTGCATGCGGGCCTTGAAGATGGGGTTCCCGGTGGCGAGCTTGTCGTACTCCGGGAGGTTCTTCCTCATCTTCTTCACGAACTCGCGGATCTGGTCCACCGCGCCGGGCGGCAGGTCCTGGGCGAGTCCGCCGGGCCGGATGTACGCGTGGTTCATGCGCAGGCCCGTGACCAGCTCGTAGATGTCGAGAATCATTTCACGATCACGGAATCCGTAGATCATGATCGTGGTGGCGCCCAGCTCCATGCCGCCGGTGGCGATGCACACCAGGTGGGAGGAGAGCCGGTTCAGCTCCATCAGGAGCACCCGGATGATCTTGGCGCGCTCGGTGATCTCGTCCTCGATGCCGAGGAGCTTCTCGACGGCGAGGCAGTAGGCGGTCTCGTTGAAGAAGGACGTCAGGTAGTCCATGCGCGTCACGAACGTGGTGCCCTGCGTCCACGTGCGGTACTCGAGGTTCTTCTCGATGCCGGTGTGGAGGTAGCCGATGCCGCAGCGGGCCTCGGTGACCGTCTCGCCCTCGATCTCGAGGATCAGACGGAGCACCCCATGGGTGGACGGGTGCTGGGGACCCATGTTGACGACGATGCGCTCGTCGTCGGCGCGGGCCGCGGACTGGACGACCTCGTCCCAGTCGCCACCGGTGACCGTGTAGACGGTGCCCTCGGTGGTCTCGCGCGCGGACGCGGCCGACGCGGCGGATGCTGACTGCGTGCTCACGAGTACGACCTCCGCTGGTCCGGAGCCGGGATCTGGGCGCCCTTGTACTCGACGGGGATGCCGCCGAGGGGGTAGTCCTTGCGCTGCGGGTGGCCCTGCCAGTCGTCCGGCATCATGATCCGCGTCAGGGCCGGGTGACCTTCGAAGACGATGCCGAAGAAGTCGTAGGTCTCGCGCTCGTGCCAGTCGTTCGTCGGGTAGACGGGGACCAGCGACGGGATGCGCGGGTCGCTGTCGGGCGCGCTGACTTCGAGGCGGATCAGCCGGTTGTGGGTGATCGAGCGCAGGTGGTAGACGGCGTGCAGCTCGCGGCCCTTGTCGTTCGGGTAGTGGACGCCGCTGACGCCGGTGCACAGCTCGAAACGCAGGGCCGGGTCGTCGCGCAGGGTGCGGGCGACGCGGACCAGGTGCTCGCGTTCGATGTGGAAGGTCAGCTCACCGCGGTCGACGACCGTCCTCTCGATGGCGTTCCCCGGCAGGAGTCCCTGTTCCTCCAGGGCGCCCTCCAACTCGTCGGCGACCTCGTCGAACCAGCCGCCGTAGGGCCGGGTGGCCGGTCCCGGGAGCCGGACCGAGCGGACCAGGCCGCCGTAGCCGGAGGTGTCGCCGCCGTTGTTCGCACCGAACATGCCGCGCTGCACGCGGATCTCCTCGCCCCCCTCGCCGCGCTGGCCGGGGAGGTTGGAGGCGGAGAGGTCCTTCTCGGGGTTCACCCCGTTCGCGGAGCCGTTCGCCCCGTGGTTCCCCTGGGTGCCGTTCGCGTCACTCACCGCAGCAGCCCCTTCATCTCGATCGTGGGCAGGGCCTTGAGCGCCGCCTCCTCCGCCTCGCGGGCCGCCTCCTCGGCGTTCACGCCGAGCTTGGAGGACTGGATCTTCTGGTGGAGCTTGAGGATCGCGTCCATCAGCATCTCGGGGCGCGGCGGGCAGCCCGGCAGGTAGATGTCGACCGGGACGATGTGGTCGACGCCCTGGACGATCGCGTAGTTGTTGAACATGCCGCCGGAGGAGGCGCAGACACCCATGGAGATCACCCACTTGGGGTTGGGCATCTGGTCGTAGACCTGCCTCAGGACGGGCGCCATCTTCTGGCTGACCCGGCCGGCGACGATCATCAGGTCCGCCTGGCGGGGTGAGCCGCGGAAGACCTCCATGCCGAAGCGGGCCAGGTCGTAGCGGCCGGCGCCCGTGGTCATCATCTCGATGGCGCAGCAGGCGAGGCCGAAGGTGGCCGGGAAGACGGACGCCTTGCGCACCCAGCCCGCGGCCTGCTCGACGGTGGTCAGCAGGAAGCCGCTCGGCAGCTTTTCTTCGAGTCCCATGTCGTTAAAGGCCCCTCAGTCCCATTCCAGGCCGCCGCGCCGCCATACGTACGCGTACGCGACGAAGACGGTGAGCACGAAGAGCAGCATCTCCACGAGCCCGAAGATCCCCAGGGCGTCGAAGGTGACGGCCCAGGGGTAGAGGAAGACGATCTCGATGTCGAAGACGATGAAGAGCATCGCCGTCAGGTAGTACTTGATGGGGAAGCGCCCGCCGCCGGCCGGCGTGGGGGTCGGCTCGATGCCGCACTCGTAGGCTTCGAGTTTCGCGCGGTTGTACCGCTTCGGACCGATCAGCGTGGCCATGACCACGGAGAAGATCGCAAAGCCTGCCCCGAGGGCTCCCAGTACGAGGATGGGCGCATACGCGTTCACCGCTCCTCGCTCCTCTCAGTCGGCACTGACTGCTGGCGGTTGCACTGGGCTCACATCCGCCCCACCGGTCCCACGAACCCCGCTCGCCCCGGCGAAGATCGCGAACATGTGAAGCAGGTCACAAGCCCAACTGCCTCGCATCTTATGCCTGCCGCTCTGTGATCTGCGACACGGGGTATTGCACAAGCTTTGTGATCTCCACCACCTGACGAAGGATCATGAAGTCGGATGATGAGTGATCTTCATACGCGAAGCGTTCAGTTGATCACCAGAAGTGACAATCCTGCACGTCACCGCAGGCCGGAGGGGGCGTCTCCATATCAAGAGAGTTCCGACGCATGCAAATTGGCGATGGACGCGATGGCCTGATAGTGGGGCGCGTTCACACCTCGGAGGGAGGCCGGGGCGGGATGTGGACGGGGTCGGGGCGCGTGCACGCGTTCACGAGCCGAGCAGGCGCCGGACGCCACCGTTCCGGTAATCGTTCCGTGACGTCCGCCACATTCATGAGAGGCGTCTGAGAACCGGGCTTGGCCAACGAACCCAACCAGTGGTAGGCGGGGGGCAATTCGGACTTAATGATCAAAGACCGTGATCAAGGGCTTGATCACGGGCGTCCGCAATGTCCGTTACGGCGTCAATAAAGAGCGACACGCCCGGCTTTCCGGGTCTCGATTGAACAACTGTGGCGCAGCACACGTTTCTTGAAGATATGAAGGAGCCCCTGGTACCGGTTGTTCCCATGTCCCACACCGCTCACATACGCAGCCACCGGAAGCCCCGCCGCAGCGCGTCGTCCCTCGCGATGCGGGCCGGAGTTGCCGGTGGCGTCCTCGGCACCCTGGCAGTCGCCGGGGCGTCCGGCTCGGCGAACGCTGCCGAGCCGGTGACGCAGACCCTTGAACTGCCCACCCTGACGGCCGACCTGGCCGCCCAGGCGGCCCAGTCCGCGGACGCCACCGAGCAGGCCGCGGCGAACTACCAGCTGCAGGCCGAACGTGACGCGGCTGCCGCCAAGGCCGCGAAGCAGGCCAAGGCGGACCTCGCCGACGCCAAGAAGAAGGCGGCGGAGGCCAAGAAGAAGGCCCAGGAGGCCGCCCGCAAGGAGGCCGCCGCCCGCGCCTCCCGCACCGCGGAGCGGACCACGCTGTCCACCACGGCGGACGCCGGCTCCACCACCGTGTCCACCAGCACCAGCACCAGCACCAGCACGTCCACGGCCACCGGTTCGGCCGCGGCCGTCATCAGCTTCGTCAAGGCGCAGGTCGGCAAGGCGTACGTCTCCGGCGCCACCGGCCCCTCCGCCTACGACTGCTCCGGCCTGGTGCAGACGGCCTTCAAGCAGGTCGGCATCAGCCTGCCGCGCGTCTCCCAGGACCAGTCGACGGCCGGCACCCAGGTCTCGCTGAGCAACCTCCAGCCGGGCGACATCCTGTACTGGGGCAGCGCGGGCGCCGCGTACCACGTCGCGGTGTACGTCGGCGACGGCATGTTCGTGGGCGCGCAGAACCCCTCCACCGGTGTCGTGGAGCGCCCGCTGTCGTACGACCCGCCCACCGGCGCCGTGCGGGTGCTCTGAGCGCACCTGAGCACCTCTCGCACGCGTAGGGCCGCAGCCACTCGGGGCAGCGGCCCTTGCGGCGTCCCCTGACGCGCCTCGCCTCGTCCCTGGCATGCTCTGCCCGGGCCGCCGTCCGGTGGTCCGTCGCCGAGCGAAGGAGTCCACGCGATGCCACGCGTGTTCGTACAGGGAAGTCCCGCCGACCACTACCCGCGGTACGCCCCCGAGGCCGGGCGGGGCGCGGTGCGCCGTATCACCGAGGTCGGCGAGGAGGTACTGCACAGGCCGTGCCGTGACGTCACGGAGTTCGGCCCCGACCTCGCCGCGCTCATCGACGACATGTTCCGCACCATGTACGTCGCCGAGGGCGCGGGACTGGCGGCGAATCAGGTCGGGGTGAATCTGCGGCTGTTCGTGTACGACTGCCCCGATGACGACGGAGTCCGACATGTCGGGCACGTCGTCAATCCGGTGCTCGAAACGCCCACGACCGGGCGGCGGCTGCTGGACGAGGGCGAGGGATGCCTGTCGGTACCGGGTGCCGTGATGGCCGTACCGCGGCCGGACCGGGCCGTCGTGCGCGGGCGGGACAGGGACGGCAAGGCCGTCGTCGTCGAGGGCACCGGGTACTTCGCGCGGTGCCTGGCCCACGAGACCGACCACACCAACGGGTACGTCTATCTGGACCGGCTCTCGAAACGGGACAAGAAGGACGCGCTGCGGCAGATGGCGGACCGGCGGGACGCGGTGTACGCCCGCCGGGCCGCCAACGCCGCGGCTCAGCGCCCGGTCACGCCTTCGGGGCCACCTTGCTCAGACCGTTGATGATGCGGTCCATCGCGTCCCCGCCCGTGGGGTCGGTGAGGTTCGCCAGCAGCTTCAGGGTGAACTTCATCAGCAGCGGGTGGGTCAGACCGCGCTGGGTGGCGATCTGCATGACCTTCGGGTTGCCGATGAGCTTCACGAAGGCGCGGCCGAGCGTGTAGTAACCGCCGTAGGTGTCCTTGAGGACGCGCGGGTAGCGCTGGAGGGCGATCTCGCGCTGGGCGGGCGTCGCGCGCGCGTGGGCCTGCACGACGACGTCGGCGGCGATCTGGCCGGACTCCATGGCGTAGGCGATGCCCTCGCCGTTGAAGGGGTTCACCAGGCCGCCGGCGTCGCCGACGAGCAGCAGCCCGCGCGTGTAGTGCGGCTGGCGGTTGAAGGCCATGGGCAGGGCGGCGCCGCGGATCGGGCCGGTCATGTTCTCCGGGGTGTAGCCCCAGTCCTCCGGCATGGAGGCGCACCACGCCTTGAGGATCTCGCGCCAGTCCAGCTCCTTGAAGGAGGCGGAGGTGTTGAGCACGCCGAGGCCCACGTTCGACGTGCCGTCGCCCATGCCGAAGATCCAGCCGTAGCCGGGCAGCAGGCGGTCCTGGGGGCCGCGCCGGTCCCACAGTTCCAGCCAGGACTCCAGGTAGTCGTCGTCGTGGCGGGGCGAGGTGAAGTAGGTGCGCACGGCCACGCCCATCGGGCGGTCCTCGCGGCGGTGCAGGCCCATCGCCAGGGAGAGGCGGGTGGAGTTGCCGTCGGCGGCGACGACGAGCGGCGCGTGGAAGGTGACCTCGCGCTTCTCCTCGCCGAGCTTGGCGGTGACGCCGGTGATGCGGCCGGTGCGGTCGTCGAGGACCGGGCCGCTGACGTTGCAGCGCTCGTACAGCCGGGCGCCGGCCTTCTGGGCGTTGCGGGCGAGCTGCTCGTCGAAGTCGTCGCGCTTGCGGACCAGGCCGTAGTTCGGGTAGGCGGCGAGATCGGGCCAGTCGAGCTGGAGGCGGGAGCCGCCGCCGATGATGCGCAGGCCCTTGTTGCGCAGCCAGCCGGCCTCCTCGGAGATGTCGATGCCCATGGCGACGAGCTGCTTCACCGCGCGCGGGGTGAGGCCGTCGCCGCACACCTTCTCGCGGGGGAACTCGGTCTTCTCCAGGAGCAGGACGTCGAGACCGGCCTTGGCGAGGTGGTACGCGGTCGTGGAGCCGGCTGGCCCCGCGCCCACGACGATCACATCGGCGGTGTGGTCGGAGAGGGGCTCGGTCACGGCGGGATCTCCCCAAGGTTTCGAAATCTGCGTGCCGACCGGCACTGGACATGGGCAGTCTATTCAGCGGACTTGATCGACCGGCTGAAGGGCTGCCCTGTGAAGCGACCTCTCCCCCCGGTACGGCTGCGCGTCCCCACGCACGAGGACGCGGTCGCCTGGCACCGGGTCTTCGCCGACCCGGAGGTCATGGAGTTCCACGGCGGCAGGCCGGCGGAGCTGTCGGTGTACGAGGAACTGACCGCGCGCCAGCGGCGGCACGACGCGGAGCACGGCTTCTGCCTGTGGACCCTGCTGGACGAGTCCGGCGAGGTCATCGGCTTCACCGGCGCGCAGCCGTGGCGGCCGGACTGGGGCCCGGTCGGCGAGATCGAGATCGGCTGGCGGCTCGGGCGGGCGCACTGGGGCAAGGGGTACGCCACCGCGGCGGCGCGGGAGACGCTGCGGCGGGTGCGGGAGGCCGGGGTGCCGGAGGTGGTGGCGATGGTCCGGCAGGGCAACGAACGGTCGATCGCGGTGATCCGGCGGCTCGGCATGGAGCGGGCGGAGACCTACACGCACCCCACGCTGGACGAGCCGGCCCTGTGTTTCCGGCTCCGCTTCCATCACACAGAGTAGTCGTCTGTTACAGAAAGACACCGGTGCCTTCCGGGTGGGCCGGGCGAGAGTTACCCTGCCAGTACCGCTGGGGGTGACATCTGTGCGTATAACACCCAAAACACCCGAAGTGCGCGTCCCTCGTCTGGTCGGTCTGATGGCCGTGGACGCGCGCGAGACGGCCAGGGCGCGGGGTCTGCTCCTCCACGCGCCGGACCGCCCGGACTTCCACCGCACCGTGGTCGACCACGTCGTACGCCAGTACCCGCAGCCCGGTGCCGAGGTGCCGCCGGACTCGATGGTGTACGTGTGGTTCGACTTCGGTGAGGGGGAGGGCGGCGGAGGCGTGCGCGAACCGCGCGTTCCGCGGCCACCGGCGGGCGGACTGCAACGGGAGCTGGAGCAGCCGGGCGACCCGTACGCGGTGGCCGGGTTCGGCTCCTCCTGAGACTCCCCGCCTCCTGGAAGCCCGCTACTCCTTGAAGCCCCGGTGCAGCGCGACCACCCCGCCGGTGAGGTCGCGCCACGCCACCTTGGACCAGCCCGCCGTGCGCAGCCGTTCGGCGAGCGCGGGCTGGTCGGGCCAGGCCCGGATGGACTCGGCGAGGTAGACGTACGCGTCCGGGCTGGAGGAGACCGCGCGCGCGACCGACGGCAGCGCCCGCATCAGGTACTCGGTGTAGACGGTGCGGAACGGCGCCCACGTCGGGTGGGAGAACTCGCAGATGACCACGCGTCCGCCGGGCCGGGTGACCCGGTGCATCTCGCGCAGCGCCGCGTCCGTGTCCTGGACGTTGCGCAGCCCGAAGGAGATCGTCACCGCGTCGAAGGTGTCGTCCTTGAAGGGCAGTCTCGTCGCGTCGCCCGCCGTGAACGGCAGCCAGGTGTGCTTCTTCTTGCCGACCTGGAGCATGCCGAGGGAGAAGTCGCAGGGGACGACGTACGCGCCGGTCCGCGCGAAGGGCAGCGAGGAGGTGGCCGTGCCGGCGGCGAGGTCCAGGACCTTCTGCGCGGGGCGCGCGTCGACCGCCTTCGCCACCTCCTTGCGCCAGCGCCGGTCCTGGCCGAGCGACAGCACGTCGTTCGTCAGGTCGTACCGTTCCGCCACGTCGTCGAACATCGAGGCGACTTCGTGCGGCTGCTTGTTCAGGGAAGCGCGGGTCACCCGCCCATTCTTGCAGCCCGCCCTCCCGGCAGGAGCGTCGGCTTCTTGCGGGCCGCCACGTCCTCCGCCCCGCCGCGGCGGCTCAGCGGCGGCGGAACACCAGCCGTCCCGCCACCACCGTCGCCACGCACGTCCCCGCGCCCCGCTCGGCCAGCTCCTCCTCGTCGCGCACGTCGAAGACGGCGAAGCGGGCGGCGGAACCCTGGCGGCGCTCGGTCGCCGGCACGGGAGGCCGGGCGGAGCCGAACGGGTCCAGGGAGGGCGGGTCGTCGGGGGTGCCCAGCCGTCCCACGACCCCGAGCCCGGTGCGCCGTACGGCATCCTGCACCGCGCGGCTGCCGAAGGGCTCGCAGGCAACGGCGACCGTGCCGTACGTCAGCATGCGCTGGATGCCCCGCCGGGCACTCGCGCCCCAGCGGGCGTCGTCCAGGCTGAGGGAGCCGAGCGCGTCCCCGGTCAGCGGCTCGGTGCCGAGCTCGCCGGCCTCCCGGGGGTCCGGGTGGTACGTCCGCTCCAGCAGCTCGTTGCCGTAGGGATTGACGAACCCGGGCGTGAGGATGCCGGGCCAGGCGCGCACGCGCACGCGTGGCTGCGCGGCGGCCAGCTCCTCCAGGGGGCCGACCGCCTCGATCCACTCCCCCTTCACGAGGAAGGCGTGTCCCCGGGAGTCCGCGTGAATCGTCAGCACGGCGGCCCTAGTTCGACGCGAGCAGCTTCAGCTCGGGGTGGGCCGTGCCGCCCTCGATGGCCGTGGAGGAGATGTGGGAGACCACGCGGTCGTCCACGGGGTCGTTCGCCGGGTCGTCGTGCACGACCAGGTGCTCGTACGTCGTCGCGCGCTGCGCCGGGACGCGGCCCGCCTTGCGGATCAGGTCGATGATCTCCAGGCGGTTGGAGCGGTGCTTGGCGCCGGCCGAGGAGACCACGTTCTCCTCCAGCATGATCGAGCCGAGGTCGTCCGCGCCGTAGTGCAGGGACAGCTGGCCGACCTCCTTGCCGGTGGTGAGCCACGAGCCCTGGATGTGCCGGACGTTGTCCAGGAAGAGGCGGGCGATGGCGATCATCCGCAGGTACTCGAAGAGCGTCGCCTGGGTGCGGCCCTTCAGGTGGTTGTTCTCGGGCTGGTAGGTGTACGGGATGAACGCGCGGAAGCCGCCCGTGCGGTCCTGTACGTCCCGGATCATCCGCAGGTGCTCGATCCGCTCGGCGTTGGTCTCGCCGGTGCCCATCAGCATGGTGGAGGTCGACTCGACGCCCAGCCGGTGCGCGGTCTCCATGATCTCCAGCCAGCGCTCGCCGCTCTCCTTCAGGGGCGCGATGGCCTTGCGGGGGCGCTCGGGCAGCAGTTCCGCGCCCGCGCCGGCGAAGGAGTCCAGGCCGGCCTCGTGGATACGGGTGATGGCCTCTTCCACCGAGACCCCGCTGATCCGGGCCATGTGCTCGACCTCGGACGCGCCCAGGGAGTGGATGACGAGCTGCGGGAAGGCCTCCTTGATGGCCCGGAAGTGCTTCTCGTAGTACTCGACGCCGTAGTCCGGGTGGTGGCCGCCCTGGAACATGATCTGGGTGCCGCCGAGCTCCACGGTCTCGGCGCAGCGGCGCAGGATGTCGTCCAGGTCCCGCGTCCAGCCCTTGTCCTTGTCCTTGGGGGCCGCGTAGAAGGCGCAGAACTTGCACGCCGTGACACACACGTTCGTGTAGTTGATGTTGCGCTCGATGATGTACGTGGCGATGTGCTCGATGCCCGCGTACATGCGGCGGCGCACCGCGTCGGCGGCGGCGCCCAGGGCGTGCAGCGGGGCGTCACGGTAGAGGACGAGCGCCTCTTCCGGGGTGATCCGCCCACCGGCGGCGGCACGGTCGAGGACAGACGTGAGGTCGGCCTTCTCGGTCACCAGGGCGTCCCTTTCGTCAAGGCGATTGGAAGGTGGGCGCGAAGCGCTCGGTACAAGGGTGTTGGTGGCAGACGGGTGGGCGGACGGACTGAGTCAGCCTACGCCAGCCCCTTCTTCCGCCCGCGCTCAGGCCGCGTACGCGCCGATCAGCAGCCCGGTGAGGGCGCCGGCGAGGAGGAACGGGCCGAACGGCACGGCCGTCTTACGGCCCGCCCGCCGGGCCAGGACGAGCACGCCGCCGTAGAGCGCGCCGAACAGGAAGCCCGCGAAGGTGCCGAGCAGCACGGTGGGCCAGCCGTACCAGCCGAGCGCGGCGCCCGCGCCCACGGCCAGCTTCACGTCACCGAAGCCCATGCCGCCCGGGTTGACGCGGTACAGCAGGTAGTAGCCGGCGCCC
Source organism: Streptomyces sp. NPDC046870 (assembly GCF_040704595.1). Classification (NCBI taxonomy): domain Bacteria; kingdom Bacillati; phylum Actinomycetota; class Actinomycetes; order Kitasatosporales; family Streptomycetaceae; genus Streptomyces; species Streptomyces sp. NPDC046870. Next base: position 846,636 of record NZ_JBEYXM010000002.1, read on the forward strand.
AGCGCGAGGGCGCCGTAGAGGGCGGTGCGCCAGTGACCGGCGTGTTCGGGGAGCAGGGCGGTGATGCCGAGCAGGGCGAGGGCGCCGGCGGCGAGCGTGAGGGTCAGCGGATCGGGCAGCCGCTGCACCCTGAGGTCGACGGCGGCGAGGAGCACGCCGACGGGCGCGAGCAGCAGCCACACCGCCAGCTCCGGCCGGGTGCCGGTGGCGGCGGCGAGGGCGGCGCAGACGAGGGCGGTGGCGGTGGCGAGGAGCGGCGCGGAGGGGGCGTACGACTGGTACGAGGTGACGGGCACGCGCCCCTCGGCTCCCCCGCGTTCGCCCGCGCACTCCTCGCACCGGAACCCGCCCAGCCACCCCCGGACCGGATGGCGGCCGCCGGGGCAGCGGTCGCGCCACGGCTCGCCGGACGGTACGGCGAAGCGGTAGGCGGCGCGGGGCAGCAGGGCCCCCGCCGGCGCGCCCCACAGCAGGGCGCCGAGCACCAGAACCCCCGTGGTCACCCCGCCCACGCTTCCCCCCTCGGCCGGCTCGTCCCGGGTTCCTACCCCGTTCAGGGCTGGAGCAGATCCACCTTCACGTCGGCCGGGAAGCCGGTCGTCGGGCCGACCCGGCGGGCGAACTCGGCGACGGCCTCCAGCTGCGGTGCGCCGAAGCTGAAGTCGAGGGTGGTGAAGTACTGCTCCAGGGTGGCCTCGTCGAACTCCTCCCAGCGGGCGGCCTGTTCGGCGACCTTGTGCACCTCTTCCAGGGAGAGGTCGCGGGAGGCGAGGAAGGCCTCGTGGACCTTGCGGGTGATGAACGGCTCGCGTTCCAGGTAGTCCCGGCGGGCCGCCCACACCGCGAAGACGAACGGCAGGCCGGTCCACTCCTTCCACAGCGCGCCGAGGTCGTGGACCTGGAGGCCGAAGCGGGGGCCGTCGTGGAGGTTGGCGCGCAGGGCGGCGTCGCCGATGAGGACGGCGGCCTCCGCCTCCTGCATCATCAGGCTGAGGTCGGGCGGGCAGGTGTAGTAGTCGGGCTGGACGCCGTACCGCTCGGCGAGCAGCAGCTGGGCGAGCCGCACCGAGGTGCGCGAGGTCGAGCCGAGGGCGACCCGGGCGCCGTCGAGCTGGTCCAGCGGGACCTGCGAGACGATCACGCAGGACATCACCGGGCCGTCGCAGCCGACGGCGATGTCGGGGAAGGCGACGAGGTCGTCGGCGTTGCGCAGGAACTCGACCAGGGTGACGGGGCCGATGTCGAGGTCACCGTGCACGAGCCGCTCGCTGAGCTTCTCCGGGGTGTCCTTGGTGAGCTCGAAGTCGAGGAGGGTGCCGGTTCTCGCGAGCCCCCAGTAGAGGGGCAGGCAGTTCAGGAACTGGATGTGGCCGACGCGCGGCCGGGTGCGAGAATTGTCCACATCGCGAGACTAGACCCCGTGGGGTACGGTGCCCGGACCGACCCCACCCCCAAACGGCCTAGCGGACGTTCAAACATCCGGGTGACGTGATCTTGATCCCTATTGCTTTCGGCTGCCCGGATGCTAGGCTTGCCGCAAGTTGCAGTTTGGTTTCCCTTGCAGTACAGAGCCTGCGGAGCATGTAACCGCAGGCTCTCGTCGTTTTCAGAAGTATGCAGTTGTGCAGCACCGTTTCACACTTGCAGGTTCTGGAGCAGGGCAACCCTTTGTGAGCCCAAGGAGGGCTTATGGCTACCGGAACCGTTAAGTGGTTCAACGCCGAAAAGGGCTTTGGCTTCATTGCCCAAGAGGGCGGCGGCCCCGACGTCTTCGTTCACTACTCCGCGATCAACGCCACGGGTTTCCGTTCCCTCGAAGAGAACCAGCAGGTGAGCTTCGACGTGACCCAGGGTCCGAAGGGCCCGCAGGCGGAGAACGTCACCCCGGTCTGATCGACCTGGGAGCACTGATCGCAGCCTAGCGCAGTACCCAAGGAGCCCCGCGCCATCCGGCGACGGGGCTCCTGCCTTTTCCCGTCCACTCTCCGTTCACGAACCTCAGACGTGCTGCATGACCAGCACGAACCTGGTGCCGGCCGCCAGCGCCTCGTACGAGTGGGATACGTCACCCCGGTACGACATGTAGTCACCCGGCCCCAGTTCCACGGCCTCTCCGCGCGGCCCCGCCTTCACCGTGCCCTGGCTCACCACGATGTGCTCCACGGTGCCCGGAATATGAGGTTCGGAATCCCGTACGGTCCCCGGCTCCAGCCAGATGAAATAGAGATCCCGGCGGGCGCCCGGCGGGCAGGCGGAGAGCAGCGAGGCCAGGTAGCTGGACTGTTCGGAGTGGACCGTGGGCCCCTCCCCCGCCCGGATCACCCGGACCGCCGGCGTGGGCGGCTCGACCAGCGTGCTGAACGGCACACCGAGCGCCACCGCGAGCGCCCAGATGGTCTCCATGCTCGGGTTCCCGCTCGCGGCCTCCAGCTGGGACAGCGTGGACTTGGCGATTCCGGCCCGCTTGGCCAGCTCGGACAGGGACAGGCCGGCACGGCCGCGCTCCCGCTTCAGGGACGCGGCGATCCACTCCAGGGGAAGCCGGGCGGGCACCTCGGACATGTGCGTTCGCTCCATCGGTACGATCGTTCGCCTTGACGGACAGGGCGCTCACTGTCCATCGTAGAGAACATGCGTTCGTCACACCGAACACCGCCCACGCCCGACACGGACCGTTCCCTCCTCCGCGACAGCTCGCTCGTCTGGCTGGCCAGCGGCATCGTCGGCGTCTCCTTCGGCGCCGTCTCCGTAGCAGGCGGGCTGCCCCTGTGGGTGCCGGTGCTGATGTCACTGGTGGTCTACGCGGGATCGGCCCAGTTCAGCGCGGTGGGCGTGCTGCTCGCCGGGGGCGGCCCCGTCGCCGCCGTGGCCACCGGGCTGCTGCTCAACACCCGGACCGCGGCCTTCAGCCTCGCCGTGGCCGAGATCATCGGCACCAACCGCGCGACCCGTTTCCTGGGCGCCCATCTGGTCACCGACGAAACGGTCGCCTTCGCCCTCGCCCAGTCCGACCCGGTACGGCAGCGGCGGGCGTTCTGGATCTCCGGGCTCGGCCTGTTCGCCGTGTGGAACATCGGCGTCCTGGCCGGCGGGCTCGCGGGAGGCGCCCTCGGCGACACCGCCCGCTACGGCCTGGACGCCGCGTTCCCCGCCGTCCTCGTCGCCCTGGTCCTGCCCACCCTCCGCGCGGACGCGACGGTACGGCGGTGCGCCCTGCTCGGCGCGGCCCTGGCCCTGGCGGTCACGCCCGCCGTCCCGGCGGGGGTCCCGGTCCTGCTGGCCCTGCTCGGACTCGCTCTGCACCGCCGCCCGGCCGGCCGGGGGGCCGCCGCGTGAACACCACGCTCGTCGTGATCCTCGCCCTGGCCGCCGGCACGTACGCCTTCCGGCTGGTCGGCCCGGTCCTGCACGGCCGGGTCACCGTCCCGCCCCGCGTCCAGGAACTGGCCTCCGCCGGTGCGGTGGTCCTCCTGGTCGCCCTGCTGGCCACGGGCGCCCTGACCGAGTCCGGCGGCTTCGCCGGCTGGGCCCGCCCCATCGGCGTCCTGGTCGGCGCCGTCCTGGCCTGGCGCCGGGCACCGTTCGCCGTGGTGGTGCTGGGGGCGGCCGTGACGACGGCGGTGTTGCGGGGGGTGGGGGTGGGTTAGGCGGCGTGCCGCCAGACGGTCAGGTCGCCGGTGAGGAAGGCGATGTCGGGCAGCGCGGTGGACTTCGTCTGGATCACGTACAGCCCGATGTCGCCCTCGTCGTCCTTCAGGCAGAACTCGGTACCGGTCGCCGCGCCGGCCAGCGTCCAGCTGTGCCTGGTGGCGTGCCTGAGGAAGAGACGGCACTCGTCGAGGGTGGTGCCGTGTCCGCCGTACATCTGCATGAACACCACGCTGTCGCTCTTCAGTTCGCAGCCGATCGCCTGGCAGCCGAAGCGGATGTCACCCTTGCGGTCTCTCCGCTGGGGCGTCTGGTCCTTGAGGCTCAGCGAGGTCTTCGCGTCCAGCCACAGCCCGGAGAACCCTTCCGGCCGCGGGACCCGTGGCGAGGCCGAGGACCCGACGTCCCCGGCGCCCGCGGCGGACGCGTCGGAGGAACGGGACGAGGAGTCCGACCCGGGGCCCGGCGCGGACGCCGACGAGGACGACCGTGGGGCAGATGCGGTGGCCGACGTCCGGGAGCCCGCCGTGTCCCGCCCGCCGGCCCGGCCCTTCGCGTCCATGACCGACCACGCCAGGAGGGCCACCAGCAGCGCGCCGCCCGCCACACCCGCGACCGAGATCAGCGCGGCGCGCCGGCGGCGGGCCTTCCGCTGCTCCGGCGTCGGCTGCGGCCAGCCGGCAGGCGCGATCAGCGGCTGCCGGGCGTACGCCGGGGTCGGCTCGGGTACGGGTGCCGGAATCGCGACCTCCGGTCCGGTGATCTCCCGCCACACGGCCGGCCCCCCGCCCGCGTCGGCGTCCGCGCCCAGCCGCTGCCGGCACCACTCCACCACCTCCGCCGGAGTGGCCCGCTGTGCCGGGTCGGCGGCCAGGCACCGGGCGAGCAGCGGACGCAACGGCTCGGGCAGCAGGTCCAGGCCGGGTTCCTCGTGCACGATCCGGTACAGCACGTTCACGGCGGGGCCGTCCCCGTACAGCGGCCCGCCCAGCGCCGCGAACGCGGCCGTCTGCCCGAGCGCGAAGACATCGGTCGCCGCCGTGACCTGACCCCCGGACGCCTGCTCCGGAGCCATGAACGACGGTGTGCCGATCGTGCCGCCCGTCGCCGTGTACGAGGTCCCGTCGGCGGCCAGCGCGATACCGAAGTCGATCACCCGGGGCCCGTCGGCGGCCAGCAGCACGTTGGACGGCTTCAGGTCCCGGTGCACGATGCCCTCGGCGTGAATGGCCTCAAGCGCCTCGGCCACCCCCGCCATCAGCCACAGCACGGCCGGCACCGGCAACGGCCCGCGCCGGGCCACGGCCTCCGTCAGGGACGGCCCCGGCACGTACAGCGTGGCCAGCCACGGCGGTACGCCGTCGGCGTCGGCGTCGATGAGCTCGGCGGTGTACGCCCCCTTCACCCGCCGAGCCGCCTTGATCTCCCTGCCGAACCGCCGCCGGAAATCCGGATCGTCCGCCAGCTCCGGCCGTACGACCTTCAGCGCGACGGGCCGTCCGCCCTGCGTGTGGGACAGGTAGACCCGGCCCATGCCGCCCGCGCCCAGCCGCGCGGCGAGCCGGTAACCCGCCACCACGGGTGGATCGTCCGCCTGGAGTGGCTGGAACACCTCCGTCGACTGGTTCACCGGCCCGTACCCCCCAGTAAATGCGTTGGCCAACGACAGCAGCCTAAGCGGAGTGTCAGTGCGGGCCGTTACGGTCCCTCCCCATGACCGACACCCGCGCCTTCTACGACACCATCGCCGAGGACTACGCCGGCCACTTCCGCGACCCCCTCGCCGAACGGCCCCTGGAACGCGCCCTCCTCGCCGCGTACGCCGAACAGGTCGGCCCCCACGGCACGGTGGCCGACCTCGGCTGCGGCCCCGGCGACGTCACCGCCCACCTCGCCGGTCTGGGTCTGTCCGTCTTCGGCGTGGACCTCTCGGACGCCATGATCGCCATCGCCCGCCGCCGGTATCCCGCCCTGCGGTTCGAGCAGGGCTCGATGCGGGAACTCTCTTCGGCCGACGGTTCGCTGGCCGGGGTGGTCTCCTGGTACTCCAGCATCCACACACCCGTGGACGAACTCCCCGACTTGTTCGCCGAGTTCCACCGCGTACTGGCTCCCGGCGGGCGGCTCCTCCTGGCCTTCCAGGTCGGCGACGTACCGCTCCGCCTCGAACGCCCCTTCGGCCATGACGTGGCCCTCGACTACCACCGGCGCCGCCCCGAGCAGATGGCGGACCTGCTCACCGGCGCCGGCTTCACCGTCCGCTCCACCACCGTGCGGGGGCCCGAGGTGACGCGCGGCGAATCACCCGTCCCGCAGGCGTTCCTTCTCGCCCAGAAGGAAGGCTGACCATGCGGACGGGGTGACGGTGACGTGGGCGGCGAGGGGTTGCTTCGAGTCGCGGATGTGGATGGCGGTGGGGTGAGCGGCCACTTCCAGGCACTGGCCGCCTTCGCCGCTGCTGTAGCTCGACTTGAACCAGGTCAACTGCTCTATGGTCATCGTCCGTCCAGCATCTTCTCGATCAAGTCCAGGGACTCGTGCGGGTTGAGGGCCTGAGCCCGGATGATCCCATAGCGAGCGGTGAGGACGCGGACCTCTTCTCGGTCACTGATCAGCTTGGGGTATCCCTGTGACTCCATGTAAGCAACTTGCTCCTTCCCCTTGGGGATGAGCAAGGTGAAGCCGTTGTCCAGGCAAGGGTGTTCATGCCGTCCTGTTGGCATGACCTGTAGCTGCACATTGCGCCGCCGACCGATTCTCAGCAACTGACGCAGTTGGTCCTTGCGCACCTTCGGCCCCCCGATCGGCCGCTCCAGCACCGCCTGCTCGATGACGAAGCTGAACTCGGGCGGCGGCCACTGCTCGAAGATCTGCTGGCGTGAGAGCCGGTCGGCCACCCGCTTCTCGATGGTCTCCTCGTCCAGGGGCGGGTGCCGCTGGGTGAACACCGCGCGTGCGTAGTCCTCGGTCTGGAGCAGGCCCAGCACGCCCATGGTGCTGTAGTCGTGCAGGGACACTGCCTGCGCCTCCAGCGCCGCATAACCCCGGTACCACTCGGGATGCCGTGTCCGCGCCCTGGTCATCGCCTCCTCCACCTCCGGGATGACCGCGATGAACACACCGTTGGCGCCCAGGATCTCGTCGGCCCGCCGCAGGAACTCCGGCCTCGGCGTACGCACCCCTCGCTCCATCGCGGAGATCTGGTCCGGGCCGTACCCCACCAACTGGCCGAACTCCCGCTGGTTCAGCCCCGCCCGCTCCCGCATCAGCTTCAGCTGCTTGCCCAGTACGGCGAACACCCCAGCCGACCCGTTCTCCTCCGCCGGCGTCTCCGGCCTCCGCCCGCTCTCCTCCGTCACGCGCCCCTCCGACTGACCCGTACTCCCACGAACCGCACCCGTACGACTACGGACAGTCGCCGGGCCTCCCCTGGTCAGCGTAGGGAGAAGCGACCACGCTCGGTGATGTGAACGTAGAAATCTCCACCCCCACAACCGAACTCGTCCAACGGCTCAGCGCGACGCCGCGAGGCGCCCGGCTGGCCCGGCGGCTCACCGGTACCGCGCTCGCCGGCTGGGGGTATCCCCATGACGGCGAGCTCAGCCACACCGCCCAGCTCGTCGTGGTCGAACTCGCCGCCAACGCCGTCACCCACGGTCGTGTACCGGGCCGGGACTTCGAGCTGCGGCTCGTGCTGCTCCCGGCCAGGGACACCTTGCGTATCGAGGTGAGTGACGCCCGGGGAGACCGCGCCCTGCGGTTCCTGGACGGGGGGCTGGAGGACGAGAACGGCCGGGGTCTCGTGATCGTGCAGGTGCTGGCCACACTCTGGGGCGTGTCCGAGCGGGACGTCGGCAAGACGGTCTGGGTGGAGCTGGCGCTCAGCGCAGGGCGGCGACCGTGTCCGCGAAGGCCCGGGCCGGCGGGCTGAGCGCGTCCCAGCGGCGGACGGCCCAGCCGACGGGGAGGGGACGCAGGCCGGGCAGCGGGACCAGGCGCAGCGGGCCGTCGCCGGGGACCGGCAGCCCCGGTACGGCCGGTACGACCGCCCTTCCGATCCCCAGCTCGGCGAGCAGCAGGGCCGTGTCCCAGTCGGCCACGCTCGGCTCGTGGGCGAACCGGACGCCCCGCTCGGCGCACGCCGCTTCCAGGTGGGCGGCGGACGTGGAGTTCGGCGGGAGCCGGATGACCCGGGCGCCGGACAGCTCGGCCGGGTCCAGGCGCGGGCGGCCGGCCAGCGGGTCGTCCGCCCGGACCGCGAGGAGCCACGGCAGCTCCGCGACCGTGCGCTGCTCGATGCCCCGGACGGGCGGGCCGATGGTGATCCAGGCGAGGTCCAGCGTGCCGTCGGCGAGGGCGTCGAAGCTGCCCCGGCCCGAACTGACGGTACGGAATTCCAGGTTGACCGTGGGGTGGCGGCGGCGGAACGCGACGACCGCGTCGGACATGAAGTGCCGGACGGTCGTCGCGCCGGTGGCCACGCGGACGTACCCGTTGTGGCCGTCGACCAGGTCGCGCAGTTGCCGTACGGCGACGTCCAGGGCGTTGATGCCCTCGCCCGCGGCGGCCTCCAGTATCCGGCCGGCCTGCGTCGGTACGACCCCGCGCGGCCGGCGCTCCAGCAGGGCCACGCCGGTCTCCCGCTCCAGCCGCTTGACGTGCTGGCTGACGGCGGACTGGGTGCGGCCGAGGTCACGGGCGACCGAGCTGAGGCTGCCCGCACGGCACACGGCGACGAACACACGGAGGTCTTCGAGGGTCACAACACCCAAGTTAACACTGGGGTTTTGGGAGGAAACCCAAGGATTGACTGGGCTCAGCGCGGCGCGCGAGGATCGTACGCGGGCCGCGACCGACCCAGGCGGCAACCCGCTCCCCGCCCCGCCGAGTCCGGAGGAGGCGGGACCAGCGAGGAGCGGGTGCCGACCGTCGCCGGTGCGGCGAAGCCCAAGCCCCCTTGGGCCGGGGGTGGAACACCCCCTCAGCGCTCGTACAGCCCCTCCACCTCCGCCGCGAAGTCCCGCAGGATCTGCTCGCGCCGTAGCTTCATGGACGGGGTCAGGTGGCCGGCCGACTCGGTGAAGTCCACCGGGAGCACGGCGAAGCGGCGGATGGACTCGGGGCGGGACACCATCCGGTTGGCCTCGTCCAGCGCTCGTTGCAGGACCGCGCGCAGTTCCTCGTCGTCCACCAGGAGTTCCGGCGGCACCGGGTGCTTGCCGATCATCTGGCGCCAGTGCGTGATGCCGTCGCGGTCCAGGGTGATGAGCGCGGCGACGTAGGGGCGGCCGTCGCCCACCAGCATGACCTGCGAGATCAGCGGGTGCCGGCGCAGCCAGTTCTCCAGCGGGGCCGGGGCCACCGACTTGCCGCCGGCCGTGATCAGGAGTTCCTTCTTGCGGCCGGTGATGGTCAGGTAGCCCTCGTCGTCCAGTTCGCCGAGGTCGCCCGTGGGCAGCCAGCCGTCGCGGGTCGCCGGGACCACTCCGCCCGCCTGGGGGTCCCAGTAGCCGCGCAGCACGTGGTCGCCGCCGATCAGGATCTCGCCGTCCGCCGCGATCCTCACCCGCGTGCCGGGCAGCGGCCAGCCGACCGTGCCGAGGCGGGGCTTCAGGGGCGGGGTGACCGTGGAAGCGCCGGTCGTCTCCGTGAGGCCGTACCCCTCGAAGATCTCGATGCCGGCCCCGGCGTAGAACGCGGCGAGGCGGCGGCCGAGCGGGGAACCGCCGCAGATGGCGTACCGGACGCGGCCCCCCATGGCGGCGCGGATGCGGCGGTAGACGAGGGGGTCGTAGAAGGCGCGCTGCGTCTTCAGGGCGCGGCCCGGGCCGTTGCCCGAACCGGTCTGCCGGGCCTCCAGCGCCTCGCCGTAGCGTTCGGCCACGGCCGCCGCGCGGTCGAAGACCGCGGCCCGGCCGCCGGCCTCCGCCTTGGCGCGCGCCGAGTTGTAGACCTTCTCCAGCATGTAGGGGATGGTCAGCAGGCAGGTCGGCTTGAAGGCGTCCAGGTCCGGCAGGAGGTCCTGCGGGGCGAGGCTGGGGGCGTGACCGAGGCGGACCCGGGCGCGGACGCAGGCGATGGCCACCATGCGGCCGAAGACGTGGGACATGGGGAGGAAGAGCAGGACCGACGGGTCCTCGCCCTTCGCCTTGAAGACGGGGTGGAGGAGTTCGATCGCGTTGTCGACCTCGGCGAAGAAGTTGCCGTGCGAGAGGGCGCAGCCCTTGGGGCGGCCGGTGGTGCCCGAGGTGTAGATGAGCGTGGCGAGCGTGTCGGGGCCGAGCATGCCCCGGCGTACGCCGGTCTCGCCCTCGGGCACGAGTGCGCCCGCTTCGGCGAGCCGGGCCACGTGGTCCTTCTCCATCACCCACACGTGGCGCAGGTCGGGCAGGTGCGGGCGTTCGGGGCCGATGGCGGCTGCCTGGGCGGCGGTCTCGGTGACCAGGGCGACCGCGCCGGAGTCGTGCAGGATCCAGCGGGTCTGGAAGACGGAGGAGGTCGGGTAGACCGGGACCGTGACCAGGCCGGCCGCCCAGGCGGCGAAGTCGAGCAGGGTCCACTCGTACGTGGTGCGGGACATGACGGCGATGCGGTCGCCGGGCATCAGCCCTTCGGCGATCAGGCCCTTGGCCACGGCCTGGACCTCGGCGGCGAAGCGCGCGGCCGTCACGTCCGTCCAGGCGCCGTCGGAGCGCTTGCGGCTGAGGACGACCCGGTCGGGTTCGGTCTCGGCGTTCTCGTACGGGAGGTCGGCGAGGGAGCCGTGTGTGACCGGGGGCGCGAACGGGGGGACCGCCACTTCCCGTACGGCCCCGTCGAGCCGGACCGTCGCGGGTTCGACGAGGACCGGGCGGCCGTCGTAGTCGGTGGCGGAGACCGGGGTGCCGGAGGAGACGGGCGGGGTCGGGTACGGCGTGGACACGGGCGGCTCCTCTGGCGTGCGTGCACCTGCGGTGGGCCTTTCGGGGAAAGGGGGGTTACCGCTGGTTAGGCACGTGATCGTACGACTCCGCTGTGAGGGGGTTGTGCGGGTCCGGGGATGATCCGGGGCCGGGGATGTGCAGCCTCGGGGGTTATGTGACGGGTGTTCAACTCTGCCCGCGTCCCGGTGTCAGGGGCGTTCCAGGATCGCCGTCACCCCCTGGCCGCCCGCCGCGCAGACCGAGATCAGCCCCTTGCCCGGGCCCTTCCGCTCCGCCAGCTGCTTGGCCAGGGTCGCCACGATACGGGCGCCCGTCGCCGCGAAGGGGTGGCCCGTGGCCAGGGAGGAGCCCGTGGCGTTCAGGCGCGCGCGGTCCACGGGCGGCAGGCCCCGCTTCTCCCAGGCCGCCAGCGTGGCCAGCACCTGGGAGGCGAAGGCCTCGTGGATCTCGACCAGGTCGAAGCCGGCCAGGTCCAGGCCGGTGCGCTCCAGCAGGCGCGGGACCGCGTACGCCGGTGCCATCAGCAGGCCGTCCCCGCCCTCCGGGCCGCCCGTCACGTCCCCATGGACGAAGTCGACGGCCGCCGTCTCGTACGCGGTCAGGTACGCGAGCGGTTCCAGGCCGCGCGCCTCGGCCCACTCCTCGCTCGCCAGCAGGACGAGGGCGGCCCCGTCCGTGAGGGGCGTGGAGTTGCCGGCCGTCATGGTGGGGTCCGGGTGGTCCGTGCCGAACACCGGCTTCAGGGCGGCCAGTTTCTCCGGGGTGGAGTCCGGGCGGAGGTTCTGGTCCCGCTCCAGGCCCCGGAAGGGGATCACCAGGTCCGCGAAGAAACCCCGCTCGTAGGCGGCGGCGAGGCGCTGGTGGCTGGTGGCCGCCAGTTCGTCCTGGGCGCGGCGGGAGATGCCCCAGGCGCGGGCGGTGACCGCCGCGTGCTCGCCCATCGACAGACCGGTGCGCGGCTCGGCGTTGCGCGGGACGTCCGGGACGAGGTGCGCGGGCCGGATGCGGGCCAGCGCCTTCAGGCGGGCGGACGCGGACTTCGCCCGGCGGGCCTCCAGGAGGATGCGGCGCAGGTCGTCGTTGACGCCCAGGGGCGCGTCGCTCGTCGTGTCGGCGCCGCCCGCCACCGCCGACTCGGTCTGGCCGAGGGCGATCTTGTTGGCGGCGGCGATGACGGCCTGGAGTCCGGTGCCGCAGGCCTGCTGGACGTCGTAGGCGGGGGTGCGCGGGTCCAGCCGGGAGCCGAGCACGGTCTCGCGGGCCAGGTTGAAGTCCCGGCTGTGCTTGAGGACCGCGCCGGCGACGAACTCGCCGACCGCGCCGGGGCCGTGCAGGCCGTAGCGGTCGGTGAGGCCGTTCAGGGCGGCGGTCAGCATCTCCTGGTTGCTCGCGGTGGCGTAGGGGCCGTCGGAGCGGGCGAACGGGACGCGGGTGCCGCCGAGCACCGCGACCCGGCGTGCGCGGGGTGGCTCCAGGGGGCTCATGTCGATCTGCTCCTCACCCGTGACGGTGGCTCACCCGGCAGTGGCCCACCTTGACTTACCTTCGGTAACCTTACTTCAGAGTAAGCAATGTCCAGCTCTTCGAACCGAGTCGCGCGGGAGTCGCAGATGGCCGACCGCTACCTCAGCCTCACCGGCACGGCCCCCGGCCGTTTCCTCACCCGGCGCCTGGGCCTGCCCCAGCCCGCCGAGCTGATCCGGTGGTCACCGCGGCGGCCCGCGCTGCCGGGCCCCCTGCTGCACCTGACCGCCGGGAAGTCCGCCCTCGACCTCGCGCCCGTCCTCGGCCGTACCGGCCTCGCCGCCGGCGACCGGGACCCCGCCGCCGTCGTCCTGGACGCCACCGGGGTACGGGACGTCGGCACGCTCGCCGAGGTGCACGCGGCCCTCCACCCCGTCGTACGGTCCGTCGTCCCGAGCGGCCGGGTGCTGGTGCTGGGCGCCCCCCTCGACCCCGCCGACCACCATCAGTGCGCCGCCCAGCAGGCCCTGGAGGGCTTCACCCGCTCCCTCGGCAAGGAGATCGGGCGCGGCAGGACCGTCAACCTGGTCCGGCTGACGGACGCCGGGGCCGCCGAGTCCACCCTGCGGTTCCTGCTCTCCCCCCGGTCCGCCTACGTCAGCGGCCAGGTGATCGAGGTCGGCGGCGCGCAGGCCACCGCCCCGGCCGACCGGGAGCGGCCGCTCGACGGGCGTACCGCGCTGGTCACCGGGGGCGCGCGCGGGATCGGCGAGTGTGTCGCGGAGACGCTGGCGCGGGACGGCGCCCGGATCGTCGTCCTGGACGTGCCCGCCGCCGAGGCCGACGCCCGCCGGGTGGCCGAACGGGTCGGCGGCACCGCCCTCGCCCTCGACATCACCGCCGTCGACGCGGGCGAGCGCATCGCCGGCGCCCTCCCCGACGGACTGGACGTCCTCGTCCACAACGCGGGCATCACCCGGGACCGGCGGCTGGCCAACATGCCGGCGGACCGGTGGCGGTCGGTGCTGGAGGTCAACCTGGGCGGCGTGCTGCGCACCACCGACGCGCTGCTCGCCGGCGGCGTCCTCCGCACCGGCGGGCGGATCGTGGCCACCGCCTCCATCGCCGGGCTCGCGGGCAACGCGGGCCAGACCAACTACGGCGCGAGCAAGGCGGGGATCGTCGGTCTCGTACGGTCCCTGGCCCCGCGCGCGCTCGCCGGGCACGGGGTGACCGTCAACGCGGTGGCGCCCGGGTTCATCGAGACGAGGATGACCGCCGCGATCCCGCTGTTCATCCGCGAGGCGGGCCGCCGCATGAACTCCCTCGCGCAGGGCGGGCTGCCCGTCGACGTCGCCGAGACCACCGCCTGGCTCGCCCACCCGGCCTCCGGCGCGGTCAACGGCCAGGTCGTCCGCGTCTGCGGCCAGAGCCTGCTGGGGGCGTGATGACCGCCGTCACCCTGACCGCGCCCCCCGCGCTGGCCCCGCTGCTGGCCCGGGGCGCCCTGCGCTCGCCCTTCAAGCGCCCCGCCCCGGACGCGGCCTTCCCGCGCACCCGCCTGGTGCTGCCCGGCGTCCGCGTCGACCTGACCAGGCTGACCGCGTACGAGCGGGTCTGCGGCTTCCCGACCGGCGAGCCCGACCTCCCGGTCACCTACCCCCACGTCCTCGGCTTCCCGCTGGCCATGCGGCTGATGAGCGGGCGGGACTTCCCGCTGCCGCTGCTGGGGCTGGTGCACACGTCGATCGAGATCACCCAGGGCACCGCGCCGGCGGCGGACCGTGCGTACGAACTCGGTGTGTGGATCGCCGGACTGGCCGCGCACCGGCGGGGGACGGAGGCGACGGTGGTGACGGAGCTGCGGTCGGGCGGGAGCGTGGTGTGGGAGTCCCGGAGCACCTACCTGGCCCGGCACCGCACGGGCGCCGGTACACCACCCGAGCCGCAAGAGGGCCCCGCAACGCCGTCCGGGCCACGGCGGGACGCCGGCGCCGCGCTGCCCGCCGTCGCCGAGTGGCGCCTCGCCGGGGACGTGGGACGGCGGTACGGCGCCGCGTCCGGCGACCGCAACCCCATCCACCTGCACCCCCTCACCGCCCGCCTCTTCGGCTTCCCCCGCGCCATCGCCCACGGCATGTGGACCCTGGCCCGCTGCCTGGCCGCCCACGGCACCCCCGACGCCACCGAGGTCAGGGCGCGGTTCCGGGCGCCGGTGCTGCTGCCGGGGACGGTGGTGTACGGGGCCGACGGGAGCGGGCGGTTCGAGTTGCGGTCGGCGCAGGACGGGCGGGTGCATGTGGAGGGGGACGTGCGGGGGAGGTGAGAGCCGTCGCCGGGTGCGGTCGCCCGCGCTCCTAGGCCGGCTCGGCAGGCGGCGTCCAGACCTGACCCCGCATCAGGTTGCCCAGGCCCGCCCAGGCGAAGTTCATCAGGGTGGCCGCCGCCTGGCGGGCCGTCGTCCCCGGGGTGGCGTTGGCCCAGGCGGCGAGGGACTCGGCGGCGCCGACCAGGGCCTCGGCCAGGCCCGCCACCTCGTGTTCCGGCAGGTCGGGATCACGGTGGGCCTCGCGGGCGGCGACCGCGACCAGCCGGGTCACGAACGCGACGATCTCCGCGCGCATCGCGGCGACCTCCGCCGCGAAGGGCTCGCCGTGCGTGCGGGCCTGGAGGTGCAGCACCGACCAGCCGTCGGGATGCTCGGCGGTGTGCGCGAAGAACGCCCGCAGGCCGTCCCAGAGTTGCCGGTCGGCGGGCAGTCCGGGCCGGACGCCCGCGCGCACGGCCTCGGTGAGCGCGGCGGCCTCGCGGCGGATGCACGCGGTGAAGAGGTCTTCCTTCGAGTTCAGGTACAGGTAGACCAACGGCTTGGACACGCCCGCGAGTTCGGCGATCTCGTCCATCGAGGCGGCCATGTACCCGCGCTGCCCGAAGATCCGTACGGCAGCGTCGAGCATCTGCTGCTCCCGCACCGCCCTCGGCATCCGTTTGGTCTTGACGGCACCCATGGAGGCAAGCCTAGTGGGGCGGGCGGCGCCTTCAGCTGGACGCGGTGGCCCCGTCCTGTGTCCGCGACGCGTCGTCGGCGACGTCCTCCTGGCTGCGGTTGGCGTCCAGGTTGGCCTTCATCCGGTCGACCTTGTGCACGATCTGCACGGAGGCCCGGTCCCGTTCCCTGCGCAGCGCCACCCAGCTGATCGGCGCGGAGAGGACCAGCGCGAGCAGCAGGACCCACAGTCCGTTGGACTCACCGAAGCCGCGCGGGAAGATGCCCGAGTAGACGGCTCCCCAGACGATCACGAGGCAGCCCGCGAAGATACCGAGGCGCATCAGCGTGTAGCGGAGCATCTCAATCCACTCGTCCGATTCCAAAAGGGGTCACCGTCCAGTGAAGCACGCGCGCCGGGCGGTCGTGCAGGGGGGTCGGCGTCAGCGGAGCGGCAGCAGCATGATGATGTCGTCGCGGTCGTCGCCGGGTGCGACCCGGATGGCGTCCGGGACGCGGCCGACCTCCTTGTAGCCGCAGGAGCCGTAGAAGCGTTCCAGGCCCAGCCCGCCCCGGCAGGTCAGCCGGACGGCCTCGATGCCCTCCATCCCGCGGGCCGCGTCCGCGGCGGCGGCCAGCAGGTCGCGGCCGTACCCCCGGCCCTGGTGGCGGGGGTGGACCATCACCGTGTACAGCCACAGCCAGTGGGTCATCAGCCGGTGGGTGTTGCGGGTGAGGAAGGCGGTCGCGGCGACCTCGCCGGCCTCGTCGTGGCCGACGAGCAGCCGGGTGCGGCCCTCGGCCATCTGCACGAAGTGCCGTACCAGCTCCGGGCGTATCTCCTCGCGGTCCGCCGGCGCCACGAAGCCGACGGCGCCGCCCGCGTCGGTGACGTCCGTCCACAGGTCGAGGATGCCGTCGCGCAGGGCGGGGGTGAGGGCGGGGTCCAGGGTGAAAGTAAGAGGCACGTCGGCAGTTTACTTATTACCCAAGGGCGTGTGCAGCCACTTCCAGGTCGGCCACCAGGCCCCGGTACGCCTGCTCGCGGTCGTCCGCGCGCAGCACGGCCGACGGATGCACGGTCGGCACCAGCCGCTCCGGCCGGCCGTGGATCTCCTCCTCCAGCACGGTCCCGCGCACCTGGCTCACCCGGAACGACGACCCCAGCAGCGCCTTCCCGGCCGTCGCGCCCAGGACCACGATCAGCTCCGGCTCCACCAGCGCCAGCTCCGCCGCCAGCCACGGCCCGCAGGCCGTCATCTCGCGCAGGCTCGGCGCCTTGTGGATGCGGCGCTTGCGGGGCTCGGCCCGGGTGAACTTGAAGTGCTTGACCGCGTTGGTGACATACGCCTCGGAGGGGTCGATGCCGGCCTCGGCCAGGGCCCGGTCGAGCAGCTTGCCGGCGGGCCCCACGAAGGGCCTGCCCTGCCGGTCCTCCTGATCGCCGGGCTGCTCCCCCACGAGCATCACGCGGGCGTCGGCGCCCCCGGCGCCGAAGACGGTCTGCGTGGCGGCGCGGTGCAGCGGGCAGCCGCGGCAGCCCGCGGCGGCTTGGCGGAGAACGTCCAGGTCCGCTCCCCCGGGAACGAAGGGAGCCGCGTCGTACCGGTCTTCGGGTGCCTTCGTGGGCATGGGCCCCGAGTACCCACCCGGGGGCGCGGGGAACTGTGCGACCAGCCCCCACGCTCCCGCACCGCTACCCGCCGTGCCTCACACCCGCATCGGCTGGGGCGACTCCCGGCGCGCCGGGTCGGGACCCTCGTACTCGCGGATGATCTCGTACCGCGTGTTCCGCTCCACCGGGCGGAAGCCCGCGTCGCGGATCAGTTCCAGCAGGTCCTCGCGGGTCAGCTTGTTCGGCGTGCCGAAGTTGTCCGCGTCGTGGGTGATCTTGTACTCCACCACCGAGCCGTCCATGTCGTCGGCGCCGTGCTGGAGGGCGAGCTGGGCGGTCTGCACGCCGTGCATGACCCAGAAGACCTTGACGTGCGGGACGTTGTCGAACAGCAGCCGCGACACGGCGAAGGTCTTCAGCGCCTCCGCGCCGGTCGCCATCTGGGTGCGCGCCTGGAGGGTGTTGCGCACCTTGCCGTCCTTCACGTCCACGAAGTCGTGCTGGTAGCGCAGCGGGATGAAGACCTGGAAGCCACCGGTCTCGTCCTGGAGCTCACGCAGCCGCAGGACGTGGTCGACGCGGTGGCGGGGCTCCTCGATGTGGCCGTACAGCATGGTGCAGGGGGTCTTCAGACCCTTCTCGTGCGCCAGGCGGTGGATGCGGGACCAGTCCTCCCAGTGGGTGCGGTGGTCCACGATGTGCTGCCGGACCTCCCAGTCGAAGATCTCGGCGCCACCGCCCGTCAGCGACTCCAGGCCCGCGTCGATCAGCTCGTCCAGGATCTCGGAGGCCGACAGACCGCTGATGGTCTCGAAGTGGTGGATCTCCGTCGCCGTGAAGGCCTTCAGCGAGACGTTCGGCAGCGCCTTCTTCAGCTCGCGCAGGGAACGCGGGTAGTACCGCCACGGCAGCTTGGGGTGCAGGCCGTTGACGATGTGCAGCTCGGTGAGGTTCTCCGACTCCATCGCCTTGGCGAGCTTGACGGCCTCCTCGATGCGCATCGTGTACGCGTCCTTCTCGCCCGGCTTGCGCTGGAACGAGCAGTAGGCGCAGGAGGCCGTGCACACGTTGGTCATGTTGAGGTGCCGGTTGACGTTGAAGTGGACGACGTCACCGTTCTTGCGGGTCCGCACCTCGTGGGCGAGCCCGCCGAGCCAGGCCAGGTCGTCCGACTCGTACAGCGCGATGCCGTCCTCGCGGGTCAGCCGCTCACCGGAGCGGACCTTCTCCTCCAGCTCGCGCTTGAGCCCGACGTCCATACCCACACCTTTCCACGACGACTCGACCACGGTATCCCTAGACCTCTTCCGGCAGTTCCCCGACCCGGTTCTCCCACTTGGTGGAGAGCACGATCGTGGTACGGGTGCGGGAGACGCCCTTCGTCCCGCTGAGCCGGCGGATCGTCTTCTCCAGGCCGTCCACGTCCGTCGAGCGGACCTTGAGCATGAAGGAGTCGTCACCGGCGATGAACCAGCAGTCCTCGATCTCCGGCAGGTCCCGCAGCCGCTGGGCGACGTCCTCGTGATCGGCGGCGTCGGAGAGCGAGATGCCGATCAGGGCGGTGACGCCGAGGCCGAGGGAGGCCGCGTCCACCGTGGCACGGTAGCCGGTGATGACACCGGCCGCCTCCAGCCGGTTGATGCGGTCGGTGACGCTGGGGCCCGACAGGCCGACCAGGCGCCCCAGCTCCGCGTACGAGGCCCGGCCGTTCTCCCTCAGGGCCTGGATGAGCTGCCTGTCCACCGCGTCCATGCGATCGAAGCCTTCCGGTGAATGTTCCTGGAGTGATGAGGGGGGGTACTGCTGCTTGCCTTACGTGCCGGGTGTGCCGCCGCCCAGCTCGCCCTTCCAGCGCCGGTACAGGCCGTGCGCGACACCGGCCGCGTCCAGCACACGGCCGGCGACGAAGTCCACCAGGTCCTGGATGTGGGTGGCGCCCGCGTAGAAGGCGGGCGAGGCCGGGACGACCGTGGCGCCGGCGTCGTCCAGCGCGACGAGGTGCCGCAGCGTCTGCCCGTTCAAGGGGGTCTCCCGTACGGCGACGACCAGCGTCCGGCGCTCCTTCAGTGTGACGCTCGCCGCACGCTGGAGCAGATCCTTGGACAGGCCGAGCGCCACACCGGCCACCGAGGCGGTGGAGGCGGGCACGATGAGCATGCCCTTGGCCGGGTACGACCCCGAGGACGGGCCGGCGGCCAGGTCGCCCGCGCTCCAGTACCGCACCCCGCTGACGTCCACGTCGAAGGTGCCGGGCTTGCCGTCGGCGCCACGGGCCAGCCACTGCCGCAGGTCGTCCTGCCAGTGGGCGTCCCGGAACGCGATGCCGGTCTCGTCCAGCAGCGTCAGCCGCGAGGCCCGGCTGACCACGAGGTCCACCGCTTCCCCGGCCTCCAGCAGCGCCCGCAGCACGGCAGCCGCGTACGGCGTCCCGGAAGCTCCGGACACCCCCACGATCCAAGGCACACGCTGCGTTTCTCCTGCGTTCACACCTTGAGCGTACCGGCGCGTCCGACCGCCCTCAGGCCGGGTGGTGCCGGGGCGCTCACACGGTCAGACCGCGTACGAGGAGATCGAGCAGCGCGCACACGAACAGGGCGATGCCGATGAAGCCGTTGACGGAGAAGAACGCCCTGTTGAGGCGGGACAGGTCGTGGGGCCGGACGATGGAGTGCTCGTAGAGGAAGGCACCGGCGACGATCAGCAGGCCGAGCCAGAAGAACGCTCCGGCGTCGGTGGCCAGGCCGTACCAGACGAACAGGGCCGTCGTGACGGTGTGGCAGACCCGCGCGCCCCAGATCGCGGCCGGGATGCCGAAGCGGGCCGGGACCGACAGGACGCCGATCTCGCGGTCGGTCTCGACGTCCTGGCAGGCGTAGATCAGGTCGAAGCCGCCGATCCAGATGCCGACGGCGAGGCCGAGGATCACCGCCGTCCAGGACCACTCGCCGCTGATCGCCAGCCAGCCGCCGATGGGGCCCATGGACTGGGCGAGACCCAGGATGGCCTGCGGGAAGTTCGTGAACCGCTTCCCGTAGGGGTAGACCACCATCGGGACCACCGCGACCGGCGCGAGCGCCAGGCAGAGGGGGTTGAGCAGGGCCGCCGAGCCCAGGAAGACCACCAGGGCGATCAGGGCGCCCGTCCAGGCGTGCCGGACCGACATCGCGCCGGTGACGAGTTCGCGGTGAGCCGTGCGCGGGTTGCGGGCGTCGATCTCGCGGTCGATGATCCGGTTGACGGCCATCGCGAAGGTGCGCAGGCCGACCATGCAGACCGTGACCAGGAGCAGACGGCCCCAGTGGATGTTCCGGTCCCACTCGTACATCGCCGTGAGCGAGGCGATGTAGGCGAAGGGGAGCGCGAAGACCGAGTGCTCGATCATCACCAGGCGCAGGAACGCCTTGGTGCGGCCGGGCCGGGGGATGGCGGCAGAGGCCGACGTCACAGTCCGTACTCCTTCCAGCGGCGGTCCACCAGGGCCGCCGTATCAGGGTCCGAGAGGACCATGTCGGGCCAGCCGCCGTCGCGGGTGTAGCCCTCCTCGGGCCACTTCCGGGTCGCGTCGATGCCCGCTTTGCCGCCCCAGAACTGCTGGTAGGAGGCGTGGTCCAGGTGGTCGACGGGGCCCTCCACGACCGTGAGGTCACGGGCGTAGTCGGTGTTGCCCAGGGCCCGCCAGGCGACCTCGTGCAGGTCGTGCACGTCGCAGTCGGCGTCCACGACCACGATCAGCTTGGTCAGGGACATCATGTGCGCCCCCCAGATCGCGTGCATCACCTTCTGCGCGTGCTTCGGGTACTTCTTGTCGATCGAGACGATCGCGCAGTTGTGGAAGCCGCCGGCCTCGGGCAGGTGGTAGTCCACGATGTCCGGGACGATGATCTTGAGCAGGGGCAGGAAGAAGCGTTCCGTGGCGCGGCCGAGCGGGCCGTCCTCCGTCGGGGGGCGGCCGACGACGATCGACTGGAGCAGGGGGCGCCTGCGCATGGTCACGCAGTCGATCCTCAGGGCCGGGAAGGGCTCCTGCGGGGTGTAGAAGCCGGTGTGGTCGCCGAAGGGGCCCTCGGGCAGCATCTCGCCGGGCTCCAGCCACCCCTCCAGCACCACCTCGGCGTTGGCCGGGACCTGGAGCGGGACCGTCTTGCAGTCGACCATCTCGATCCGCTTGCCCGCGAGGAACCCGGCGAAGAGGTACTCGTCGATGTCGCCGGGCAGCGGGGCGGTGGAGGCGTACGTCACGGCGGGCGGGCAGCCGAAGGCGATGGCCACCGGGAGCCGCTCGCCCCGGCGCGCGGCCACCTGGTAGTGGTTCCGGCTGTCCTTGTGGATCTGCCAGTGCATGCCGATGGTGCGCTTGTCGTGGCGCTGGAGGCGGTACAGGCCCAGGTTCCGGATGCCGGTCTCGGGGTCCTTGGTGTGGGTCAGGCCCAGGTTGAAGAAGGAGCCGCCGTCCTCCGGCCAGGTGAACAGCGCCGGGAGCCGTTCGAGGTCGACGTCGTCGCCCCGGAGGACGACCTCCTGCACCGGCGCGTTGTCGGGCTTCACCTTCTTCGGCGGGACGTGGGCCATCGCGCCCAGCTTGCCGAAGGCCTCGCGGACGCCGACGAAGCCGTGCGGCAGCTCGGGCCGCAGCAGGCCGCCGATCTTCTCGGAGATCTCGCCGTACGACTTCAGGCCCAGCGCCTTCAGCAGGCGGCGGTCGGTGCCGTACACGTTCATGGCGAGGGGCATGTCCGAGCCGCGCACGTTCTCGAAGAGCAGCGCCGGGCCGCCGGACTTCTGCACCCGGTCGACGATCTCCCCGACTTCCAGGTACGGGTCGACCTCGGCCTTGATGCGCTTGAGGTCGCCCTCGCGCTCCAGCGCCCGGAGCAGGGAGCGAAGATCGTCGTAAGCCATGTGCCCAAGTATCGCCGACGTACCGCTTTGTCCTCGCGGCCACCCCCGCAAGCGGGGTCCGCGCAGCGCCGGGGAGTGGAAACATGGCTGGTGTGATTCCCACCATCGATCTGCGGATCTGGACCGAGGGGGACGCGATGCGGCGGGCCGTGCTCGCCCGCACCGTCGACCAGGCCCTGCAGTCCGCCGGGTTCCTGCTGGTCACCGGGCACGGCGTGGACCCCGCGCTGCGGGCCGGGATCCGGTCGGCCGCCCGGGAGTTCTTCCTGCTGCCCGCCGGGGTCAAGCAGCGCTACGCGGCGAAGGTCGGCGGGCGCGGCTGGCTCGGGCCGGGCACCGAGGCCAACGGGTACGCGGAGGGCACCGAGACACCGCCGGACCTGAAGGAGTCGCTGACCTTCGCGACCGCCGAGCCGTTCGGGGACCCGGCCGTCAACGCCGAGTGGTACGCGCCCAACGTGTGGCCGGCCGAGGTGCCCGCGCTGCGCGGGCTGTGCGAAAGGTACCTGGGCCGGATGGCCGCGCTGGAGAAGGAACTGCTGGCCCTGCTAGCCTGCGCGCTCGGGCTCGGCGCCGACTTCTTCACCCGGCACATGGACCACCCGACGTACGGCTTCAACATCAACTGGTACCCGGGCACGGACATCGTCGGCACGCCCGAGCCGGGGCAGTTCCGGATCGGGCCGCACACCGACTTCGGGACCGTCACCGTCCTCGACCGGCAGGCCGGCAAGGGCGGGCTCCAGGTGTACACCGACACGGACGGCTGGCAGGACGCGCCGTACGACCCGGCCGCGTTCACGGTCAACATCGGTGACCTGCTGGCCCGCTGGACCGGGGACCGATGGCGGTCGGGGCGGCACCGGGTGCTGCCGCCGCCCGCGGACGCGCCCGCCGAGGAGCTGATCTCGCTCGTCTACTTCGGCGAGTGCGCCCCGGGCACGCTGGTGGAGTCCCTCCCGGCGCCGGTGGGCCGGGTGGCGTACCCGCCCGTCGACTCGCACGTGTACCTCCGGGAGAAGCTGGACTCGATCACCGTCGAGTGAACCCCTGACCGGTCACCGACGGTTATTCACTTCCACGTTCGGCTCGCCACCCGTTCCGTTGAAATGAACCGGCCGGGCATGTCCCGCCCGCGTCCCGCGGCATTGGCTTCCAGGGGGCCCGCATCCAGGGGCCCCTTCTGCGATGGGAGACGCGTGCGAATCACTGACATCCAGCGCTGCGAGGTCCGGCCGGGACGGCTCGTCGAGTGGACGTTGAGCCCGGCGACCGTCGCGGCGGCGACGGCGCTCCCGGACGACTCCCGGCCGCCCGCCTACATCCAGGAGTCGCACATCAGGACGGCCAAGTGCGTCCGGGAGGACGGGCTGTTCGTGCCGACCTGGCTCGGCACCGCCTTCGACCTGCCCGGCCCGGTCGACCTCGACGTGCTGGAGCGGGCACTGCGCGCCTGGACCGTACGGCACGAGACGCTGCGCAGCGGCTTCCGCTGGGCCGGTGACGAACTGCGCCGGTTCACGCTCGACGCGGCCGACGTGTCCCTGCGCCGGGCGGAGGTGGGCGACTTCGCCGACGCCGACGACCTCGTCCGCCACCTCCAGGACCGCTTCGACACGGTCGCGGACGCGCTGCGCTGGCCCAACCTGATCTACACGGCCGTCGTCCGGGACGACGGCGCGAGCGTCTACATGGCCTTCGACCACAGCAACGTCGACGCCTACTCCCTGCACCGGCTCGTCGCCGAGATCCACGAGCTGTACGCGGCGGACCTGGCCGGCGCCCGGCCGGACTCCGCCACGCCCGCCGCGAGTTACGTCGACTTCTGCGAGATCGAGCGCGCGGACGCGGACGGCATCGACGGCCGGCACGCGTTCGTGGACCGCTGGCGGGAGTTCATCCAGCGCTGCGACGGCACGCTGCCGGGCTTCCCGGTGGACCTGGGCCTGACGCCGGGCGGCCCGCTGCCCACGCAGCGGATGCTGTGCGAGCCGCTGGCGGACGCGGACGCGGCGGCGGCGTTCGAGGCGTACTGCCGGCCGTACGGCGGCAGCCTGGTCGGGCTGCTGGCCGCGACCGGGCTGATCGTGCACGAGCTCGGCGGGCAGCCGGTGTACCGGACGGTGGTGCCCTTCCACACCCGGGTGAAGTCGCGGTGGACGGATTCCGTGGGCTGGTACGTGGGCGGCGCCCCGATCGAGGTGCCCGTGGGCCGCACCCGCGGCTTCCCGGAGGCCCTGCGGGCGGTCCGCGCCGAACTCCAGGCGAACCGGTCACTGGCCCGGATGCCGCTGGCCCGGGTCCTGAGCCTGCTCGGCGCGGACTTCCGGCCGACCTCCCCGGACCTGTACTCGATCGTGTCGTACGTCGACACCCGCGCCATCCCGGGCGCCGAGCGGTGGGCGGAGCTGAAGGCGTACGGGCTGATGCGGGTGTCGTACGGCGACCAGGTGTGCGTGTGGGTGAACCGGCTGCCCGACGGGCTGTGGCTGGCGAGCCGGTACCCGGACACGGACGTCGCGGCGAAGAACATGCGGCTCTACGTCGAGCGGCTGCGGGACCGGATCGCCTCGGTGGCCCACGACAGCCTGTCCGCGGTCTCCTAGTCCTCCCGGCCGCTCAGCCCCGCCCCGGCTCCAGCGCCTCGATCAGCCGCTGCAAGCGGCCCCGCCAGCGTTGTTCCGACTCCTCCTCGCCCTGGAACTCATGGGTAAAGCGGAGCACGCTGCCGTCCTCCCCGTCCCGCTCCAGATGGAACCGGAGCCGGCCGCCGGCACCGACCGTGTACTCCGCGACCCGGTCCACGTCCCACGCGGTGACCTGCCCGTCGCCCAGGTCGCGCAGGGTGACCGCGCCGCCGAGCCGGGGTTCCAGCACGTCGGCCGCGGTGAACCAGGACGCCAGCCCCTCCGGCGTGGCCAGCGCGGCCCAGACCTCCTCCATGCGCCGCGGGAGCCGCACCACGAAGTGCAGGATGTGCGTGTTCCCGTGCGTCTGGCTGGTGCCCTGTGCGATGGAACCGCTCATGACACCAGCGTGCCCCCGGGCCCGGGGATGCGCACGTGGCCACGGCCGCTCCCCCGCGGGTGCGGGTCCGCCGTGGCCGGTCGCGCGGTTGCCCGGCGGTCACACCCCCGCGTAGGAGTGCTTGCCGCTGACGAAGATGTTGACGCCGTAGTAGTTGAACAGCCAGCAGCCGAAGGCGATCAGCGCCAGGTAGGCGGCCTTGCGGCCCTTCCAGCCGGCCGTGGCCCGGGCGTGCAGGTAACAGGCGTAGGCGACCCAGGTGATGAAGGACCAGGTCTCCTTCGGGTCCCAGTTCCAGTACCGGCCCCAGGCGTCGCCCGCCCAGATCGCGCCCGCGATGATCGTGAACGTCCACAGCGGGAAGACGGCCGCGTTGACCCGGTAGGCGAACTTGTCCAGGGACGCCGAGGCGGGCAGCCGCTCCAGCACCGAGGAGGCGAACTTCCCGGGCTTCCCGCCGAGCTGGAGCTTGTTCTCGTACGAGTCCTTGAACAGATACAGGATCGTGGCGACCGCGCCGACGTAGAACACCGCACCGCAGAAGATGGCGGTGGAGACGTGGATGTACAGCCAGTACGAGTGCAGGGCCGGCACCAGCTGGTCACTGGCCGTGTACAGCACGGTGACCGCGAGACCCAGGTCCAGCAGGACCGTCGTCACGAGGAACAGGCCGAGCCAGCGCACGTTCTTCTTCAGGGCCAGCAGCGCCAGGTACACGCCGACGGCGACCGTGGAGAAGGTGATGTTGAACTCGTACATGTTGCCCCACGGCGCCCGCTCCACGGAGGCCGCGCGGGCGACGACGCCGCCCAGCTCCACCAGGAACGCGAGCACGGTGAGGGAGATGGCGATCCGGCCGTAGAGGTCGCCCTGCTCGTCGCCGCCGTGCGCGCCGGGTCCGTCCGGCACGTCCCGCGCGCCGGACGCCGAGCGGACGACGACCTTCGGCCGCTCCAGCACGGCGGTGCCGCCGGCCCGCTGCACGGTGACGGCGGGCCCGCCCGCCGTCCGCTCGCTGCCGGCGGTCAGCGCGGCGGCCGTACGGGCCACCTTGCTGCGGCTGCCGAACAGCCACTCGGCGATGTAGGCGAAGAAGGCCAGGGTGTAGACCGCCATCGACGAGTAGATCAGCGTGTTGCTGATGCTCGCGAGGTGTTCGTTGGTCGCGGCGGCGAGATCGGTTGCGGCGGCGAGAGTCACTTCTCAGCCCCTTCGGCAGGTACGGCTTGGGGGTCGGGGGTTGCTGCGGAGTCGTCGCCGGGGTCGGGTGCCCCCGGCGTCTGGTCGTAGAGGATTCCGGCGAGGTCGCCCAGCTCCTCGGGCACCTTCGCGGACTCGCTGCGGCCGAGCCCGGCCATCTCGACCACCGTGACGCCGTCGGCACCGCGCACCGCGCGCACCCAGACCCGGCGGCGATGGATGAACAGGGACGCGGCCAGGCCGAAGATCGCGGCGAGGGCACCGGCGAGCGCCCAGCCGCCGCCCGGCTCCTGGACGATCTCGAAGCCGGCCCACTCCTTGACGTCCTTCTCGAAGGTGATGGAGCCGGCGCCGCCCGGCAGCGTCATGGTGTCGCCGGGCTTGAGCAGCTTCTTCAGCAGCTGGCCCTTGGCGTCCTTGAACGCCGTCATGTGCTTCTTGTCGAGCTGGTACACGCTCTGCGGGATGCCCGAGTTCACGCCCAGGTCGCCGTGGTAGGCGTTCACCGCGAGCACCGGGTTCAGCAGGGCCGGGAACTGCGACAACATCGTCCCGCTCCGCGTGTCGAGCGTCGGCGCGAAGAACGCCTGGAAGCCGAGCTGCTCCTTCTTGCCCTTCGGGTCGCGGTAGCCGTCCATCACCTTCACCACGCCGTTGGAGCTGACGTTGCCGTCCAGCGGCAGCAGCGGCACGGCGTCGTGGTAGACGACCTCGCCCTTGCCGTCGCGGACCGTGATGACGGGCGCGTAGCCGTGGCTGACCAGGTAGACCTTGGCGTCGTCGATCTTGAGCGGTTCGTTGACCTTGACGGTCGTCGACCGCTCCTTGCCGTAGGCGCCCTTGCTGTAGGTGAGCTTCGCCTCGTAGGTGCGCGGGGTGCCCCGGTTGGGGCCGCTGACCTCGTAGGTGCCCTTGAAGTCCTTCAGGTCGAAGCTGAACGGCACCAGGTCGTCGTTCCGGAACAGGCTGCCGGACTTGAAGTCGTCGTACATCGGCAGCGCGTTGGAGAAGCCGTCGCCCTCCACCATCAGCTTGGTGCCGTCGGACTTGTACAGCTGGCCCGAGGCGAAGGCGACCAGCAGCACGATCAGGGCGATGTGGAAGACCAGGTTGCCCAGCTCGCGCAGGTAACCCTTCTCGGCGGCCACGGCGTCACCTACGACGTGGGCGCGGAAGCGGCGCTTGCGCAGCAGCGCGAGCGCGGCCTCGCGGACCCGCTCCGGGTCCTCGGTGGTGCGCCAGGTGGTGTGGGCGGGCAGCCGGTTCAGCCGCCTGGGCGCGCCCGGCGGGCGGCCGCGCAGCTGGCCGACGAACTGCCAGGTGCGCGGGACGATGCAGCCGATGAGGGAGACGAACAGCAGGATGTAGATCGCGGAGAACCACACCGAGCTGTACACGTGGAACAGGCCGAGCTTGTCGTAGACCGGCGCCAGCGTCCTGTGGGCGGCGCGGAAGTCCTCGACCTTGCTCACGTCGGCGCCGGTCTGCGGGATCAGCGAGCCGGGGATCGCGCCGAGCGAGAGCAGCAGGAGCAGCAGCAGCGCGACCCGCATGGAGGTCAGCTGCCGCCAGAACCAGCGCACCCACCCGGTGACACCGAGGCCGGGCAGGATCGTCTGCTCCTCCTGCGGCGCGGTGGACAGCTGGGAGCCGGCCGCTCCCAGCTCCTCCCGGTCCCGGCTGGTGTCGGTGTCGGTCTTGCTCATCGGTCAGATCCCCACATTGAAGCCGCCGGACCAGGTCTGCATCTGCTGCACCAGGCTGTTCCAGGCACCGGTCAGCAGCAGCACACCGGTCAGGATCATCATCGAGCCGCCGATGCGCGTCACCCACACATAGTGGCGCTTGACCCAGGCGAAGGCGCCGAGGGCCTTGCGGAAGCCGATCGCGGTGAGCACGAACGGCACGCCGAGGCCGAGGCAGTAGACGACCATCAGCAGCGAGCCGCGCGCCGCGCTCGACTCCTGGAAGGAGAGGGCGTTCACCGAGGAGAGCGTCGGGCCCATGCAGGGCGTCCAGCCGACGCCGAAGAAGGCACCGAGTACGGGCGCCCCCAGCAGGCCGCCCGTCGGCCGCTTGTGGAAGCGGAACTCGCGCATGGTGAACCAGGGCAGGAGCCCCATGAAGAAGACGCCCATGGCGATCATGAGCACGCCGAGCACCTTGGACAGGGTGCCCTGGTAGTCGATCAGGTTGGAGCCGAAGTAGCCGAAGAGGGCGCCGCCGGAGACGAACACGGCACTGAAGCCGAGCACGAACAGCGAGGCGCCGGCCACCATCCGCCCCCGTCTGGCCTCGGCCAGGTCGGTGCCCGCGACGCCGGTCACGTAGGAGAGGTAGCCGGGGACCAGCGGCAGCACACAGGGCGAGAAGAAGGAGACGAGCCCGGCGAGCAGCGCGATCGGCAGGGCGACCAGCAGGGCGCCGTGCAGGACCGTCTCGTTCCGGCCCGTCTCCGCGGCCAGCGTCAGCAGTGCGCTCACGTCACTTCTCCGCGAGGACCGGCTTGATCATCTTCAGCAGGCCGGTGTCGTCGAGCGCCTCCAGGGCCCGCGCGGCGACCTTGCCGTGCCGGTCGATGACGAGCGTGGAGGGGATGATCTGCGGGTTGAGGGTGCCCTTCTTGAAGCGGAGCATCAGCTTGCCCGTGGGGTCGTACAGGCTCGGGTACTCGACGCCGTGCTCCTTCTCGAAGTTCACGGCCGGGGTGGTGCTGGTGTCCCGGGTGTTGATGCCGACGAACTGGACGCCCTTGTCCCGGTACTCCTTGGAGACCTTGGCGAAGTACTGCGCCTCCTCGCGGCACGGTCCGCACCACGAGCCCCAGACGTTGACGACGACGACCTTGCCCTTGTAGTCGGCGACGTCCAGGGTCTTGCCGTCGATGGTCGTGCCCGACAGGTCCGGGGCCGCGGCGCGCTTGCCGGCGGGGACGGTGTCGACGCCGTTGTTGCCGGTGACGAAGTGGGTGTCGCCACCGCCGCCGGAGGTGCCGCCCTTACCGCACGCGGACAGGGACAGGGCCGCGACGGCGGCCACGGCGCTGAGCAGGACGGCGCGGCTACGGGTACTCATGTGAAAAGTTTCGCATGCCTGTTCCGGGGATCTCGCGCACCCCCCTGCCGGGCGGAAAACCGCATTTCAGGGCGTATTTACACGGGACATTTCAGACAGAGGGCCCGGTCGGCGCCGACTCAGGCGGCATCGGAGGAGGCGGACCCGCCGGCCCGCAGGAACTCCTCCCAGCCGCCCGCCGGCCGCTGCCCGACCCCGAGCGTCCGCAGCTTGGCGAGCACCTCGGGCTTCTGCACGTCCATCCAGTCCACGAACTGCCGGAAGGAGACCAGCCGCACGTCGGCGCCCTTCTCCTTCTCGCGCGCGATGTGCTTGAAGGCCTCCTCGACCGAGTCCATGTAGATGCCGCCGTTCCACTGTTCGAAGTGGTTGCCGACGAAGAACGGTGCCCGGTTCGTCTCGTACGCCCGCTGGAATCCCTGGATGTACGCCTGCGCGGACTGCCTGCGCCAGCCGGGGTAGTTGTAGGCGGGCGCCTTGGTGGAGTTCAGGGACTGGTTGGCGAGCATGTTGTAGTCCATGGACAGCACCTCGAAGGAACGTCCGGGGAAAGGTATCTGCTGCAACGGCAGGTCCCAGATCCCCAGCTTCTTCTCCGGCCACACCTGACGGCCGCCCGGCGAGGAGGCGTCGTAGCGCCAGCCCAGCTTCCGGGCGGTGGGCAGCAGGTTGTTCTGGCCGAGCAGACAGGGCGTGCGGCCGCCGACCAGCTCCTTGTCGTAGTCGAACGGCAGCGCGGGCAGGTCGGTCCAGCCGGTGTTGGTCCGCCACTCCTTCACGAACGCCTTGGCCTGCCGGATCTCGCTCTCCCACTGCTGCGGGGTCCAGTTGCCGACCGTGCCGGTGCCGGCGCAGAAGTGCCCGTTGAAGTGGGTGCCGATCTCGTGCCCCTCCAGCCAGGCCCGGCGCACGTTCGTCAGCGTGGCCCTGATGTGCTCGTCGGTGAGGTAGCCGATGTCGGAGGCGCCGCGCGGGTTGTTCGGCGGCTCGTACAGCCGCTTCTTCGACTCGGGCAGCAGGTACAGCCCGGAGAGGAAGAAGGTCATGGAGGCGCCGTGTTCCTTGGCCAGGTCCAGGAAGCGCGGGAAGAGCCCGTTGCCCACCTCGCCGGCGCCGTCCCAGGAGAAGATCACGAACTGCGGCGGGGTCTGTCCCGGCTCCAGCGGCTCGGGCTTGGCCGGCTGGTGCGGCTGCCTGCCGGTGAAGGAGGTGGAGCCGTCACCGATGGGCCGCGCCGGATGCGCGGTGCTCCCCTTCCCGTCCCCGTGCCCCCGACCGGGCTCGCCCTGGCCGGAACCGTCCGGGTGACCGCCGCCGTCCGAGGACGTGAGGCCCCCGCAGCCGGCGAGCGAGGCGGCGGCCGCCGCGCCCGCGCCGAGGCCGAGCATTCCCCGCCGGGAGAAGGTCCGGGAGAAGGTGGGCATGGAAATCCCCGATTCGTCGCTGCCTGCTGGACACCCAGTCAGAGGGCAGGACGATCGGGGAGGTTCCTCGGATTCTTGTGTTTTTCGTAACAGAAGCCGTGAAAGTGCGCTAAGCGACACCAAACGGACCGTCAGTGACGAGTGAGCCCGGTCAGGCGCCGAAGGCCTTCCCCTGGGGGGTGCCCTTCCCCTTCTGGGGCTTGGCGCCGGCGCGCAGATGGACCGGGACCAGGTCGATGGCGGGCTCGCTGTAGCCCACGGACACGATCTTGTCACCCAGATATGTGAAAGTCGTCAGGGAGGCGAGCGTGCACTGCCGCTTGCGCGGGTCGTGCCACAGCCGCCGCCGCTCCACGTACGAGCGCACGATCCAGATCGGCAGCTGATGGCTGACCAGCACCGCCTCGTGCCCGCGCGCCCGGTCCTTGGCCGTGTTCAGCGCGCCCATCATCCGCACGACCTGGTCCACGTACGGCTCGCCCCAGGACGGCCGGAACGGGTTGACGAGGTGCTTCCAGTTGTCCGGATTGCGCAGTGCGCCGTCGCCGACGCCGAACGTCTTGCCCTGGAAGGCGTTCTCGGCCTCGATCAGCCGCTCGTCGGTGTCGACATCCAGCCCGTGCGCCTTGGCGATGGGCGCGGCGGTCTCCTGCGCCCGCTCCAGCGGGGAGGCACAGACATGGGTGACGTCCCGCGGGGCGAGGTGCTCGGCGACCCGCTCGGCCATCTGCCGGCCCAGCTCGGACAGGTGGTAGCCGGGCAGCCGCCCGTACAGGACCCCGTCCGGGTTCGCGACCTCGCCGTGCCGCATGAGGTGGACGACGGTGACGTCCTTGCTGCTGTCGCTCATTCTGCCGTGGCCTCCGCAGCCGCCCGGGCCGCCGCCGGAAGGGCGTCGGCGATCTTCTGAAGGGCCCGCTCGTCGTGGGCCGTGGACACGAACCAGGACTCGAAGGACGACGGCGGCAGGTAGACGCCGTTCGCCAGCATCGAGTGGAAGAACGCGGTGAAACGGTACGACTGCTGCCGCTTGGCGTCCTCGTAGTCGCGCACCTGCCGGTCCGTGAAGAACACGGAGAACATGTTGGAGGCGCTCTGCACCCGGTGCGCGACGCCCTCCTTCGACAGCGCCTCGCTGACGAGCGTCCGGATCTGCTCGGAGACGGCGTCGACCTTTTCGTAGGCGGCGTCGTCGAGCAGCCGCAGCTGGGCGAGACCGGCGGCGGTGGCGACGGGGTTACCGGAGAGGGTGCCGGCCTGGTACACCGGCCCGGCGGGGGCGAGGTGGGCCATCACATCGGCCCGCCCGCCGAACGCGGCGGCCGGGAAGCCGCCGCCCATGACCTTGCCGAAGGTCATCAGGTCGGGCGCGACGCCCTCGACGCCGTACCACCCGGCGCGGCTGGTACGGAAGCCCGTCATCACCTCGTCGGAGATGAACAGGGCGCCGTTGCGCCGGCAGGAGTCCTTGAGGGCCTGGTTGAAGCCGGGGTCCGGCGGCACGACGCCCATGTTGCCCGGCGACGCCTCGGTGATCACACAGGCGATCTCCCCGGGGTGCCGGTGGAAGGCCTCCTGCACGGCCTCCAGGTCGTTGTACGGCAGCACGATCGTGTCGCCGGCCTGCGCACCGGTGACACCGGGCGTGTCCGGCAGCGCGAAGGTGGCGACCCCGCTGCCGGCCGCGGCGAGCAGCGAGTCGACGTGCCCGTGGTAGCACCCGGCGAACTTGATCACCTTGGACCGCCGGGTGAACCCGCGGGCGAGCCGGATGGCGGACATGGTCGCCTCGGTGCCGCTGCTGACCAGCCGCACCTGCTCCACGGGCGCCACCCGGGCGACGATCTCCTCGGCGAGCGCGACCTCGCCCTCGCCGGGCGTGCCGAAGGACGTGCCGCGGGCCACGGCCTCCTGGACGGCGGCGATGACCTCGGGGTGCGCGTGCCCGAGGATCATGGGCCCCCAGGAGCACACCAGGTCGACGTACTCGCGCCCGTCGGCGTCGGTGAGGTAGGCCCCCTTGCCCGACACCATGAACCGGGGCGTACCGCCGACGGCGCGGAAGGCGCGCACCGGGGAGTTGACGCCGCCCGGGGTGACGACGGAGGCACGGTCGAAGAGCGCCTGTGACACGGGCGCGTCGTAGGGATAGGGCGTTTCGCTCATGGCACTCATGACGTGCGGCTACTCCGGCTTCTCGGACTCCGGTTGCGGGGTGACCTCCTCAGGGTAGGCCGAAGCCCGCGCCGAGCCCCGGCCGGACCGCGGTGGAGGCCGCGATCGGAGGCGGCGGTGGTCGCGATCGGACGCGGCGGTGGTCGCGATCGGACGCGGCGGGTCCCAAGATCACAGCGAGGACATCCCTCATCTGCGAGACTGACACCTGATACACAAAGCCCATACGCACGTACTCATCAGGGGCCGGATGATCAGGGCCGGGAATCCCCCCGCGTGGACTGTTGTTCCACCGCACGTTTCGGCGGGCGGCCGTGGGGGAGGTCACTGACACGATGATCGGGTTGCGCGGCGGGGGCCACGCGTCCTAGAAAAGCAGTCGGGTGGAGATATGCATCGCGGTGGCGGACTGGGCGAGGGGACTGATGACCTGGGTCCTCGACGTGCCCGGCGGGGAAGGCACCGGCGCGACGCGGAGGAAACGACCGAGACACGTCAGACCGACGCACGACAGACACAGGGTGTACCGAGTGAGCCCGAGCGGTACGACCGGCAGATCGACCGGGATCTCGACCGCCGGCTCGACCAGCGGGCCGACCGCCTCCGGGCGGGGAGCAGGAATGGTGGTCGGGTGGGGGTGACGTACAAATACTTCGGCGCGCCGGACGGCGCGACCGCGGCCCGGGTCCCCATCTCGATGCGCCCCGAGGAGCTCGGCGGCGACGAGCTGGGCATGAACGGCATGTTCACCAAGATCAAGCCGGAGACGATGGCCGCGATGGTGCTGACCGGCATCGAAGGCGTCCCCCTGCACAAGGTGCCACCCCTGGAGCTGGTCGTCCTGCACCCCGACTACGCGGTCGTCAAACTCCCCATGACGGTCGTCGACCCCCTCCGCGGCATCGGCGAGGAAGCGGTCGGCGCGGCGGCCTTCATCTGGTCGACGGTCCCCGACCGGGGCGGTCCGCGGGACGCGTTCAACGTGTACCAGCTGCTGCACGAATGGCAGGACTTCAGCCACCGGCTGCACGAGGCGGGACACCAGCCGTACTGCCTGGTGTGGCCCTGAGCGGGGTTCCTCGCTAGTCGGGCGGGGCTTGGGTCCCGCCCTCGGAGGTCACACCCTTTCCACGAACAACTGGACCGTGTCCTCTGTGTCGCGGAGCGGAAGCGGACCGAGCTCAGACGACTGGCCGAGCAGGGGTACGAGGTGGCCGTCAGCCTCTTCGGATTCTCCGGAAACCGTGGAGTTCTCCTCGTGCGAAGGCGTGGGCGTCCGTTCCGGCCCCGGCTGGGCCGCGCTCACCGTCGACGAGCGACGCGCACAAGGCGCCGACGGACAGGCCGCCGCACTCATCGGATTCCTCGGCCCCCGCAAGCCGGCGCTCGACGCGCTGAAGCGCCGGATGTCCTCGCGGGTCTCGCAGAGCCGGAAGTCCCCGTCACCTTCACGACGGTCCGGGCGTCCGGGGAGGACGAGGAGGACCCACTCGCCTGGCTGGGCTGAGCTGGAGGCCGACCACGTGCGGGCTGATCAGCAGCAGGGCGACGTCGTCGCTGCGGGGCGCGGTGTGCTGGGCGTGGGTGATGAGGGTGTCGGCCAGGGCGTCCATGGACTGGTTCCGCTCGTGGGCGAGCCGGCCGGCGAGGGCCGTGATCGCGTCCTCGATGTCGGTGCCGGGTGCCTCGACGAGCCCGTCGGTGTACAGGACGAGCACGGCACCGGGAGGCAGCGGGACGTCCATCGTCGGGTAGTCGGCGGCGGGATCGATGCCGAGCAGCAGCCCCGGAGGCAGCTTGAGGATCTCGGTGCGGCCGTCCGGACGGCGCAGGACCGGCGGGGGATGCCCGGCGGTGGCCAGGCAGGCGCTGTGGCCGACGAGGTCGAGGTCGGCGTAGAGGCAGCTGGTGAACAGGCCGGCGTCGAGATCGGTGAGCAGGCGGTTGGTGCGGGCGAGGACCTCGCCGGGGGGCGCGCCGGCGGAGGCGTGGACGGCGGTGCGGACCTGTCCCATGAGGGTGGCGGCCTGGACGTTGTGCCCCTGGACGTCTCCGATGGTCGCGGCGACGGTGGTCTCGTCGAGGCGGATGAGGTCGTAGAAGTCGCCGCCGACGTCCATGCCGTAGCCGGCGGGAAGGTAGCGGGCGGCAACGTCCAGGCCGGGGACGCGGGGCAGGGTGCGGGGCAGCAGGCCGGCCTGGAGGTCGTGGGAGAGCTGCTGCGTGGCGTCGTAGAGACGGGCGCGGTCCAGCGCCTGCGCGATCAGCCCGGCGGTCGAGGTGAGGACGGCGCGCTCCTCGGCGGGGAAGGCGCGCGGCCGGTCGTAGGCGAGGACGAGTGAGCCGACGGGGCGTCCGGAGGTGATCAGCGGCAGGAACGCCCAGGCCGCCATGTCGTCCTGGAGGACGGCGGGAGGATAGGCCGTCCTGAGGTCGCCGAAGGTGCCGAAGAAGCTCGGGACACCTGTCGTCAGGACGTGCACCGCCGGGGTGTCGGACGTGAGGGGAACCGCGTCGAAGCGGTCCATGAGCGCGGCGGAGTAGCCGTGGAAGCCGATGATCCGCAGTCTGCCCTCCTCCGCGGCCATGAGGGCGAGGGCCTGGGCTCCGAAGGCGGGCAGGACCTGGTCGGCGACCCTGTCGACGACGTCCTGGACGCCGACCGCTTCGGTGAGCGTGGCGGCCAGGTGCATCAGGTGGTAGAGCGCCGTGGCCCGGCCGGGTTCCGCCGCGGGCGCGGGGTGCAGCAGACGCGGGGGGAGGACGGCGTCGGCCGAGGACGTGGGGACGATGCGCACGCTGATGCCGGACGCGTCCGGGTACAGGTGGAACGACAGCCACTGGTCGGGGGGCCGCCGGGCGGTGAAGGACGTCGGCCGGCGGCTCAGCACGGCGGCCCGGTAGCGGTCTTCGGCGACCGGGTTGTCCAGCCACGCCAGCGCCTCCCAGGGCCGGGCGCCCAGCAGGTCGGGAATGCCGGCGCCGAGCAGCTCCGCCGCGGCGGTGGTGAGGAAGGTGATCCGGCCGTCCGGGTCGAGCGCGCAGCAGCCGCTGGGGAGACGCTCGGCGAAGTCGGCCGCGGCCTGGGCCTCGGCCGGTCCGGCGGCACGCTTGCGCGCCGGGGAGAGGATCCGCGGCTCGGGCCCGGCCAGGACGCGTCCGCTGTCGGCGGCCCGCCGCAGCATCGGGCCCAGGCGGCGGCAGGCGTCGGTGATCAGCGCCCGCTCCTGTGGGCTCAGCGCGTCAGGGTGCGCGCTGGACCAGTGCAGCACCAGGCCGCCCCACGTCCGTGCGCCGGTGCTGATCGGGGCGGCGACCATGGCGAACGGGTGCGGCAGGACGAGCGCCAGCTGCGGATAGCGGCGCGCCAGCTCCTCCTGGCTGCCGATCCACACCAGGGCTCCCTGTCGTACGGCGTCGCTCACCGGGCTCGCGGCCTGCAACGGGACGCGGGCCCAGGGCGAGGCGATCCGCCGGGAGATGCCGCTCAGCACCGCGAGCTGGAGCACCTGCCCGTCCGGGGAGAGGACGTAGAGCGCGCCTGCGTAGGCACCGGTCTCGCGTGTGCAGCGGTCCAGGACGCAGTCCACGGCGTCCGGTCCGGAGCCGGGGGAGCGGGGGTCGGTGGCCGTGCCGGACACGCTTCACGCTCCTGTGCGGGGGCACCGGCGGCGGCGAGAGGGCGGCTCCGGCGGCGCGACACCACGCCGGCCGGACCAGACGGCACTCATATACGGACCATACGTCCAGCGGGCGGTGACGGCAGCGCGCTGTCCCCACGGACCGGCCGGCCTGCTCGGCCGGGGCGGCGGGCGCGGGGGCTGTGTCACCCCGCCGTGCCGACGACGGGGGCCAGCAGCTCCAGGGCCTCCTCCCAGCGGAAGCGGTCCGCCGCGCCGTCGGCCTTCGGCGGGTGGTGTGCGGAGGAGCCGATCAGGACGCCCATCGAGCGCAGACGGTCCAGGCTCTGCCGGTAGGCGGGGTGGGCGGCCTGGGCGGAGTTCAGGTACGGCAGGACCACGGTCGGGACGCCCATGCCGTACGCCTCGCACAGGATGCCGAGGGCCAGGGTGTCGGAGATGCCGGCGGCCCACTTGTTGATCGTGTTGAAGGTGGCCGGGGCGACGGCGATCGCGTCCGGGGGCGGCAGCGGTCGCGGTTCTCCCGGTGAGCGCCAGGCGGAGCGGATCGGGTAGCCGGTCCGGGCCTCGACGGCCTCCGCGTCGATGAAGCCGAGGCCCCGGGGTGTGGCGACGACGCCGACGTCCCAGTTCGCCTCCTGGGCCGCGGTGATGAGTTCGCCGACGTCGGGGGCGACGCCGCTCGCGCAGACGACGACGTACAGGAAGGGCTTGTTGTCCTGGGCGGTCGGCACGGTCACGCGGGCACTCCCGTTCGGCGGTGGATACGGCGAAGTCCCGGCAGGCTACGTCGGCGAAGGCGGGAAGGGGAGCCGCCGCGTGTCCCCGTGCGGGGCGGTGGCCGGTCGGCCGCGGGCCCGCACTCTGGCCTCGTCCGGGTCGCGGCGGCAGCGGCCGGTACGGGGGCCTGGCTCCAGGAGGGCCCGCCGGCCGCCGGTGGCCCCGGGCCGGTGCTGGTCGCGGTGGCCGGCGGATCGTGCCGCGTCGAGCAGCCGGCCTGGAGCCGCTTCGACCCGGGCCCGGCCACCCGCGCGATGCTCGGGGCGTGGGCCGCCGGGTGACGCGGGTGGTCAGTGCGCGTCGAGCGCGGGCAGCGCCGGCTCGGCGGACGCCGTCGTACCGGCCAGGAGGCGCAGGGCCGCGTCGGAGGGGGTGCCGGGTGCGGCCGTGTAGGCGATGAGGCGTTGGCCCGCGGGGCCCGGCAGGCACAGGTTCTCGAAGCTCAACTCCAGCGTGCCGACCGCCGGGTGACGCAGGGTCTTGTTCCCCGAGGCACAGGTGCGGACCGGGTGCCGGGCCCAGAGGGCGGTGAACTCGTCGCTCTGGATGGACAGATGGCCGATCAGCTCGGCGAGTGCGCGGTCGTCGGGGTGCCGGCCGGCGACCAGGCGCAGGGAGGCGACCGCGAGGTGGGCCTCCTCCTTCCAGTCGGCGTACAGGGCCCGGTAACGCTCGTCCAGGAACAGCATCCGGATGAGGTTGGGGCGGGCGGCGGGGGCGGCCGGGGCGTCCCCCGGCAGGTGCGCGGCGAGCAGGGCGTGGCCCAGCCGGTTCCAGGCCAGGACGTCGTTGCGCCGGTCCAGGACGAGCGCCGGTACGTCGGTCATGGCGGCGAGCAGCTGACGCGCCGACGGGGTCGCGTGCTCGGCAGGGGGTGCGGCCGGGCGGCGCCGGGCGGCGGGGCGGGCCAGGTTCCTGAGGTGGGCGGTCTCGTCCTCGGTGAGGCGCAGGGTGCGGGCGATGGC
Organism: Streptomyces sp. NPDC046870; assembly: GCF_040704595.1. Classification (NCBI taxonomy): domain Bacteria; kingdom Bacillati; phylum Actinomycetota; class Actinomycetes; order Kitasatosporales; family Streptomycetaceae; genus Streptomyces; species Streptomyces sp. NPDC046870. Next base: position 884,458 of record NZ_JBEYXM010000002.1, read on the forward strand.
GTCCAGCACGGAGTCGGAGACGCCGGCCGCGCGGCCCTGTTCGAGGCGGGTGTAGTGGGTGATGCTGACGCCCGCGAGCAGGGCCAGCTCCTCGCGGCGCAGCCCGGCGACCCGGCGGCGGGCCGGCGCGGTCGCGAGGCCGACGTCCTGCGGCCGCAGCGCGGCACGGCGTGACTTGAGGAACGCTCCCAGTTCGGACGACGCGTCCATGCGGGCCTCCGGGGGGTGTGGCGGGTGCCCGCGCGGGTGCGGGGCGTGCCTTCCGGGTGTACGGCGGTCGCCGTCCATCCTGCCCGGCGGGCGGCGCGAGCGGGACACCCGAAGGTGGTCACGCGATGACCACCCTCGCGGCGGCCGGTCGCAGGAGGGTGCTGGCCGGGGCGGGCGGCACGGACGACTCTTGTGCCCGGCGAGTCCGCCGGCCCCGGCGCCTCCGCCGCACGGCGGCACCTGCGCGGGACACCGGCGGCCCGGAACACCGGCACCTCCGCCGAACCCCGGCGACCCGCCGCACCCCGGCGACCACGGCGCGGGCGCTCCCGCCGCCCATCGGCACCCCGCGCCACCCGTGAACGCATCCGGCACCAGAAGGGACCGTCTCGTCATGTCCGTCACCGTCACCCCCCAGCCACCCGGCGTCTCCGCCGTCCTCACGCCCCGGCTCCGCCTGGTGCTGGTGCTGCTGCTCGCGGCCCAGTTCATGCTGGCCGTGGACTTCTCCATCCTGAACGTGGCCCTGCCGGTGATCGGCGCCGGTCTCGGCTTCCCGCTCGCCCGTCTCCCGTGGATCGGCACGGCGTTCGCCCTCTGCGCGGCCGGGTTCACGCTGCTGTTCGGGCGGGTCGCCGACCTCTTCGGCCGCCGCCGGCTGTTCCTGGCCGGTCTCGCCGTCCTCGGCGCTGCCTCGCTGGCGGGCGGACTGGCGCGGAGCCCCGACGTGCTCGTCGTGGCCCGCGTGTTCCAGGGGCTGGCCACCGCCGCGGTGACCCCGGCCGGTCTGTCGCTGCTGACGACGTCCTTCCCGGAGGGCCCGCTGCGGGAGAAGGCGCTCGGGCTGAACGGGGCGCTGATGTCGGCCGGTTTCACCACGGGGGCGATCCTCGGCGGCCTGCTGACCGACCTGCTCTCCTGGCGCTGGGCCTTCTTCGTCAACGTACCGGTGGCCCTCGCCGTGCTCCTCGTCGCGCCCGCCGTCATCGCCGAGTCCCGGCCCGAGGAACGGCCGAGGCTGGATGTGCCGGGTGCCGTCACGGTGACGCTCGGACTGCTGGCCGTGGTCCTCGGTCTGACGCGGGCCGGTGAGCACGGCTGGGGCGCGCCGGACGCGCTGCTGCCGCTGGCGGCCGGGGTGGTGCTGCTGGGTGTGTTCGTGGCGGTGGAGCGGCGGGTGTCCGCGCCGCTGGTGCCGCCGCACGTGCTGGGCCGGCGTTCGGTGGCGTGGGGGAACGTGGCCGGTCTGATCGCGTTCCTGACCGAGACGTCCCTGGTGTTCCTGCTGACCCTGTACCTCCAGGAGGTGCTCGGCTTCTCGCCGTTGGCCGCCGGGCTGTCGTTCGGCGTGCTGGGCGCGGGGACCGTCGTCGGCGGCGCCCTCGCCCCGCGGCTGATCGGCGGGTTCGGCGCCACCCGGGTGCTGCTGGCCGGCGGCCTGGGCCAGGCCCTGTGCACGGCGGCCCTGCTCGGGCTCGGCACCGGCCGTTCCTCGCTGTGGCTGCTGTCGGCCGCGACCTTCGCTGGCGGTGTGGGCAACATGCTGGTCATCGTCGGCTTCATGGTGACCGCCACCTCGGGTCTCGCCGACCGGGAGCAGGGGCTGGCCACCGGGCTGGCGACGATGACCCAGCAGATCGGGATCACCATGGGGACGCCGGTGATGAGCGCCGTCGCCACCGCGGCGATGAGCGGTACCGGGGCCGCGGCCGTCCTCGGCGGCCTGAGGACGGCGATCGCGCTGAACGCGGCCCTCGTGCTCCTGGGCACCCTGACGAGCGTGCTGTTCCTGCGGGACAGGGCGCACCGTCACCCGGCCGTCCGGTCCAGCTGACCGGCGCCGGCCGCTCGGTCGAACCGCAGCCGGTCCGCCCGCCCCGCCTCCTCGAACGCCCGCACCGCGTCCCGGCCGCCGCACTGGACCCGGACCACCCGGCGGGCTTCGCGGAGGCGGGCGGCGGTGGCCGTACCGGTGCCGCCGCGGACGGTCCCCGGACCGCGGGACGTACCGGGCCGCCGCCCGGCCCTCCACCCGGATCGTGGAGCACGCCCCGGCCGCCCTCGCGGCCGACGCCTACGACCCGCTCACCGGGCCGGCCGCGGAGCGCCGCACGGCCCGCCGGCGGGCGTCAGCAGTACGGCGGCTGGTTGGTGAGCGACGCCGCCACCCGCATCCACACCCCGAACTGCCGGTACAGCGCGGGCAGTCGACCGCTCGCCCGGACCGTCCTCGGGTCCTCGGCCGTCACGCCGGGGATGCCGAGCAGGGTGGCGGCCACCGAGGCGGACTGCCAGCGGACGGTCAGGGTGGCCTCGGCGGCGGAGGGCGCGGGGCGGCGCGGGTCCTGGGACAGCGCCCGGGCGACCGCCTCCTCGATGGCCTCCCGCGCCTCCGCCTCCGGCCGCAGCTCGGCCGCGAACCGGTCGCGTGCGTACTTCACCGGCACGGTGACGACGGACGCGTCCCACTCCGTCATCTCCGCGCACGCCGCGTCGTCACCCGTGAGGGCCACGACGGGCACGCCGAGGGCGGCGGCCGCGGCGTGGGCCAGACCGATCTCGCCGACCGGGCGGCCGTCCAGCCACATGTCCTCGATCTCGTGGCCCATGAAGCTGTGGCTGAGCACGCCCAGCGCACCGGCCCGGGAGTGGTAGCCGACGCACAGGGCGGCGTCGTACTCCCCGGTCAGCCCCTCCAGCATGCCGAGCTGCTTGGGCCTGCCGCGCACCAGGCGGGCCGCCGGGTGCAGCGCCCCGGGGAGCAGGTTGCGCATCGGTCCGTGGGCGTCGTTGACCAGGATGCCGGTCGCGCCGGCCGCCAGCGCGCCCCGTACGGCGGCGTTCACGTCCTCGGCCATCATGGTGCGGCCGCGCTCGTAGTCCCGGCCGCCCGGCTGGACGTCGTCGGCGTCGACGAGCCCGGTGATGCCTTCCATGTCCACGCTGATGTAGATCCGCACGGCGTCGACCCTAACCGACCCTACGTATTGTAGGTTCCCAAGCGCCGACGGCCACCGGGCTGTTCACACGTCTGTTCAACGGGGGACCCATGCAGGACACCACGGAAGCGGAGCCCGGCACGGAGGTCTGCGCACGCAGTCTCGCGCCCACGCTGACCGTGCTGATCGTCAGCCTGGTGATCGCCGCCGTCGGTGTGTACGAGCTGTGCGGCTTCGGCCTGCACAGCCTGGACCGGCGCCCGCACCTGTTCAGCGACGGCCTCGCGACCGGCGGGGTCATCGTCGCCGCGGTGGCCGCCGGGGCGGCGGTGGGCAACCTGGCCTGGCTGCTGACGGCGGCCCGGCGCGGAGGCGGCGACTGAGGGCCCCGCGGGATGAGAGGCCGTGCGCCGGCCGCGCGGATTCGCGTCCCCTCGTTACCCTACAAGCTGTAGGGTCTGCGGTGCCCCGTCCCCGTCCCCAAGGGTGACCAGTCGCCATGCCCGCACCACAGACGGCGTCCGAACAGCGGACGACCACCGCACGACAGCCCTCCCCCGTCCCCCCGCGGACCCCCGCTCCCCGCCGCGCCGTCCGCGTCCTCACCCCCCGCCTCCTCCGCATCGGCGGCGACCACCGGCTGCGTGCCCGCGCCGCCACGGCCACCGTCTGGTACCTGCGCCTGCTGGCCGCGCTGAACCTCGCGGCGGTCGTGTCCCTCCCCTTCCGCGAAGAGGTCCACGAACACAACGCGGGCCAGTACTTCACCCCCTACCTGGCCACCGCCGGCCTGGTCTCGGCGGCCCTCGCCCTGTTCCTCGCGGTGGTGATGCGCCGTCGCAAACGAGCCGCCTGGCTCTTCAACCTCCTCCTCGCCGGTCCCCTCCTCGGCCTCTACGCCGCCGCCCTCACCCGCGCCCCCTACCGCGAGCACGCCTTCAACTGGGTCTCCACCGCCCTCACCGGCCTGTTCGTGGCCGCCCTGCTGCTCGGGCGCCGCGAGTTCGACGCCGTCGGCGACCGCTCCAACCCGCGCCTGGCCCTCGCCACCGGCATCAGCGGCACCCTCGTCGGCGGCGGCCTCGGCACGCTCCTCGTCCACGCGACGGACAAGGTCACCGGCGCCGGCCTCAAGGACGAGATCGCCTACACCCTGCTGCGCGGCATCAGCGTCGGCCCGCTCGCCGACCACGTCACCGCCGTACAGGCCCCGCGCTGGGTGGACGTCGTCGTCAACATCCTGATGGCCGTGGCGTTCCTCGCCGTCCTCTACGCCTGCTTCCGCGCCCCGCGCGGCGCCTGCCTGCTCGCCGAGGAGGACGAACACAGGCTCCGCGGCCTGCTGGAGCGCCACGGCGAGCGCGACTCCCTCGGCTACTTCGCCCTGCGCCGCGACAAGGCCGTCGTCTTCTCCCCCAGCGGCAAGGCGGCCATCGCCTACCGTGTCGTCGGCGGGGTCAGCCTCGCCTCCGGCGACCCGCTCGGCGACCCCGAGGCCTGGCCCGGCGCCATCGACGCCTGGCTCGCCGAGGCCCGCCGGCACGCCTGGACCCCGGCCGTGATGGGTGCGAGCGAGGAAGCGGGCACGGTCTACGCCCGGCACGGCCTGGACGCACTGGAACTCGGCGACGAGGCGATCGTCGACCTCGCCGACTTCACCCTCGAGGGCCGGGCCATGCGCGTGGTCCGCCAGGCCCACAACCGGGTCCGCCGGGCCGGCTGCACGGTCCGCGTCCGCCGCCACGAGGACATCCCGGCCGAGGAGATGGCCGTCCTCGTGGACCGCGCCGAGCACTGGCGGGACGGCGCCACCGAACGCGGCTTCTCCATGGCCCTCGGCCGCCTCGGCGACCCGGCCGACGGCCGCTGCGTGATGCTGGAGTGCCGGGACGCACAGGGCGAACCCCGCGCCCTGCTCAGCTTCGTCCCCTGGGGAGAGCGCGGCCTCTCCCTGGACCTGATGCGCCGCGACCGCGCCTGCGAGAACGGCCTGATGGAGTACATGGTCGTCGAACTCCTCCTCCACGCGAAGGAGTTGGGAATCGACCGGGTCTCGCTCAACTTCGCCATGTTCCGCTCGGTCTTCGAACGCGGCGCCCGCCTCGGCGCGGGCCCGGTGCTGCGCCTGTGGCGCTCGACCCTCACGTTCTTCTCCCGCTGGTGGCAGATCGAGTCCCTGTACCGGGCCAACGCCAAGTACCGCCCCGTGTGGGAACCCCGCTTCCTGCTCTTCGCCAAGAGCAGCGACATCCCGAGGATCGGCCTGGCGAGCGCCCGCGCCGAGGGCTTCCTCACCCTGCCGGGCCGCTCGTAGCCTGCCGGGCCACAGGGCGGGCGGCGTCACCGGGGAAGCAGGAGTCCGTGCCGTCGTCCGTCCATCCGGGGTCGTACGCAGGGCGCGGTGGTGCCGCCCGTGAAGTACCGCCGGTCCGCCGGCCGCGCCCACGAGCGGGACGTCCGGCAGGCGCCGTCGACGGTCTTGACCTCCAGCCCCAGCAGCCCTCCGTCGTAGCGGTAGCCGGCGTCCACCGTGTTCTCCGTGCCGAGGCCGGACGGACGGGCCTCGGACCCGGCGGGGGCGGTGGCGGTCGGTGCGGTCTCCTCAGGCATACGGCGACACTATGGCGGCGAGCACGGCGGACGCCCCCTGCGCGGCCCGCACCCCATGCCCGTCCCCCACGGCCCGCTGCCGCCCGCGCCCGTCAGGTACCGCTGCCGCCGCCCGGGACGATGCCGCCGCCCACCGTGAAGCCGATGACCGCTCCCCCGCCCTCCCGGCGGTAGGCGAACGGTGCTCCGCCGTGAGCCATGGCCACCTCGCGGACGATCGACAGGCCGAGACCGGAACCGGGCAGGGAACGGGCGTCGGCGGCGCGGTAGAAACGGTCGAAGATGCGGACGAGGTCACCCTCGGCGATCCCCGGCCCCCGGTCGCGCACCTCCACCCGGACCGTCCCCGGCCGCGCCGGCCCCGTGATGCCGACCTCGATCGGCGCCTTGCCGTCCCGGTCGAACTTGGCCGCGTTCTCGACCAGGTTGGAGATGGCCCGCTGGAGCATCCCCGGCCGCCCGTCGGTCGTCGTGTCACCGCTCGCACGCAGCACGATCTCCCGGCCGGTACGGCGCCGGGCCAGCCCCACGACGTCCTCGGCGAGGTCGGCGAGGTCCACCCGCTGGGGCGGCTCGCCGTCCGACTGCCCGGCGGCGAGGTCGACCAGCTCGTTGACCAGGTCGGTCAGCTCCCGGGCCTCCTGGGAGAGGTCGGCGACCAGCTCCTCCCGGGTGGCGGGCGGCAGCTCGTCGATCCGCCGCAGCAGCGAGATGTTCGTACGGAGGGACGTCAGCGGCGTGCGGAGTTCATGACCGGCGTCCTGCACCAGCCTGCGCTGGTCCTCCTCCGACTGCGCGAGCCGGCCCAGCATCCGGTCGAAGGCCCGGCCGAGACGCCCCACCTCGTCCAGCCCGGCCACCGGCACCTGGATGCCCAGCTGCCGGGTGCGGGCGACGTCCTCGGCGGCCGACGTCAGGATCACCAGGCGCCGGGTGATCCGCCGGGCCAGCCACCAGCCGAACAGCCCGGCCGCCACCACGACCGCCGCCATCAGGATCAGCGTCCGCTGCTGGAGCGCCCGCAGCAGGTCCTCGGTGTCACTGAACTCCTGCGCGACCTGGACGGCCCCCCGCCCGTTCCCGAGCGAGACGGTGGCGATGCGGAACAGGTCCGCGTCCACCCGCACGTCCTTGTGCTCGACCACCTGTCCGGCCGTCCGCGCGAGCGCCGTGGCCCGGTCCCGGGAGGTGACCGGCAGCACCGGGCTGCCGTGGTCCACGATCTGTCCCCGCGCGCCGAGCACCTGGACGTCGGTGCGGGCCGGCCGGACCAGGTCGTGCCCCGGACGGGAGGAGGAGAAGTCCTCCGGACCCATCGTGTGCTGCCGTACCTCGTCCCGGACGTCCTGCACGACCTGCGTGAACACCGACTGCTGGTCCACCCGTACGAGCCGCGCGGCGGAGTTGTACGACATGATGCCGACCAGGATCGTGACCGCGGCGGTCACGGCGGCGAAGGAGACCGCGAAGGTGGTGCGCAGCGAGACCAGCTTCGGCCGGGGCCGGTCCGGCAGCCACCGGCGGCCCACCTAGTCCTCCCGCAGCACGTAACCCACGCCCCGCACGGTGTGGATCAGCTGCGGGGCACCGGGCTCGTCCAGCTTGCGGCGCAGATAGCCGACGTAGACGGCGAGGTTCTTGGAACCGGGGCCGAAGTCGTAGCCCCAGATGCGGTCGTAGATCGTGGAGTGGTCGAGCACGATGCCGGCGTTGCGCACCAGCAGTTCCAGCAGCTCGAACTCGGTCCGGGTCAGCTCCAGCTCACGCCCGCCACGCCAGGCCCGGCGCGCCTGGAGGTCCATGCGCAGACCGGCGGCCTCCACCTGCCGGTCGGAGGACACCTGCGCCTCACGGACCGGGCCCTCGGGGACACCGCCGGGCACGGACACCGAGCCGGTACGGCGCAGCAGCGCGCGCAGCCGGGCGAAGACCTCCTCGACATCGAACGGCTTGACCACGTAGTCGTCGGCGCCGGCGTCCAGACCCGCGATGCGGTCGGCGGTCTCCACGAGGGCGGTGAGCATGAGGATGGGCGTGCGGTTCCCCTCGGCGCGCAGCACCCGGCACACCTGGAGCCCGTCGATGCCCGGCATCATCACGTCGAGGACCAGCACGTCCGGCGGGTTGCGGTGCGCCTGCGCCAGCGCTTCCACGCCGTCGGCGACCGCCGCCACCTGGTACCCCTCCAGCGTCAGGGCACGCTCCAGGGCATGACGGATGGCACGGTCGTCTTCGGCGAGCAGCACAGTCTGGGGCACATCCCCAGTCTGCCAAGGCCTCCGGCGGTTCGACGGGGCCCGCCGGACCTACGATCACCCTTTTTACCGGCCTCTCACCGACAGGGAGGCAACCGCCGAAACCCCCGCACCACACGGTCGGCGGAACAGTCGCAGAACGTGGAGGACACCCATTCGGCCGACGGGACCGGCACCCACCCGCGACGGCGACCTCTCAGCCGGCCGAGCCGGGTGGGTGGGCGCACTCAGCGCCGCAGCGCCGCGAGCTGTTCGGCGAAGGGCACAACGGCCTCCTCCCTCCGCCGCGGAGCCAACGGCATCAGCGCGGCCAGCTCTCCCGCGGCCCGGTCGATCCGTTCGGCGAGTCCTTCGGCGCCCCAGTCCTCGGAGGCGGCGTAGACGCCGGTGGGGACGACGACGGCGCGGAGGTAGGCGAACAGCGGGCGCAGGGCGTGTTCCAGTACCAGCGAGTGCCGTCCGGTCCCGCCGGTCGCGCCGATCAGGACCGGCTTGCCGGCCAGCGCGTCCTTGTCGAGGACGTCGAAGAAGGACTTGAACAGCCCGCTGTAGGAGGCGCTGAAGACCGGGGTGACCACGATCAGCCCGTCGGCCCGGGTCACCGCGTCCTGCGCGGCGGCGAGCGCCTTGCCGGCGAA